>JAGBBZ010000029.1 GCA_017938215.1 Eubacterium sp. | reverse complement strand
CTTTTAAATAACTTCGCATCATTTCTCTCATTGCTGCTTTTTGTGGGCTGTCTTTTTTTCTTGCCATAAATAAAACCTCCAAACTGGTAATTACATCTTACACCAGTTTGAAGGTTTACACAAACTTTGGGATAGTCCCGTATTTTATTCAATTAAGTTTACAATGGGATTACAGAAAATCCTTTTTTACTTCCTCATAAATCTCATTGATTCTGCTATCGTCAATCTCCACATCAAGGAAAATTTCAACAGCATATTTTGCCTGAGCTACCAGCATTTCAAGACCGGTTACGCCGATCATGCCGAGGTCTCTTGCCTGAGCAACTAACTTTGTGGTGATTGGATTATAAACCACATCCATAACCGCCTGACAGTTCGGAAATTTTGTCAAATCCACCGGGCTTGCATCTACTTTTGGATACATGCCGATTGGGCTTGTGTTGATGATGACATCCGCATCCGTGTGTTTCTCGAAACACTCTTCGTAAGTAATGGATTCGCCGTCATCCACAACATCCACAACGATCATTTCTTTCGCTTCATGTTTTTTCACGACAGCTTTGATTGCTTGAGCGGCACCACCATTTCCAAGAACAACTACCTTTTTGTCTTTTAATTCTACGCCATGGCGTTCTACCATATAATCAAATCCGGAAAAGTCGGTATTATAACCTTTTAGTTTTCCGTTGTTGTTTACAATCGTATTGACAGCGCCGATTGCTTTTGCGTTGTCATCCATAGAATCCAGGTACGGAATGACATCTTTTTTGTAAGGAATGGTGACATTGATTGCCTGGAATGCTTTTTCTTCCATAAATTCTTTAAATTCATCTTTGGTCAGGGGGTGAATGTCGTATGTGTAATCTGCCAGACTTTCATGAATCGGTTTTGAAAGACTGTGTCCTAATTTTTCTCCAATTAATCCGTAATCCATAATGGTACTTCCCTTCTTTCAAAATATGTATCGTTGAAGCTACGCTTCTAACACATGATACCACGTTTAAATTTATTTTTCAAGAAAGCATCGAGGAATACATTTTTTAATACAAGCATATAGTGAAATAAGTGCATGGAAGGGGGAGAAAGTGAATGGAATTAGAGGATCTTATGAGGATTTTTCCGAGACGGTTGCGCATGAGGAAAGGGGACTTTTTTGAAGAGATAGACAAAATGCAGGAACTGCGATTTCGCATTGGACAGCCCGTGGAATTAATTGGTGGGACAAGGCGGATTTGGCAGGATGCAATCGTGACGCGTAGTGACATACGGGAAATGCTGGAGTACATAAGTGGGTATTCATTATACGCATTTGACGAAGAAATTGCTCAAGGTTTTATCACGATTCCCGGTGGACATCGCGTAGGTGTTGCAGGGCAGGTTGTGATGGCAGATGGAAAGATAAAAACCATGAGAAATATTTCTTTTCTTAATATTCGACTATCTCATGAAATAATCGGTTGTGGAGAAAATGTAATTCCCTATATTTTGGATGATAGAAGAATGCTAAATACGTTAATTGTTTCCCCGCCACGATGTGGAAAGACGACTCTTTTGCGTGATTTGGTGAGAATTGTTTCGGGAAAGCCGGAAAATAAATCGGGAAAAAGTGTGGTGGTTGTGGATGAGCGGAGTGAGATTGCCGGATGTTATCGAGGGATGCCTCAAAATGATTTGGGGTGCCGAACGGATGTGTTAGACGGGTGCCCGAAATCCCATGGGATGATGATGGCGGTACGCTCGTTGTCGCCAGAAGTGTTGGTGGTAGATGAAATAGGTGGAGAAAAAGACATACGAGCATTGCGTTATGCGATGAATTGCGGAAGCTCCTTGTTGGCGACGATTCATGGTGGTGATTTTAAGGAAGTTCGTGAAAAACCTTTGGTAAAAGAGCTGGTAGAGGAGCAGTTGTTTCGCCGCTACATCATACTGAAGGGAGGAAGGATCCCAGGACAAATACAGGAGATTTTAGACGAAAGGGGGATGAAAATGTGGTGCTAAAAGGGATTGGTGTCGTCCTTTTGTTGTTGGGAACTACGGCATTTGGTGTGTATCAGGCGGGACGGTACATGCATCGATTAAATAATCTGTATGAAATTCAGAAAGCATTTCGATATATCCAAGGAGAGATTCGTTATCTTCAATCTCCGTTGACAGAAACTTTGGAGGGGGCATCATATCGAGTAAAAGGGCCATGTAGTCGGTTGTTTTCGAAAGTGGCATGCGAGCTGGCAGAGAAGAAAGGCATGGAGTTCCAAAAGGTGTGGCGTGATACGGTGCGGCAGGAAATAACAGCGGAGGTCTTGGATCAGGAGGCGAGGGAAGAACTTTTGGAGATGGGAAGCCAATTAGGGTGCTTGGATGGAATGACACAAGAGAAGGCAATCGACTACTTTTTAGAGAAATGGGAAGAAATTATCCGGCAAAGATGTCAGGAAAAAGCTACTCGCTTGAAGTTGTATTATGTGTGTGGTGTTACGAGTGGATTATTGGTTGTAATGGTGCTCATATAGGGGGATTCAAATTCCCGGAAAGGATGAAATGTGGAAATAAGTATAATTTTTAAAATTGCGTTGGTGGGAATATTGGTGACAATGCTAAATCAAATATTGAAACAATCAGGTCGAGATGAACAGGCTTTTTTGACAAGCCTTGCGGGATTGATTCTTGTTTTGTTTTGGGTAATTCCATACATCGCAGAATTGTTTGAAACAATACAAAATTTGTTTGCTATTTAAAGAATGGAGAGGGATATGGGGAAGATTGCGTGGATTGCAATTGCGGGAATGACATTGTCGGTAATGGTAGGAAGTGTGAAACGTGATATTGCAATTTGGATTTCCATTATGACGGGGATTGTCATTCTTTTTCTGGGACTACAGCAGTTTGAAACGATTGTGATACTTCTGACAGGATTGACAGAAAAGATTGGAATTGGAGAAAGTTATATTCGAATTATACTAAAAATGCTTGGCATTGCTTATTTGACAGAATTCACTGCGTCCATTTGTCGGGATGCAGGGCAGAATTTAATAGCAGGACAAGTTGACTTTTTTGGGAGAGTAAGTATGATTCTTGTGAGTATACCGGTGTTGGAAGCGTTACTGGAAACAATTGCGAAGCTATTTTGATGGGAGGAAGGGATGAAAAAATGGATATTTGTAGTGCTCCTATGTGGTTTTTTTGGGGCGGAGGCTGGGGGAAAAATATATGCTGCAGAGCAGGGGGATGTGACAGCAACGCAAGATGTTTTTCAAACAATATATGATAGCGTTCCTTTGGAGGAGGTGGAGAATGTGCTGCAAGAATTGAAAGATGAACAGATGGATTTTTCCTTTCAACAGTACGTGGACAAGGTGATTCAAGGGGAAGCGGAATTGTCATTGCAAGGAATCGGGGAGGAAATCAAGACGTGTGTATCTCGGGAATTTCAGGTGAATCAACACACGATATATCGGCTGTTGTTATGTGGAATTCTGTCGGGTGTATTTCTGAATTTTGCCACAAGTGCATACGAAAAGGAAATGAGTCAAACGGGTTTTTATCTTATTTACTTCTTTGTGGTGACGATTCTTTTGGGGGGATTTTTGGAGGCGTCAACGGTGGCGAAAACAGTCTTAGATAGGGTTTTGGTTTTCATGAAGGCATTGGTTCCTTCGTTTTCCATTGCACTCACTTGGAGTGCAGGCAGTGCGACGTCGATGGCGTTTTACCAAGCAGCGCTGGCTACGATGGCAATTGTAGAGCAAGTGCTGGTTGGTATTTTTCTTCCGCTGGTGCAAGTGTATTTTCTCATAAGCATTGCGAATCCGTTGATGGATGGAAAATTTGCACGAATGGCAGATTTGGTGCGAAGTTTGATTCGGTTTGGTACGAAAACGATTTTGATGGTGATGATTGGACATCAAGGGATTCAAGGGTTGATTACACCGGCGTTGGATGGAGTGAAACGTGGTACGTTGTTTCGAACGGCCAGTAGTTTGCCAGGAGTGGGAAATGTGTTTGGCGGTGTGACAGATACGATTATTGGCAGTGGAGTGCTGATAAAAAGTGCCATAGGAGTTGGAGGTTTGGTGGCAATCTGTGTTCTTTGTATCGTGCCGTTGGTGCGCCTTTGGGTGTTTACCATTACATACAAGGGACTGGCGGCGTTTACGCAACCGGTGACCGACAAGCGACTGGTATTAGTGTTCCAAAGTGCAGCAGATAGTGGGAGACTATTGGTGCATATTGTGTTTATGACGGCGGTTATGTTTCTTCTTACTCTTACAATTATCATTGCGGCCACCAATCATGTGTACTAGGAGGAATGGAATGGAAGGAATCATGGATGCGATAAAAAGTGTAGTTATATTTGTGCTGGTTTTTCGGATTGTGCGTAATCTTTTTGTGAGCTCATCGTATGTCAAATATTTTCGCTTTTTGGAAGGGATTATGATTGTGATTTTATTGATGGCACCTGTTTTTTCATGGCTGGGGGAGGGAAATGGGTTGGATCGTTGTTTGGAAGACAATTGGTTTCAAATGGAACTGGAGTGGGACCAAAGAGAACTAGAACGAATTGGAGAACAACGAGATGAGATGCTAGCGAATTCGTGGAAGAAAAGTCAGGAGGTGGAAACTGGTGGAGAGTGAAGGTGTAATTGAGAAAATTAAAACAGGGGTGCAGAAATGTGGTCCGATAAAAATAGGAATCATGATTTTGTGTGGTGTTTTGTTACTGGTGATTTCGTATTTGGAACCTTCTTCCAGTGTGGTGGAGGAGAAGGGACAGGTGAAAAATGTGAAGAAAACAACGGGTTCTGACAGTTTGCAGGACTACCGGAAAACGATGGAAGACGAGGTGGGGCAGGTGCTCTCTCAAGTGGAAGGAGTAGGGAAGGTGGACGTGATGCTTACATTAAAAGCTTCGAAAGAGAAAGTGACATTAAAGGATACAAAAGTGGATACGGGAAAGAGTGAAGAAGAGTCTGTGTTAGTGGAGGATGAAGATCACAATACGTCACCCTATGTGATACAGGAAAGGGAGCCCGAAATTGAGGGGATTGTAGTGGTTTGTTCTGGAGGAGATATCCCCAGGATACAAAGAGAAATTATCGATGCGATTTCTGCATTATTTTCTGTGGAAAGTCATAAAATTAAAGTAATGAAAAGTAAGGAGGCAAAGTAAGTGAAAAAACTTTTGCGGAAAAATCAGATTATTATTACGTCGCTGGTGGTTATGGTTGCGCTTGCTGGATATTTGAGCCTTTCGGAGGATGATAAACTTGCTGTAGGCGTGTTGAACCAGATGGATCAGACCAGTGGAATAGCAGAGGAAAATGCGACAGAACTTGCAGTGGAGGATGAGACGGTGGCAGATATATCGGACGAAGATATTACGCTGGAGGAACCGGATTTGACAGAAGTTGTACAGGAGGAGACGGCGGAAGAAGTTGCACAAACGGAAGTGGCAGAAAATGTAGGAGAAGAAGCAGCAAAGGAAAATGCAGGAGAAGCGGTATTGGTAAGCAACACAGTGACGGGAGATTACTTTGAAGCCGCCAAACTTTCCAGAGAGCAAACACGAGCGAAGAATAAAGAAACTTTACTGGAACTGGTAAATAGCAATACTGCGTCAGAGGCTCAGAAAGAGAAGGCAATGAACGAAATCGTGTCGATGACTGCGATAAACGAAAAGGAGACAGCGACGGAAAATCTTTTGGCAGCAAAGGGATTTGAGGAGGTAGTAGTAACGATGGTGGAAGATAGCGTGGATGTCATTGTAAATGCAACCACTTTGACGGAGCAGCAGATTGCTCAGATTGAAGATGTGGTGAAACGAAAAACCGAGTGTACTTCCGATAAAATTGTTATTTCTCCTGTTGGCAAAAAGGAATAATTGTGATAGAATATAATCTGTATAGATGTTTTTTGCGACAGATATATAAGATTTGTGACAGATGAGGTGACAGATATGGCAAAAGATGTATTTGGTACAGAAGAGAGCATTGGTGAAGTTCAGATTGCCAGCGAAGTGGTGACTGCCATTGCTGGAATTTCTGCCGCAGAGGTGGATGGTATTGAAACACCTGCAGGTGGAGTGGCTGGAAAGTTTGGCAAAAGTCCTTCCAAAGGGGTAAAAGTAAATATCAATGGGAATCAGGTGACATTAGATGTAATTGTAAATGTGAAATTTGGTTACAGCATTCCTAAGGTATCTGCAAAAGTACAGGATAAAGTCTCTCAGGCGATTAATAATATGACGGGACTTGAAGTTACAAATGTTAATGTACGTGTTGCTGGGATCGCAGCAGCAGATTAAAGAAATTGCGTAAAAGGGCGGTGATTTTTCATCGCCCATTCACGCGAAAATGGAGATTAAGACTGACAGGAGAAAAAACAGAAATATGACCAGAAGAGAGTTGCGAGAGCAGATGTTTGTGCTGCTTTTTCAAAAAGAGTTTTACGGAAAAGAATTTGAAGAACAATTGGAATCTTATTTTTCGACTCATGAATACGAGGAGAAGGAAAAGGAACAGTTGTTAGAGCGCTTGGAAAAAGTGAGCAAAGTGTTACCGGACGTGGATAACAAAATATCTGAATATTCTCAAGGATGGAAGATTGACCGTATCGGAAAAGAAGAACTTGCTATCTTGCGCTTGGCTGTATTTGAGGCGGTGTACGATGAGGATATTCCGGTTGGTGTAGCCATCAACGAAGCAGTGGAATTAGGTAAAAAATACGGTGCCGATGGTGGTGCGGCGTTTATTAACGGAATGTTGGGGAATATCGTAAATGAATAAAGGACAAGTATATTCTGTCTCTGCGATTAATCGATTTATAAAAAGTATATTTTCGAGGGAATATGCCCTGTCGGTTGTCTTTGTAAAAGGTGAGATATCCAATTGCAAGTATCACAGTTCCGGGCATATTTATTTTACGTTAAAGGATTCTTCTTCCTCCATTGCTTGTGTGATGTTTGCTGGGGATCGAAGAGGATTGGAATTTCGACTTACGGATGGTCAGGAAGTGATCGTGGGTGGGTCCATCAGCGTATATGAACGAGATGGGAAATACCAGATGTATGCCAAAAAGATTACCCTTGCCGGTGAGGGCGTTTTGTATGAACGATACGAACAATTGAAAAAGAAACTGGCGGCAGCAGGGTATTTTGATGAGGAATGCAAGCGACCGATTCCGAAATATGCAAAACGTGTAGGAATTGTTACCGCTCAGACTGGCGCGGCGATTCAGGATATTATTAATATATCTACCAGACGAAATCCATATGTGCAGCTGATTCTTTGCCCGGCGCAGGTGCAAGGAGAGGGGGCTGCTCAGTCTATTGCAGAAGGGATTCGACGATTGGATCAGCTTGGTGTCGATGTTATTATTGTTGGTCGTGGTGGAGGTTCTATCGAAGATTTGTGGGCCTTTAATGAACAAGCAACAGCTGAGGCGATTTTTATGTGTGAGACGCCGGTTGTATCCGCAGTTGGACATGAGACGGATACTACGATTGCGGACTACGTGGCAGATATGCGTGCGCCGACACCTTCAGCAGCAGCGGAATTGGTTGTATACGATGTCCGACAAGTTTTGCAAACCTTTCAGATGTGTGCGGATCGTATGCTTCGCACGATGTATGACCGAGTGGATATGTCACGCAATGAATTGCGACAGATGGAACACCGGTTGAAATTGCACAGTCCATCCAATCAAATCATACAAAAAAGACAGTATGTGATGGATGTGGAGGACAAGCTTGTGTCACGCATGAATCAAATTCTACAAGAGAAAAAATATCAGTTAAAAATTTTGGCAGGTAAGCTGGATGGTATGTCTCCGTTGAAACGATTGGAAAGCGGTTTTGCGTATGTTTCGAAGCAAGATGGAGAGATGATCGATCATGTGACGAAGGTAAAGCCGGGAGATGAAATCAATATATCTCTGTCCGATGGAATAATAAAGGCAGAAGTGAAAGAAGTTTCGGAGATGAAAGGTGAATCGATATGGAATTAGAACAAATTATGGAGCAGTTGGAAGAAACTGTTGGAAAGCTGGAATGCGAAAAACTTTCTTTGGAGGAAGCGTACGAAACATTTTCCAAAGGAATGGAACTGGTTGTTAAAGGGAATCAGGCAATCGACAAGGTAGAGAAAAAGATTGAGATTCTGACACAGAAGCAAGAAGAAGGTGTTGAGGATGAAAGTATTTGAGGAAGTGTTACAGGAAAAAGCAAGACAGGCAGAGCGTGCGGTGTGTTGCTATTTGCCGGAGACAAGTGGATATCAGAAAACGATTTTTAAAGCTGTAAATTATAGCGTGAATGCTGGAGGTAAGAGAATTCGTCCGGTAATTATGAAAGCAGTATTTGAGTTGCTTGGTGGTGCGGATCGTGCGGTAATCGAGCCGTTTATGGCAGCGATTGAGATGATTCACACCTATTCCCTTGTACATGATGATTTACCAGCCATGGATAATGATGAGTATCGTCGGGGAAAACTAACAACACATAAAAAGTATGGGGAAGCCATGGGAATATTGGCAGGGGATGCTTTGCTAAATATGGCCTATGAGACGGCATTCAAGGCATTTGATGGGAGCGCATCGCCAAAACGAATTTCCAAAGCTTTGAAGGTTCTTGGCGAAAAGGCCGGTGTATACGGAATGGTAGGTGGCCAGGTCGTGGATGTGGAACAAAATGGTAGATTTGTGGATGAAGATACATTGCTTTTTGTATATGAGACAAAAACCTCTGCGTTGTTGGAAGCAAGCTTTATGATTGGCGGAATTCTTGCTGGTGCTTCGGAAAAAGAAGTAAATAAATTAGAGCAAGCGGGAAAGAATCTTGGAATTGCATTCCAGATTCAAGATGACATTTTGGATCGGATTGGAGATCAGGAAAAGATAGGAAAGCCCGTACATTCCGATGAGAAGAATGAGAAATCTACTTATGCTGCGATTTATGGCGTTGAATTATCCAAAGAGGCAGTAAAACAGTACACAGAAAAAGCGTTGGCGGCATTGGATGAGTTTCCGGGGGAAAAGAAATTTTTGACCGATCTTATGATTTGGCTCATTGATCGGGAGAAATAGTAACAAGGAAAAGAGTGAGAGCATTGAATACATTACTTGGTACAATAAAAAAAGAAAATGATATAAAAAATATTGCACCGGAAGACTATCGAAAGTTAGCGAAGGAAATTCGTGTTCGACTTGTGAAAAGTATCAGTAAGACTGGTGGACATTTGGCATCGAATCTTGGCGCTGTGGAACTTACCATGGCACTTCATTTGTTTTTGGATTTTCCGAAGGACAAATTGGTATGGGATGTGGGGCATCAGGCGTATGTTCATAAAATGCTGACAGGACGTACGCGCCAATTTAACACACTTCGCAAGTTGGATGGATTAAGTGGTTTTCCAAAGGTGGAGGAAAATCCGGCAGATACTTTTAATACGGGGCATAGCTCCACATCGATTTCGGCAGCGCTTGGTTTGGCGAAAGCACGAGATGTGAGAGGAACCGACGAGAAGGTTGTGGCTGTGATTGGTGATGGTGCGCTTTCTGGTGGCATGGCATTTGAAGCATTAAACAATGCAGAACCGATGAAATCCAATTTGATTATTGTGCTAAATGATAATAAAATGTCCATCGCAAAAAATGTAGGTGGAATGTCTAATTATCTTGGGCGAATGCGTACGAATCAGAAATACAATAATCTAAAAGTAAATATCGAGGAACGTCTGGATAAAATTCCGAATGTAGGAACAAGCATGGCAGAGACAATTAAGAATGCTAAAAATTCACTGAAACATCTGCTTGTGCCAGGAATGCTTTTTGAAGAGATGGGCATTATTTACGTGGGTCCTATTGATGGTCATAACATTGAAGGAATGCTGTCGGCATTTCAGGCCGCGGCGCGAATTAAAAACCGCCCAGTGCTTATACATGTGGTGACGAAAAAAGGGAAGGGATATCCACCAGCAGAAAAGAATCCATCTGCCTTTCATGGAGTTGGTACGTTTGAACCGAAGACGGGCGAGATTCAAGACGTGCAAAAACAGACATATACGGATGTTTTTGGAGATTGGATGTTGGAAAAAGGGAAAGAATGTCCAGAATTGGTATCTGTGTGTGCGGCAATGCCGGATGGAACTGGAGTGATGCGATTTGCCGAGCAGTTTCCAAAACGATTTTTTGATGTGGGAATTGCGGAAGAACATGCGGTGACTTTTGCGGCAGGTTTGGCGGCAGGAGGACTTCGTCCGGTGGTGTCGATTTATTCTACATTTTTGCAGCGTGCCTATGACCAGATTATTCACGATGTTTGCTTGAGCAAATTGCCAGTAATCTTTGCAGTGGATCGAAGTGGAATTGTAGGGAGGGATGGAGATACACATCAAGGGATTTTTGATTTGTCATATCTGACTTCGATTCCGAATTTGATAGTACTTTCTCCTATGAATGGGAAAGAATTGTGCCAATGTATGGAGTTTGCTTACGGATGTGAGGGACCGGTGGCGGTGCGATATCCACGTGGTGCTGTGGAAGCGATGGAGTATACCGAATCTATGACGACGGAATTAAAGCTGGGGAAAGCGAATATGTTGTGTTGTGCCAGTGCATCTGCTTCGAAAAAGGTGCTATTGTTAGCTATGGGTACCATTGCAGGAACGGCATTGGCAACAGCTGAAGAATTGGAACGGAAAAATGTATCGGCCACGGTTGTAAATATGAGATTTGCGAAACCATTTGACAAAGAGATGATACGACAGTTGGTTCCGAAACATGATGTGGTTGTGACATTGGAAGATAACCAGGAAACTGGTGGATTTGGACAGCAGGTGGAATCATTTCTGGTGGAAGAAGGTATTGTGCCAGAGAGATTTCTTAACATTTCCTTTAAGGATTGTTTTGTGGAACATGGAACGCCGGAGGAGTTGTACAAGCGTTATGGCTTAGATGCAGAAAGTGTTGTGAATAAAGTACTGGGACGACTGGATAAGGAGTAAGAGTTTGAAAAAAGAAAGATTGGATGTTCTTTTGGTTAATCGTGGATTGGTAGAGTCGAGAGAAAAGGCGAAGGCAATCATCATGACGGGGAATGTGTTTGTGGATGACCAAAGAGAAGATAAAGCAGGGCAGAAATTCCCTGAAACAGTTCGAATCGAGATACGAGGGAAAAAACTGAAATATGTTAGCCGTGGCGGTTATAAGCTTGAGAAAGCATTGCAAGTATTTCCCGTAGCGCTGACGGAACAAGTTTGTATGGACGTCGGAGCTTCCACAGGTGGGTTTACGGATTGCATGTTGCAAAATGGTGCGAAATTTGTGTATGCGGTGGACGTTGGTACAAATCAGTTGGCGTGGAGTCTGCGACAGGACGAGAGAGTTCGCTCCATGGAGAAGACAAATATCCGTTATGTAACACCAGAAGATATCGGTGAATTCGTGGATTTTGTTTCCATTGATGTGGCATTTATTTCACTAACTAAAATATTGGAACCGGTACAAGCGCTGATGAAAACTGGTGCAGAGATGGTTTGTCTGATTAAGCCGCAGTTTGAGGCGGGGCGAGAGAAGGTTGGAAAGAAAGGCGTCGTTCGTGAAAAAACGGTGCATATTGAAGTGATTGAATCGGTTATTTTATATGCGGGGAGCCTTGGGTTTGAGATATGTGGCTTGGATTTTTCACCAATTCGGGGACCGGAAGGCAATATTGAATATTTGTTGTATGTGAAAAATGGGGATGCTGTATTGGATGGGCTTTCGGAGAAAATGAAAGAGCAAATACAAACCGTGGTTGAAGATGCTCATCAAAATACAGTGAAGCATGCCGAGGATCTGTAAAGGAGGATACCGGTGAAAACAGTTTCGATTATTGTAAATGAAGAAAAAGATGCAGGGTGTTCGGTGGCAAATGTCATTCGTTCGTATTTGGAAAAATACGAAAGTTGTGTTACAATATACAACTATACGGAGGATTTTATGATTTCGCCGGAGACGGATATGGCGATTGTTCTCGGTGGAGATGGAACTGTGATTCAGGCAGCAAAAAAGTTGGCTGGAAAAAAGGTTCCGATTCTTGGTGTAAATCTTGGGACGCTTGGCTTTTTGACAGAAGTGGAGCGACCACGAATGTATCAGGCTCTGGATGCGATTTTGTCCGGGAACTATAGTACAGAGAAACGAATGGTTCTATCTGCTTCGATCGAATCGGATGGAAATGAAAGACTTGCGATAAATGAGATCATTGTAGGAAAAAATGATATTGGACGAATGATCACAATGAGCGTGTGGGTCAACGATGAATTGATGGATACATATGTGGCAGATGGAGTATTGGTGGCGACGCCGACCGGATCAACCGCATACAATCTTTCTGCAGGCGGTCCGGTGTTATCTCCTAATATGGAAGCGTTTGTAATCACACCGATTTGCCCGCATTCTCTAAATAAACGAAGTCTTGTGGTTTCATCGCAAGATAGTATTCGGATACAAGTGGAAAAAACGCGCGAGAGCTATATTGATGAGGCGTCCATTCGATGTGATGGAGAGAGCCTTTGGACTGCTCAAACGGGAGATGTAGTATATATCAAAAAAGCAGAGGAATCTTTTGAAGTGGTGTGCACCGGTGATGTTGGATTCTATGAAAAAATGCGAGGAAAATTGAATCGCAAATAATCTCGGAATGGTGAACGTTATGAAGAGAAAGCGACAGGAAAAAATCATTGAGCTTATAAGTGAATATGAGGTAGAGACCCAAGAGGATCTTGCCAGATTTTTAAATGAGGCAGGATATTCGGTAACACAAGCTACGGTGTCCCGAGACATTCGTGAATTGTCATTGGTGAAGGTTCCGGGGATGAAAGTGAAGCAACGCTACACGGTTGCCACGGAAGGTGGGGGCGGTGGTAGTAGTGGTTTCAGTAAACGCTATGTAGGCGTTTTGCAGGATGGTGTAGTTTCCATGGAACAGGCTGGAAACCTTCTCGTTGTGAAAACTGTCAGCGGAATGGCAATGGCAGTGGCAGCGGCCATCGATGGAATGAATCTGGAAGGAATGGTTGGTTCCATCGCAGGAGATGACACCATTATGTGTGCGATAAAGACTGAGGAAACAGTGCCTCAGGTTATGGATCAATTAAAGCAAATGATCCGATCGATATAATAAAATTTTAGGAGGAAGAAAGTCATGTCAGGACATTCTAAATTTGCTAATATTAAGCATAAAAAGGAAAAAAATGATGCTAAGAAAGGAAAAATCTTTACGGTAATCGGACGTGAGATCGCGGTAGCAGTAAAAGAAGGTGGTCCGGATCCAAACAACAACAGCAAGCTTCGTGACGTTATTGCGAAAGCAAAAGCAAACAATATGCCAAACGATACCATTGATCGTGGAATCAAAAAGGCTGCAGGAAACGTGGATGCTGTTAACTATGTAAGTATTACATACGAAGGATATGGCCCAAATGGAACCGCCATCATCGTAGAAGCATTGACCGATAATAAGAACCGTACAGCTTCGAACGTGCGTAATGCGTTTACAAAAGGAAATGGAAATGTAGGAACGACAGGATGTGTATCCTATATGTTTGATACCAAGGGCCAGATTATTGTGGCAAAAGAAGACTATGAAACCGATGCTGATGAATTTATGATGTTGGCATTGGATGCTGGTGCAGAGGACTTTAATGAAGAAGAAGATAGTTATGAAATCCTTACAACACCAGAAGACTTTAGTGCAGTACGTGAGGCATTGGAAGCAGAAGGGGTACCAATGGCACAAGCAGAAGTAACCATGCTCCCACAGACATATGTGGAACTTACGGACGAAAACGATCAGAAAATGTTCCAGAAAATTATGGATCTCTTGGACGAAGACGACGACGTTCAGGCAGTATACCACAACGTAGACGAATAAAACGTCCTGCGACGGAGGAAATAAAACGGACAGGAATTTAGGAAAAGCACCGGAGGTGCTTGCGTGGCGGAAACTACGGTGTGCAAGCTCGCTTGCAAACACCGTAGTTTTTGTCGCGAAAGGAAGTGCGAAGCACTTTCTTAAATTTCTGTTCGTTTTCGTTTGCTACCAGGCATAGGCCGGTAAACGAATAGCCCCCATGGGGGATGGTGTATTGCAAAAAATACGAACAGACATAGATTACAAAGGAGACTCCCATGGCAACTTGGAATTCCCGCGGACTACGAGGTTCCTTCCTCGAAGAACTGGTCAACATGACCAATGAAAAATACAGAACACAAAAATTAGCGTTGATTCAGAAAATTCCAACGCCCATCAAACCAATCAACATTGACCAAAGTACTCGTCACATAACCCTTGCGTACTTTGAACAAAAAAGTACGGTGGACTATATTGGTGTTGTGCAAGGGATTCCTGTCTGCTTCGATGCAAAGGAATGTGTGGAGGATCGATTTCCGTTGGCAAATGTTCATGAACATCAGATGGAATTTATGGACGGATTTGAACAACAAGACGGCATTGCATTTTTGCTGATTTATTTTAAGGGAAGAGACTGTTTCATGTATCTTCCATTTGCAAAATTAAAGGAATTTTGGAATCGAATGGAAGCAGGAGGACGGAAAAGTTTCACTTTTGAAGAGTTGGATCCGGCTTATGAAATCTCTACATATTCTGGAACCTTTGTTCATTATCTTGAGAAAATTTCGATGGATATGGAACAACGGACTTAGATGTAAAAATTGGTAATAAATATTCGAATGAAAATCACCTCTGTGGATATAATAATCTCAGATAACCGAGTGACTTAGAACGAAATGTTCCGGTAACGGAATGTTTCAAAGAAAAAGACATTCCGTTATCGCTTAAGATAAACCGAAAAAAACACGGAGGTGAATTGATCATGAGTAAATCAGGAAACAGAATGGAAGTACCACAGGCAAAGGACGCTATGAACCGTTTTAAGATGGAAGTTGCATCTGAGTTGGGTGTAAACTTGAAAGAGGGTTACAATGGTGACCTCACATCTAGAGAAGCAGGTAGTGTGGGTGGCGAAATGGTACGCCAGATGATCAAGAAACAGGAAGAGTCTATGCGTTAGTAAGTAACTTTACAAGCGAATAGAAATCAAAAAGGCATTCCCAAAAGGAGTGCCTTTTTGAGTGTAAGGGGAAAAATTCACTTTACGAATGGTTAAAGTTTATGGTAAAAATCAAATTTCTATTCTAGCTTTCCATCAAATATTTCTCATTAATTGCCAATACCTGTGCCATTGCCTGCTCACCCGGAGCACCGATGGTATTTCTCTTCTCTACACAGGTTTTCATGGAAATTGCCTCGTAGATATCCTGTTCAAAAACAGGACAAATCTTCTTGTACTCATCCAATGGCAATTCATCTAGGGAAATATTTTTATCAATGCATGTCAGCACCAGCTGTCCGATGATACCGTGAGCGTCACGGAAAGCAACTCCGTGGTTTACCAGATAATCTGCTGCATCGGTGGCATTGGTAAATCCATTCTTTGCACTTGCCTCCATGTTTTCTTTGTTAAATTTCATGGTATCAATCATACCGGTAAACAAAGAAATACATCCCTTAACTGTATCAATGGCATCAAAGGTAAGCTCTTTGTCTTCTTGCATATCTTTGTTATATGCCAAAGGAATTCCTTTCATGGTTGTAAGAATGGAAATTAAAGCACCGTACACACGTCCGGTTTTTCCACGAACCAGTTCAGCGATGTCAGGATTTTTCTTCTGTGGCATGATGCTGCTTCCGGTAGAATACGAATCATCAATGTCTACAAATTGATATTCATTGGAGTTCCATACGATGATTTCCTCACAAAAACGGCTGAGGTGCATCATGATGGTGGACAGTGCACTCAGAAGTTCGATGAGATAATCGCGATCCGAAACGGAATCCATACTATTGAGAGTAGGACCATCAAAGTTTAGTAGTTCTGCTGTGTACTCTCGGTCCAATGGATACGTAGTTCCGGCTAAAGCACCGGAGCCAAGAGGGCAGTAGTTCATACGATCATAAATGTCACGAAGACGGCTGCGGTCACGGCGGAACATTTCAAAATAAGCCCCAAAGTGATGGGCAACCGTAACGGGCTGTGCCTTTTGCAGATGTGTGAATCCCGGCATATAGGTAGCTGTATTTTCTTTCATAATCGTATGAATTGTAACCAAAAGTTCCTTTAAAAGATCGTTGAGTTCTACAATTTCATCTCTTGTATACAGCTTCATATCCAATGCAACCTGATCGTTTCGGCTACGTCCGGTGTGAAGTTTTTTTCCGGGTTCTCCTACGCGGGCGATGAGATTCGCTTCCACGAAGCTGTGAATATCTTCATGCTCTTCGGTGATTTCCAAGGTTCCATTTTCGATATCGTCCAAAATGCTTTTCAGTCCATCGATGATGGTATTCTTTTCATCTGAAGTGAGAATTTGCTGTTTTTCCAACATCGTCACATGGGCGATGCTTCCTAAGATGTCCTGTTTATAAAATTTCTGGTCAAAGGAAAGAGAAGCGTTGAAGTTATGTACCAACTGATTTGTTTCCTTTGTAAAACGTCCTCCCCAGAGTTTCATGGTTTTGTCCTCCATTTCTGTATCTATGATAATGATTTAAAACTTGTCAACGAAAGTTCGTCTGTTTTATAGTACCATTTTGAAGGGGGAAAATCAACTGATTTTCAAATCCTGTCTTGTAAATCTTTTAACTGGTGCTATAATAGATAGAGTAAAAATGGAATACATATATATGGAGGGATCAAATGAAAAAACTAAAGGCTATCGGTTTTGCGGGTTTATATCTTGTTATTCCGATTGCGATTCAGTTCGTATTGACATTTTATCTGATATTCAATGGCTTGATGATGCGCTTGCCGATGAATCAAATGACAGATTATTTTGGGGGGCTTGAAAAAAATTATAGAGACAATCTCATCATGGTATCTTTGGTTAATCTGATCTATATTGTTGGATATGGTCTATGGTACTATTTCATATGTAAAAGGAAAACTACCTCTTCGGTTAATTATTCTCGTATTTTTTCGGGAAAATCACTGGTGTGCATGATGTGTATGGCGATTTGTGCGCAACTTGCTTGCAATCTTTTGATTGTGGGAGTGAGTGTATTATTGCCGGAACAGCTTGAAAACTATAAGAAGCTCATGGAGGGGCTGGATATCAGCGTAATGCCGGCGTGGGCTATGGTGTTGATGGTGGCGATATGGGCACCGTTGGCAGAAGAACTTATCTTTCGAGCCATGATTTATCGTACGCTGAGAAAGGGATTTGGTGTAGCAGTGGCGTCGATTTTGTCTGGTGTGCTATTTGGTGTGTATCATTTAAATGTGGTACAAGGAATATATGCCAGTGCTTTTGGTATTTTACTTGCATACATATATGAGAAGACAGGCTCCTTGTGGGGATGCTATTTGTATCATATGTTATTTAATTTGTCTAGCTATGTATTGGAAGCAATTCAGAAAAGGATTCCTGTGTCGGAGACCGTGCTGGGGGCAGGCATGATGATCCTGTCTATGGTAGCTGTTCCGGGATTGATTCTTTTGCTATTCCAATTTCGAAAGATGTATCAAGCTGAAAGAGTTGAAATGGAGGAAGACGATGAGAACATTTGAAAAATCTGATAAATTACATGGTGTGTGTTATGATGTGCGAGGTCCGGTTTTGGATGAAGCAAATCGTATGAAGCGAGAAGGAATGGAAGTTCTTCAATTAAATATTGGAAATCCGGCGCCTTTTGGGTTTACTGCGCCGGATGTTGTGTTGAATTCGATTCATGAGGCGTTGCAAGATCCGATGAGTCAGGGGTACAGCGATTCCAAGGGGATTCCAGTGGCTCGTCAGGCAATTTTGGATTATCATACGGAAAAGGGACTCCCGAATATTAATGAAGAACAGATTTATTTGGGAAATGGTGTTAGTGAGCTGATTACCCTGTCCATGCAAGGTCTTTTGAATGATGGAGACGAGATTTTGATACCGGCACCAGATTATCCGTTGTGGACAGCAGCTGCAAAATTGGCAGGAGGAAATCCGGTTCATTATATCTGTGATGAGAGTTCTGGATGGTATCCGGATTTGGAAGACATGGAGAAAAAAATAACCACTAAGACAAAAGGAATTGTGGTGATTAATCCAAACAACCCAACAGGAGCTTTATATCCCAAAGACATTTTGGAAAAAATCGTGGCATTGGCAAGAAAATATGACTTGATTCTGTTTGCAGATGAGATTTATGACCGTCTGGTGTTGGATGGTAAACAGCATATTTCCATCGCCTCCTTGGCACCGGATGTATTTTGTGTAACATTCAATGGTCTTTCTAAGTCCCATCGAATTGCGGGATATCGCTGTGGCTGGATGATTCTCAGTGGAGATGTGGGGAGAGCGAAAGGGTACATCGAGGGAATCAATATGCTTTCGTCCATGCGACTTTGTGCCAATGTTCCGGCACAGTATGTTATTGCGCCAGCTCTTGCGCATCGTCCGGAAGTGGATGAGTTGTTGCTTCCGGGAGGACGTATTTACGAACAAAGAAAATGCATTTGCGATGCGATTGCGGATATTGATGGACTTTCTGCGGTGACGCCGGAAGCAGCGTTTTACATTTTTCCGCGAGTGGATGCGAAGAAATTTAACATTCACGACGACGAGAAATTTGTGCTGGACTTTTTGAAGGAAAAACATGTGCTTTTGGTACACGGAAGAGGATTTAATTGGACCGAACCAGACCATTTTCGTATTGTATATTTGCCGGATATGGATGTGCTTCGTCGTTCTATGACAAAAATGAAAGAATTTTTAGCGGATTATAGACAGCGGTAGACACGAGAAGGATGTATGAGTGAAGGCTTACAGAAGGATTGTTGGCAGTGCTGATTTATTTCTTTGTTGTTGTGTTCCATATGGTCATGATGAAAACCCGTCTGGGAGGGGATTTAAAAACTGGTGAGCGAGAGAATCCATCCTATTACAATTTTGTCAATCTGATTCTCATGATTGTGATATTGACTTCCTTTGAAGCAGTAAATTACGCCATTAGTATTTCGTGCTTCCTCTTGGCAATTGCCGGAATTGTCGTGGGATTTCGCTTTGAATATAAAGCATTGCGATTGTTTGGATTGATTTTATCCATGATAAGTACATTCAAATTAATCATGGTAGATATTTCCTACGAAAATACATTGGGAAATGCCCTTAGCTTTTTTGCTTCGGGAATCTTGTGTTTTGTCATCAGTATGATTTATAGCATGATTGATGGAAAAATCGGGAGAGACAGGAAATAGCATTTGCAAAAACTTGTGATATCTAGTATACTATACTGTGGTGAAGAAGTACGAAAGACGGGAGGTGATGACGTGGCATTGACGATTCATAATGTGTCGTCCCAGACAGCGATTCATCAAGCACAAAGAAATATCGTACCAAATGGTAAGACGACGATTACGCCATTTTCGGAAGTGTTAAAGCAAGAAAAAGAGGCGGCAAAAGCGACGTCATCGGAAAAAAGTGGACAAGCAACGGGGAATCCTGCGGTTACCAATGGTACAACAGGAACTCAGAATGCGGATGGTTCCCTAAAAACCACGTTAGAAGACATATTTAAACGTGCTTCCGAAAAATACGACGTGTCGTACAACTTCCTTGTGGCAGTGGCGAAGGCAGAGTCCAATTTTAATCTGGACAGTGTATCCCATGCGGGAGCTCAAGGTATCATGCAGTTGATGCCGGAGACGGCGAAGGATCTAGGCGTTAAGGATGCCTTTGATGCGGAGCAAAATATCATGGGTGCAGCGAAGCTTTTGGCGGCGCATCTGAAAAAGTTTGATGGCGACACCACATTGGCAGCGGCCGCATATAATGCAGGAAGTGGAAGAGTACAGCAGTATGGCGGTGTTCCTCCATTTACCGAGACACAGAATTACGTGAAGAAAATTGCTGCTTACATGGAAGAAGGCGTAGAGGTGCCGGATAAAACGGTTACGGTAAATCCGAATAAGCTTAGTGGTGATGTGACAAAAAGTCAGAGCGATGAGAAGACTGCCACAAAGAGTGCAGCGACTGCGGTACCTGGTGCCGTGGCGGCGACAGATGCAGAGTTAAATAACAGCATGATTGTTGTAGGAAAAGGCGAAGGAGCCGTTACGATGACCTATGGTGCATACCAAAGATATTTGAAATTGGGCGATTTGGGTGTCGGTTGATTTTTGTAAAAGATTGATATTAACATAAAAGGAGAATTGGAACATGAGTAAGAAACCTACAGTATTGATGATTTTGGATGGATATGGACTCAATGAAAAGAGCGAAGGAAATGCCGTTGCGGAGGGAAAAACTCCGGTTATGGATAAATTAATGGCAGAGTGTCCGTTTGTAAAAGGAAATGCCAGTGGTATGGCAGTGGGACTTCCTGAGGGACAGATGGGAAATTCCGAGGTAGGACATCTGAACATGGGTGCCGGCCGTATCGTATATCAGGAGTTGACACGAATCACAAAAGAGATTCAGGATGGTGTATTCTTTGAAAATGAAGCATTGCTTCAGGCGATTGAGAACTGTAAGAAAAATAATTCTGACTTGCATTTGTTTGGACTTTTGTCCGACGGTGGTGTGCATAGTCACAACACACATATGTATGCGCTTTTGGAGTTGGCGAAGAGAAATGGTTTGGAAAATGTATATCTTCATGCGTTCTTGGATGGACGTGATACACCACCAGCTTCCGGTAAAGATTTTGTCACAGCGGCGATGGATAAGATGGAAGAAATCGGTGTTGGACAGGTAGCAACCGTTATGGGACGTTACTATGTTATGGATCGTGATAATCGTTGGGACCGTGTACAGAAAGCATATGACGCTTTGGTACTTGGAAAAGGTGAGACAGCCGCTTGTGGTGCTTGTGCCGTACAGCAGTCTTATGACAAGGACGAGACAGATGAATTTGTACTTCCTACTGTGATTACAAAAGATGGTAAGCCATTAACAACAGTAAAAGAAAATGATTCGGTTATTTTCTTCAACTTCCGCCCAGACCGTGCCAGAGAAATTACAAGAGCATTTTGTGATGAATCATTTGATGGATTTGAAAGAGCCAATGGTTTCTTCCCATTGACTTTCGTAACATTTACAGAGTACGATGTGACGATTCCAAATAAAATCGTAGCATTCCACAAGGTTGAGATTACCAATACATTTGGTGAGTTCCTTGCGCAGAATGGTTTGAAGCAGCTTCGTACTGCTGAGACAGAAAAATATGCACACGTTACCTTCTTCTTTAACGGTGGTGTTGAGGAGCCAAATGAAGGTGAGGAGAGACTTTTGGTAAATTCTCCAAAGGTAGCAACTTATGATCTTCAGCCGGAAATGAGTGCATACAAAGTATGTGAGGGGCTTGTGGATGCCATCAAGTCTGATAAATATGATGTGATCATTGTAAACTTTGCAAACCCAGACATGGTTGGACATACGGGTGTAGAGGCGGCAGCGATTCAGGCAATCGAGGCTGTGGATGAGTGTGTAGGCAAGGTTGTGGATGCCATCAAAGAAGTAGATGGTCAGATGTTTATCTGTGCGGATCATGGAAATGCTGAGCAGCTCATTGACTATGAGACCAATCAGCCATTTACGGCACATACAGTAAATCCAGTTCCGTTTATTCTCGTAAACTATGATGAGGCTTATACATTGAGAGAGGGTGGCTGTCTTGCGGATATCGCTCCAACCTTGATCGAGATGATGGGACTTACTCAGCCGGAAGAAATGACAGGAAAATCATTGTTGATTAAGAAATAATCCGACGGAAAATAAACACAGAGCGCAATGGTTTTGGCGTACCATTGCGCTTTACTGCGTAAAGGAGATATTGAAAAATATGTCGAAAAAAGTTGTAGTAGGTATGTCTGGTGGCGTGGATTCGTCCGTGGCAGCATATTTATTGAAAGAACAAGGATATGAAGTGATCGGTGTTACGATGCAAATATGGCAGGAAGAAACACCGGAGAATCAAGAAGAAAATGGTGGGTGTTGTGGCCTGTCGGCGGTGGATGATGCGAGACGTGTGGCAGAGCGGCTGGGTATTCGATATTATGTGATGAATTTTCGCCAGGAATTCCAAGAGAATGTCATCGACTATTTTGTGAATGAATACAAGCAGGGACGGACTCCAAATCCGTGCATTGCCTGCAACCGATATGTAAAATGGGAATCGTTGTTGCAACGGAGTTTGGAGATTGGTGCGGATTATATCGCAACCGGACATTATGCACGGATCGATAAACTGCCAAATGGCAGATATTCCATCAAACGCTCGGTAACGTCGGCGAAGGATCAGACGTATGCCCTGTACAATCTGACGCAGGAACAGCTTTCTCGAACGTTGATGCCGGTGGGAGAATATGCAAAAGATAAAATTCGTGAAATTGCGAAAGAAGCAGGACTTCCAGTGGCACATAAGCCGGATAGTCAGGAGATATGTTTTGTACCGGACAATGATTATGCTTCTTTTATAGAAAGAGAGACGGGAGAGACGATTCCGACTGGGAATTTTGTAGATATCCATGGAAATATCATTGGAACCCATAAGGGAATTACCCATTACACCATTGGACAGAGAAAGGGATTGGGACTGTCCATGGGGCATCCGGTATTTGTGACGGAAATTCGTCCTGAGACCAATGAGGTGGTTATTGGAGAAAATGAAGATATTTTCTCTACAACCCTTCGAGCGAATCATGTGAATTTTATGTCGGTACCAGGAATTGAAGGGGAAGTTCGAGCAATGGCAAAGATTCGTTATAACCATCGAGGAGATGATTGCACCATCCGGATGATCGATGAGGATACGGTAGAGGTTGTTTTTGATAAACCTCAGCGAGCAGCTACACCAGGACAGGCTGTTGTTTTTTATGATGGTGAGTATGTGCTGGGTGGAGGAACAATTATATAAGAAAGTTTCTCTTGAATTAATTTCCCTCTTATGATAGTATATATTAGATAAATTGTTTTTTAGGGAGAAAGTGCGCCCTAAAGGTTTGAAAGGGGAACATCATGAAGTATTTTGGTACCGATGGTTTTCGCGGAGAAGCAAATGTGACGCTGACCGCAGACCATGCCTTCAAGATTGGACGCTTTTTAGGAAATTACTATCGAGACGACAAACATCGTGTTCGTGTGATTGTGGGAAAGGATACAAGACTTTCCGGGTATATGTATGAAACCGCTTTGGCGGCAGGACTTACCGCCAGTGGAGCAGATGTATATGAAATTCACGTAACGACGACGCCTAGTATTTCTTATTTGATACGAAAAGAAAATTTTGACTTTGGTATCATGATTACAGCGAGCCACAACCCATACACTGACAACGGCATTAAGGTGATCAATGGGATTGGTCACAAGTTGGAAGAGGAAATTGAAGAACAGATTGAAAAGTACATAGACGGGGAAATACCGGAACTTCCTTATGCAACAGGAGAGAAGTTGGGAAGATGCTATGACTATAGAGAAGGAAAAGAAATTTACAAAGAGTATTTGGAACGATTGGTACAGCATTCCTTTGCAGGAAAAGTCGTTGCACTGGATATGTCCAATGGTTCGGCATCCAGCATTGCTGGAGCAATCTTTGAAAAACTCGGTGCTACTGTGCATGCGATTCACAATAAACCGGATGGCATGAATATCAACCGAGATTGCGGTTCCACTCACATGGATAAGTTGCAAGCATTTGTGAAAGAAGTTGGTGCAGATGTGGGATTTGCATATGATGGTGATGCGGACCGATGCTTAGCTGTCAATGAAAAGGGCGAGATTGTAACGGGAGACCACATTATGTATTTGTGTGGTGTTCATATGAAGAATCAAGGAAAACTGAAAGACGATGTTGTGGTAACTACGGTTATGTCCAATATGGGACTATATAAGGCGTTTGACCGTGCTGGTATCAAATACGAGCAGACTGCGGTTGGAGATAAATACGTATGCGCCAATATGATGGAAAATGATTATGTGCTGGGCGGTGAGCAGTCTGGACATGTGATTTTTAAAGAGCATGCGGTAACAGGAGATGGTATCCTAACTTCTCTTATGATTATGGAAGCGATGCTTTCTCAAGAAAAAACATTGTCGCAGTTGACAGAGGATTTGATCATTTATCCGCAGCTTCTCGTAAATATGCGGGTGAAAGATAAAGTAGCAGCACGAGACGATGCCGATGTTCAGGCAGCAGCAAAGGAAGTGGAAGAAGCTCTTGGAGAAGAAGGACGACTTTTGCTGAGAGAAAGTGGTACAGAGCCACTGATTCGTGTGATGGTAGAGGCAAAAACGGATGAACTTTGTGAGAAAAATGTATATCATATCATTGATGTATTGCGAGCAAAGGGACACGAAAATAAGTAAATGATAAGAAAGGAATCGATAAAATGAAAGGTGCTTATTACACAAAAGAGTATCGTAACGTGTTTGCAGAGTGCGGATACTCACAGGAAGAGATTGACAAGAAATTGAAAGATGCATTTAACACAGTATTCTATGGACCAGAAGGAGAGAAATTCTACTTCGAAGCTGGTGATGACATGGGATACTTCGAGGATACAGGAAACTTTGATGCACGTACAGAAGGTATGTCTTATGCCATGATGATGTGTGTTCAAATGAACATGAAAAATGAGTTCGACCGTGTATGGAAATGGGCAAGAACCTATATGTACATGGAAGATGGCTATAACAAAGGTTATTTTGCTTGGTCTTGTCAGACAAATGGTACAAAAAATGATATGGGACCTGCACCAGACGGAGAAGAATTCTTTGCGATGGCATTGTTCTTCGCTTCTCACAGATGGGGCGATGGAGAGGGAATCTTCAACTACTCTCAGGAAGCAAAGAATATCTTGAGCGCTTGTATCCACAATGGTGAGAATGAGCCAGGAGATCCTATCATGGAGCCGGAGAATTACTTGATTCGTTTCATTCCTAGTCGTAAGTTCAGTGATCCTTCTTATCACTGCCCTCACTTCTATGAGCTTTTTGCTGAATGGGCAAATGAAGAGGATCGTGACTTCTGGAAGAAGGCGGCACAGGCAAGTCGTGAGTATTTGAAGAAAGCTTGTCACCCAGAGACTGGTTTGGCAGCAGAGTATGCTTACTATGATGGAACACCATATCCAGAAGAGCAGGATGTCTTCGGTGGACGTCATGACTGGTATTACAGCGACTCCTATCGTGTAATCGCGAACATCGGTGTGGATTATGAGTGGTTTGCACCAGATCAGTGGCATGTTGAAAACAACAATAAAGTTCAGAAATTCTTCATGGAGACACACAGAGATGAAGAGTTCAAGATTTATGAAATCGATGGTACTGTAATCGACCAGCCGGCACTTCATCCGGTAGCGATCATCGCGACCAATGCACAGGCTTCCTTGGCAGCAGATGGTCCTTACGCAAAAGAGTGTGTAGAGCGTTTCTGGAACACACCACTTCGTCAGGGCGAGAGAAGATACTATGACAACTGTCTGTATCTCTTTGCATTGCTTGCGCTTAGCGGAAATTACCGCATCTGGTAATCCAATGAGTCAAGCAAAGAAATTTTCTGCTTTCAGAAAATTTCTATATTTGGCGAACGGCAACCACGAGCATGTAGCGAAGCGAAATACGAGTGGGGCGATGCGAAGCATCGGGATTAGAAATAAAAAATTATGGGAATGCTTATACAAGCTTACCTTTCTAAACATAGAAGAAAATAAGAAATTAATATTTTGGAGGAATAAGAAAAATGAGTTACAAAGTTGAGAATCTTGAAAACAGTATGGCAAAAATCACAATCGAGGTAAGTGCAGAAGACTTCGAAGCAGCTATGGTAAAAGCTTATAATAAAAACAAAGGCAAAATTCAGATCCAGGGATTCCGTAAAGGAAAAGCTCCTCGTAAGATGATTGAGAAATTGTACGGACCAGAAATCTTTTATGAAGATGCTGCAAATTTTGCAATTCCGGATGCATATGAAGTAGCTGCAAAAGAGTGTGGACTTGATATCGTGTCCAGACCGGAAATTGATGTAGAGGATATCGGAGCCGGCAAACCATTTGTATTTACTGCAACGGTTGCAGTTAAGCCAGAAGTTGAACTTGGTGACTACAAAGGTCTTGAAGTAGAGAAACAGGAAGTTAAAATCATGGCAGCTGACGTAAACGCAGAGATCGATCGCGTACGTGAGCAGAATGCTCGTATCATCACCGTTGAGGACCGTGCGATTAAGAAAGATGACATCGCAGTAATCGACTTTGAGGGATTCGTAGATGGTGAGGCATTTGAAGGTGGAAAAGGAACCGATTATTCATTGACAATCGGAAGTCATTCCTTCATCGATACATTCGAAGATCAGTTGATTGGTAAGAAGACTGGCGACAAAGTAGATGTAAATGTTACATTCCCAGAAGAGTATCATGCAGAAGACTTGAAAGGTAAACCAGCATTGTTCAAAGTAGAGATCAAAGAAGTGAAAGTGAAAGAGCTTCCAAAAGCTGACGATGAGTTCGCAAGTGAAGTTTCTGAGTTTGATACTTTGAAAGAGTACAAAGCAAGTGTGAAGAAAACTCTTACAGATAGAAAGAAAGCACAGGTTAAGACTGAGAAAGAAAATCAGGTAATCGAGAAAGCAGTAGAGAACGCGAAAGTAGATCTTCCAGCACCAATGGTAGATGAGCAGGTAAATCAGATGATCAATGAGTTTGCTTCCCGTCTTCAGCAGCAGGGACTTGGCATTGACCAGTACATGCAGATGACAGGCATGCAGCCACAGACATTGATGGATCAGATGCGTCCAGAGGCTGAAAAGCGTATCAAGACTCGTCTTGTCCTTGAGGCAGTAGCAGAAGCTGAGAAAATCAAAGCAACAGCAAAAGACATCGATAAAGAAATTGAGAAAATGGCTGAGATGTACAACATGGAAGTTGACAAGATCAAAGACATGTTTGGAGATGCTGAAAAAGAGCAGATTTCTCAGGATATCGCTGTACAGAAAGCAGTTGACCTTCTTGTAAAAGAGGCAGTTGAGACAGAGAGTGCCAGCGAAGAGTAAGTAGTATAAATAGAATGGAGATGGAGAGACTATGGCTTTAGTACCTTACGTCATTGAGCAGACAAGTCGCGGTGGCGAGCGTTCTTATGACATTTACTCCAGACTTCTCCGTGAGAGAATTATTTTCCTCGGAGATGAAGTAAATGATGCAACGGCAAGTCTTGTTGTGGCTCAGATGTTGTTTTTGGAGTCAGAAGACCCAAACAAGGATATTAATTTGTATATTAACAGTCCGGGCGGTTCTGTAACTGCAGGAATGGCAATTTACGATACGATGAATTATGTGAAGTGTGACGTTTCCACCATTTGTATGGGATTGGCAGCCAGCATGGGAGCATTCTTGCTTTCCAGCGGTGCCAAAGGAAAACGAATCGCTCTTCCAAATTCTGAAATCATGATTCACCAGCCTTCCGGTGGAGCAAGAGGTCAGGCAACTGAGATTCAGATCGTAGCAGAAAATATTTTGAAGACGAAGAAGAAGTTGAATGAAATCTTGGCAGCGAACACAGGTCAGACGGTGGAGAAGGTTACACAGGATACCGAGAGAGATAACTTTATGTCCGCACAGGAAGCATTGGAGTACGGACTGATTGACCGTGTTATCGTAAATCACGAATCGAAGTAATATAATGTAACGTATATGGTGCCACCAATGTGTTTTCGGGAGGCACCATGTTGCGCTTTTAGCGCGGAATAGAATGGAGAGTATTATGGCAGGAAGAAATAACGATAATCAGACACAGTTTCGTTGTTCCTTTTGTGGGAAGACGGATAAGCAGGTTCGCAAGCTGATTGCCGGACCAACAGGGGTATATATTTGTGACGAGTGTATCGAACTCTGTGATGAGATTTTAACAGAAGAATATCAAGAGATGTATGATGGCAGAGATATGGAGGAGATGGAAATCAATCTTCTGAAACCAAAAGAAATCAAAGAGTTTTTGGATGAATATGTCATCGGTCAGGAAGAGGCAAAGAAGGCTCTTTCTGTAGCAGTATACAATCACTATAAACGTGTCATGTCTCCGGCAGACATGGATGTGGAATTACAGAAAAGTAATATTTTGATGATCGGACCAACCGGTTCCGGAAAAACCTATTTGGCGCAGACATTGGCAAAAGTATTGAACGTACCATTTGCCATTGCGGACGCAACCACGCTTACCGAAGCCGGATATGTAGGTGAGGACGTGGAAAATATCTTGTTGAAGATTATTCAGGCGGCGGATTACGACATTGCGCGAGCAGAGCACGGAATCATTTACATCGATGAGATTGACAAGATTACGAAGAAATCCGAAAACGCATCCATTACCCGCGATGTATCGGGAGAAGGTGTGCAGCAGGCATTGCTGAAGATTTTGGAAGGAACAGAAGCAAGCGTGCCACCACAAGGTGGTAGAAAGCATCCACAGCAGGAGTTTTATCACATTGATACAACGAATATCTTGTTTATTTGCGGTGGAGCCTTTGACGGTTTGGATAAAATCATTGGTTCTCGTATTGATAAGAAATCCATCGGATTCAATGCAGAGATTGGCGACAAGACCAATGCCAATGTGGGAGAATTGTTCCGTCAGGTATTGCCACAGGATCTTGTGAAGTTTGGTATTATTCCGGAGTTTGTAGGACGTGTGCCAGTGACGGTAAGTTTGGACCTTTTGGATGAAGAGGCATTGAAGGAGATTTTGGTACGTCCACGAAATGCTATTACAAAGCAATACGTGAAACTGTTGGAGATGGATGGTATCAAGTTGGTATTCGAGGATGAGGCAGTACAGGAAATCGCTCATCAGTCCATTGAGAGAAAAACCGGAGCCAGAGGGTTGCGTGCCATCATCGAAAATAGCATGATGGACTATATGTTTGAGCTTCCGTCCCGAGAGGACGTGAAGGAGTGTCGTGTTACCAAAGAGGTAATCGACAAGACGGGACAGCCGAAACTTATTGGCGACAACGGCGAAGTGCTTCTTCTGGAAGAAAAAAATGAAGAAGAGAGTGCCTAAATGATACGATAGAAAAGAGGTAACATGTCATGGATGAACAGATGAAAACATTACCGATGATTGCTTTGAAGGGAATGACCATACTTCCGGGCATGCTGGTTCATTTAGATGTAAGTCGTGACATAACGAAACATGCCATTGACGAAGCGATGGCAAATGATGCGATGATATTTATAGTCAGCCAGAAGGATGATCGAGTGGAACTTCCGATTTACTCGGATCTTATGAGTGTGGGAGTTTTGGCGAAGATTCGTCAAGTCATTAAGTTGGAAAATGATGTGGTGCGAATTTTGGTATCTACGTTGCGACGCGGGACATTGGCGGCCCTTGTGCAAAATGAACCATTGCTGATCGGCGATGTGGTGCTTCATGATAGCAAGGAAGAAGCACAAGAAATCAGCGATATCGAAAAGCAGGCAATGTGTCAGGAAATAAAGGATGTCTATACGCTATATCTGGGACAAAATCCGGCAGCTGGCAGAAGTGCTTACGAGAAGATAAAAAAAGAAAAGGATTTGGATAAATTACTGGATTTGGTTGCCATGCACATCCCAATTGATTTGGACAAAAGACAGATTATCTTGGAGTGCTTTGGCGTGCGGGAGAGATTTTCTCTCGTGGCTCAGTTGTTGCGAAATGAACTGGAGATTTTTAAGTTCCGCAATGAGTTTCGTTCCAAGGTGAAAGCCGAGGTAGACAAAAACCAGAAAGAATATTATTTGCGCGAGCAAATGAAGGTGATTCGTGAGGAACTGGGAGATACCGGGGCCAGTGCGGAAGAAAAGTATCGTCATCAGTTGGCGGAATTGAATTGTTCGGAGGAAGTTCGGGAAAAGATAAGCGAAGAGATTGCCCGTCTGGCAAATATGCCGGCGAATTCTTCCGAAACTTCTGTGGCGCGGGATTATGTAGAAGCGTTGTTGAGTCTTCCTTGGGATGATATGGCGGAAACCAATGAAGATCTTTCTCATGCCGAAGCGGTATTGGATGAAGATCATTATGGGTTGGAAAAAGTGAAGGAACGAATCTTAGAATTCCTTGCGGTGCGTAATCTTACCGGTAAAGGCGAAGCTCCGATTGTATGTCTGGTGGGACCTCCGGGAACCGGTAAAACTTCCATTGCCAGATCGGTGGCACGTGCGCTGGACGTCGAATATGTGCGAATTTGCCTTGGAGGTGTGCGGGATGAAGCGGAGATTCGTGGTCATCGAAGAACCTACATTGGTTCCATGCCGGGACGTATCATCAATGGCTTAAAGAAAGCGGGAGTAAAAAACCCGTTGATGCTTTTGGATGAGATTGACAAGGTAAGCAGCGATTATAAAGGCGACACATCATCGGCACTTTTGGAAGTGCTGGATCCGGAGCAGAACCGCAATTTTGTGGATCATTATATCGAGATTCCGGTGGATCTGTCAGAAGTATTGTTCCTTTGTACGGCCAATACCACAGAGACCATTCCACGACCGCTCCTGGATCGTATGGAAATCATCGAGGTGTCCGGCTATACGGAGAATGAAAAGTATCACATCGGGAAGCAGTATTTGATTCCGAAACAGTTAGAGAAAAATGGTTTGAAAAAAGCGCAGTTAAATATCAATGATAAGGCGCTGCGTGATACGATTTCTTATTATACAAAGGAATCCGGTGTTCGTGGGCTGGAGCGTCAGATTGGTAAGATTTGTCGAAAAGCAGCTCGTCAGGTAGTAAATGGAGAAAGCGAGAAAATTCGCGTTAGTGGAAAGAATCTAAAAGAGTTTCTCGGAAAACGTAAGTTTACCAACCAAGTGGCAAATGCTACCGATGAAATCGGTATTGTGCGAGGACTTGCCTGGACACAAGTGGGTGGCGACACACTGGAAATCGAAGTCAACATCATGCCGGGAGAAGGAAATCTTATCCTCACGGGGCAGTTGGGAGAAGTCATGCAGGAGTCGGCACGAATTGCCCTGAGCTATGTTCGCTCGATTTCGAAGAAAGACAATGACTTTTATAAGACTCACGACATTCACGTGCATGTACCGGAAGGTGCAGTGCCAAAAGATGGTCCATCGGCAGGTGTAACCATGTCAACGGCACTTTACTCTGCGATTGAGGAAGTGAAGGTGGATGCCAAGGTGGCAATGACCGGAGAAGTGACTCTTCGTGGACGAGTATTGCCGATCGGCGGATTGAAAGAAAAATTACTGGCGGCGAAATTAGCAGGTATGAAGCGTGTTGTCGTACCAAAAGAAAATGAGCCGGATGTGGAAGAACTGGATGCAGAGATTACGGAAGGAATGGAAGTGATCTTTGCTGAAAATATGCAAATGGTATTAAAGGCGGCACTCGTATCGTGAGTGCCACCTGTTGTATTACGGAAAGGAAAGAAGCTATGGTTATTAAATCACTGGAGTTAGAAACGGTATGCGGTATTACAAGTACGATTCCGCAAAACGATAAAATCGAGATGGCATTTTGGGGGCGGTCCAATGTGGGGAAATCTTCTCTTATCAATACACTGTTGAACCGCAAGAGCTTTGCTCGTATTTCTTCCCAACCGGGAAAGACCCAGACTATAAATTATTACAACATCAATGACCTGTGCTACATGGTAGATTTGCCGGGATATGGCTATGCCAAAGTGTCTCGCGAAGTGGCAGCAAAATGGATGAAAATGATCGAAAAATATCTGGATACGTCAGAGGCGCTTCGTGTGGTATTTCTTTTGATTGATATTCGTCACGAACCATCTGCCAATGACATAAAAATGTATCAGATGCTTTTAAATAAGGGCTTCAATCCGTTGATCATCGCCACGAAGGCGGATAAGGTCAGCAAGAATGTCCGCAATAAAAATATCGCGATTATTCGAAAGAAGCTGGAAGCGGTGGAGGGAACACCGATCATCCCATTTTCTTCTCATACGAGAGAGGGAAAAGAGGAAGTGTGGGAGTATATTGATTACTTTGTAAATGAAATTTCTTTGTAATGTAAGTTATGAGAACTTTGGAGGGGAAATTATGAATCAGAATACAAAACAAACCATCGAGCATGTGGTGGAACAGATCGCCGACAATTATAGCAATGAGCCACTGTTCTCCACGAAAGCTGGTAAAAATATGCCGGAGCGTAAGATTATCATTGATGCCTTGCGAGAACTTCGATTGGTCATGTTTCCGGGATACTTTGGAGAGCAGGACGCCACCAGAGGATTGCCAAAATATTTTGTGGGGGACCGTTTGCTGGCAATCTATAAGATGCTAGTGGAGCAGATTGCTTGTGCCTTTGCCTATAACGAAGACGAGAAGATTTTTGCGCAGTCCATGGAGGGCATGCCGGATGAATGCAATCGCCAGCGGGCTGAGAAAATATGCGGAGAGTTTTTTGAACAGTTGCCACGCATCCAGAAACTCCTTCTCAAGGATGTGCAGGCAGGTTTTGACGGTGACCCGGCAGCCCAGAGTAAAGAGGAAATTATCTTCTCCTATCCGGGACTTTTTGCTATCTTTGTATATCGAATTGCTCATGAACTTTATATCCGACAGGTGCCATTTGTCCCTCGTATCATGACAGAGTACGCCCATGGTAAAACCGGAATCGACATTCATTCGGGAGCGCAGATTGGTGAGAGCTTTTTTATCGACCATGGTACTGGTATCGTCATCGGTGAGACTACGATTATCGGTAACCACGTGAAATTATACCAGGGAGTGACACTGGGGGGGCTTTCCACTCGTGGTGGGCAGGATCTGTCTGGTGTGAAGCGTCACCCAACCATCGAGGACAACGTAACGATATACTCCAATGCTTCCATCCTAGGAGGAGATACCGTCATCGGAAAGAATTCTGTCATTGGCGGTAATACCTTTATTACTAGTTCCGTGCCGGAAAATTCGAGGGTGAGTTTCCAGAGGTAGGGGGAATGTTTTGCTTCCGGCAAACGTCTAAAGTACGGAGGGAGAAAATCATGAGTGAAATTTACGGATCCATGCTGGATACATTAGGAAGTCTACTTGGCTTTATCATATGCTTTGGTGTTTTTATCGCTATGCCAACCTTTTTGCTTTCTAACAATTGGCTTGCTTTTTGCCGAGCAGTCGGTGGTAAGAAGCAGGGCAAATATCAAGTTCTATGGGAGTGGATTTCCGTTGGGTTAAGTATTCTTTGCAGTTTTGTGGCACTTGGGTTTACAAATATAACAGGAGCAGACTGGGACCAAGTTCTGGTTAATGAGCAATTGCACATACCCATCTGGCGGGGAAGTTTTCCAACCATGTTTTTATTGATATTTATCGCTATGTATGGGTATTTGCTATTGTCTACCATAAAGCTATCTAAACTTTCGCCGATTATTATCGTTTCGTCCATTGCAGCGATGTATATCGGAGTGATTTTATGTGTGGTGTGGATGGTGCAAGTGATATTCGTAAAGGCAGCAGGGGCGACATGGGTTCTTTGCATCCCACCTGCGAATTGCATAGTGATTGCATGGAAAACGATTTTGGTAAAAATGCACGAGTGGAAAACAGAACAAGCGGATCGAGACTATAGTGGAAAATGGAAATGGATGGTAAGACTAAATCAATGGTTGGCAAATGCAGATCGGTGGCCTATCATTGCACTCATATTTATGGTTCCTTTGGCGGGTGTTGTGATTGCGATTCTAGCTTTGTTTGGACAAGAGCCGGACACCGTTATTAAAGCATGGACAGAGACCAGTGATTGGCGCCTGTCGCAGAAAATTGCACCGCAAAATATATATATGGATGAGCATTATTTGTGTACCGTGGCGGCAGGGGGACATCGAAGAGTCGTTAAGCCCATCCGTCGTGGTGTACGACATGGACATGAAGTAATTGTGAATCGACAATTATGTGTGGCGAATGCATTTGAAGAGATTTTGGCAGAACGGACTCCGGGATTGCACAAAAGGATTCGTGGTGCATATGACAAATACGGATTTCCTGTGGCGAGATGGATTCGCTCTCGGTACATAGCAGATTTGATTTATATACTTATGAAACCGTTGGAATGGTTTTTCTTGCTTGTCATTTATACATGTGATGTGAAGCCGGAAAACCGTATTGCAGTGCAGTATATGCCCAAGAGATAGGGGCCTATTTTAGCAATTTCTCATACACCAACCCAACCACAAACCACAGAGGGGCATAGTCCAGCCGGACAAGCCCCTTTATATTATGCTTTGATTTGCTATAGTCCCAAGGGCAGCAGTGGTTCTTTTTCAACAGGCGTCCGGTGCCGTATTCCGTAACAAAGATGCAGGTCATGTATACCACACCTCGAAAAATGGTCGGGGTGTTTTTTAATGCCGTGGACAATGGCTTAATAAAGGATGCCATGCCGTAGATGGGAAACATCCACATGGAAGTCCGACAAGTGAGTTGTTTATTCTCATGGGAAAGGATGGCGTGCAGACCAGTCCAGAGACATTCAAATCCCCATCCATACACGCCACATTTGATAAAATTTTTTGCAGAGTTTTGTAAGTTCATAATATTGTGGCCTCCAAGCTGTGCATATTTACTTTTAGTTTTGGCAGAAATTAAAAAAATATGTGAATGAAGTGTAAAGTATTTTGGAAAGACTTGTTTTCTTTTTCGTTTTTCGCTATACTAGGAGTAGACTTTATTACTTATATACAAGGAGGAAGACATGGCAGAGATTAGACCATTTGGCTGTGTGCGTCCGGCGGTGGAGCTGGCGGATCGCGTGGCAGCGTTACCATACGATGTTTATAACAGACAGGAAGCAAAGGAAGAGGTTGCGAGAGAGCCACTTTCTTTTTTGAAGATTGACCGGGCAGAGACCAGCTTTGACGATAGCGTGGATACATATGCGCCAGAGGTTTATCAGAAGGCAAAGGAACTTTTGGAAAAGGATATTGCAGATGGTGTGTATGTTACTGATACAGACAGAGTGTATTATATCTATCAGCTTGTGATGGATGGCCGCTCCCAGACGGGATTGGTGGCTTGTTCTTCTGTGGATGATTATGCAAATAATGTCATTAAGAAGCATGAGAATACAAGAGCAGACAAGGAAGTGGATCGTATTACTCACGTTGACACTTGTTCTGCCCAGACAGGACCGATTTTCCTTGCGTACCGCTCGAAGGAAGAAATCAATGAAGTAGTAAATAAATATTTGCAGACCGAGGCGTTGTATGATTTTACCGCAGTGGATGGTATTTCTCATCGTGTGTGGAAAATCAGCCAGCAGGAAGATGTGGAGACGATTTATCAGGCATTTAAGAATATTGACCGCATTTATATTGCCGATGGACATCATCGTGCCGCATCCGCAGTAAAGGTTGGATTGAAACGTCGTCAGGAGAATCCGGGATATACCGGTGAAGAGGAATTCAACTATTTCCTTTCTGTATTGTTCCCACACGACGAGTTGATGATCATGGATTACAACCGTACTGTGAAGGATTTGAATGGTCTTACCAAAGAGCAGTTTATGGATAAAGTGAAGGAGTGCTTTGAGGTGGAAGAGGCAGGTGCACCGGTTGCACCAGAGAAGAAAGGTACTTTCGGTATGTATCTGGTGGGTAAATGGTATCACATGACAGCGAAGGCAGCGCTTTTTGAAGGGAAGGATGCTGTGGGAAGTCTGGATGTGTCTGTGCTTCAGGACAATTTGCTGGGACCTGTACTTGGTATCGGGGATCCTAGAACCGACAGTCGTATTGACTTTGTTGGAGGTATCCGTGGGTTGAAGGAATTGGAGAGAAGAGCAAATGGCGATATGTGCGTATCCTTCTCGATGTACCCGACTTCCATTACGGAGCTTTTTGATGTGGCAGACAATGATCTTTTGATGCCACCAAAATCCACGTGGTTTGAGCCAAAACTCAGAAGTGGCTTGTTCATTCATCAGATATAACTAAGAAACAAATTTGGAGGAAAAAGGTAAAAGATGGATCGTTTTTTTAATTCTGACAATGCGGTTATGCGTGCATTGTCGAAGATATTTGATATTGGTTGGTTAAGTATTTTGTATGTGATTTTTTGTACCCCGGTTGTTACGGTGGGAGCGGCAACTACGTCGTTGTATTATGTAAGTGCAAAGGTGTTGCGTCGTGACCGTAGTTATGTATGGACGGAGTTCTGGAGAAGCTTTAAGCAGAACTTTGTGCCAGCCACCATCATGTGGGTGATTATTGCATTGATTTACGGCCTTTTGTATTTCAATCTGAAGGTGATTGGTATTTCCGATCAGGAATCCCAGTATGGAGGATACTTGGCAGGTGCGTACATTGCTCTTGGCGCAATGTTTTTGTGCATCGTATCGTATGTATTTTGTGTGTTGTCTCGGTTTGATATGAAGGTGAGCAAGATATTCCGTTTCTCCTTGTATCTGGCATTTCGTCATTTCTTGCACACATTGGCATTGTTGGTGATTCTTATTGGATCTTTCCTGGTTATTTACTTTGGGTTTGCCAAGGGAATCGCTATTGTATTGTTGGTTGTTCCGGCAGGAGCGTCCTTTTTGTACACCTTCCCAATGGAGCATTTGTTAAAAAAATATATGCCAAAAACAGAACCTAAATATACCGAAGATGGTGAAGAAATCGTCGAGTGGTACAATGAATAAGGCGAGCCGGGCGGAGAAAAAGTCAAGGTGTCAATCGTGGGTGCTTGCACCCGGAACAAGAGTGTGTGAGGGGGCGAATTTATTCGCCTAACTCACGGACTCGAATTCCGGCACCGTAGGTGCACGATTGCTTCCTTGACTTTTTGTACATTTGGCGAGCCCCCACATGAGCGAAGTGCGGAGCACGGAGCGAATGAAAAAAAGCAAATGGATTTGCTTGAAAAGGAAAGGATTTGCTTTTCAAGCAAAAAGGAATGGAGGAATATTATGAAGTTAAAAATCGAAGATTATATGGAGTGGCCTCAAATCGAAGATTTGGAATATGCAGAATGCCACAATCCGCAAGAATTATTGGGACCAATGGAAGTTGAGGGAAATGTATTGGTTCGTTGTTATTTTCCGGAAGCGAAAAGTGTTTCTGTGAAAGTAAAGGGAAAAAGTCGCGCAGTAAAAATGACAGCCATGGACGATGAGGGATATTTTGCTGCATTTTTGGGATGCAAGAAAATCCCGGAATATACATATCATGTAGAGTATGAAGATAAAAAAGTAGACACCTGCGATGTTTATGCATTGGATAATTTTGTGGATGCCATGGACGAGTCTATGTATGAGACAGGAAATCATGATACGGTGTATGAAAAATTAGGAGCGCATTTGGCGAAGGTAAATGGATTTGATGGAGCATATTTTGCGGTGTGGGCACCGAACGCATCTTCCGTCAGTGTAGTGGGAGATTTCAATGATTGGGATGGTAGAAAAAACCAGATGAAACGTCTTGCCACAGGTATCTTTGAATTGTTTGTGCCAGGAGTAAAAGAGGGCGACATTTACAAATATCAGATTCATGGTTTCGATGGGAATATTGTGTTGAAATCAGATCCATATGGATATACTTACGAAAAGCGCCCGGCAAATGCAAGCATTGTGTGGGATATTGATAAGTACAAATGGAACGACAAAAAGTGGTTGACAGAGCGTAAAAAGAAGGATGTTAATGCTGAGCCAATGGTAGTGTATGAATTGCAGCTTGGTTCCTTTAAAAAGCCAGCGCCTACCGATGGTATGCCGGAAAATGAGTGCTTCTATAATTACTGCGAACTTGCACCGATGGTAAGTGAATATTGTAAAGAGATGGGATATACACATGTAGAGTGTATGCCAGTGATGGAGCATCCATTTGATGCCTCCTGGGGATATCAGGTAACAGGGTATTATGCACCAACCTCTCGATATGGTACACCGGAAGATTTTATGTACTTTGTGGATGTTCTTCATCAGAATGGAATCGGAGTGATTCTTGACTGGGTACCAGCGCATTTCCCACGAGATGAGCATGGATTGGCTCGATTTGATGGTACATGTTTGTATGAGCATTTGGATAAGAGACAAGGGGAACACCCACATTGGGGGACATTGATTTATAATTATGGACGTCCACAAGTGTCAAATTTCCTCCTTGCAAATGCGTTGTTTTGGTTGGATCGTTATCATGCCGATGGCTTGCGTCTGGATGCGGTTGCGTCCATGCTTTACTTGGATTATGGAAAGCAGGATGGCGAATGGGTAGCCAATATGTATGGTGGCAATGAAAACTTGGAAGCAATGGAATTTTTGAAGAAATTGAATAAAAAAATAAAATCAAGAAAAGATGGTACTATAACAATTGCAGAAGAGTCTACGGCATGGCCAATGGTAACAGGTAACTTAGAAGATGGTGGTCTTGGCTTTGATGTTAAATGGAACATGGGATGGATGAATGATTATTTGGAATATATCCAGACAGATCCATTGTTCCGTAAAGGTCGTCATGGTATGCTTACTTTTAGCATGGTGTACCAGTATTCGGAGAATTTTATGCTGGTATTTTCTCACGATGAAGTGGTACATGGCAAAGGTTCTATGTATGGGAAAATGCCGGGAACGGCAGAACAGAAAATGGCAGATTTGCGCTTGAGTTATGGTTATATGGCGGCGCATCCGGGAAAAAATCTTATGTTCATGGGACAGGATTTTGGTCAGGAGAGAGAATGGAGCGAGGAACGCCAGTTAGATTGGCACCTGCTGGATGATCTTCAGGCGGCGGCAAGTGAGACTGGAGAGATTATTAACATCAAGTCTCCACATGCTATGTTGAAGGATTATGTGAAAGGTTTGTGGGCGTTTTACAAAGAGCATCCAGCAATGTATGCCAGCGATGACAAGCCGGAAGGATTCCAGTGGCTCAGTATGCTGGATGCAGATCACAGTGTCATTTCGTTTTTGCGTAAGCATGAGGATGAGACATTACTGGTTGTGTGTAATTTTACACCTGTGGCTTATGACAAATTTGCGATTGGGTTGCCATTTGCAGGAAAATGTAAAGAAGTATTTAATAGTGATAGCATTATTTATGGTGGAAAGGGAAATATCAATCCACGCTTGAAGCAAGCAAAAAAGAAAAAACAGGACGGAATGGATCACTCCATTGAAATTACATTGGCACCGTCGGCAATCCAGATTTTTCAGTGTACCGAGATAAAAAGTGCAGAAAAATCGGATAAGAAAGGAGTTAATCATGAAGGCAGTAAAAGGGTATCGCGTACTGGTAAATCAGGAACTAAAGGAGCTTGATGCGAAGGGATATCTTCTGGAGCATGAAAAGACAAAAGCAAAAATTGTGGCGATTGAGTGCGAGGATAACAATAAAGTATTTTCCATCGGATTTCGTACTCCACCAAAGGATTCCACCGGTGTGGCTCATATTGTGGAACACACGGTGTTGTGTGGTTCCAAGGATTTTCCGGTAAAAGATCCGTTTATTGAACTGGCGAAAGGTTCCTTGAATACTTTTTTGAATGCTATGACTTATCCGGATAAAACAGTTTATCCGGTAGCTAGTTGCAACGACAAGGATTTCCAAAACTTAATGCACGTGTACCTGGATGCGGTTTTCTACCCGAATATTTATCAGGAAAAAAAGATATTCAAGCAGGAGGGCTGGCACTATGAACTGACGGAGCTAGAGGGACCTCTTACTTATAATGGTGTTGTTTTCAATGAAATGAAAGGTGTATTTTCTTCACCAGAGCAGTTGTTGGATCGTAAGATTCAACAGTCGTTATTCCCGGATACACCGTATGGTTATGAGTCTGGTGGGGATCCGGTGGATATCCCGGACTTGACATATGAAGCTTATCTGGATTTCCATTCTACCTACTATCATCCATCCAATAGTTATATATATCTGTATGGTGATATGGATATGGAAGAAAAGCTGGCATGGATTGACGAAAAGTATCTGAGCCAGTTTGAATATTTGGAAATGAACTCGGAAATTACGAAGCAGGAAGCCTTTGAAAGGCCGGAAGAAGTATTGGCATATTATTCTTTGGCGGAAGGAGAAGAAGAGGAAGGAAAGACCTACCTTAGCTATAATGCAGTGGTGGGAACGTCCTTGGATCGCGAACTATACATTGCATTTCAAGTATTGAATTATGTGCTGGTGCAAGGCATCGGAGCACCTGTAAAACAGGCACTTATGGATGCGGGAATAGGGAGTGAAATTAGCAGTTTTTATGAGGAAAGCATTTGCCAGCCGGTATTTTCCATTACAGCGAAAAATTCAACGGCAGAGAAAAAGGATGAATTTGTAGCGATTATTCGACGAGAACTTGAAAAAATCGTAGCAGAAGGAATCAATCAGGACTCCTTGAATGCGGGATTAAATGCGTTGGAGTTCCGTTGTCGGGAAGCTGATTTTGGTTCTTATCCAAAGGGGCTTATGTACGGCCTTCAGTTAATGGATAGTTGGTTGTATGATTCGGATTGTCCGTTCATTCATCTTCAGTTTAACGAAACATTTGCCAAGTTGCGCGAGAAAATAAAGGATGGCTATTTTGAGAAGTTAATTCAAGTGTATTTACTGGATAATACACATCGTTCTATCGTAGTTGTGGAGCCGAAAATCGGTTTAACAACGCAGATGGATGAGCAGGAAGCGGCGCGTTTGACGAAGCATCTTGATACCCTTTCTATGGAGGAAAGACAGGCGTTGATTCGTGAAACGGCGGAGCTGGAGCGGTACCAAGAGGAGCCGACGCCAAAAGAATTGTTGGAGAAAATTCCACTTCTATCCCGTGAAGACATTGGCAAGAAAGCGCAAGGTTTTTCTAACATCGAAAAGGAAGTGGCAGGTAGCAAGGTGATTCACCACAATTACTTCACCAACGGTATTCATTATGTGGGAATGTTATTCGATATTAAACCATTGTTAAAAGATTATGCGCCATATATCAGTTTACTTGGGTCAGTAATTGGAAGTGTGGATACGGATTGGCATGATAAACTCGCATATTCCAATGAGATACTTCAAAATGCAGGAGATTTGACATTCTCCGCGAAGACCATTCAAAGTCGGGAAAAACGAGGAGAGTACATGGCACACTTTTCCATTGGCACGAAGGTGTTTGCGGACAAACTGGAAAAGGTTTTTGAGTTGATATACGAGGCACTTTCTTCCTCTCATTTGACAGATGAGAAACGATTAAAGGAGATCATAGGTGAACAAAGATCTTCCTTGCAAATGCGGTTGATCGCTGCCGGTCATGGAACGGCTACCGGGCGTGGTATGGCATACATTTCGGAGTCTGGACGCTATGATGAACAGTTTTGTGGCATTTCTTACTATCGTTTCCTGAAGTGGCTGGATGAAAACTTTGAGGAAGAAAAAGAAAACTTGATTGCTATATTGAAATATTTGGTTGCCACTATTTTTACAAAAGAAAATGTATTGACAGGGGTAACTTGTGCGGAGGACGAATATTCTAAGTTTGAGGAAGTATATACCACATTCGTGAACAAACTGGATGACACAAAACAGGAGACAATTTCTGTTCCGTCAAAGCAGCCGTTGCGGGATGAACTGAAAGAAAACGAAGGGTTCAAGACAGCAGGCCAGATTCAGTATGTGGCTCGTGTTGGAAATTTCATGGATAAGGGGATTCCATATAGTGGTGTGTATCATGTTGTGAAATCTCTTCTTAGCTATGAATATCTTTGGAATGAGGTGCGCGTGAAGGGCGGAGCCTATGGGGTTATGTGCGGATTTGCCAACACGGGAGAGGGATATTTTGTGTCTTACCGTGATCCAAAACTCTCTGAGACCAATGAAGTGTACAAAGGGGTTCCTGAGTATTTACGTAATTTTAAAGCAGATGAACGAGAAATGACCAAATACATCATTGGAACCATCAGCAATATTGATACGCCATTAACACCAAGAGCAAAAGGTGCTCGCTCCATGGCAGCATATCTTAGTGGTGCAACAGAGGAGCAGGTACAGAAGGATCGTGACCAGATTCTGTCAGCAACGCAGGAAGATATTCGACAGGCAGCAGATATGGTGGAGGCAATTCTTGGAACTGAGAAAATCTGTGTTCTTGGAAATGAGGAAAAGGTAAAAGAAAATAGCAGTTTGTTTGATGTGATCGATACGATCGGATGAATAGAAGTGAGGATAAGGAATGGAAAAAATACAAAATGAGGATGTGTTTCGTTCGGGATTTGTTTCTTTGGTGGGACGACCAAATGTAGGAAAATCCACGTTGATGAATCGCATCATCGGACAGAAAATTGCGATTACAAGTAATAAGCCACAGACTACAAGAAACCGGATACAGACCATTTACCATGATGAGCGTGGTCAGATTGTATTTCTGGACACACCAGGCATTCACAAAGCCAAAAATAAACTTGGTGAATATATGGTGGGAGTTGCGGAAAGAACCTTTGAAGAGGTGGATGTGGTGCTTTGGCTGGTGGAGGCGACAACGTTCATCGGAAAGGGAGAGCAGCACATCGCTGAGCAGTTAAAAAAGGCTCGCATCCCGGTTATTCTTGTTATGAATAAAATTGATACGGTGAAGAAGGATGAGCTTTTAGCTTGTATCGATGCCTATCAAAAAATTATGGAGTTTAGCGAGATTATTCCAGTTTCCGCTCGAACGGGAGAACGTGTGGATCACTTGGTGGATGTTATGTTTGAATATTTGCCTGAGGGCCCACAGTTTTATGATGAAGAGACGGTGACAGATCAGCCGGAGCGCCAAATCGTGGCAGAGTTGATTCGTGAAAAAGCTCTTCGCCTTTTATCGGATGAAATTCCACATGGAATTGCGGTGGCAGTGGATCAGATGAAAGTGCGTCGGAATAACAAAAATCTTTATGACATCGATGCTACCATTATTTGCGAAAGAGATTCCCACAAGGGGATTATCATTGGAAAACAAGGTCAGATGTTGAAAAAAATCGGTAGCCAAGCTCGGGTAGAGATCGAAGATTTTCTTCAGAAAAAAGTAAACTTAAAGCTTTGGGTAAAAGTAAAGAAAGACTGGCGCGATAGCGATTTTCTTTTGAAGAACTTCGGCTACAATAAAAAGCAAGATTTGTAATCTGGTAGAATGTTCTAGTATATTGACCCGATGTCGTGGGGATTCTAGTAGTATGAGAAAACGTCAGTACGATTCGTACTGACAGAGGAACCACGGAGGAGACAATGATGCAGAGTGATTGCTGGAATGATTTTTATCGAACAGGCAAAGTGTCGGATTACTTGAAGTATGTAAATTCTGCAAGAGATACCGCAGAGAGAACAGAGGCAAATAAATCACAAGACCGTTGGTCGGATGGGATGGAGTCGATGAACCATGCAGGAAAAAGTGACGGGGATGGTGCTTTCGGGCGCTCCTGTTGGTGAATATGACAAACGTCTTGTCATTCTTACAAAGGAGAGAGGGAAGATTTCAGCCTTTGCAAGAGGGGCAAGACGTCCCAAAAGTTCGTTGATGGCAGCCAGTGAACCATTTACTTTTGGGGAGTTCACCGTATATCGAGGAAGAGATTCCTATACCATATCTTCTGTGGAAGTGGCGAATTATTTTTCGGAACTTCGGGACGAACTGGAAGATATATATATGGGGATGTACTTTTGTGAAGTCGCGGACTATTTTACACGAGAAAATTTGGATAGTCGAGATGTATTGAAACTGTTATATCAATCACTTCGAGCGTTGAAAGTTCCGTCTTTGAATCGGAAATTAGTTCGTTTGATCTATGAATTTAAGATGATTGCTTTGAACGGGGAAGCCCCCCGTTTATTTGCGTGCGTGGGATGTGGTCAAAAAGAAGAACTATTCTACTTTCATAAAAAGGATGCTTGTATTTTGTGCGGAAATTGTTACAAAAATGCACCGTACAATGGGACGGGAGCGATACAGGTTTCCGGAACAACCACCTATATTTTGCAACGGATTCTTGCTTCCAGCGTGGAAAAACTCTACACCTTTTCCGTGAAGGAAAAGGTGCAAGAAGAATTGGAACATGTGGTAGGACAGTATTTTCAGGCAAGAGTAAACAAAGAATTTCCTTCTTCGACATTTCTTTCACAGATTGACGATTCTATCATAAAATAAGGTATATCCTAACATGGGGAGCGAACAATGAGTCGTCTGTTATCCTTTGACCAAATTTCATATTCGTACCATAGTGTATCTGGGGAGACTCTTGCCATAGACAATCTGAGTTTTGAGGTGGCAGAGGGAGAGTTTCTCGCCATCGTTGGTCCCAGTGGCTGTGGGAAATCTACATTACTTTCTATTATCGCAGGTTTGATTCAGCCGGATTCCGGCAAAGTACGCATGAATGACCAAGAGTTGAAACAATCAAAACTTAATATCGGATATATGTTGCAACGAGATTATTTGTTGGAATGGAAAAATACCATACAAAATGCTTCGTTGGGGTTGATGATTCAGAGAAAAATGGGAGATGAGGCAAAGTTGCACCGTTTGGAGGAACTATTTGCATCCTATGGACTTAATACGTTTGAAAAGGCGAGACCGTCGGAATTGTCTGGAGGGATGCGTCAGCGAGTCGCTTTAATTCGTACCTTGTTGATGGAACCAGATCTTTTGCTCTTGGATGAACCCTTTTCCGCTTTGGATTACCAGACAAGATTAGAGGTGTCGGATGATATTTGGAAAATTATTAAGAAGGAGAAGAAAACAGCCATACTCATCACACACGACATTTCGGAAGCAATCAGCATGGGGGACCGTGTTATTGTTCTTACCGCTCGCCCAGCTACAGTAAAAAAAGATGTTCCAATTCACCTCACATACGAAGGAGAGCTGACTCCGTTTAAGGCGCGAAGTACACCTGAATTTCAAGTATATTTCAATGAGATATGGGAGGCGTTGAATGGTGGAAAGTAAATGCTCGATTCGGGAATTAAGACGAAAATGGAATCTCGAAGAATCGTTACAACAGAAAGAATATTTGCACCAATGTATTCGGGAAAAGGAAAAAATACGTGTTTTACAAATCACGATATTTGTTCTTTTTGTAATCCTTTGGGAGGTGGCGACGCGCGTTGGATGGATGGATCCGTTTATTTTTAGTAGTCCTTCTCGTATGGCAAGGTGTTTTGTGGAGCTTTCGGCGACGGGGAGCATATTTTACCATATGGGAGTAACGCTGGCAGAGACTTTTCTAAGTTTCTTTCTCATTACGTTTTTGGGGATTTTAATTGCGATTTTTTTGTGGTGGAATGGGACGGTGGCAAAGGTCTGCGAACCGTATCTTGTGGTTCTCAATAGTTTGCCAAAAACAGCACTGGCACCTGTGTTTATTGTGTGGCTGGGAAATAATATGAAAACCATAATTGTCGCAGCAGTTTCTGTGGCGGTGTTTGGAAGTATCATTACTTTGTATACCGCATTTTGCTCAGCAGAAGAAGAAAAAATCAAGCTGGTTCGTACATTGGGGGGGAATCGAATTGACATTTTGCGTTACATTGTTTTACCGGGAAATGTGCATACCATTGTTAGTAATATGAAAGTCAATATTGGTCTTTCCTTGGTTGGCGTTATTATTGGCGAATTTTTGGCAGCAAATGCTGGATTGGGATATCTCATTGTCTACGGAAGTCAGGTGTTTCGGTTGGATTATGTGATGTTAAGTATTGTGATTTTGTGTATTGTGGCTACAGGGTTGTATAAAGGTCTGGAATTGGTGGAAAAACGCTTTCGTTAGTTGATGAATAAAATTCAAAAAGTGCTTTTCTAACGTCCTAAAATGGTGTATACTATAGTTATGAGAGATTATGGGATATCCCATGCGGAACGGAGGGAAAAACATGAAGAATATTTTGTTTGTTGCGTCTGAGTGTGTACCGTTTATTAAGACGGGAGGTTTGGCAGATGTTGTTGGATCCTTGCCAAAATATTTTAATAAAGATGAATTTGATGTTCGTGTTATGATTCCGAAGTATATGGCGATACCGGATGAATACAAGGAGCAGATGGAATATATTACACATTTCTACCTTGAGCTTGCATGGCGTAAGCAGTATGTGGGTATTTTCCAGTTGGTGTATCAGGGGATTAAATTCTATTTCTTAGATAATGAATTTTACTTTAGTGGGAATAAACCGTATGGTGAAATCTATCAAGACATCGAAAAGTTTGCATTTTTCAGTAAAGCTACCCTTTCTGCGTTGCCGTTGATTGATTTTCGACCAGATATCATCCACTGTCACGATTGGCAGACTGGATTGATTCCAGTATATCTGAAGGATTCTTTCCAGCAAGGTGACTTCTTCCGTGGTATCAAGTCCATTATGACGATTCATAATCTGAAGTTCCAGGGCGTGTGGGATAAAAGGACGGTCATGGATACGGCAGGATTGGATGCATATTATTTTACGCCGGATAAGTTGGAAGCGTATGGTGATGCAAACTATCTGAAAGGTGGTCTTGTGTATGCTGATCAGATTACTACGGTTAGTGATACATACGCCGAGGAAATCAAAACCCCATTCTATGGAGAAAAATTGGATGGTTTGATCAATGCAAAAGCAGGATGTCTAACTGGTATTGTAAATGGTTTGGATTACGATGAATACAATCCATCTACCGACCCGATGATTGTGGCAAATTACGATGCAAGAACGTTCCGTAAAGATAAGGTGAAGAATAAACGTGCGCTCCAGAAAGAACTTGGTTTGGCACAGGATGATAAGAAATTTATGATCGGTATTGTATCTCGTCTGACAGATCAGAAGGGATTTGATTTGATCGATTATGTGATTGAAGAAATTTGTGCAGAAGATACACAGTTGGTTGTATTGGGAACCGGAGATGAGAAATATGAGCATTTGTTCCGTCATTTTGCTTGGAAATATCCGGAGCGAGTATCGGCAAGCATTTTCTACTCTAATGAACGTTCTCATAAGATATATGCAGCATGTGATGCGTTCTTGATGCCATCTCTTTTTGAACCTTGTGGATTGAGCCAGTTAATGAGTCTTCGTTATGGTACGGTGCCGATTGTTCGTGAGACAGGTGGTTTGAAAGATACCGTTGAACCATACAATGAGTACGAAAACAAAGGAACCGGATTTTCTTTCGCAAATTATAATGCACACGAGATGTTGAATACCATTCGTTACGCAAAACACGTTTACTATAATAAGAAACGTGACTGGAATAAGATTATCGATCGAGGTATGGCGAAGGATTATTCTTGGGCGAATTCGGCGAGGAAATACGAGGATTTGTACAATCGTATGTAAGGTTTTTAATAACAAAAGGTCCTAATAGGAATCGAATTTAAGAAAAGCAGTTTTTACATTCACTTTCGAAACAAGTTTGCACTTGGTGGATCCATGAGGTTTCTTTGTGAATGTAGAGATTGTTTTTTCTTTTGTCTTGTTGTAATGTGTCCGGAGTGCAAAACGAGTTCGCAAAAATATAGGACAAGCATAAAAATGAAAAAAAACGATATTCCCTCTTGAAATTTCCTAACAAATTCGGTAGAATAGGATTCAAAGAGTTTGTAAAAAGTTTAACAAACGAAATAAAGTATATTTTTTAGGAGGAAACGACAAATGGCAGTAAAAGTAGCGATTAACGGATTTGGACGTATCGGACGTCTTGCATTCAGACAGATGTTTGGTGCAGAAGGTTATGAAGTAGTAGCAATCAACGACTTGACAAGCCCTAAGATGCTTGCTCACTTGTTGAAATATGATTCAGCTCAGGGTAAATATGCTCTTGCTGATAAAGTTTCTGCTACAGATGATTCTATCGTAGTTGATGGAAAAGAGATTAAAATCTATGCAGAGGCAGACGCTTCTAAACTTCCTTGGGGAGACCTTAACGTAGACGTAGTACTTGAGTGTACAGGATTCTATACATCCAAAGAAAAAGCATCTGCTCATATTACAGCAGGCGCTCGTAAGGTAGTTATCTCTGCACCAGCAGGAAACGACCTTCCTACTATCGTATATAACGTAAACCATGACACATTGAAACCAGAAGATACAGTAATTTCTGCAGCTTCTTGTACAACAAACTGTCTTGCACCTATGGCTAAGGCATTGAACGAGCTTGCTCCAATCAAATCTGGTATCATGAGCACAATTCACTCTTACACAGGTGACCAGATGACTCTTGATGGTCCTCAGAGAAAGGGTGACCTTAGAAGATCTCGTGCAGCTGCAGTAAACATTGTTCCTAACAGCACAGGTGCTGCAAAAGCTATCGGTCTTGTTATTCCTGAGTTGAATGGTAAATTGATCGGTTCCGCTCAGCGTGTTCCATGTCCTACAGGTTCTACTACAATCCTTGTAGCAGTAGTGGAAGGAAAAGTTACTGTTGATGAGATCAACGCAGCTATGAAAGCAGCAGAGACAGAGTCTTATGCATACAATGAGGATGAGATCGTTTCTTCCGATATCATCGGTGCAACAGCTGGTTCTATCTTCGATGCAACTCAGACAATGGTATCTCCTATGGATGATGGAAATACTCAGGTTCAGGTTGTTTCTTGGTATGACAACGAGAACTCTTACACAAGCCAGATGGTTCGTACAATTAAGTACTTCAGCGAGCTTGCATAAGTTTTTCTAACCAGATAAAATTTGAAACCCAAAGGGGTCCGGTCTGAAAGGCCCGGACCTCTTTTTTATAAGTGCGCGAGTTTTACATACAAACTCGTTAAGTGTCGAAAAAAAGACACATAAGAAAGGAGATCAAACATATGTTAAACAAAAAATCCGTTGATGATATTAACGTAAAAGGCCAGAGAGTATTGGTTCGTTGCGACTTCAATGTACCTTTGCAGGATGGAAAAATCACAGATGAGAACCGTCTTGTTGCAGCACTTCCTACAATTAAGAAGTTGATTGCAGATGGTGGAAAAGTAATTCTTTGTTCTCACCTTGGTAAGCCAAAAGGAGAGCCAAAGCCAGAACTTTCGCTTGCTCCAGTAGCAGTTCGTCTTTCTGAACTTTTAGGACAGGATGTAAAATTTGCGGCAGATGCTAACGTTGTTGGCGAGAATGCAAAGGCTGCAGTAGAAGCAATGAACGATGGTGATGTTGTTCTTATTGAGAATACGCGTTATCGTGCAGAGGAGACAAAGAATGAGGATGCATTCTCTCAGGATCTTGCTTCTCTTGCAGATGTATTTGTAAATGATGCATTTGGTACTGCTCACCGTGCACACTGCTCCAACGTAGGTGTAACAAAGTATGTAGATACAGCAGTTGTTGGTTACCTGATGCAGAAAGAAATCGATTTCCTTGGAAATGCAGTAAACAACCCAGAAAGACCATTTGTTGCAATCCTTGGTGGTGCGAAAGTTTCCTCTAAGATTCCAGTGATTGAAAACCTTCTTGATAAAGTAGATACTCTTATCATCGGTGGAGGTATGGCATACACATTCATGGCTGCGAATGGAGAAGCGATTGGTAAGTCTCTTTTTGAAGAAGATTACAAGCAGTATGCACTTGATATGCAGAAAAAAGCAGAGGAGAAAGGTGTAAAACTGTTGATTCCAGTGGATACCCTCGCAGCAGATGCATTCTCTAACGATGCGAATACAGCACTTTGTGGTGCAGAAGGAATTCCAGCAGATATGCAGGGACTTGATATCGGACCAGAATCTGCAAAACTTTTTGCAGAGGCAGTAGCTGGTGCTAAGACAGTAGTATGGAACGGACCTATGGGATGTTTCGAGATGCCAAATTTTGCAAAAGGTACAATTGCAGTAGCTGAGGCTATGGCTAAATTGGATAATGCTACAACAATCATCGGTGGTGGTGATAGTGCAGCAGCAGTAAACCAGCTTGGATTTGGTGACAAGATGACACACATCTCTACAGGTGGTGGCGCTTCCCTTGAGTTCTTGGAAGGAAAAGAACTTCCAGGTGTAGCTGCCGCAAACGATCGCTAAGGCAACGAGCCCTTCAAAGATATACAAACACACGCATTGTGCTTGCACAAAATGCGATGTGTTTGTATATCTTTAGCGGGCGACTGCCCGCGTGCATCTTGACGCGAAGCGTCAAGATGCTGGAAGGATTACAAACGACTTCCCGCGTAAATCGCATATACAAACACACGGCATGCTGCTAAGGCAAATTGCCGTGTGTATATTATTATTGATTTGTTGCTGGGAAAGATGTGTGGTACGAAAAACAGCAAAATAAAGGAGAAGAGAATTATGGCTAGAAGAAAAATTATTGCGGGTAACTGGAAAATGAATAAGACGCCAAGTGAGGCAGTGGCATTGGTGAATGAGTTGAAACCACTTGTGGCAAATGATGAAGTAGATGTGGTATTTTGCGTGCCGGCGATTGATATCATTCCATGTGTGGAAGCGGCAAAAGGTAGTAATATCCAAATCGGTGCAGAGAATATGTACTTCGAAGAGAGTGGCGCATATACCGGGGAGATTGCACCAAATATGTTGACGGATGCAGGGGTAAAATACGTTGTTCTTGGTCATTCTGAGAGACGTGAGTATTTTGCAGAGACGGATGAGACTGTAAATAAAAAGGTGAAAAAGGCATTTGAGCATGGTATCACGCCGATTATTTGTTGTGGCGAGTCCTTGACTCAGAGAAAACAGGGAATTTACATTGACTGGATTCGTATGCAGATTAAAATCGCATTCCAGGATGTGACAGCAGATCAGGCGAAGAAGGCAGTTATCGCTTATGAACCAATCTGGGCGATTGGAACGGGTGAGACAGCAACTTCGGATCAGGCAGAAGAAGTATGTAAAGCGATTCGTGATTGCATCGCAGAAGTATATGACGATGCAACCGCGGAAGAAATCCGTATTCAGTACGGTGGTTCTGTAAATGATGGCAATGCAGCAGAGCTTTTTGCAAAACCAGACATTGATGGAGGTCTTGTAGGAGGAGCTTCTTTGAAAGCAGATTTCGGTAAGATCGTAAATTATAAATAATCGAAATGAGTGATGAGAGAGCCTCAGAAGCCAGAAGTGTTTTTGGGGCTCTTTGTGTGTAAGGAGAAAGAAAATGAAAGATGCAGAACACGTTTATTATATGTTTAATAAGCCTGCCGGATGTATTACGGCAAATCGTGACGCAGTACACAAGACGGTGATGGATTATTTTGACTCCATTAATATAGAAGGTTTGCATCCTGTGGGACGTCTGGATAAGGATACAGAAGGGTTACTTTTTATAACCAATGATGGGAAGTGGACCCAAAAATTAATGCACCCGGAGAATCACGTTTTTAAGACGTACTTTTTCTGGTCCATGGGGGAATTGACAGACGAACATATACAAATGATTCGAGATGGCGTTATGCTACGAGGAGGGAAAGCGCGACCGGCAGAAATCATATTGAAAGAAACAAAGCAATTAAAAGATATATGTGACATTGCTACTGGGATTCGACCTGAAAATCAGATGGAGCATCCGGTGTATTCCGGATATCTGACAGTGTCTGAGGGAAAAAAACATCAGATTAAGAGGATGCTACGTGCAATTGGTGGGTATGTCGTATATCTGAAGCGAGTATCCATTGGTAATGTGAAATTAGATGATACGTTGATGCCGGGGGAATACCGAAAATTAACAGAGGAAGAGTTGATTTTGTTGGGGAAATAAATTTGGTAATATTTTTATGGTTGATTTTATTAGAAGAAGGAAGTATAATGATACTGTTTACTTAAAACTAAAAAACAACTCAAGGAGGAAGAAAGTATGAAATTAAAAAGAAGATTCTTGTCAATTTTGTTAGCATTTTCGATGATTGTAAGTCTCTTTGCGGGACAGGGTATCGTTGTGACTGAGTCGAGTGCGGCAGAAAAGAATGAGATTGTTCTTGGCGAGTTGGACATGCAGGATGGTTATTATACATATCCGGATGTGGAGATTTCGTTGAAAGACGAATCGAGAAAACTCTATCACTTAAGTGTGAGTGTTGATAGTGGTTATATGAAGACGAGTGCAACACAGATTGCAGGCGTGACAGGAAATGCGATTGTTGCCAGTACAGGTAGCGATGTGTCCGTTGCAGTGGAAACACTTACGACAGAAGGACAGTACGAGTCCATTTCCTTTAATATTCCAGAAGGTGCGACAAAAGACCAAATGGAAGAGTTTTTGAAGGGAATTCATTTTACCACAGCGGAGAAGGAGCAAATGGTATCTGTATCTGCAACTGGCGTAAAAGATGCTAAAATGACAATTGAAGGCACGGAGTATGACTTAAAATACTTCAATGGTCATTTCTATGGTATGTATAACGATTCGAATCTTTCTTGGAAAGATGCCTATCGTAAAGCGCAGAATGCAGAGTTTGCAGGTGTAAATGGTTATCTTCTTACATTGACGTCATTGGCGGAGGACCGTTTTATCTGGGGAAGTTTTGGTTCTGGCGGTTCTGCGACAAAAGGTTGGATGGGATGTACCCGTGCAACGACGAAGAGTGGTACATATGGTGGAGATGGCATCGGTGATGATTACTGGAATCCACTCGCTACGTTTGACATAAATGACGTGACAAATAACGTATGGAGATGGGTTTGTGGACCTGAGGCTGGACAAGAGTTTGGATATCAGAGCGACGCTCTTGGCTGGAATGGTGGTACAAGTAATGAGGGAGATTTTGTAACAGCAGAAGGATATTTCTCAAACTGGAACCGAAATGGTGATGAGCCGAAGGAACCTAACGGAGGAGAACTTCCAGCAGGAAATGGTACAAATATTAATGCCGAAGAAGGTTATGGATACTACGGAGAGGCAAGTATCGGTAACTGGAATGATCATCCGGATGAATCCTTCCATTGGCATGCGACATATATCGAGTTTGGTGCTCCGGATGAGTCGTTTATCGAAGATGGCGAAGAACTTCTTATTGTGACGGAGACAAAAGGATCCAATGGTACTGTGCCAGTGGTTACTCCAGCGGCTACAGATGCACCAGCAACAGCAGTGCCAACAGACGCGCAGGCAACAGTTGCACCAACGGCAGCTCCTACAGTGAAACCAACGGCAGCTCCTGTTGTAAAACAAATTGTTGGAGAGCCTGCGATTACACATGAGGATTCTGAATTAAAAGAAGGTTCTGTACTTGTGGCGGATACATCCAATGTTGGTCCAGAGGGAGCAACATATGATTATCAGTGGTATATTCAGGAGCCAAATGGTACCTTGACTCCGATTGCAGGAGCGACGGATGCTACCTATACAATTCCAGATGTAGATGTAAATACGGCCGGAGTTGCAGATAAAACATATGTGGTTCAGGTAAATGGAACTGGTGATTATACAGGTACATTGAATTCCGATCCATTGATTCCGATTACAGGAAAACCTGTAATCAAGAATGTCTCTCAGAAAGATAGTGAAGGAAATGATGTGGTTAAAGTAGGAACTGTATTAGAGGCGGACATTACAGGTGTTGGTCCAGAAGGTTCTCACGACACATTGACATATCAGTGGTATTATAAAGATGGTGACAATCTTGTTAAGGTTGGTGATGAGTCTGCTAGTCCTTTGTTGGTATTGACCGAAGACATTTTGGACAAAGAATTAGTTGTTGAAGTATATGGTAATGGGAAATATTATGGAGCATTGGAATCAGATCCGTACGATGCTACAAGAACAAATGCGGATATCGTAGTGGCGGATCCAGATGCTACACCAGAGCCAGGTGTGGGAGATGATAAACGTTTTATTACCATCAAACCTACCAAAGAAGATACGATTTATGCGATTAAGGATGAGGATGGAAATGTTCTTTATCCAGAGACAGTTCCAGCTTTTGACAACCTTGGTTATTCATTGACACCAGATGCGGATCAAAATGAGTATCCAGGATATTATGCACCGGAACCAGGTAGTGTGATTCGTTTCTTGGTTGATAAAGATAAAACGTATGATATTTCGGAAATTACATTGGTTTCCTCAACAGATACAACAGTCAGTCCTTCGATTCCAAGTACGGATATTGAGACAGACTACGATAACAATGGTACACCAGAGGATAACTCAGATGACAAAGTGACGATTATTATCGAGGAGCCATTGCCAAATACGGTTTATGCAGTATTGAAAAAAGATGAGAGTGGAGCTTATGTAGAAGTTCCAGTTAAGAAAGATGGAAATGGAACCTTTGTACCAGATTCTGGTAGTACGGAAACTTGGTCCGATGGAAGTGTTGGTACCGATGGTACAGTGAAATTCTCAAATCTTGATCCAGGTACTTACAAAGTGGTGGCAAAGAGTGATAGTGCAAATCAGGAAAATGTAAAACCAGGTGATATTACATCAGGTGGAAGTGGTGATATTACACCAGAGAACAAACCATCCGTGGCTCCAACTGCGACACCTGCGCCAGGACAGGGTACAGGCGGAAACGGTGGTAACGGTGGTACAGCCATAGCACAACCAAGCGCAACGCCGATTGTTATCTATACACCAGCGGAGGAAGATTCAGCTGCAAACTTTATTAAAGATTATGTAACAGATGTGAAAGGAAATCTCATTACATCTGTAACCGATATGACACGTGATTTGATTGTTTCCGGTGAAGGTTCTTGGAACAAGTTGACAGAGCGTGAAAAAGCAGTTGTTAATGGTAAGATGTTAGCATCTGGAAGTCAGTACACATACGATGAGCTTTTGCAGAAGGCAAAGGATTACAAGATTCCTGGATTTAAGGTAATCAAGTACATGCAGAGAAAGACCAAAGCAAAACTGAAACTCATCAAATGTAAAGGTGCAACGATTGTATGTACTTCTACCAACAAGAAGGTAGCTACTGTAAATAAAAAAGGTGTAATCAAGGCAAAGAAAAAAGGCCGTGCAACTTTGACATTTACAGCAATCAAAGGAAAATACACCAACCGTCTTGTAATTGAAGTTCGTGTTAAAAAGAAATTTGATAATGCAAAAGAGTTGAAAAACTTCAAGTCTAAGGTGATCAAAACACCGACAGTTTTGATTGCTAAGCAGCGTGTCTTGAAAAAGTCAAGCCGTATTGTTGTATATGATTTGAAGAAAGATTCTAAAGTGAAGTATACACCGATTAAGAAGGGCATTTTGAAGATGACCAAGAAAGGTAAGTATACAGGTAAAAAGAATGGTAAGACATTGGTACGTGTAAACATCAAACAGAATGATAAGACTTATCTTTTGTATGTATACGTAACCATTTACCAGAAGAAAAAGAAAAAATAAATTAGACAAATACGAAGAGGCATATTTCTGCGATTCAAAAGGATTGCAGAAATGTGCCTTTCTTATTATAATGTAACTATTCAGAACCAATGTGTGGAAGCCATGAAGAGTTACATGATAATGAAGGGAAGAATGGAGGCATGACCAATGAAAGAAGTAAGAAAATGTAGGATGGGATACGGTTTTTTGTTAGCATTATTGGTGTGCATGAGTGCTTTTTGGCCGCGGGAAGTAGGTGCTGCGGCCGAATCTGCAACTCCATCACCGAGTGCTACGGCGGAACCAACGGAGCTTACAAAACCAGAGGCGCCGGTGATTACGTCGGTAACGACGAGTGAAAAGGGAATATGGGTGAAATTTTCTAAAGTGGAAGATGCTGACTTGACGAAGTATGTTGTGTATCAGTGTTATGAGGAAACGAATGGAGATAGAAAACATTTTCTTGATTTGACGACAATCGCAGCGTCACAGTATGATAAAGTGATGGCGGATGGTGGCGCGTTTATTGATATTGAAAGTGGTTTTATTCGTTTGGGAGCGACATACGAACTCGTGGTGATTGCTCAGGCAGAAAGACCGGTGAAAGAGTATTACAATGGGAAAAATATTACTGTGCATCATTCCGTTTACTCGGATGATAGTAATGTAGCGAAAGCATATATGCCACAAAGAAAAGTGCTTGGAGTAAATGTTGAGGCGGTAAATAATACTACCACAGAGCTTACATGGGTTTATCCTGGTATGGTGCAAGGATATGAAATACAGTGTTCCACTTCTGAAGATGGTCCTTATTATGTGGCTGCCGTTTTGCATGGAACGGACATTTCGTCATGGAAGCATGAGAATTTGCAATTTGGAACAACGTATTATTATCGCGTGTATGGCATTGGTACGGCTTCCAAAAGTTATACAGCAACAACAGTGAAATGTAAGCTTACATTTGCAAAGCCAAAACGTGTAAAAAGTAAAATGCTAGGTCCTAAAAAGATGAAGGTGACGTGGAGAAAAGTAGATGGTGCCCAGGGGTATATTGTGTACCGTTCCGTTACTGAGAATTCAAAGCGTAAAGGTTCTTTCAAAAAGTATAAGGTGTTAAAGGGGGAATCTAAAACTTCTCTTACTGTTCCGAATGTGAGCAATGGTACATGTTATCACTATAAAATCGTGGCATACATGGAGAAAGATGGCGTTACCATTGAAGGGAAACCGGCAAAGCATAGTCGATATGCAGATTACTATGGACATAAAAATGAGACGAAGTCATCTCGAAAGAAACGAATTTATGGTAATCGAAAACAAGAGTATCGTTATCGTACTTCCGGAAAATACATGAAGACGATTCGAGTAAAGGTTTGGGATTTTGCCAAAGGACAATCCGGACGAAAAGTGACGAAAGTAAAAACAATTCGAGTACATAAAAATATTGCGCCGACGGTGAAGAAAATATTTCAGGAAATATACAAGGGCAAAGAAAGGGCAACGATTTACAAAGTGGTCGGCCATTCTTCACGAACCAATCAACATGTCCAAGGAGTGGGAATTGATTTGAACACATACTCGGTTAAGCCAAACGGAGATATTGTAAAGGCGTTTCGTAAGTATGGTTTTTCAGGAGGCGTTTCGAGAAAACAAAAAGATGATATGTATTTTTCCTATATGGGGACATGATTCGGACAAAAAATATTGGTTTTCTACGAATTTTCTGTGAAAAGCGTTAAAAAAAGGCATTTTTACAAAAAAGTGCTTTATCTTTCAGTGGGACTTGTGTTATAATGTTCACAGCGACTATTCAAAAGAACTTTGAAAGTCAAGAATACAATACAAATTTTTAGGAGGAATTTAGAGTCATGGCAAACAAATGGGTTTATTTGTTCAGTGAAGGTAATGCTGACATGCGTGAGCTCCTCGGTGGAAAAGGTGCTAACCT
>JAGBBZ010000028.1 GCA_017938215.1 Eubacterium sp. | reverse complement strand
GGAACTTTGACAGCGGTTTCTTTGACTTGGAAACTATGCACAAGTGCGGTTGACATACGGACTTGTGCAGAAATCAAAAAAATAAATTTTTTTTTAGTCCTTACTTGACAGAAGAACAGGCTGTGAGTAAGTGGGAAACCGGAGGTTCCCTTAGTTAAAGATACTACACCACGACCCACGCTTACACAGTATTGCAAGGAAACAACTTTTGGATAAATATAAAGAAGCACTGTCAACATCCCCTTTGCAGATGGCGACGGTGCTTTTTTAGATTTCCGGGGCAAGGATGTAAAACCGGCAAGGTCGGTTTTGTATCCGAGAAACGGAAATGATGGGGGAATCCAAAGGGGGCAACGCCCCTTTTTGGCACACGGACTTTGCTTGCAAAGTCTAGTGTGTTATACCCTCTATCTGCGGGTCTGCGAAAAGTCGGGGACAGGGATTCTGGTTGCCGGTTTTGAAGCAGACAAAAAGAGCTTTGTTTCTGTGCCCGTGTCAGTCACAGAAGTAAAGCTCTTTGATTTGCAGGTAGAGGGTATAATTTGGTTGAACGATGCACCATTTTTGGCGGGTCATTCAACCACCATCTTCAAATATCGGGAAGAATCCGCCACACCCGAGCCGTGCGCAGAAACCTTCAGTTGTCAATTAATCAATTCTTGTTTCTACTCAACATCGAATGGAATCGTTGCAATTTCCTCCACAGGCATAGTCACCTTAATCAGACCAATTTCAGCATACGTTCCTTCCATTTTCCTAAATTCACGTAAAATCAATTCACTGGATTTATAGAAAACTTCATCCTCGTCTTCACCGCTCATTACAACCGAACAATGTGGCACCCAAGCATCAGGTAAATACCATTCAAAGCCTCGTGTATCAAATTCTTTGAGAGCTTCGTGTAAATCACTTTGTAACTGATACATATTCCTTGTCATAGTAGGATTTATAAAAACCGCCTTTGTGTCATTAAACATTCCTACCGAATCAAGATAAGCGGGAAGAGTTTTCTTTTCCCTAACAAAATTCTCAAGTAATTCTACGCACTTGTTTTCATCAACATCATGAAACATAGCCAATGTAACATGAGGTCTGACTTTATATTCCAAAAATTTAGTACTTAACTTATGGTCAGCAACTTTTTGGATTAAGCTCATAATCTTGCCTTCTGTTTCTTTGTCCAAATACAATACAACAGCATATTCCACAATTTTCACCTTCTTCTCTAAACTTACGTCTCACCAACATTCTTCCGGAACGTCACAATAAACGCTCCGACAAACTGCGTTGAGGTTGCCATGTAGTCATAGGTCACCAGTTCCCAGCCTTCTGCATATCTTTTGTTAATCAGTTCATCCAATTCGGCAATGTCCTTCTCGTTTGCCTTATCCGAAACCACTTTACGCTGACTCTGAGAATCTCTGTTTTGTACTTGTACATAATAATCTCCATTCCGCCGCCTTTCAGTTGGCGGCACAAATAGTAATGAAAGTTACTTATCAAACTTGTTGTGGTGTCGATGTTCACAAGTCTTTTCTCGTTGTCACAATCATCAAAACAACTGGCGGTGTGGAAACTTCTGCAAAAGAAAGGATTGCTTCCTCCCGAAGAATCTTTGGCTTCTTAAATTTCACTGTTAATATTTTACTTTTGTAAAGTTGCCCTTTATGGACAGCTTGTTAAAGTGCGCCTTTTTATGGTTTCCCTCTACTTTCTTTCACACTAATTCCTCCCTATTTCCCTTTATTGATATGTTCTATTTCACTTCCTTCCCGAATCTCACCGCAATGGAATTCGCATGTGCGGTCAAGCCCTCGGCCTTGGCAAAGTCGATAATATCCTCGTGAGTTGAACGATGCACCATTTTTGGCGGGTCATTTAACCACTATATTTAGTAAAAAGTTTTATTAACTCCCCAAATATAGATAATTAGTCTGTTATGAGTCTCATTATAACATAATATGACTGTTTGTGCCAACTACTTTTCTTGATAATCTGGTTCACCTGCTACCATATCAATAAAACTCGTATTTCATGTCCAGATTATCGGATAATCAGAATGATAATATTGAATTGTCAAAAGGAGAGTGGCACAATGATTGCAAGATTAAAGTTGTTGTTTAAAGGAAACAAAAGTTGCAAACATGTAGAAAATGTAAAAACGATTTGTTATAAGGAGGAATAAAAAATGGAAACATTATTAGGATTAGGAGTTATTATAGCAATTTGGGCAATCAGTAAAATCAATACAGAAGTAAAACTTGACAACTATGATATGTCAAAGGTTGATTCTGTTAAATTAAGTAGTGATGCAGCAAAAGGTGTAAGTGTAGCAGAACGTAGAAGACGTTGTGTGAATGGGTATTATGACAAGAAATAAGAAAGAATGGTAAAAATGGCAGGACTAATTATTATTGGAATTTTATGGATTATCATGACTTAATCAAGGAAGCAAGTGAACCTACAATGACATCAGAAAACTGGAAAATGTAGAACGATGGGATGCTTTTAATTTAAGTGCAGAGGATTTTTAAAAGAAGTTAAAAGGTAAATAAAAGTAAAATGAATACCTAATGATGCCGGAATCCGTAACCCTGACCACGGATTTGGCGGAGGTAGTACAGGCGGATATTGTGCTGATTTCCATTGGCTCCCAACAACTTCATGGGGTGGCGCAGCAGCTTGGTGAGATGCAGGTGAAGAACAAGAAAATTGTGCTTTGCATGAAGGGAATGGAGATTGCAACGGATCGACGACTGAGCCAAGTGGTGGATGATGCGGTGGATTATAGTAATAAGGTGGCGGTTTGGCTTGGACCGGGACACATTCAGGAGTTTTATCGTGGCATTGCCAACTGTATGGTGATCGATAGTAAGGATGAATTTGTGAAACACGGTTTGATTCAGACCTTTTCCAGTTCCCTGATTCGTTTTTACTATGGAACGGATATGATCGGGAATGAGATTGGAGCGGCAGCCAAAAATGTCATTGGAATCGCAGCAGGGATGCTGGATGGTCTGGATATGGCGACGCTGAAAGGTGCGTTGATGGCAAGAGGTACCAGAGAGATTGAAAAGCTGATTGCGGCAATGGAAGGGAAGGAGCATTCGGTGTATGGAATTTTGTATGAAGAAAAGGACGCCAAGAGTGAGTTGGAGCAGTTGTTTGAGAGAAGCTTAAAGAATGAATTTTAGAGAATAAACAAAAAGTGATTGACAGGATAACGAATGTTAGCTAAAATAAGGCTAACACTTGTTATCCTTTTTGTATGAGGAGATTGGAGGAAGTATGTTAGGACAAAGTACGCGGGATAGGATCATTGATTGCTCGCTGGATTTATTTTCGGTGAAAGGCTATCAGGGGGTCTCCATGAGAGACATTGCCACAGAAGTGGGGATCAAAGCAGCCTCGATTTACAAACATTTTAGTAACAAGGAGGCGATCTATTCTGCTATCGTGGAACTCTTTCAAGAAAAGACAGCAGAGATCTTCCAGACACCGACAGAAAATGAACAGCAGTATATGAGCATTACGCCGGAAGCGATGTGTGAAATGGTAAAGCAAACATTTTCCGTCTATGTGCAGGAACCATTTCTTTCAAAGTGCCGAAAGCTCTTCTTGATCAGCGGGTTTGAGCGGAAAGAAATCGGTAGATTGTATGTGGGGAGTTTTATTCAGGAGCCCATTGGGTACAATACTCGCATTTTCCAGATGCGATTGGCGCAGAAAGAAAACAAGGGGAAGCAGTGGGATGCGGAGAGTATGGCGTATCAGTTTTATGCACCGGTATTGAGTATGATGCAGGAATATGATTACGGTGTCATTACGTTAGAGGACGCATTGGAAAAAGTAGAACGGAGCATAAAACAATTTACGGAGGTATACAAGTTATGAAGATAGCAGTGATTCACGGACAACAGCATCAGGGAAGTACGTATCACATCACTCATATGTTGTTGGAACAATTACCTTGTGAGAAGGAAGATATCCAGGAATTTTATGTCAATCATCTGGAACATTGTGTGGGATGCGTGGGATGTGTCATGAAGGGGGAGCAGGCGTGTCCGCATCATTCGGACATTGTGCCGATTGCCAAAGCGATGGAGGCGGCAGATGTAATTGTGATCAATTCTCCCACTTATTGCCTCAGTATGTCAGGGCAGTTGAAAACCTTTTTTGATCATATGTGCTATCGTTTTATGAATCATCGGCCGCACCCTGCCATGAAAGATAAAATCGGAATTGCCATAAGCACTACCGCCGGAGCCGGAGCAAATAATACGACAGCTCAGATTGCGAAGCAGTTGTCATGGTGGAACGTGGGAAAGATTTATCAGCTTCCGTTTACGGTATCTGCTACAAGCTGGGAGGAAATGAGCGAAAAGAAAAAGGAAGGGGCAAAGAAGAGGACTGGGAAAATTGCAAAAGCGATTCCGAAGAAAATGGGCCATGTGAAGCCGGGAGTGAAGCAACGATTTTTGTTTTTCATGATGAAGCAGATGCAAAAGGGGATGGGGTACAGTCCGGCGGATATGGATTGGTGGAAGAGGCAGGGGTGGTTGTAGGGGAGGGCATATATTTGTCTTGACAAAAAAGTATAAAAAGGAGTGATTAAATGCAAAATCCGTTTACAACGACATTTAGCAAAGCGCCGGAATATACGTATATAGCGACTCATAAAACAGATGAAATTCTTGAAAATTTTAGTTATGACCATCCTTCGGAATCTGTGTATAAGATTACCGGAGTCAGAGGCTCTGGTAAAACGGTAATTCTTGCTAAGATAGAGGAAGAATTAAAAAGTGAAATGAATAAAGAAAGAGGCTGGCTTGTTTTTGATTTGAATCCTACAAGAGACATGTTGTGGCAGATTGCAGCAATGCTTCATAAAGAGGGTTTTGGGAAGAGTGATACAAAGAATCCTTTTTTTGACATAGGCGTTGAAGTTGAGTCCATGATTCAGCAAGCACAGGAAAATGGAAAAAAGATTCTTGTTGGAATTGATGAAGTATCAAAGACGACAGAAATGATAAAATTTGCATCGGAATATGGAAGATGGCTTAGAGCGAATTATCCGGTATATCTTGTGTGTACAGGACTTTATGAAAATATACAAGAAGTCAGTAATGTAAAGAATCTTACGTTTTTCAGAAGGGCAACTACCATAAAGACAGAGCCGCTGAATATGGTAAGAATGTCCGAAATGTATAAAAACAAGCTCAATATAGAAGGGGAACAAGCACGCGAAATGGCAAAATGTACCAAAGGGTATGCATATGCTTTTCAGAAACTTGGCGCTTTATATTTCAAAAAAGGCAGTGCAGAGAGTTTGGAAGATCTTATCCCAGATCTTAAAGCAGAGTTGTTTGCTTATTCGTATGAGAAAATATGGGAGGAAATGACTGAGGCAGACAGATTTTTAGTAAGCCTTCTTACGGAAAAAACAGAGTACAAGCGAGAAGAAGTACTTAAACGCATGAAAAATCGTGCTGGGAATTACTCGATGTATCGGGATAGGCTCATAAAGCGTGGGATTTTAGATGCTAGACAGGCTTATATTTCGTTGGCGTTGCCTTATTTTGCGGACTATATGAAAGAATATTGTTTATAAAAATACGGAATATGTGTACCTAGGATGTTAATGGTTTGTTGAAAAAATAGATTGACATTTATAAACTGTCGCAGTATACTAACAATCAAAATAGAATAACAGCGGGGAGCTTGTATGACAGGCTGAGAGGAAGGTATGACCTTCGACCCATTAACCTGATTTGGATAATGCCAACGTAGGGAAGCCTGGAACATATGTGTGAATTTTAAGGGAAGATGCCTACATGGCACCTTCCCTTCTTTGCGCGTTAGACTTAAGCCGTGCAGAATCAGAAGAGAAACTTCGCGTGAGCTTGCTCACAAGAGGAGTTTCTCTTTTGATTCTATAGGGCGCAGTCCGCGACGATGAGCCACGAAGTGGCGAAGAGTGCGCACGGGTTAAGTCGAAGACAGCCGTGCATATGGCGCAGTCCGCGATGAGTATGCGATAGCATACGAATGCGCTTGGAATGCGTTAGAGCTTGCGCTAGCAATAGCGAACAAGGTTCGCATCGAAGAGTGCGCACGGGTTAAGTCGAAGAGAGCCGTGCAATCCCCGCAGAAAGGACAGAACCATGGTAAAAGTAAACGGACAACAACTTGATATCTCCGGCAAGACCATTGCGGAATATCTGAAAGAAACAAACTACGACAGAAACCGAATTGCCATTGAGTGCAATGGTGAAATCGTACCGAAAGCCCAGTATGATGCCACGATTTTGCAAGATGGCGATGCGTTGGAAGTGGTAAGTTTTGTGGGTGGGGGATAAGGAGAAAAAGCGTGTATGCGCTTTTTCTCCTAGCGACTTTGTGTCCAGGTGTGTGGCACAAACATCGCGTAACGACATGAACTAACATTTTTAGGAAGGTAGAAAAGCATGATACCGACAAAACAAGAACTAGATGCTGCTCTTATAGAGCGAATCGGAGCCGAATCGTTTACGAAATTCCAGAAAGCCTCGGTGGCTATCTGCGGGCTTGGCGGTCTTGGCTCCAACATTGCCATCGCGTTAGCAAGAGCCGGCATAGGGCATTTACATCTCATTGACTTTGACCGAGTCGACATATCGAATCTGAACCGGCAGCAGTACAAGGCGTCCCAACTTGGCATGTACAAAACCGAGGCGTTGAAAGAAAATTTGCTGGAAATCATGCCATATTGTGAAATTGTGACAGATTCCATAGAGATTACAGAGGCGCATATCCCAGAACTTTTTTCGGAAGACAGCATCCTATGCGAAGCCTTTGACGTAGCAGAAAAAAAAGCAATGCTGGTGAACGGTGTGTTGGAACAGTTGCCGGAAAAGTATATCGTGGCGGCTTCCGGCATGGCAGGACTTTTACCAGCCAATGAGATTCAGACGCGAAAAATCACATCGCATTTTTATCTGTGCGGTGATGAGACGAGCGACGTGGCGGATGACATCGGTTTGGTGTCATCGAGAGTGATGCTTTGTGCAGCGCATCAGGCCCATGCAGTGTTGCGAATCATCGCCGGGGAAGAGGCGGAAGCATAGAAAAGAAAGAAAACGAAAGGAATGGATTGTATGAACACAAATACAGAGATAAAGGATACATTAATCATCGGAGGCCACGAGTTTCATTCTCGATTTATCTTAGGGTCGGGAAAGTACTCGTTGAATCTGATCGAGGCGGCGGTGCGAGATGCGGGAGCGGAGATTATCACTCTTGCGGTGCGTCGCGCCAATACAAAGGATCAGGAGAACATTTTAGATTACATACCGGAGGGAGTAACCTTGCTCCCCAATACGTCTGGGGCGCGAACCACGGAGGAGGCGGTGCGGATTGCCAGACTGGCACGGGAGCTTGGTTGTGGAGATTTTGTGAAAATTGAAATCATGCGAGATAGTAAGTATCTTTTGCCAGACAACGAAGCTACGGTGCGGGCAACAGAAATTTTGGCGAAAGAAGGATTTGTGGTTATGCCATACATGTACCCGGATCTGAATACCGCGCGCGATCTGGTAAACGCAGGAGCAGCGGCGGTTATGCCATTGGCGTCGCCCATCGGTTCCAATAAAGGATTGGCGACGAAGGATTTTATTCAAATCTTGATTGATGAAATTGATTTGCCAATTATCGTGGACGCAGGAATTGGAAAGCCTTCTCAGGCGTGTGAAGCCATGGAAATGGGAGCGGCGGCAATTATGGCCAATACGGCACTTGCCACAGCTGGAGATTTGCCAATGATGGCGTCAGCATTCCGACAGGCCATCGAGGCGGGACGTAAGGCATATCTCTCGGGACTTGGCAGAGTGCTTGTGCGGGGTGCGTCAGCATCGGATCCACTGACTGGATTTTTGAGAGATTGAGGTGGCGAATATGGAAAATCAATATTATGTAGAGGCAGCGCATTTGTCAGAGGCGGCACGTGCAAGGAAGCAGCAGCTGGAGCAGGAACCGACATCTCGTAGCAATCACATGGAATACATGGGGGGCATGGAGCGGATCCAGTCGGATATTATGGAGAATGTTTTGTCTCAGGTGGAGCAGTATGATTATGAAAAATATACTGCCAAGGACGTGAAGGCGGCATTGGAACACGAGACTTGCTCCATGGAGGATTTTAAGGCACTGTTGTCTCCGGCGGCAGAACCGTTTTTGGAGCAGATGGCACAAAAGGCAAGGATGGAGACAAGAAAACATTTTGGTAATACGGTGTATCTGTTTACGCCTCTTTACATCGCGAATTACTGTGAAAATTACTGCGTGTATTGTGGCTTTAACTGCTACAACGACATCCAACGGATGAAGTTAAATGGGGAGCAGATAGAACGGGAGATGCAGATCATCGCTGAGAGTGGTATGGAGGAAATCTTGCTTTTGACAGGAGAAAGCTGGGCTCATAGCGACGTCACCTACATTGGCGAAGCCTGCAAGCTGGCGCGCAAGTATTTTCGCATGGTAGGGCTGGAGATATATCCGGTGAACACTGAGGAGTACCGCTACCTCCATGAGTGTGGTGCAGATTATGTGACGGTGTTTCAGGAAACATACGATGCGGCGAGATATGAGGAACTTCATCTTCTGGGGCACAAACGAATTTATCCCTATCGGTTCGAGGCGCAGGAGCGAGCATTGATGGCGGGGATGCGCGGTGTGGCATGCTCGGCGCTTTTGGGACTTTCGGATTTTCGGAAAGATGCTCTTGCCAGTGCTTTGCACGTGTATTATTTGCAACGCAAATATCCTCACGCGGAGATGTCCTTGTCCTGTCCGCGACTGCGCCCAATCATTAATAACGACAGGATCAATCCCTTGGATGTCCACGAGACGCAGCTTTGTCAGATCCTGTGTGCCTATCGCATCTTCCTTCCTTTTGTGGGAATCACGGTGTCGTCCAGAGAAAGTGTTTCCTTTCGAAATGGCATCATAAAGATTGCAGCTACCAAAGTGTCTGCCGGAGTGTCTACGGGAATCGGGGATCACGAGAGTAAATATACAGGAAAGGAGCAGGCGGGCACCGAAGGGGATGAGCAGTTTGAAATCAATGACGGACGCAGTTTTGAGACTATGTATCAGGACATTGCGGAAGAAGGCTTGCAACCGGTGCTAAACGACTATTTGTATGTGTGAGATCATTGGAGTGACAAATCAAAATTTATGCCGGACCGACTTTTTGCAGCGGGTGGAAGAGTTTGTGGCATGTAGGCCGGCGGGGATTATCCTGCGGGAAAAGGACTTGGAAGAAAGTGTTTACAAAAACCTTGCACGACAGGTCATAAACATTTGTGAAACATACCAAGTGCCTTGTATCCTGCATAATTTCGTTTCGGTGGCGTTGGAACTGGGGGCAGAAAACATTCATCTTCCCTTGCCAGTGTTGCGTGAATTGGATGAGGGCGCAAAATCACAGTTTCAAAATATCGGTGCGTCTTGTCATTCTGTGGAAGAGGCAATGGAGGCGAAACAGCTCGGGTGCACATACATCATAGCGGGACATATCTTTGCTACGGATTGCAAACGGGGATTGCCACCGCGGGGAACGGAATTTTTACGGCAGGTGTGCCAAAATGTCACAATTCCCGTGTATGGAATCGGCGGAATTTGTGCTGGCAATATTCATGAGGTAATGGGAACAGGGGCTCGAGGGGCTTGCGTCATGAGTGGTTGGATGCAATGCGAAAATGTAGCAGAGTATGTGGGAAAAATCGCGGATAAGGATTGGAGGAAACCATGAAATTTGAGAAAAATAGGTTGCTTCTCTACGGGGTGACAGACCGGGCGTGGACGGGGCGACAGACGTTATATGATCAGGTGGAGGCGGCGTTACAGGGCGGTGTCACCATGGTTCAGTTGCGGGAGAAAGACTTGGATGAAACTCGGTTTTTAGAAGAAGCCATAGAACTGAAAAAACTTTGTGCAAAATACCGGGTGCCGTTTATCATCAATGATAATCTGGACATTGCACTACAGTGCGACGCAGATGGGATTCACGTGGGGCTGGAGGACATGTCGGTGAAGGAAATCCGAAAGCGTGCCGGTGAAGAGTTTATCATCGGTGCCACTGCAAAGACAGTGGAGCAGGCAAAGAAAGCGGAGGCGGAAGGCGCAGATTACCTGGGGGTGGGTGCCGTATTTCCGTCACCAACTAAGACAAACGCAAAGCGTATTACAAAGACGGAATTATCGGAAATCTGCGCTTCGGTGCAGATTCCGGCAGTGGCAATCGGAGGAATCAACAAGGACAATGCTTCGGAAATTGCAGGGGGTGGCATGGCGGGAATCGCCGTGGTTTCAGGAATCTTTGGGGCAGAAAACATCACGGAGGCTACAAAAGAATTACGGAAAGTGGCAGAAGAAATCGTAGAGCAGGATGTGACGAAATCCCCGATGACATCGAAAAGCCCGAAAGTTCTGACCATCGCTGGAAGTGACTGTAGTGGCGGGGCGGGGATTCAGGCGGATTTGAAAACCATGCTTGCCAATGGTGTTTATGGTATGAGCGTCATTACAGCGTTGACGGCGCAGAATACGATGGGGGTGTCGGCAATCTCGGAAGTGACACCGACATTTTTGCGGCAGCAGTTGAAAGCGGTATTGGAGGATATTTTTCCAGATGCCGTCAAAATCGGCATGGTGCCATCGGCGGCGCTGATGGATGTTGTGGCAGAAGAACTGACTCGTTACAACGTGGCGAATATCGTGCTGGATCCCGTGATGATTGCCACCAGTGGATCCCGCCTTATGGATGAAAAAGCGGTGAAGACATTGAAGGAAACATTGCTTCCGCTAGCTACATTGGTGACGCCCAATATCCCTGAGGCAGAGGTGTTATCGGGGATGAACATTCAGAGTGAAGAAGATATGGTGGCAGCAGCGAAAACAATCAGCGATGCCTATGAGTGCGCGGTGTTGTGCAAAGGCGGTCATCGTGTAAACGACGCCAATGATTTGTTATATGACCATGGCGAAATGATATGGTTTTATGGAGCGCGGATTGAAAATCCCAATACCCATGGGACCGGATGTACCCTTTCCAGTGCCATTGCCTCGAATCTGGCAAATGGGCTCTCGTTGGAAATGGCGGTGCAAGATGCCAAGTCCTACATCGAAGGAGCATTGGCGGCGATGCTTGACCTAGGGAACGGAAGTGGCCCATTGGATCATGGGTATGCAATTCAGAAAGGAAAGTGAACTGGTATGAGAGAATATAAAACACAAATGGAAGCGGCAAAGAAGGGAATCCTTACGCCAGAAATGAAAGTGGTGGCAGAGAAAGAATATATGGAGCCGGAGAAACTTCGAGAGCTTGTGGCGAAGGGGGAAGTGGCGATTCCGTGTAACATCAATCATACAAGTATATCTCCCGAGGGAATCGGAACCGGACTTCGAACGAAAATCAATGTGAATCTGGGAATCTCCGGGGACTGCAAGGACTATGAGCGGGAGATGAAAAAGGTGGAAGTGGCGCTGAAGTATGGTGCCGAGGCGATTATGGATCTGAGCAACTATGGAAAGACCAATGAATTTCGCCGGGAGCTGATTGCCAAATCCCCTGCGATGATTGGTACGGTGCCAATGTATGATGCCATCGGTTATTTGGAAAAAGATTTGCTGGAAATCACAGCCGAAGATTTTTTGAAAGTGGTTCGTGCTCATGCGGAGGAGGGCGTGGACTTTGTAACCATCCATGCTGGCATTAACCGACGGACGGTGGAAGCTTTTATGCGTGAGAAGCGAAAAATGAACATCGTGTCCCGAGGCGGTTCCTTGCTTTTTGCCTGGATGATGATGACGGGAAATGAAAATCCATTTTATGAGCATTACGATGAGGTGCTGGAGATTCTTCGGGAGTATGATGTCACCATCAGTCTTGGCGATGCCATGCGCCCAGGCTGTCTGGCGGACAGCACCGATGCAGGACAGATCGCCGAGCTTGTGGAACTTGGCAATCTGACAAAGCGGGCATGGGAAAAAGATGTACAGGTGATGGTGGAAGGACCGGGGCATATGGCAATGAATGAGATTGCAGCTAATATGAAATTGCAGAAGCGTCTGTGTCACAATGCACCATTTTATGTGCTTGGACCATTGGTGACGGACATTGCGCCGGGATATGACCACATCACATCTGCCATCGGCGGAGCCATAGCGGCAGCCAGTGGAGCGGATTTTCTCTGCTATGTAACACCGGCAGAGCATCTTCGTCTGCCGGATGTGGAGGATGTGAAAGAAGGTGTCATCGCCAGTCGGATCGCAGCTCACGCGGCGGATATTGCGAAAGGTGTGCCTCACGCCACAGATGCAGATCATGCTATGGCAGTGGCGCGTCATAAGGTGGATTGGGAGGAAATGTTCCGAATCGCCATGGATGAAGACAAGGCGAGAGCGTATTTTGAAAGCACACCACCGTCCGATCGTCACACTTGTTCCATGTGTGGAAAGATGTGTGCCGTGCGAACCACCAATCTGATCTTGGAAGGGAAAAAAGTGGAGTTTTGTAGCGAGAAATAGGATGAGTCAAAGAGTTCCCCCGCCGGGTTATGGCGGGGGATTTTTGGTTGAGAGGAGGATGTCAGTGTGGTAAGATAAAATGGTTGAAAAAAAATGTAACTATTCAGGACTTCCCCACCCCCCCCCATTCGCATTTCGAACACTTCGTGTTCTTTCTCGCTTTTAACAAAGCTAAAAATGCTCATATGGGGTGGGGAGCCCTATTAGGACCTTATGTGTGGAATCAATGCCTCTTACGTGCAAGCACGACGACTCATTGATTTCCGCACATTGGTCCTGAATAGTTACAAAAAAATTTAAATTGCTGTGAACTTTTAAGGCGTATTGTTCTTTTATTATTCATACATTTCTGATATCATTTATTAATGAGACGCAAGATTGTTAAAAAAACAGAAACGGAGGATCCTATGAATTTCAGCATTTTAGGAAACATGCGAGAAGCCGAAGACCATTCGGAATTGTTTCAGGATTTAAATCTGGATGCTTTGGTAAAGGACATTAACGAGGGCATGGAAGATTACGATGTGGCGCCACTGTTTCGTCGGTTGCCGAAGACAAAAAGGGATGTTACATATCGACAGGAATTGTTGCAGGAAATCGACAAGGAATTTGAGATAGAGTTGTGGGAATTCCATCACGCCATTAAGCGAGCAAAGGCGACGGAGCAAGAGCTGGAAGAGATGGAGAATACATCCAGCGCGGCGCATTGGCATCTGCTGGCGGCGTATACATATTTTTCTGCATTGGAGCGCTTGGTGACCTATGTGGAGAAACGGGCGCCGAAAAGCCAGGGGTGGCAGGAGTTTGTCCGCGTGTTTCGCGAGAAGATGACGGAGCCGGAGGTTGTTCGTCTGCAGGAAAAGGTGACAAGTACATATGAGGCAATCTCGGAATTGCGCTATAGTTTTCGAATCGAGGGTGACCATGTGGCGATTCTGCCTAGGATTGTAGAGGAAGATTTTCTAGGAGAAATGGTTGAGAAATACCCACATATGTTTCCGAGTCCGAATACGATACCAAATCTGCTTCCGGGTAGTTTGGAAAGCACAAAATTGGAAGAGCGCTTGTATCGCTATCTGAAAAAGAAACATCCGGACGTGTTCCGCAATGTAGAGAGTTTTCGACAGGAGCGTCCGACGTTTTTTCATGAGGATGTGTTGCGATTCCATGAAGAAATTTCGTTTTACTTGGCGTATATGAAGTTTTATCGATATATGACAAACAGTGGTTATGATTTTTGTTTTCCGTCTTTTGTGGAAACGAGGATGTCGGTAAAGGACGGTTATGATCTGGTGTTGGCATATCAGAATCAGTTGCAGGGAAAGACAACCATTTCCAATGATTATTATTATGAAGCGAAGGAGCGATTTTTCATCGTGACGGGACCAAACCAGGGCGGAAAGACGACCTTCGGACGTTCTGTGGGGCAGTTAGTATATTTTGCTCTTCTTGGTTTCCCAGTGCCGGCAAGGGAGGCGAAGCTTCCTTACTTTGACGGTGTCATGACGCATTTTTCCGTGGAGGAAAGTATGGAAAGTGGTCGTGGAAAATTGAAGGAGGAATTGGTGCGACTCTCCGATATGATGCAGGGAGAAAAACGCCGACAGTTTGTCATTATCAATGAATTGTTTACCTCGGCGGCAACCTTTGATGCACTGGAGATGGGGCATCGCGTGATTCAGTATTTTATGGACCGGGAGTGCTATGGAATTTACGTAACCCACGTGGATGAGCTTGCCAAGGAGAATGCGCAGATTGTCAGCATGGTGGCGCAGCTTGTGGAAAATGCGGATCATCGATTGATGCGTTCCTATAAGGTGGTTCGGAAGCCAGCGGAGGGCAAGGGATATGTGGAGTCCATCGTGGAGCAGTACGGATTGGGATATCATGACATTGTAAGGAGGTTGGGACATGTTTAAGGTGGAATTGTTGTATCCGGCAGGGGAAACTGGCAATACGAAAAAATATGGAATGCCTCAGGACATGGAAAAGGACCTGAACTTGAAGGTGCTATATGATGCCATGGCAAAGGGCGACGAAGAGATATACAATGCGTGCCGTCAAGTAATGACGACACCGATTACGGAAGAAAAGCATTTGCGTTTTCGGCAGCAGATGGTGTCGGATGCGGTGAATAATCAGGAGTTTTACGAGGAGATTTATCGCATCGCCAATGAGGCGTTGAAGCAGATTGAAAAGCAAGGGAAGCGCAATCGGGAAAGCAGCAAGACCATGCAAATTTATGAATCCTTGTCGTTGCTTCTTGTATTGCTGAAATACGCCAATCAGCTGAAGAGTCATTTGCGAAGCAGCCAGGCGGAGCAGACCGACGGCATGATGCATTTTGTGGAGCAGTACAGGGAGTATTATTCCGATGACTTTGCGGAGGATCTGCAACAGATGATCGAAGATATGTCCTTTTTGATGCAGGGCGGACGTCTAGTGATGACGGCGGGAGTTTCTGGTGGATTGAAGTGTGGAAATGCCATCGTAAATTGTCTGGTGCCGGTGGATTATCGGCAGATGGGAAAGACGAGACAGCGGTTGCGTAAAGTGATGTTGCGATTCTTTTCGCCAGAGGCGGTGATGCTCAATGAGACAGCGTTGAAGCAGGAAGCGGCGTTGATGGAGGAAAATGGTCTCCATCATGTGGTGCAGATGTATCAGGGATTTATCAAGGAATTTCAAGAATTGTTTTTCCATCTTCGGACGCAGATTGGATTTTACGTGGGCTGCGGAAATCTGTATCGGAAGCTTCGCCACTTGAATATGCAGGCGTCCTTTCCGATTCTTTGCCGACAGGAAGGAAATGTGGACATCCGGGATTTGTATGAAGTTAGTATGGCATTGACCACGTTAAAAAATCCGGTGCCGAATAGCTTTTCGGATTCTTGTCGCTTGCATGTCATCAGTGGGGCGAACCAAGGAGGAAAATCTACGTTCCTGCGAAGCGTGGGTATTGCTCAGGTAATGATGCAAGCGGGAATGTTTGTACCGGCTACGTATTATGAAGGAAATTTGTATGACAATATTCTTACGCATTTTACGAGACGTGAGGATTGCACCATGAACAGCGGTCGTCTGGTGGAGGAGATGAAGCGAATGGATCGCATCATCAGTCGAATCACTTCTCAAAGTCTAGTGCTTCTCAATGAATCTTTTGCCAGTACCACGGAGAAGGAAGGAAGTCAGATCGCGGAAAATATCATTCAGGCATTGTATGATAGTGGGGTGCATGTGTTTATCGTAACCCATCTTTTTGCGTTTGCCAGCCAGATGTATGGAAAGAAGCTACCACAGGCGCGTTTCTTTAGCGCGGAGCGAAAAGACGATGGCACAAGAACCTTTCGGATGATCGACCATGAGCCGACGGAAACCAGCTATGGATTGGATCTGTTTCGGGAGATCGTGGGGGTGTAGTGCTTGTTTCCAGGGAAGGATTTTCTGCTTGTATTTTTTAGTAAAGCATGTTATACTAAGCGCAAGCAAAAGTATATCTGATTTTCTTGCGGTGAGTTTCCGCATTCTTAAATTATATGAAATGGTTTCTGATATCTCTTGCTTATTGTAACTTGATGGTAACGATTCAGCCATGCAGAAATAAAAATGCGAATAACTGCGTGGGAGCTTGCTCACAAAGCATCATTCGTATTTTTATTTCTATATGGCGTTTAGCCATAATGAGTAAAAGATAAGCCTCGTAAGAGGCGAAATATGCGAAGCATATTCTTTTACGAATGTCTATGGCTGAATAGTTACACTTGACGTTTGGTTTGAATTGGCAGGAGAAGGATGAAGCAAAGAGAATAATAAGGAATGCTTGTCTATTTTTCTGCTATGTGAAGGAGGAAAATGCATGACACAACCCAAAGAAAATGTTTACTATGAAGTACAGACAGAAAGTCCATGGATTTTGCACGATGTACCAGTGCCGCAAAGTCCATACAAAGATACGGTATTCCGAGCACTTTTTAAAGAAAAGACAGAGCTTTTGTCACTGTTTAATGCAGTGAATGGTACAGATTTTACGAATCCGGATGAATTGGAAGTAAATACACTGGAAAATGCAATTTATATGAATATGAAAAATGATCTTTCTTGTGTATTGGATTCTCAATTGAATGTTTATGAACATCAATCAACGATAAATCCGAATATGCCATTGAGAAATTTGTTTTATGTGTCGCGAATGTACGAGACGATGGTGATTAATGAAAACATATACGGAAGTCGTCCGTTACAACTTCCGACACCACGGTTTATCGTGTTCTATAATGGGGAAAAGGAGCAACCAGAGCGGAAACTATTGTATTTGTCGAAATTGTATTCGAAAGAAGAGAAAGAACCAAGTCTTGAGTTGGTGGTAATTCAGTTGAATATCAATCCGGGATATAATGAAGAACTAAAGAAGAATTGTAAATCACTGTTTGGATATATGGAATATGTGGAAAAGATTCGAAAATATAAGACAAATATGTCATTGAAAGAAGCAGTAGAGCGGGCAGTTAAAGAGTGCATATCAGAAGGGATTTTAAAGGAATTTCTAGAGAAAAACCGAGCGGAGGTAGTGCAGATGAGTATATTTGAATACGATCAAGAAAAGCATATGAGAATGATCCGCGAGGAAGCGTGGGAAGAGGGCGAAGAGGCTGGCAGAAAGGCTGGTATGGAGGCTGGTATGGAGGCTGGTATGGAGGCTGGTATGGAAGCCGGACGAAAGGCTGGTATGGAAGCTGGTATGGAAGCTGGCAGACGTGCCACATTGGCAGAGATCAATCAGTTAAATAAAAATCTTCTGCGGGATGAACGAATGGAAGATTTGAGTCGTTCTATCGAGGATCAAGAGTATCAAAGAGAACTCATGATAGAATATGGAATTGTGAAATGATAATAACGAACAGGCGCCGTCCAGAGCCTCTAGCGAAGAGGTTCGTTGCGACGGCGCTTATTTTCTACTTTATTCTTATACATAATTTCATCGCTTTCTTTCATGAAGGTTTCTACGGTATCCTCTGGTGCAGGTACGTGGCACACATGACCAAAGCTAGCATGAATCTTGTATGGTTTTCGGTCGTTGTTATTAAATGTGTCTAATGCACTCTTTATATCGTTAAGACAGGCAAGGCCTTCGTCTTCGGAAATTCCATTTGCCAATACCACAAATTCATCGCCACCGGTGCGGGCACCGATGAAAACATCTTTGCAAGCAAATTGGATGGCGGCACTGATGGTGGTGAGTGCGTGATCCCCAGCCACATGACCGTAGGTGTCATTGATTTGCTTCATTCCATCCATGTCTACAATGGCAAAAAAGACATTTTTATTTTGCTCTTTTGCCTTTTTTAAGATGACAGCTGCGTGACTATTAAATCCGCGACGGCTGTAGAGCCCGGTCAGTGCATCACGGTTGTACATGTATTGCAACTCATCGATTAACACATGCATTTTGTGCTGATTGAGTACATCTTGAATCTTTGTACACACGATGGTGGTCCAATCGTGGAAAAGATTCGCTGTGACCTCTGGATTCCAAAATTGTACTGCTTCATAACCAAAGGTTTTGGAACCAAAGTGTAACGGTGTAAAATACCAGGATTGCGGGGAATTCGATGTCATTTCAGCTGGCAATAATTCCTTGCGGTCAAATGGAATTCGGAGATTTCCCATATGTTTTTCTTTGCGAATTCCGATTCGCAATTCCATCGTGTCGGTATAATCGGAAAAGTCTTCTTGTTCTTCTAAATTTTCATTTAAGCATATGCAATAGTCACGATAGCCTGTAATATTAGAAGCAAATGAAGCGAGGTGTTTTCCGATTTCGTCAAATTGATTACATTCACCGAGTTGGATGGAGAGAAAGCTAAACTGAACTCTACGATTGTGAGTGGCCACGGTCTCTTCATAATAGTCGCAACGACTGGATATTACTTCTTGGTCATTAATCTGCTGACATCCACAGGACTCTCGGGAAACGAGCTCGACATCAAACATATAATTTTGGGTGTCATCTGGTGAAGTTTGCTTTTCGTGGATAACATGAACAGCTTGTTCTCCCATTTTCTTGAATGGAAGAGTAAGTGTGCTGATGGAAGGAGAAAAATGCAATGTCTCTTTCAAACCATCATAGCCACTGACACATATGTCTTGAGGTACTCGATATCCACGCTGAATCAGCTCACTAACTACGGAAATCGCCATGTAGTCATTGGCGCAAATAATTGCCTCTGGCTGGGTTTCGCCAGAAAGGAACCATTCGCAAGCATCGTGTCCTTTATTTGTCCAAAAGTCACCATAAAAAATCTGATGTTCATCAACAGGAAGATTGTATTCTTTCATGACGTGAAGGAAACAATCCAAACGCTCCCTTGCATACCAACGGTCTTGTGGACCAGTCATAAAAGCTAGTTTTGTGAAGTGATGATCCTCGATAAAATGGCGAACCATCTTTTCCATACAAAGTGTGTTATCAATAAGAAAATTATTCACCCCGTCTACTTTTTCACGGATACTAACAACAGGACAATGACATCGAGTACGTACTTGCTCAATAATATACTGGATACTTCCGGCATCCTGAATGGTATCGAGAAGCAAGATAACTCCATCTAAATCCTCATAAGGAGCAAGGTCATAAATCTTACAGTCTCCCTTGAAATAGTCTTCACGATCACCATATCTACCATAAGCAGAGAAAAAGGCAACATTGTAATCAAGTTTTCTGGCGGCGGGGATAATACCTTGGCAGAGTAGATTTGGAAACGCAAGGGATACGGCTTCTATAATTACACCAATGGTTTTTTTATTGTTCGAAAACATGAGTGCCTCTCCTCCTTCTGAATTATTTTCACGAAAATTCTATATTGTTTTATTATACTATTTTTGGTGCTAAGAAACAAGAGGATTTTTGCAATCTTTTTGATTTGCTTTTATTCAAATTCTTTTGTAATATATTAAGATAAAACGGTAGTTATGATGTGACAATGTAAATGTAGTAACAAAAGGAGAGTACAAAATACATGGATGATAAACGAATTGTCGAGTTGCTTTTTGCTCGGAAGGAGCAGGGAATTACGGAGGTGAAAGGCAAATACGGAAAGTTGGTTTTACATATTTCCCGAAATATCCTCCCAGATGAGGAGGATGTGTTGGAGTGCGAAAATGATACATATCTTGGTGTATGGAATGCGGTTCCCCCAGAGCGGCCCAATCCACTAATGGCATTTGTGTGTAAAATTGCCCGAAACCTTGCTCTGAAAAAGCATCGCCATAATACAGCAGACAAGCGGGATAATCGGATGTCTGTGGCATTGGATGAATTGGGGCAGGATATTTTTTCAGTGGAGGTGGCGCCGTCGGTGGAGGAAGAATGGTCCGCCCGAGAATTGGGGAAAGCAATCCAGCGTTTTTTGGGGACTTTGAAAAAGGAAGATCGTATGTTGTTTGTACGACGATACTGGTTTGGAGAGGGAGTGACGGAGCTTGCTGCACAAAAGGGGATGCGTAAAAACACGGTGTCGGTGAGATTGAATCGCATACGTGGAAAGCTAAAGGAGTATTTGGAAAAGGAGGGATTTTCCTATGAATGAGAAACGACAGCGGATGTTGGAAGAAGCATTGAGTGTTATGGACGACCAATATATTGTGGAAGCTGCTGCGGACATGAGGTGGTATAAGAAAAAATGGGTTCGTTGGGCAACGACGGTAGCGGCGTGTATATGTGTGGTGTTTGGTGGCACCGTTGTGTGGGAGACGGTAGGTCAACAGGAAACTCAACCACAAAACGAAATTCCGCAGGTGGAAACCCAGGATCGTGGTGTTGTGATTCCTGCTACGGAGGTGAATCTCGGAAAAGATGTAGAGCAAACGAGTCATTATGTTATTTATGAAGGGCATGTATACCACGTATCCAATGTGGCTTTTTCAACCAACAAAAAGGAGGAACGGTTGGGCGAGCACCTGGGAACGGCTGCCGGATTGTGTGATGAATGGACGGAAGGCGATGAATATGTGGAGTTTGCTGGAAGTATTGAGGGTGAGTTGTATGCGGTAAAGGGCTACGATCCTTCTTTTATGTTGGTAGTAAAAGGTGGCGAATATGATGGACAGGTGCTTATCCGGGATAATGGAATTACATTGAAGCGTGGTGCGGACATATACGAAGAACGGCTTGGGTTGTCGAACAATATCGTGTCGACACAGGTATTTGATATGTCTAGTGCGGAAACTTCTGTTGAACCACGAGTTACTTGGAAAGGAGAGGATTCTGTAGTAAAAGAATTTGTGGAGGCGCTAAAAGAAGCAGAAGTAATGGAAACATCGAAAGTGAAGTCTCAAAGGAAGAATGCTATCATAGGATATTCTGTTGCGTTTGAAAAAACAGACGGGATGACATTTTGGGTGCGCTGTCACGAGGATGGTTACGTGATTTTTGATGGAATACAAGATGTCTGTGTGAAAATTCCAGAGCGTATTATGAATGCTGTTCTCGATACAGACGAAGAGATTATTAATCGTAAGAATGAAAAGAATAAGGTCGAAGAAGAGTCTTCGGGAGGAACCGATGCGCAGCAAGAGGTGGTGGAAGCAACGGAAAATGTTATCCCTGCCAAGATTGTAGAAGAGACAGAAGTGCGCAAGATTATTGAGCCGCCACTGGAACTGTATGGGAAGGACATTACTACAGAGAAGCATTATTTTGAGCAGTCGGGAAAACCGTATATGATTGGTGTTATTTACGGAGAGAAGAACATGCGCTTTAAAAAATATTCTTTGTCTGAAAATTATGAATGGATTATTGAAGATTTGCCATGTAGTGATGTGCTTGCAGACATGTGGATGGAG
>JAGBBZ010000005.1 GCA_017938215.1 Eubacterium sp. | reverse complement strand
TTTTTTTCAATTCTATTACTCTTCTCAACATACGATTCCCCTTCTATTATGATGACAATCTAAAACTCTTCTTTCTAGTTTCAGATTGCCACCATATATTAATTACTTAGTTCACACTCCAAGTACCTCTTCTGTTATTGTATCAAGCGGATACATTATTCCTGTGTCCCCTGAGATACAAAAGGCATTCCAGTAATATCCCGCCCCCCTGGGAACTTCTGATATATAAACAGGATTTCTCCCCTTTCCGCGGTACACATGTATCGTAGCACCAGACTTCATAAGTTCTGTAGAAGATCCCCGGCTATAATCTCTCACACCATAAAAATATAGTCCGCCCGGCTCAAGATTATATATCGTTGTCACTTCCGGTCCATATGAATCCGTTACATCTCCATTAATTCCTGCCTTTGACGTATCTTCTTGAAACACATCTGCCAAATAAAGATTGAAAGATTTATTTAAAAATTTTTATATTAAAGTAATCCAAAACATTATCTTGACTACAATTTGAACACAGTAATTTCCCGCAGGCATATCTTATTTATGAATTTTTAATACCAAATTTCATATTACCATTTCCCGCCATACACGTCAAGCAATGCCACACTGACGCCACATAAGAATCTCCTATCCCCTCCCTCTTGCCACCGCCTCCTTTTTCTGCTACACTTAAACCTAGTAATACACATCAATTCGAAATGGAGAATGCTATGAAACCAGGGGTATACAAAGCCACAAAAAAAGACGGAACGCTGTACTATCGCAGCTCCATCACATACAAAAATAAACACATCAGCCTTGGTAGCTTTGACACGGAGGATGAGGCGAGTTATGCCTATGAGCTGGCGGACCGCATTCTGCACGATGACAGCTATACATTAGAGGCTCATGAAGCAGGTCTTACGTTCCAAAAATGGGTGAGTCTCATTAACTTTCGCGACAATGGCATCTACATCAAGACACCGATTTATTTGCGTCAGAAATATTTTCATTATTACTTTTCGCTAGATGACTATTATATCTTTGACAGCGACGATTTGTTTTATTTTTCCACTCACTCCATCAGCCGACGAGGGGGACATCTTTTCGTCAGCGACTACGGCATGCAAGTCAATGTATTGTCCCGGTATGGCATCAAAAACTACGGCGTAGACGGTCGGGATTATCGCTTTGTCAATGGAGACAAACGCGATTTCCGCTATGAAAACATCGAAATTGTCAATCACTTCCACGGTGTGTGCCAAAAAATATACAAAGGAAAATTGGTATACGAAACTCGTATCCACTGGAACGGAGACTTTATCGTAGGACGTTATGAGACAGAAATAGAGGCCGCCGTTGCGTACAACAAAGCAGCCTCCACATTGCTCAAAAAGGGATATGAAAAAAATTATCCGGTAAACTATCTGGAAGAGCTTTCCGGCGAAGAGTACAAACGCTGCTTCAAAGAATTGAAGATTTCTAAGACTCTCCGCACTCTACCAGAATTTACAGAACTCCCATAATGTACAAAATCAAATAAATGATAATAATCATTCCATTTACAATAGAACCGATCGTCGGTGTTGTCACGTAAATGTCGTCCTGCTTATAGCAACGTAGCGCCATGACAAATCCCACGATAGAAAGCACGAGATTGAATATACCAAGGTATCCGTAGGCAATACCGCCCTGCCCCTTGGCATTTCCTGCACACAGAAAAATCACAACCATCATAACCAAGGCCCCCAACGAAATCAACGCCGAGACAATGCCCCAAAATGGATGCTTTTTATCTGTAAACTGTATTCTTCTTCTTTTTCCAATACGAATTTTCATGTAAGCTTCCCTCACACTTTCTTTTTCCTTCGCATTTTGCGCCACATACGATGGCAAATGCAATAACAAATGTATCCCAACGCCACACCGATGGTATTGAGCATCAGATCATCAACATCAAAACACCCTACTTTTGTCACGAGCTGGACCGTCTCCACCGCCAAACTAAACAAAAATCCAAGTGCTGTTATTATAAAAAATGCCAGCACATTTCTTTGTTTCTTCTTGAACAAACTCGGCACAAAAAAACCAAAGGGCATAAATACGACCACATTTCCCACCACATTGATCAAAAAATAATCCATGCCCACGACTTCCCGGTACTTGATGTACCGAGAAAGTTCGCGAAACAATGTAAAATTATATTGATAATCGGTGTAGTGTACCGTGCGACCATATTCTTCACTGAAAAACAGAAAATATAGTAGTAATAGCATGTACCCGACAAATCCAAGTGCCAGCACATTACGAATCAGTTTTTTCACTGCATTTCCTCCAAGCGGATACTATTTACGAATTGTCACTCCTAAGCTTTCCATTTTCTTCAGTATTTTATCCATAACCGTAGTTACATCTTTATCTTCCAAGGTACGGTCCGAAGCACGGAACTGAATGGAGTATGCCAGAGATTTTTCATCTGCCCCCAGCTGCTCTCCTTCATATACGTCAAACAACTTCAAGCTCTCCAAAAGCTTTCCACCATTTTTGCGAATCACTTCTTCTACCTGTCCAGCCAACACATCTTTCTTCATTACGAGAGAAAGGTCACGTGTCACTGCCGGGAATTTGGCAACGCCTTTGTATTTTGTATCAAAGTTTGCAAGCTCGGTCAGGATTTCCACATCCAAAACTGCCACATACACTTTGGTTCCAATGTCGTAGTTATCCAACACTTCCGGATGAATCTCACCGAGGAAACCGATGGTCTGTCCGTCGATTACGATGTCTGCCTTTCGGCCCGGATGCAAGTATGGACGGTCATCCTCTGGTGTGTATGTTACCACCTGACGGATACCCAATTTATCAAAGATTGCCTCCACAACACCCTTCATATCAAAGAAGTCACCGTCTCCATACATACCAAGTGTCAACTGCATTCTCTCATCCGGCAACTCCGTCAATGGGAGACTCTTTGGAAGGTAAATGTTCGCCATCTCGTACAAACGAACGTCTTTATTTCTTCTGTTATAGTTGGTTGCCAAAGAAGTCAACATTCCATTGAGAGACAAAGTTCTCATGATGCTGTAGTCTTCACCCAATGGGTTGGAAATCACGATGGCTTTTCTTGTCTCACTATCTTCTGGAAGCAATAATTTATCAAATACTTTTGGACTCTCAAAGGAGTACGTCATTCCTTCGCAGAAACCAGACTGCTCTACTACATTTCTTGCGATATTTTCAATCTCCATCTGTGGAGAAAGTTTTCCTGCCGTAGCCTCACCACTTGGAAGTGTCGCTGGAATCTTATCGTATCCATAAAATCTTGCCACTTCCTCTGCCAAGTCAGCCATACGAAGTACGTCCTGTCTCCAGCTTGGCACATGAACCATCTTCGCATCGCGGTCCACCGTCAGTCCTACCATCTCAAAGTAACCGATCATTTCCTCTTCGCTAATGTCGGTACCAAGAAGCGCATTGATTTTAGCGGCATCGTAAGGCACACGATTACCCTCGCGTTTTACCGGATATACGTCCACACAACCGCCGACTACGGTTCCGGCACCCAATTCCTCGATGAGCTGGCAAGCGCGGTTCATGGCTTCCATGGTTGTGTTTGGATCCAAGCCCTTTTCAAATTTTGCCTGAGCGTCGGTACGCATACCAAGCTTCTTACCGGACAGACGGATGTTGGTTCCATCAAAGCAAGCCGCCTCGAAAAGCATGGTCTTAACATCATCGGTAATCTTGGAATTTTCTCCTCCCATGATACCTGCCACACCAACCGCTTTCTCACCATCGCAGATCATGAGGATGCTGTCATCCAGCTCTCTCTCCTGACCATCCAATGTCATAAAGGTCTCGCCCTTTTTCGCATTTCTTACTACGATCTTACGTCCCGCAATGGTATCAAGGTCATAGGCATGCATTGGCTGGGAATACTCTTCCATTACGTAGTTGGTAATGTCTACGATGTTGTTGATCGGACGAATGCCACAAGCTGCCAATCTTCTCTGCATCCACTCTGGGGATGGTGCAAGCTTAATGTCTTTTACCACACGTGCCACATAACGGGAGCAAAGCTCTGTATTTTCAATGTCCACAGAAATGTAATCTTCTGTCTTCTCATCATTTCCAACTTCAGTTACCACTGGTGGGCAAAACGGCTTACGGAACGTAGCTGCCGCCTCTCTTGCAATACCGATAACACCGAAGCAATCCACACGGTTGGAAGTCACTTCGTATTCAAAATTGGCATCGCGAAGACCAAGAAGTTCGATGGCGTCACTTCCCACTGGAGCATCTTTGTACTCTGGGTTGTCACTCAAAATGTAAATACCATCTTCTGCTGCGTCCGGATAGAAATCTGTGGAAGAACCAAGCTCTTCGATGGAGCACATCATACCACAAGACTCTACGCCACGCAGTTTTCCTTTTTTAATCTTGATGCCACCTGGCGTCTTTGTGCCGTCGTGACCACCTGCCACGCGACCGCCATCTAGTACAACAGGAACTTTCTGTCCCTCTTCTACATTTGGCGCTCCGGTTACAATCTGCACCTGTGTGCCCTGCTCATCGATTGCCACCTGGCATACCACAAGTTTATCTGCATCTGGGTGTCTCTCGATTTTCTCGATTTTACCTACGATGATTTTATCCAAATCCGCATCGAATTTTTCAAATCCTTCTACTTTTGTACCGGAAAGAGTCATGGCATCCATGTACTCTTTTTCCGTACACTCAAGTTCAGGAACATATGCTTTTATCCATGATAATGGTGTATTCATAATCTAACCTCATTTCTTCTTTATATTCAAATCTTCTACCACTGCTCCAAAAATCTCTTGTCATTTTCGTAAAGCAGTCTCATGTCGTCAATTTCATATTTCAAAAGAGCGATACGCTCCAAGCCTACACCGAATGCAAATCCTGTGTACTCTTCCGGATCGATGTTGCTCATCTCAAGAACATGAGGATGAACCATACCACAACCAAGAATCTCAATCCATCCTTCACCCTTACAGAAACGACATCCCTTACCGCCACATTTGAAGCAGGTAACGTCCATCTCGGCACTTGGCTCTGTAAATGGGAAATGGTGTGGACGGAATTTAACCTTGGTGTCCTCACCGAACAATTCCTTCGCAAACTCTGCCAATGTACCTTTCAAGTCGGCAAATGTAACATTTTTGTCGATAACCAATCCCTCGATCTGATGGAAGGATGGAGAATGTGTCGCATCCACTTCGTCAGAACGGAATACACGTCCCGGTGCAATCATACGAATTGGCAATTTGCCTTCTTCCATAACATGAACCTGTACGGAAGATGTCTGGGTTCTAAGAAGAATGTTTTCGTTGATGTAGAACGTATCCTGCTCATCCTTTGCCGGATGGTTCGCTGGGATATTCAATGCTTCAAAGTTATAATAATCATATTCAATCTCTGGTCCTTCCACAACCTCATAGCCAAGACCAATGAAGATTTTTTCCACCATCTCCAACGCAATGGTGTTTGGATGACGATGTCCCATAGCTGGTTTCTTACCTGGAAGTGTTACGTCGATTACTTCTGCTTTCATCTTCTCTTCACGAAGGGCTTTGGCAAATGCCGCTTTCTTCGCTTCCATCTTTGTTTCAATTTCTTTTCTTGCTTCGTTTACAAGCTGACCTACTTTTGGTCTGTCTTCCGGTGCCACATCCTTCATGGATTTCAACACACTTGTCAATTCACCTTTTTTTCCAAGGAACGCCACACGAATGTCATTCAGTTTTTCCAATCCTTCGGACTGTTCAATCTGTGACAAGGCGTCCTGCATGATTTTTTCCAATTTTTCTTTCATGATTTACCTCCATTTTCTGCAAAAGAAGAAGCCCGTCTCTTGCAGTCATCATTTCTTGCAAGGGACGGACTGTAATATTTCCGCGGTACCACCCTGTTTCCTGTCTATATCCAAAGCATCTGCTTTTCTATATCCAAGCTCTCATTTATCGCTTAACGCGCTGCCACGTCACTTCCTACTATGTACGATTCAAAAGTGAAACTCCGGTGTGAAATTCGATAACCATAGGAACCTGACAGAACTTTCAGCCGGTGATTCTGTCTCTCTGACGGAAAATGATCATCTCTGGAAGATGTCTTCCTGCACCATCATCGTTTTTGTCTATTCGGTCTGATAATACCACATCTTCCATACAGATGTCAACCGATTTTTACACATGGACAGCAACCTTTCCCCTTCCCATCCATCTGCGATAATCGGAATCCACATCCCAGTTGTAATCATCCAAACCTGAAATTTCAAAATAATATGTTCGTCCAGGTTCCAGACCTTTTATGGTTACTTTTCCCTTTTTCTTACTGATGAATTTTTCTTTGTAACGCTTCATGTCTTTGGAAACAGAATAGCGAATGATATGTTCCTCGTATTGTGTCCATGAATCCGAGGCATCAAACCGAATGGTTACCTGTCCTCTTTTTTTACTTGCCATCTTGTATTTATACCAATTTGCGTAGACTTTTGCTTTGGATTTTTTTGGTCCCACTGTATCAACAGGTTCACCCGTATAGGTGCACCATCCCATAAACTTATAGCCTGCCTTCTTCACAGACCGAGGGAGTTTAACCTCGTTACCATAACGATAATAGGCTGGCAATTTACGACTCGCAGAACCTCCATTTAAACGATATGTAATAGGTATTTTCTTACCCGTTGCTATCGCCGTCTTATGTGGGGGAATCGTACTAATCTTTTTCTTGTTTACTTTCCACGTTACATATTTCTTATTCCACGAAATATCACAAGATATTCCCGAACGATTTTCGATACGTTTTAGACTTGAACACCCTTCAATAATACTAGTATCCCACTGCTGCATGGAAGCAGGCAGAACGATTTTAGACAATCGTTTACAACTATCGAATGCACCATCTCCAATTCGTTTTACTGAATCAGGAATTACTATCTCACGCAATCGTTCACATTCTTCAAAAGCATAAGATTCTATTTCAACAAGACTATTCGGAAGATCAACTTCCTCTAATTTCTCTAATGTGGATATTTCAGCAGAAATTGATGTAATACCATCTTTTACAACGAGTTTCTTTATGGGCTTCCAACTGTAACTGGATGGAATATCGTCAAACTCCCCTGTTCCCGACACTTCTAACGTTTCGTTTTTTATCACCCGAAACTCAATCCTATCTTGGGCGCTAATCTCTAAAGACGACATCCAAAACAACAATACCAATATGCAATATTTTATTCTTTTCATAACATTCACCTACTGTATGGAAGTTGAAATCGAATCCAAATCAACTTTAGCCAAATACTGTTCTCGTAATTTTTTTACAGTTCCATCAAGTTGTATCGAATTAACTTCTTTAACAAGAATAAACTGATAAGTACTTCTTCCCATAATATGTCCACCTTCAATTTCAAATTTATCAGACAAATGGCCTACTAGCTCAATCCGATTACGATAAGCTTTATATTTAAGTGGTTTCTTATTCCCCTTATTATCTTTTTTGCCGTCTGGATGTAAAACCAACTTTGAAACTGTTATAGGGCGATTGGTATAACCTATTTCGTTTCCACTAGTTAATACAACTTGATACCACGCCTTTCCATCTTCAAAATACTCTTCAATATCAATGGACTGAAAAGAACCATTTGGCTTTAGTTTTGATTTTTGATTTGTTTTATGTTTTTCTCTAAATGAACCAATACAAGCAGACTTTAATTCCTTTTTCAGAGAACCAGAAAATGAAAGTCTCAACTTTTCTTTTTGGTTTTTCCCTTTTCTAGAAAGAATCTCATAATATTTTATTAGTTTCTCCACATCATACAAACTGATTTCATAATAGCGTTTTTGATTACGCCCGCTCCCCTTTCTAGTTTCTTTCCAAATTACAAGAGTACTCCCACTCGCCGTTACTGCCGCGTCAGTACGGAAAAGTGTACCAGTGGCCTTACCCTCTGCGTTTGCACATTCTAAACCAGACATTATACGAAAACCATTTCCCTTTTTTTTACACCATTTTGTGAAATTGAATTTTTTCTTTGGTAGTACGTTATTTACAAAATAACTTCTAGGCATTATCGCAATATTTCGAGCAAAGGTTCCGTCCGAAGTAGGATTACCTGCTAATAAGTACTGTTCACCTTCTTTAGGAACAAAAAATTGTTCAAAAGTCTGACCATGTGCAAAATTCTTCATTTTAGTAGTTGATACATTCACAAAATTACCAGTTGCGTCTAACTTTTGATAAGTAGCAAATGCATGTTGGTTTTTAGTTGACATTAAATACCTACTCCCATCAGAAAGTGGTAAATAATTCTGCGTTGCACGTGCTCCTAATCCAAGTTTCATACTTGCTCCTGTACACTGAACAGACATTTCCCCTGAACGTCTCATAGAAAAAGTACTTACTTCATTTTCCGTATCTTCATCCGTAAAACCTTTTTCCAAAAGATAATTTGTATATTCTTCTTCAGTTCTAAATGAATCCGAATCTAACACAAACTCATCTACGCCATAATCATCTTCATTCTCTTCTTCTGAAAAATCAAACTCCGAGCCCATAGAATATAGTTCAACATTGGAAATGTCAGATTCCTCATCACATGTTGCAATAAATCCAAATTCTACACTTTGTTTTGCAGGAATATTTTGATTATATCCAGAATTCTCGATGTCATAATTAATTATGTCCTCAAAATCTGCTCTTTCAAATATCTTAGCATTCCAAATTTCTTCTATTTGAAAATTCGAATCAAAAACAATGCTCCAATCCTCGATTTTTTCGTTGCTTATGTTATTAATAATAATTTGTCCGTTTACTTTATCATCCCACTGACTGTGTGTTTTAATATCAATATTGTATTTTTCATCATCCACTTTTACCCATAAACAATTTGTATTTAGATATTCTGGAATTTCAATTTCATCAAAACACTTTACTGTCATCCCAAAGGACACAAATCCACTCACAGGAATATCCTGATTCCATTCGTCGTTACGAATTGTATATTCTTCCTCTGTTGTCTCTGTGATTCTTGCGTTCCATATGTTCTCGATTTCGTAATTTACAGGAAGATATATCTCCCAATTATCAATTCGTTTATCTGTTATATTTTCGAGAGTAATATCAACATTACAATGATTGTCCCATTTACTGGTTATATTGTACGATACCTTGATATCCCAGTTTGTATCCACTATTTTGTTAGTAATTTTATCATTACTTTTTTGTTGTTCAATATTTTGTGTTTCTACGACTTGTGCATTAACTTTTATTGCTTCGAAATTAGTATAACACAATAACACAGCCAATACTAATATACAAGCTATTTGTCTTTCGATTCTTTTTAACATTTCTATTCCTCCTTTAAAAAATGAATAAACTCGCAAAAAAGAATTATAACAAGACCATTTTGGATTGTCAAGCTCTTATCAATACTTGCACTTCCGAATCTTGTACCTAACAAGTTCCGTAGTTCCCACATAAAATCAATATTCTCCGTAATCACGATTCGTCATAATAATATCAATAATCTCTGACGAATTTTCCACAGGAACATAATATTTATCGCCAATGCTCATAACACGTGAGAAAAGTGTTGTCACCTTTTCACCTGTATCCAGTTCCAAGGTACATGCCGTAAATCCAGCCACTACTTCCACTGGTGGCGTTGTCTCTGTCAATGTCATAGCCGCAAGTTTACTATAAATCAATTTGATTGCCGCTGGATCGACCACACGTACCCCCACACTTTCCACCGCCACAACACGTTTGTACAAATCTTCTGTAAAAATACTATTATTATACGTCATAGTTATCTTGTTCGCATCAATATCCGACGCCACTGTTACCTTGCATTTATATTTTTTCTTTCCATATTTCGCAGTGACAGTAACGATTCCCAGACGCTTTCCGGTGATCTTTCCATTTTTATTCACACTGGCTGTGTACTCATTGCTGGATGACCATTTTACCCTCTTTCGCTTTTTCTTTGGCACATTCTTTAATTTGATTTTTACCGATGCACCATTTTTAACAGTAACTTCTGTTTTGTTTAGTCGAATTTTCTTTGCTTTTTTCTTTTTTGCTGCCTCCGCATCTGTTCCCGCAACTGTCACCACCATGGACAGCACAAGACCAAGTGCCAGAAAGCATCTACCTACATTTCCTTTTTTCATTGCTTTTCCCTCCATCTAAAACTTGCTCTGATCTATAACAAATACCGGAATCACAAAAACTTTCTTCTTCGTATATCCAAACAATGTGTATAATTCGTTTTTGTAATCAATGTGATTATTCCTCGCTAACGCAGCGATGCCCGTGAATCATAAAAAAATCAAATGCTTTTTGATATAATGGCTTTCAACGCTTTTTGAAGCATGATTTTTTCGACTTTCTTTACTTCGATCATTTAGGGACGGACTGTGGAGGTCACAATCCTTCCCTATTGTTTTTAATATACCTATATTATTCTTGCTCGATGTAGGTGACGGTTAAGGAACTGTACTCTTTAAACTTTTTCCCCCATGCTTTCTCATAAGCTGCTTTCGCTCCTTTAGGAACATATACTGCTACATTTTTTATTCCTTGATGAACTAATAAGCAAGAAAGTTTAGGTGGTTTCTTTGCTTGCATAACAATTTCGCAATCCGGTCCGTCGAAAAAATTCAATATCCTATCTAATTTTTTCACGGTTGATGGTACAATCATCTTTTGAGTACCACCTCCAAACCAATGACTTCCCGTATCATCATATCTCACTCCAACAGAGACATAATATCCTGTAACATATGTTACCCCTTCCGGAATGCGGAACACTCCATCCGGAGCGCATGCTGTCACCAATCTTCCTGTTTTCTTATTATAGAGGCAACCATGTTTTGCAGCATATTTCTTATTCCCCTTGGCAACCTTTATTGTTACTTCACTGGAAATTTTGAACCCTTCACCTTCAATCTTTCGTAACCCTTTCGGAAGAACAATTATAGTTGCGTCATCATAAGCTAATGCTACACCTGTCACCATCTTCTTTACCGTTTTGGGAACCACGACTTTGTCTTTTTTTTCCACAAAACCATATAATATTTCTCCATTCTTAGACAACAAGCAATTATTCACTTTCTTATACTTCTTGTTTTTTGAAGATATCGTAAATTTTTTCCATTTATAATACGCAAAGTATTCAACATCCTTCCTCACCCCTTTGGGAATATTAATGCTTGCTCCATCATGAAAATAGTGAAAGCTCTTTCTCGTTATCGTCTTTACCGTTTCCGGAATTTGTATCTTTTTTATCTTCTTCGTGCGCTCATAGATATCCATTGGCCAAAAAGGTGTATCTGCATCATCCGGCGCCCGACTCACACCAAATACATTTTCGCTATATCCGTTATCCTCCCATTCTGCATTTTTAAGTGCTTTCGTTCCAAATTTCACAACCTTTATCCCTTTGATTTTTGACGGAACTTTTAATACAGAAATCCCCTCATCTGCTAATGGTGTTATCTTCGTAATCCAGATGCCTCCGTTGGTATATTCATACACAAATTCGTAGTTTCCTTGAACAACTGAATCTGTGTACGCCTGTGCTTGATTGACATTCATCAATCCTAACAAAAAAAGCACTAATAATAGTAATTTTTTCATCATTTTAAGCCCTCCTCATTATTTAGGTAGTTACATATTGTCATAGAAATATGGCATAACTACGTCACATTTCTATGACAAATCATTATTTTAATGGTACGTTTTCATAGGCATACTGTGCCATCTCTTCCTTCGTAATTGTCCATTCCTTTCTGCGATATAGGCAATCAATTCCCGGACGCTTTTCAAACTTTCTAAAAAACTTCCCATATCGGTTATCTGCAAACCATATTTTTCTTCCAACGAAAAGATCAAGTCCACTAGTTGGATGGAATCAAAGCCGAGATCTTCGATGAGATTTTTTTCAAGTAACTCCTCGGGCAAGGCAAAAAAATTTCTTAGAGCAATTACGTCTCTAAGAAATTTGATATCCACATTTAGCATACCACACCACCTTAAACTCTCACTGGCACTTACCATTTTTTATGTACATGTGGACAATATCCAATTTTTCGCGCTGCACGTATCGCCACATAACACCCACATTGTCCACACAAGCCGCTCCGCAATTCCTTGCATTCGTCGCAAATCAAAAGGCGATTTTCATATTCTTCCTGAGAAACCTTCTCCTCCTCCGGAATGTTAGCAATATAATCCTGGAGTTTGATCAACTCCTTCTCCATTAATTCCTTGGTCCACATACATTTTTTACAAAAGGGAATCTGCTTCTCCATACCTTTTCTCCTCCATTATGTGCAAGCACAATGGTTCTTGTGCTACAAAAACTCAGGCGACAACATCATGTTGCCGCCCTACTGTATACAAGTCTTATTTCAAAACAAGAGTAACTACACTACAAGTTGGTAACTTCACAGTCAAAGTATCACCATCCAATGACGCGCCGTCAAAGTCAACTGGTTTCACAACCTCTGCATTTTCAAATGTGTTATGATCATCCATTTTTCCTGTCAATACACGTCCACTGACAGTCCCAAATTCTCCCACTACTGTTGTAGAAACTTCGATTTCCTCGCTAAGAGATGCATTGGCAAGGGTAATCGTAAGTTCGCCTTCCTCATTTACCGAAGCGGAAGAGGAAACCAACGGAATCTTGTATCCTTCGCACTCTTCAACTGGGCTATCCACAAAGCAGTCTACCAACGTAGAATTCTGATGTCTCTTGTACATTTCAAACACATGATAGGTTGGTGTCTTCACAATTTTCGCGCCTTCTGTCAAAATCACTGCCTGCAGCACATTTACCACCTGCGCAATATTTGCCATAGAAATTCGGTCACAACGACGGTTGAAAATATTCAGATTCAAAGCCGCCACCATCGCATCACGCATGGTATTTTGCTGATACAAAAATCCAGGATTGGTTCCGTCCTCCACATCGAACCAAGTGCCCCACTCGTCCACGATCAATTTCACTTTATGTTCTGGATCGTATTTGCTCATAATCTCCAAATGGCGGTCAATCATTGGCTCGATGCGAAGAGTTGCTTCAATGGTCTCATAATATCCCTTCTCATCAAAGACCAACGCTTTTCCTTTTTCGTCCCAGCCGCCCGGAACGGTATAATAATGTAAGCTAATCGCATCTGCAAAACGATCACCGATGATACTCATCAATTTATCCGTCCACTCATAATTGGCTCCATCTGGTCCACAAGCAATTTTGTATAATTGATTGTCCCCATAATTTCTACAGTACGTCTGGAATCTGCGATACGTATTGGCATAATACTCTGGTGTCATGTTTCCACCGCATCCCCAGTTTTCATTTCCTACGCCAAAATATTTTACCTTCCAAGGCTCTTTGCGACCATTCTCTGCGCGCAAGTTCGCCATCGGGGATTCCCCGTCAAAAGTCATATATTCAATCCACTCCGACATTTCTCGAACCGTACCGCTTCCCACATTACCATTGATATATGGCTCACAGCCAAGCTGATCACACAATTCAAAAAACTCATGAGTTCCGAAACTATTGTCTTCCACAACACCGCCCCAGTGAGTGTTGATCATGCGTTTTCTCGTCTCCTTTGGTCCGATGCCATCCTGCCAATGATACTCATCAGCAAAACATCCACCTGGCCAACGAAGCACCGGGATTTCCATTTCCTTCAATGCTTCCACCACATCATTTCGCATTCCGTTTGTATTTGGGATTTCGGAATCCTCACCCACATAGATTCCCTCATAAATACATCTTCCCAAATGCTCCGAAAAATGACCATAAATCTCTTTATTAATGGTTCCCATCTTATGTTTTGTGTTAATATGTCCTTCTACACGTCTCATTTTCTTACCTCACTTTGCGAATTGGGGAATCAACTTCCCTTGTTTTTGTTCTAATGCCATCATAAAGGAAAGAGCAGCAAAATAAAATGGAATATTTTGCTGCTCTTTTGTATTATTTTGTTATTTTGTAAAGTACCCTTTAAAATGTACACACCTCTTACTCTTCGGAAAGAGCTCCGCATACAAGTCGATAAAATAGTCATCCGTCATACTTGCCATGTAATCCACCACAATCTGGTTCGGATCTTCTTTCAAATACTCTTTTACAAATGCATCCGAATTCCGATTGCAGCCGCGTAGGTACGAAACATGTGCTTGATATAAATGTGAAGCCTTGTCCATATTTTCCGCTTGCTTCAAAAGTTCTTCGTACATTTCCTCGAACATTGGCTGGATTTCATCATAAATAGCATCCACCTGCGGATGGCGATAAATCTCTTCATAGTTCTCTTTCTTCGCATTGGAAAATGCCTCGTAAAACGCTTTTTCCATGCAGATATGATCTTTTCCGTAGCTATTTTCAATAATATTAACAATCATATTATTGATGATTTCCGAATTGGTCTCACCGATTTCTTTGTTGGAAAATGGACTCTTTTCCGGAATTATTCCAACTTTTTGTGCATCCTGACGATCTTTTCCGAGATACGCGATAATGTCACTTACTCGCATGACGCAACCTTCCAATGTAGAAGGAATCTGCTTCTTATTCGCATTGATATCTGTATAGCACGCCTCCACTCGGCCATCAAACTCCTCAAAAGACGTCAGCGACACTGGTGAATAGCGATCCATCTCCATTTCGCCATTGTGACAAAGAACACCATCCAGCACTTGCAAACTCACATTCCAACGCACCAATTTATCCAGCACACGCACACTCTGTACATTGTGATTGAAAAAACGTCCCGTATGCTTCTGATAAATCTCATTCAAAAAACGTTCTCCCGCATGTCCGAAGGGCGTGTGCCCAATATCATGTCCCAGAGAAATCGCCTCGATCAAATCCGTATTCAGCCCCAACGCTTGTCCGATATTTCTCGCAATTCGCGATACCAACTGCACATGAAGAGCGCGTCGGGAAATATCATCGTTTTTGTAACCAGACAACACCTGGGTTTTATCTGAATATCGATTGTAATACGGATTATGCAAAATACGTTCGATATCTCGTACAAACGTAGGACGCCAAAGATTGGTATCCTCATGATCTGGCCACCGACGAATCACTTGCTCATCCTGAAAACGGTACGGATTGGTCCAGTGTGCCCCCCGGTCTGCCTGAATCTGCTTTTGCAATTCTTCACTCAAACTATGATATTTTGCCATACTCTCTACCTTTCTATATTTGATCCAGTCCGTATTTAACAAGTAGCAACACTACCAAAAATACTAGATTCCAAAGAGTAAACGCTCGAAAATATTTCCCCTTTTCCGCTGGATATTCTTTTGCTATAAACTTATAAGAAATCAAACTCGCCATGGAAGCAATCAATGTTCCCAGTCCACCAAGATTTACTCCTACGATCAATTCCGAAGTTCGATCTGTAAATCCGGATAATAAAAGCGCTGCCGGTACATTGCTAACCACCTGACTCGCCACCACTGCTGTGATACATTCGTGTCCCATCAAAACTTGTTGCAGACAGTCACGGAACACTGGAATACGCCCCATATTTCCAATAAAAATAAAGAATGCCAGAAACGTAGCCAAAAGGGAATAGTCCACTTCCTTTAAACGTTTCCAATCGTACACAATCATAACTGCCGTCACACAGATTACCATAATCCACGTAGCCAATACTTTTGCCACTGCCAGCAGACAGATTGCAAATAGAATCAGATACAGCACGACCGATTTTCCTTCTGGTGTTTCCACCTTTTGCAGGTGCGTATTCGTGGATGTAGACGGTTCGCCACGAGCACCACCATACCCCAAAATCAGCACAAGCAGAAACACTGCTGCCACCACCGTATAAGGTAACATCAACCATAGGAACTGCCCCAAAGACATCCCCGATTTTCCATACAAATACAGATTTTGTGGATTCCCCAATGGGGTAAGCATACTTCCAAGATTTGCCGCGATGGTTTGCAAAACTACTGTCAAGCATATGTCTTTCTCGCGATGTGCCATTTGTAAAACCGTCAAGGAAAATGGAACAAATGTAATGAGCGCCACATCATTGGTGATGAACATAGAAAAGAAAAAACACAAAAAAACCAATATCCCCATGACACCCTTTTGCCCACGAACTTGCCGCAAAAGTCGATTTCCCGCAAAACGAAAAACCCCCGCCTGCTGGAATCCGGCCATAACTGCCATCAAACCAAAGAGTAACCCAATGGTTCGCCAATCAATATATTCCATATATCCAGCATCCGGCGGAACTACCACAAGGGAAAGTATCGCCAATAACACCGCCACTGTCAAAACTGTTTCTTGTTTTAAAAATGCAATGATCTTACTCATGTTCCTTCGCCCGTCTATCAAAAAAATCTTTGGTCTCCTTTGCCACCACGCCACCAAGCGCAAACAGCGCAATCATATTTGGCAACGCCATGAGTCCATTGAAAATATCCGCAATGGTCCACACCGCAGACACTGTCATGTATGGTCCGATAAATACTGCAACAATGTACAACCAACGATACACTTTCACAACCTTTTTATTTCCTGATAGGTACTCGAGGCAACGTTCCGAATAATAATCCCAACCAAGTATTGTCGTAAATGCAAAAAATACAAGGCACAACATCAAAATAAAAGAAGATACTTGCGGCGGAATCGGCAATCCATTCTGGAATGCATAGGTTGTTACCTGCACACCTTCCAAGCCTTCTACTTGCCACGCCCCTGTCAACACAATGGAAATACCTGTCATCGTACAAACAATAATGGTATCAATAAAGGTTCCCGTCATAGTTACTAATCCTTGTCTTACAGGTTCATTTGTCTGAGCTGCTGCCGCTGCAATCGGCGCCGACCCAAGGCCCGCTTCGTTGGAAAAGATACCGCGCGCCACCCCCTTTTGCATCGCAACCAACATGGTTCCCACAGCACCACCTGTTACCGCCGCTGGGTTAAAGGCTCCTTTCACAATCTGCATCACTGCACCAGGCACCTGTCCCAGATTGGAAAAAATCAGCATCAAACAAAAAACCACATATGTAATGGCCATCAACGGAACTACCACCTGAGATACGCTGGCAATTCGCTTAATTCCGCCGATTACAACCAATGCCACACAAACAGCTAAAATCAAAGAGGATAGTACAACCGTCCATGAGTACTCTCCCAATCTCGGTATATTCACCATATATGCATCCTTCGGATCAAAGAAATTCTTAATCGCTGAAGAAATACCATTCACCTGCGAAAATGTTCCAATTCCAAAAAGACCGACACAAGCACCAAAAAAGGCAAACATTTTCGCCAATGGTTTCCACTTCTTTCCCATCCCAAGTTCAATATAATAAAAAGGTCCCCCTAATGCGTGATTGTCCGCATCCACGGTACGGTACTTTACTGCCAATAAACCTTCGGCATACTTCGTCGCCATTCCCAAAAACGCTGCCACAAGCATCCAGAACAAAGCTCCCGGACCACCTGCGCATATTGCGGTAGCCACACCTACGATATTTCCGGTACCAATCGTAGCCGACAATGCGGTACACAGCGCGGCAAAGGAAGTTACTTCTCCCTCTCCACCTTCTTCATTCATTACCATCCATTTCAATGCCAATGGTAATTTTCTTACCTGCAATACCTTTAAACGGGAAGTCAAATACAAGCCACCAGCCATGATCAATATCATCAATGGAGCTCCCCATATAAAATCATCAATCATCGTTAGTATTTCATTGATCTGCGCTAACATAAACCTTCTCCTTCTATAACAATACTAGTCACCATAGAAAATAATACCGATTTTACGACAAAATGTCAATTTTTTTAACAAATCTCTCTTCCCTTTTCACACTTTCTTTGCTATAATAAAAAATATATAAAATTTTTATAAAATTAGAAATGAGGAACAGTATGATTCGAGAGGTAAATTACGCCACATATACAATTGATCTAGATGACAACCTTCGTATCATTAATATCAATGATGGATTTACACTTTTAACAGGATTTACAGAAACGGATGTGTATTTAGGAAGGATGACCTTGCAAGATCTCATTCCGCCAGATGAATGGGACGAATATATATCATTGGTCAAATCTCCTCATCCAGATGGTGGGTTCGCACGTTATCTAGAACATCGGATTTTAAAAAAGGACGGAAGCAGCATCGTCGTTCTTTGCTATGGAACTCCAAGAGGAAATACTCGACTCTCCGATATTCTTATCACAGATGTTACGAGCCATATCGAAGCACACAATGAAGTGCGCCGACAAGAAAAGGAACATCGTTTATGGTTGAAGAAACTGAGTATTATATCCGAAAACGAAACAGAATATATCGCCGATTATAACGCCACCAATGATCATTTTGACATAACCATCATTAAAGATGGGCAAGCACAAACGATTTACTCCATTGATGATTATACGAAAAATCTTAATTCCATCCAGACCATTCATCCGGATGATTTGGAGAAATACGAAAAGATCTTTCAATCCGCGGAATCATTGACAGAAAAGACAACCTTTGATTTTCGGAGTACGTTATTCAATAACGATTCTGAGCCAGAAGGTTATAACTGGTACCGAGCCATTTACGCTCCATACATGGACTCCATCAGTGGTGAGTGGCACATTGTCGGTCGCATCGTAAACATCGACGAAGAAGTTGCTCGTAACCAGGAGTTACAGCGCCAAGCAGAAATCGATGCCTTAACCGGTCTCTACAACCAAGGAACCTCACGCCGAAAGATTGATGAGATTGCTCAGGCACACCCGGAAAATGCAATTAACGCATTTATCATTATGGATTTGGATAATTTCAAAGATATTAATGACACCTTTGGACATTCTATTGGCGACGAGGTACTTCACCATGTAGGCAAGACATTGAAACGATTTTTCCGCTTCGGCTCCGATATCATAGGACGTTTGGGCGGAGATGAATTTGTTATATACGTTCGGGATTTTTCATCCACAGAATTAGTCAAAAAACGTAGTGAGACGCTGTGTCGGGAACTAAATCAATCCATCTATGCTTCAGGTATCGAGATCAAAACATCTGCCAGCATTGGCGTAGCTGTTCAGGCAAATGGTCCTGACAGTTTTGATCACCTGTACAAATGTGCCGACGATGCGCTCTACGTAAAAAAGAGTAACGCTAAGAACGGAGTTTATATCTACCAGGATTAACTCCTTTCTCCAATATAAAACCGGATTACAGTTTTGTCTGTAACCCGGTTTTTTTATAGCAAGTTTTATTTATCTTTTTGGTAACTATTCAGGACCAATGTGTGAAAATCAATGAATCGTCGTGCTTGCACGTAAGAGACATTGATTTCCACACATTGGTTCTAATAGGGCTCCCCCGCCCCATATGAGCATTTTTAGCCTTGGCAAAAGGCAAAAATGCGAATGTTGGGGCAGAGGGGAGTCCTGAATAGTTACTCTTTTCGTAAGCAATTAGTTCGATGCTGGAGGACAGTTACTGTATTTTGTACCTGTCATCATTGTCACACCACGAGCCGCAAAGAGTTCAGATACAGATACAATCTGGAATCCCTGCTCCTGGAAGTATGCAATCACCTCTGGAAGAGCCTCTACTGTAGCATCCTGTGTCTCATGCATCAACAAGATATCTCCATCTTTTGCTGCCTTCAAGTTCTCAATGATTTCCTCTGCTGTTGCATTGTTCCAGTCTTTACTATCAACCGCACAGTTGATGAATGGAGATGGAATGTAATCCAACATTGTCTGGCTGATAGACAAGTTTGGTGCACGGAACAAGAAATTAGAATATCCTGTGATTTCACTCAAAATAGCAGTTGTATCACCGATGGACTCATCCAACTCATCTTTCTCGTATCCAGATACAGAACTCCATCCATAAGAATGGTTTCCTACCTCGAATCCAAGCTCATGTGCACGAGCGATCTCTGCTTTACCACTATCGTTCATTCTTTCACCAATGTAGAAGAATGTAGCGTGTGCGCCTGCTTCAGAAAGCATATCCTGAACTTTGATACCATTGCTTGTATCTGTGTTACCAATCGGACCATCATCAAATGTGAATGCTACCATAGGTTTTGTAGGATCGATCCAGCTGATATCCAATCCTTCATATACAAATGGTACAGACTCCAATGCTGGCTCTGGTGTAGGAGTAGCCTCTACTGGTGCATTTGGATCTGGGTAAGTAGCACCCTCAATTGCTTTAAATGTAATATCTGTTACTGTAACAGTAAGACCTTCTGGCCAAGCATAAGATGGGTTCATAGCCTGAACGTTAACACCTACTACGGTTCCTTTTGCATCCAAAGCGATTGTAGCAGTACCACCATCTACCTGTGAAGCATATGTTACTGCAGCACCATCATCATAACCGTTCAATGTGTCAGCTGTTTTTGCAAAACCAAATTTAACACAGTTAAAGTCAGCTTTTGCTTCCTCGCTCGCCCACTCTGTTGTAAATGTAACATCTACACTTTCAAAGTAAGAAAGGTCAAAACGGCTCTCAATCTGGCTAGAGAAGTCAATCTTTGCACCTGCTGCAGAGAATGTAGTCTCCAAACCTGTCAAATCAATTGAAATATCTGTTACAGGCTCCAATACTGGTGCTTCTGTTGGTGCCTCAGTAGCAGGAACTGTTGGTGGTGTTGTCATAGCTGGTGCAGATGCTGTAGCAGGAGCTGTTGTAGTTGCAGGAGCTGTTGTAGCTGTTGTAGCTGCTGGAGCTGTCGTAGCTGCTGCGGAAGCTACAGGTGTTGTTGTAGCTGCTGCTGTTGTTGTAGCCTTTACTACTGCCTTTTTAACAGTTACTTTACAAGTAAGTTTTTTCTTACCAATCTTTGCCTGAACAACTGCTTTACCGGCTTTTTTACCTTTAATTGTTACACTTGCTTTTTTCTTTTTGGAAAGAGAAACAACTTTTTTACCGCTCTTAACGGACCATTTTGCTTTCTTTTTCGTATTCTTTACTTTCAATACGACTTTCTTTCCAACCTCTACAGTTACCTTCTTTTTGCTCAGCTGTACTTTCTTAGCTGCCTCTGCGTCTGGTGTTGAAATACCCAAAACCAACGCACCAGCCATAACTAAGCTGAGTGTTCTTTTCATGTTCTTGCCCAATTTCATTATCCTCCTTAATTTGTTTGTGGAATCATAGATTCCGTGTCTACTTCCATTATACCTCAACTTTTTGTCTTTGACCAATTAGTATTTCATTATACCCTGCATAACATTTCCCTTATATTCTTTAAAAAGCAACGAAAAAAGGCGATTTCTGATGAAATCGCCCTAAAAACCCATAAAAATTATTTTTTCCATGTTGTTGGTGAAAACAGCAAAAACATCGGAAAAAGTTCCAAACGCCCTGCTATCATATCGAAAACCATTACCAGCTTGCTCATTGGAGAAAATATGGAGAAGTTCCCCATTGGACCAACTTGATTTAATCCTGGACCGATATTGTTGATTGTTGCCGCCACTCCAGTGAAATTTGTAATAAAATCAAACCCATCCAAACTAATTATCAAAAGAGAAATCGCATACACCATAACATACGCCACCAAAAACACATTAACGGATCGTATCACTTCATGTTCCACTTTCCGCCCTTCCACGGATACCTTATACACGTTTCGTGGATGAATCATCACTTTCAATTCTTTAAGCAAAGTTTTCGTCCATATTATAAAACGTGAAACTTTCATTCCACCGCCAGTGCTTCCGGCATAAGCCCCAATAAACATTAAAAAAATCAGAATTGTTTTTGAAAACTCCGGCCACTGATTGAAGTCAACCGTCGAAAATCCTGTGGTAGTAATAATTGAACCAACCTGAAATGCCACATGTCGAATCGTTTCACCAACACTCGAAAACATTTCTCTTGTATTAACGGAAATTAGTACAATTGCAGTAACAATAATCCCTAGGTAAACACGCACTTCTGACATTCGTAAGGCATCTTTCCACCGACGAACGACAAAAAGCACATAGTAAAATGAAAAATTGACTCCAAACAAAATCATGAATATCGTAACAATCACTTGCACATATGGCGAAAAACTTCCCAGACTATCCCCATAAATTCCAAATCCACCTGTTCCCGCCGTACCAAATGTCGTAGTAAGCGCATCGTAAACCGTCAATTTCCCAGCCAACAAAAGAACAAATTCAATGGCAGAAAGTACAATGTACATACCATACAAAATCTTCGCTGTGGATTTCACACGTGGAACCAATTTCCCAACAGTTGGTCCCGGGCTTTCCGCTTTCATTAAGTACATATTTCGCCCATCCACCAACGGAACCACTGCCATCATAAACACAAGCACTCCCATCCCACCAATCCAATGGGTAAATGTTCTCCAAAAATTTCCGGCCTTCGACATTGCTTCCACATCTGTCAGGATACTTGCCCCCGTAGTCGTAAATCCGGATGCTGTTTCAAATAACGCATCTATATAAAAAGGAATTTCACCTGACATTGTAAACGGAATCGCACCAAATACACTGAGTAATATCCATCCCAACGCAACAATAACAAAGCCTTCTCGGGCATATAACGCCTTATCCTTCGGCTTAATTCTCGTAATAATAAAACCAAGAGAAAGACACAACAAAGCAGCTACCGCATAACAATACGCATCTTCTTCTCGGTAAATCGCCCCCACCAGACAAGGCAACATCAAAAATGCCCCCTCAAATTCCAGCAACCAGCCAAGCAAATAAATGACAATTCGAAAATTCATCTTTCCCGCCTCCTTTACTACTTACGCACATAAATGACATCTCCGATGTCTTTTAAACCTAGCGTTGTAGTCACAACGACGACGGAATCACCGACACGCATTTCATCCTTACCACGCGGAATAATAATCTCGCGTCCTCGAATGATACCTGCCACCAAGGTATTTTCTTTAATCATCAATTGTTCCAATGGTATGCCGACCAATTCCGACGACTCTCGAACGATAAACTCCAATGCCTCTGCCTTATCATCCAATATGCGATGCATGGTCTCCACATTGCAACCGATGGAATTTTTCATCGCACGAACAAATCGTAAAATATACTGCGCTGTAATGTTCTTTGGATACACGGTAGTATCCAAATCCAATTCACGAATAATCTGGTCAAAATCCATTCGATTAATCTTGGTAGCTATTTTTCCACTTCCCTGACTTCGCGCAAACAGGGATAACATAACATTTTCTTCATCCATATCTGTCAATGCCACAAACGCTTCTGCCTGACGAATGCCCTCTTCAATCAACACGACTTGCTCGGATGCATCGGCATTAATTATCTGCGCCTTTGGAAGCAACTCAGACAATTTGTCGCATCGCTCCGCGTCGATTTCAATCAATTTCACGGCAACGCCCATGGAAATCAGAGATTTTGACAAATAATAGGCAGTATCTCCCCCACCAACAATCATCGCATCTTTTACATGATGCGTTTCAATTCCAATCTTTTTAAAGAAATCGCTTACTTTCTTTGGACTTGCCAACACCGAAACGACATCTTTTTCCCGAAGTTGAAAATCTCCTTTCGGAATATACACTCCATCTTCTCGTTCCACCGCACATATCAATACATCTGCTTTCAACTTTGGTGCAATGTCCATGATCAACATACCATCCAACTTGGACTGTGCCGGCACACGAAACTTCAGCATCTCCACTCGCCCTTTCGCAAAGGTATCAATCTTAATGGCAGAAGGAAATTGCAACACTCTTGCGATTTCCTGTGCTGCTGCATGCTCCGGGTTGATGGTCATAGCCAGTCCCAACGCTTCTTTCACAAAACCGATTTCTTCATTATATTCCGGATTACGTACACGAGCAATGGTTTGACAATTTCCTGCTCTCTTCGCAATCAGACAACAAAGAAGATTCAACTCATCGGAACCCGTGACAGCGATAAGAAGATCCGCTTTTTCAATACCAGCTTCTAACTGTGTCTGATAACTGGCACCATTTCCTACTACTCCCATAACATCGAATTTACTAGATAACTCCTCTACTTTCACATAACTTGGATCAATAACCGTAACGTCATTGTCTTCCTTATTCAACTCTTCCGCTAAGGTTCTTCCAACCCTTCCGCAGCCCACTACAATGATCTTCATTTTGCTTTCTTTTCCCTCCATACTAAAGTTAAAATACTTTAAAGTATAACGTACCACAATACGCGAAAATTGTCAATTTATACTACCTGTTTTTTGCATCTTATGTTACAATACTAATAAGTTTGTTATAAAAAGGAGATTTTTTATGTTAAAAGGGATACGATACAACTTATACTTATTTCTGGGCGCGCTCCTTTTCCTAGGTTCGTTTACTACGGCACAAGCCTCTGACACGCCAGGGGATGACTATATTGCAGAATATGAGTCAGTGTTATACAGCACGGATTCTGGTTTGGACTCTATCGAAGTCAATGCATTGGCACAGACACCGGATGGTTACCTTTGGGCCGGCAGTTACTCCGGTCTATATCAATACGATGGCTCCACCTTTCGCCCTGTGAAGCTCACGGAAGAAATCAAAAATGTTACCGTTCTTTTTTCGGATTACGCGGGACGACTTTGGATTGGAACCAATGACCGTGGTGTTATTTGCCACGATCCTTCCGATGGCTCCCTCACCTTTTTCTCCACAGCAGATGGCCTTAGTTCCAATGCCATTCGGAGCATTGTGGAGGATAGCAATCACAATATATATGTAGGAACCGTCAGTGATCTTTCTGTTATTTCACCAAACAAACGGGTTACCACCTACGATTCTTTAGAAAATATTTCCTGTGTCACAAGTCTCGCCGCCTCTCCAGACGGCATTCTTGCGGGTGTCACCAATAGCGGCATCGCCTTTTTTATGAAGGATGGTGCTCTGATTGGCACAAGACGTTTTGGCAAAACGGAAAACATATATTTTACAAGCATTTGCGCCAACGAAGACAATACATTTTTGCTTGGCACATCCTCCGAGCAACAGTACAAGGCAATGTTGCGGGAGTCTTCCATTATGATAGAGTCCTACGCCCATACACCTGACACCAGTAGCATTAACTACATTCTTCCAGATAGCATTCATGGGGGACATTTCATCTGTGGTGAAACGGGGCACGGACACTTGGATTCTGTCGGAAACTACACGTCTTTGGACACGGAAGATTTCCAAAGTTCTATCTGTTCGGCGCTGATTGATCATCAGGGAAATCTCTGGTTTGCTTCCAACAAGCACGGAATCAGCAAGCGTTCCAAGAATCCATTCACAAATATTTTTAAGAAGGCAAAGTTGTCAAATCGCGTTGCCAATTCCATTTTGGAATCCAGCGGTGATCTCTACATCGGCTGTGATGAAGGGCTTCTTGTGCTAGATAGCAAAACATACCAGCCAAAGAACTATGATTTCATTTCTCGTTTTCACAATGTCCGCATTCGCCACATCATGGAAGACAAGGACAAGAATCTGTGGTTTAGCACCTACGGTTCTGACGGTCTAGTTTGTGTTAAACCCGATCATAGTATTTCTATTTTTCATGAAAGCAACGGTACATTAGGAGGGCGTTTCCGCTCTTCCTTACAGCTTTCCGATGGACGAATTGTAGCGGCAAGCAGTACGGGGCTTACTTTTATCAAAGATTGGAAAGTAGAAAAAACGCTGGGCGAAAAGGATGGTCTCTCTTCGGCTCAGATTCTTTGCTTGATGGAACTTGAAGACGGAAGCATTCTCGCCGGAAGCGACGGCAATGGTATCTACGTTATTCAGAATGACAAGGTAGTGGACAACATTGGTATTGAAGATAGCTTATCTTCTCTGGTGGTTCTTCGCATTATAAAGTGCTCTTCCGGCTACCTATATGTAACCAGTGACGCCATTTATTATGATAAGGACGGATTTATCACAAAGCTGGATCAATTCCCTTATAGCAACAATTACGACATCCATATTACAAAAAGTGGCAATGCATGGGTCAATAGCAGCGCCGGCATTTACATCGTAAAGGAAAAAGATCTTCTTGCCAACCGCAAGTACGATTATACGCTTCTCAATCAAAGTCGCGGTTTGGATACGAACCTTACTGCAAATGCTTGGAACTACATGACCAAAAGCGAAGATTTGTACTTGTGTTGTAGCAATGGAATCCGCAAAATTTCCATTCCGAATTACAACAATTTTAACAATCAATACACACTTGCCATCAATAACATCCGGGTGGACAACACCACGGATCTTGTGGAGGAAAACGGCGTATACCGAATCCCGGCAAATGCGAATCGTATCGATATCCGCCCGGCCGTTTTGAATTATACATTATCGAATCCTCTTGTACATATGTACCTGGAAGGCTTTGATGATTCTGGTGTTACGATTCCTCAAAACGAATTGACGGAGATGAGTTTTACAAACCTCCCTTACGGAGACTACACCTTTCATTTGCAAATCATAGATGAAACCACCGGCGTACCGGAAAAAGAGCTTAAAATATTGCTTCACAAAGAAGCAAAAAGCACAGAACGTCCTTGGTTCATCGCTCTTTGCATTACCCTCGGCTGCTTTGTGGTAATCTTACTTACTTGGCTGATTGCCCGCGCCAGCAGCGTTTCCACCATCAAGCGACAGTACGCGGAAATACGTCTGGCAAAGGAAAATGCCGACTCCGCCAACAAAGCAAAAAGTCAGTTCCTTGCCAACATGTCCCACGAAATCCGGACACCAATCAATACGATTCTTGGTATGAACGAATTAATTCTTCGCGACGCCGTGGCACCGCAGATACGTGAATACGCCAGCGACATTGAAACTGCCAGCCATTCCTTGCTGACCATCATCAATGACATACTGGATTTGTCAAAGATTGAGGCTGGAAAAATGCACCTGATCGAGCAGGATTACGATACCATCACTCTTTTCTCCGGACTGGTTGACATGCTTACCTTAAAAGGAAAAGAGAAATCCTTAGAAACAAAAATCGAATTGGATCCTGATATTCCTCGCATGCTTTATGGCGATGAAGTGCGCCTGCGTCAGATTCTTTTGAATTTGCTGAGCAATGCGATTAAATACACGGATTCCGGTTCCATCCGTTTCCGCATCCGCGTTCTATCGAAAACGGAAACCTCCGTGCTGATGTCCTTCTCAGTACGCGATACCGGTATCGGCATTCGCACAGAAGATCTAGACCGCTTGTTCGACACATTCCAACGTGTGGACGAGAAGAAAAACGCTCACATCCAAGGAACCGGATTGGGACTAAATATTTCCAGTGAACTTTTGTCTCTTATGGGCAGCAGTCTCTCCGTGGAAAGTGAATACGGCGTCGGCTCTGATTTTTCATTCATATTGAAGCAAAACATCGTAGATGCAACCGGCATTGGCAATCTGGTTCAAGCATCCGGAACTCCTACCACCGCCGGGCCATACACTCCTACCTTGTATGCACCTGACGCTCGTATCCTCGTGGTAGACGACAACGCTATGAACCTATCGGTGGTGGAAGGACTTCTTCGTCCAACCCACATTCAACTGGATACTGCCAGCAGTGGTCCTGAATGTCTTTCTATGATTGAAACTACATATTATGATTTAATTTTCATGGATCATATGATGCCTGATATGGACGGAATCGAAACATTGGAGCACATTCGTGCCATGGCCTGTCCATGCAAAAATACACCTGTAATCGTCCTAACCGCCAACGCCATCGTTGGATCTCGAGAACAATACATCGAGCACGGTTTCGACGACTATCTTTCCAAACCGATTACCGGATCTGCTTTGGAAAGTATGATACGACTTTATCTGCCAGAATCTAAGTGCGAAGAACTGGACGAGTACATTCCACCGCTGGAAGAAGCGGCTACCATTACTTATCCATTTACACGCATTGATGCGGCAGAAGGATTATACTTTAGCGGTGGACAGATCGATTTCTACGACACCATGCTCGCCATGTACGAAGAACAAGGCGAAGAAAAAATACAAGATTTGGAATCGGCATACGCCGCCGGCGACCTTGCCAACTACCGCCTCCACACCCACTCCCTGAAAAGCACCGCTCGAAGCATCGGTGCCAACGAGCTGGGAACCATGGCGGAAAGCTTGGAAAACGCCGCCAAAGACGAGGACCTTTCCTACATCGAAGCACATCATAGCGAAGTGCTCACCTACTTCCAGGAAGTCCTCGAAGAAATCCGCGAATACATGCGAAAGCGTTAAGCCATGCGAAAGCGAAAAGGAGCCTCCTGCAAGCTTGCTTGCAAAGGATGGCTCCTTTTTGCTTTCATAGGGCGCTCGCCCGACATGATGAGTCTGCGAAGCAGACAAAGAATGAGCATGGCTTCAAGCCCAGAAACGAAAATGACACGCATCTTGAGCTTGCTCATATGATGTGTGTCACTTTTGGTTCTATAGGGCGCTCGCCATAGCGAACGTAGTTCGCATACATGATGAGTCTGCGAAACATAGCGAACACGGTTCGCTTCGAAGAATGCGCATGGCTTCAAGCCTCCTACTCCACCTCCGTACAAACACTTTCATATGCAGTCCGTGGCACCCACACAGCCACCGAACCACCGTCTACCATAAACTCTCCCCAGCCATCCTCGCCGATACGAACGGGTTCGGAAAAATGACCCATGGCATCAAAAAAATCCACGCCAGCAAAATGCTGTCCCACATGCATCCGTTTCCGTCCCGCCACCGAATCGGTAATCAAAACTGCCATGCCCGAATCCGGATGTTCCGCATCTCCACTGCGGGTAAAGCCAACCACGGAAGCATCGTCAAAATAATCCGTCTGCTCGCCATATGCATAGTTCCTTCGTAGATACAAAAGTCGTTTCAGCTCTGACACTGCTGGAATCTTGTCATGAGGAATCCCATAATAATCCCCATAGAACACACATGGAATACCATCTTTGCGTAGTAAAATAAGCGCATAGGCAATGGGCTTAAACCACGCTGGGATGAAGGACTGCAATGCTTGTCCCGGCTGGGTGTCATGGTTATCCACAAATGTCACTGCATTCTGTGGGCGCGCTTTCACCACAGAGGTATCAAATAATGTTCGCATATCAAAATTGCCATTGGATGTAGCTGCATGCAAGAATGAAAAATGCAACGTCACATCAAAAAGAGACAAGCTATTTTCCGTCACATCCAAGTAATGAAGCATCTTCTCGATTTCCTTGGACCAATATTCACCCACCACAAAAAGATCACGTCCTGCATGGGCTCGTACATTTTTCAACCATTCGCGATAAAAGTCAAAGCTGATATGTTTTACCGCATCCAAACGGAAACCATCCATATGTACCGTATCCAGATACCATTTTCCCCACTCTGTCACTGCCTTTACCGTTTCCGGATTGGCAGTGTCAAGATCGGCACCCATAAGATAATCATAGTTTCCATTTTCTGCGTCTGTCTCACGATTCCACTCTTTCCCTTCGAAGCGAAAGATACCATTACGCTGTGCCCCCTGATCCCAGTCCGTGCCACTAAAGTGAGAGGCATTCCAATGGAAATCCGAGTATTTTCCTTGACGTCCCGGGAAATCAAATCGTGTCCAAGCCGTAATCGGATGCTTGCCACTGATTTCCTGCTCCCGATCGTGTCCTGCTGTCTCCTCCACCATGACAGTTTCGGTTCCATCGGCGCCCATCATGTGATTCAGCACCACATCCGAAAGCACTTGGATTCCCTGCTCCTGCAAGGCTTTTACCGCCGTCAGATATTCGTCTCTTGTACCATACTTGGTACGGACACTTCCTTTCTGGTCAAACTCGCCCAAGTCATAGGTGTCGTACACATCGTAGCCGACACTACTTTGCCCTGCTGCCCCTTTGTACGCTGGCGGAAGCCAGATCATGTCAATTCCAGCTTCCTTTAGCGCCTTTGCTTGTGCCTGACAACGCTTCCAAAGTAAGCCATTATCCGGCAAGTACCATTCAAAATATTGCATTAATGTTTTGTTTGTCATAGGTTCCTCCTTTTGTAGGTTTGTAATTGTATCAGCGCTTTACTAAAAGCACCCAAAATTTTTTGAGAATAAAAAAATAGAGCGCCGTCGTAACGCCGCCCTTACAAAAACACAAAAGTGTTTTATGATTCTACTTATAGTATATGCAGTTTTAAGAAAAAAGTCAATTGGAAATCGGTCAACTATAGATATGGCTTCAACCTTTCCACCAACTCATACACTTTTGTGCCTGGTGCAGCCTTTGATGGTGCTCTGCCTACATTTATTCTATCCAGACGCTTTGCATTCGTAATCGCAAGTTCCATGAACGGACGCAAAATCCAATACATATCTTGACGATTCTTTTTGTACTCACCCTCACCAATCTTTTTCAACCAATCCGTTAATTTCGGCCAATATTCAGTTCTATGAATGTCAGACTGCATAAAACCAAAATGCAACAAAAACCAAAGTTCTATACACTGATTGGACCATATTGCATGATACTCAGTCTCCTCTGTACTATTTTCATTACATAGCTGTACCACTCGATCTATGTGTTCAGCTGGGAAATCATCTGTATCATATACTACCCATACATGTCGATAAACATTGGGACAATGTTTTGCTAACACTCTTGCTTTCTCAAACAAATTAATTGTATTATCACCTGCACCAGATACATCTAACTGTATTTTTTTCGGATATTGTTTATTAATAATATCTCGAATCGCTCCAAAATAGGCTGGCTCCGTATCCGTTCCCTCTGTTACAAGCAAATGATATTCCGGCTGAATTTTAATCTGTCGATCTGGCTTTTTCATCCATGATTTGTTAGCATCACTTTTCTTGGGAGGTTTCAAACTCAATCCCAATCACCTCCACTCAGCATATTCTGCAAATATGGATCCGCTCCATATCTTCCTTCCATATACTGCTTATCAAAAGCAGCTGTACTCTTTACTCTTTCATTATCCTCATGTCGAATTTCGTAAAGAGAATATATTTCACTGCTTCTCTTTTCATTCAATGCCGCAAACCATATTTCATCTCTTCGAAATACTGTATTCTTCATTGTGGACATATCATGAGAAGTAAAAAGTAACTGTGCTCCACGTTTATTAACCTTCGGATTTTTAAATAAAGAAATTACGTACCTCAATAATTTAGGATGTAACTTAGCATCCAATTCATCAATCACTACCAAACGCCCTTCCTGTAATGCCACAAGCAAGGCCGGCAAGGCTGCAATTAACTTCCTAGTACCATCGGATTCTTCACTCAATCGTAGCTCGTACGGTGTTCCTTCCATTGTTCGCTTTAAAAATAACTGCTTTTCTTCACTATCATATCTATAGTCTTCGATATCGATTCCCATATCGTTCAAGAGCATAACAATCTGCTTCTTAACCTTAGTGTCTTCCGAAAACATAACTTCCATTTCAACCATGGGATTTCCATAACTTCGAATGATACAGGATTCGAACCATTCCTGCACTTCTGCAATAACTGAAATATTGTAGTTGATAGCCAAAAAGGATAAAAATGGCATCTTCTCATTAACCTTAGTATTTACTCCCTCCTTACTCAAAATTGGTCCAAGACTAATTTCTTCTCCTTCTCTATAAAAAATTCTTGCCGATTTTTTACCACCAAAAGTTTTTCTATCCAATGTTTCTGCATATATCTCATCCTTAACCGTTGCTAAATAGTAACGATATTCATGATCTCCTGTCCTAAAAAAAATACGATACTCTATCGGCTCATCCACAGAAATTGAATCATACAAAAAGGGCTTAGCCGAAAAACCTTGCTGTATAATAACCTTCTCCCTTGTATTTCCCAAATCATGTATTGGCTTTACAACCGTGGTAATTAAACAAGCTAATGCCTGCAAAAGATTACTCTTTCCTCCGCCATTTGGACCATATATAACACTAACAGGAAGAAGATTACTACACTTTTCTTTTTTTATCAGGCTCTCTTGAAATTCTGAAATTGTAGTTGCCTGCAAATCAAATGTAGTTTCTTCCTTGTAAGACTTAAAATTCTGAAATGAAAACTGACAAAGCATGTTCATCGCCTCCTTTTTTTCTAAGACAAATATAACACTAATCTTGCCACTTTTCAAGTTTTATATTCACTTTACGAATTTTTTCTTCGTATTTTAAATATAAAACCCGCTTTTTAGAGTTTTATTGTCACATATCCTGCCAACCAACTCATAAAATTCCTTCGCCTCAACCTGCTGCAATCCAGACACCTGGCCATCTCCCAATTCCATGACCATCAAAGTTCCATCCTTTTTCCTCGCCAAATCCATCGTGACAAAATTGGACTTTATCTTCTTTACCAAAGACTGGATCCAAGCATATTCATCCTCCGAAATGCTCGCCTCACAGGTTGTACTCCAATAATCATCTACTTTGAGAATCTGCCCCTTATATATAAACACTCGATATTCCTCGGAAATCGGCATTCCGCTTTTTTCATGATTGCCTAATCGTCTTAAATTCTCAAACTTGCGTAATACAATTCCACCAGTGAGAGAATCCCCCTGTCGCTCCACAAAATTTCCAATGATTTTCGTCGCATCTGCCACATCCTCAATATCATGGATAAAGCAAGCGTCCTGCCACTCGTGTTTTCTGCTCTTCACGTAATCTTTCACGATGTAACTTCCTTTTAGCGACCGACTTTCGCGCAAAATATTTTCAAGTTCTCCTTCCGTCTCCCACACAGACATCGCAGTCACCGCAGAAAAATCCTCATACCACCCAGGCAAAAGATGGTAGCGGTTATATTCTTCCGGCGTATTGATCAGTACGATTCCGCGCTCCTCCAGCAAAGAATAAAATTGCTGGTACATCTCCGGCTTCATCATCCACCCACGATATATAGTCAAGCCCGAAATGCTGTCGCCAAACAGAGACAACTCGCCTTGCTCCATATCCTCAAAACTAAATAAAGCACAAGGATGCTGTTCCCTCGCTGCCTCGTATTCTTCTATGTAATCTTCGTCCACCTTTTTCGGATAAAGGGGGTGATTGCAGAAAAGGAAATTGATATTTTGTTTTTGCATGTTAGATGCCTTCTTTCTTTGTTTTCTATTCGTACATCAGAAATAGAAGGTACGCCACTCTTGAAGCTTCGCCTTCTTTGAAGAAATCCAAATCAAATCGTCCCTCATTGAAATTTTCAACAATTTCTTCATATTCCTGTGCCATCGTTTGCTGGGCTTCTTCATCGTCAAAATATCTCAATTGTTCCTCTTCGGGCACTATCCACTCCGGATTAAGATACTTTTCCTTTACAAGCTCCTTGAATTCTTCTAGTGTTGGTATTGTATTCTCCATGCTTCACCTTTTCTTTCTAGGAATTGTTGCATGCATCACACACAGCATTCTCATACAAATACTGTTCCCACGCCCTCCGTTCCGCAACGTGATATACCTGCATTTCCCCATTTTCTTTTGCAATAATGTATCCGTCTGTTAATACATCCATGCCTTCCCAGTCTTCCATCTCAGCCATCCCAAATACGCACGCACATAAGAATTTCTTGAATTTGTACTCATACATCTCAAGACTTCCATATCCCAATGAATCTTCTTTCGCCACCAGCTCAACCAACTCCTTACACCGCGTAATCTTTTTGTCTTTTGAACACATATACATCTGTGCCAGAAATTGTGGCATAGCGCTATCCAGCTTGATTAGATTCTCTTTGGAATATTTTTTCGGATTCAGCCGGAAGGGATTGGTTCGCTTTGGTTTTTCAGTCGCTGTAATCATTTTCATTCTAGTCCCATCTGTTGCATGATACGGTTCGCTTCTTTCTCTGTGATATTGTCGTAATCATCTTCATATCTAGCTTTTGCAACAATATCATCATACTCTTGCCAATTTCCATCTTTATAAATGAAACCAGCCATTTCCTTGTCTGTTTCCTCAATTTTGAAGAGTGCGACAATTTCCCCAGTCGATATGCTTTCACGCTTCCAGTATGTTGTTTTCATATAATCACGCCTTTCTTTACTTTTTTCACGTTTATAATATTGTCAGCACCATCTTTTTGATAATAAAATATTTCTAAGTTATATCAGCTTCATCTATGCCAGCTTATATATTATTCTGTTAGTATTCCCTTCCTTTATAAGCACTCCAACGTCAACCAGCATACTTAAATATCTATATGTTGTAGATGTTGATTTTCCCAAAACACCTTCAGCTTCTTTGGGGGGTATCTCTTTTTTATTCTCTAACACGGGTATTAACGGCTGAATTTTCTTGAAATTAACTTCGGTCAAAACTTCGGTCAAAACTTCGGTCAAACTTCGGTCATTTTTTTGAACGAAGTTGCCCTGTTCTTCTACAACAGCAACCTTTTTCATCTGAAGTATAAGCGTTACTTGATTCAAAACCGTATCCTCCAGCAACTCCGGTCTAATCCACCCCTCAGCTTCCCAAGTTGCAAGAATCGTAGGAAAACCTGAACCGGCATTGTCTCCAAAGCCTACCATTCTAAGCATAGTCTGCATATGAGGATTACGTGGCTTTGAATTACCACCACGGAATATATCTTCTATCGGCAATTTCAATATTCCTGGATTGGTAAATTCAAAGGACTTATTTTTCTTAATAATCTTCAATGTCCCTGCATCCATCAGATAATCTGCATGAATAATAAGATTAACAAATGCCTCGCGTATAGCTTTATGAACCAGTGTTTCATCAATACGCTGAATTCCTTCCAGCTTAAATGGTTTCGGCAGATCTTCTGTCAATTTAGGCGTAACCTTCGAAAAGAAGTTAAAAAGATTATTTTCCCAGGTTCCGTCATAGGTAATTCTGTCATTCCAGCGAACATCCACCGTAACCTCCGTCTCATTACGGTAATCCATAAATATATTGGAAAATCTTTCTCTAATAGCCTGACCAGTTCCAAACATCATAAGTCCAGCAAGTGTCAGTCCTTCCACACCCGTTTTACGATCTTTTCTGTATCCGCCAAGCTTTTCCAAAAAAGACTTGTCATCAAGCGGATTCCATACATGTCCATCATTTCTGATTTCAAACACCTGACGATACTTTCTAAGAGTTTCTTTATCAATGTCATTCATGGTGTAGTATTCCAAAATCGTACTGTCATTACCTTCATGATTCTGGTCTCTAATCATACCTCTGATCTCATGCTCCGTAGCATGATAATCACCTTCGTGATTTCTTTTAAAGGTCCCTTTGTACGGATTCTCTCCTACATATACTGGACGCATGTTAAATTCGCCTCTCGGAACATGTATCACAAGCAAAGCAATACCGTCACCCTCTACTTTGAATACATCTTCATCTTTCAATATATTCACATTAACCTTGTTTCCGTTAATGGTATTCCAAAAATCTTCTTTTTGCTTGTCAGGATTTTCAATTCATTGTAGCACAAATCTTTCTTCCGGATTAGTCTTGGTTTTATCTTCCTTAACACCCAAAATAATATAGCCACCTTTTGTATTGGCAAATGCAGAATATGATTCATAAACAGATATCGGCACCTTTGACTCTGCCTTTTTGCACTCTATATCTACTTTTTCACCTTGGTAAATCAGGCGCTTTAATTCCTGCATGTCCATAGTGACACCTTCTTTCTAAATATTCCTGTATCAAAATTATTACCCACAACTTATCACTTTAACTCATCAAAAATCATTGTTCCTTCAGCTCTGCATATTTTAACATCCTAAATATCTGGACTGGTTTCTTTCAAATTCATTTTCGTTAGGTTTAAATATTTCTTTCCATTTTTATCGTATATTATTTCTCTGCCTGCACTTTTTGAAGCCTCTCCCCAATCTTCTCCACCAGCCTTTGATCCGCCGGCAACCACGCCACGCTATCCAGCGTCTCCTTGGTCAGCCACTTCGCCGCCTCGTGCTCCTTCAGCACCAAGTCCCCAGACACAATCTCCGCCCAAAAGCAGTCCATGGAAAGATGAAAGGTCGGATAATCGTACTCCACTGTCTCCAGCAACTCTCCCACTTTGATTTCCGTATCAAGTTCTTCCTTGATTTCACGAACCAATGCTTCCTGTGGCGTCTCGCCCTCTTCGATTTTACCGCCTGGGAACTCCCAGCCGCCCTTAAAATCGCCATACCCTCTCTGAGTGGCAAAGATAATCGGTTCATTGTTTTCATTCACAACCTTAATAATCGCTGCTACCACACGTATTGTCTTCATCCTGCTTTTTCCTCATCTTTCTCGCGAATGCTGCTTTGCAAATAGCACAACAAATCCTCCCGCACGGCACGATGCATCTTCATTGTAACCTTTGCAATATCACGCTCTTTACCATTATTGTCTCGCTTTTTGTCCGCTTTCACATCCACCACATCAAACAATCCCATGTAATAGAAATTGGTTTCCGCATCGCTCTTTTTCACAAGCAAATGCTTCCGCGGTGCCGTTACAACATCCTGCATATAAGAGCTGTCAACGCCTCTACCAATCTGTGAATCCCAACGAAAAATAAGATTGTCTTCGAATGCATCGGCGTAGTCCGGCTTGCCGTCCACATAATTCTTCTCATCATCACCACTTTCTTCTTTGTGATAGGTAACAAAGAGAAATACGTCGTCGCCAATGCGCTTCATTCCATACATGGTGGAGGACAAATCCTTTCCACAGTTCATCAGGAGACTGACATCTCGTCTGGAATATTTTTCATACAGGACAAATGGGTTGTCCACACTATGCTTCGTCGCAAATCGATCCTGATATCTTCGCAAACCAACTTCGATGATATCGTTCACCTGACGGTGAAATTCTGCGTGTTGCAAACATTGTGCAAAATGATTCATTCTCTGAAGAATGCTACTTGACTGCCCCTCAATAATGTTCATATTGCGATATCTCTGATACTCTTCTTCTTTGCTGACAAAATGTCCTTGCAATACCGTGATTGCATTTTCAAAAGATTCCATGTTAATTGCATAGTCATATTTACTCTGAAATTCTTTTTTGAGCTCGTCAACGGAAATACAATTCGTTGTCATAAATCTCTTTAATATTTCAAGCTCATATGGGCGAGAACCAGAAAGAATTGTCTTTGCCAAATACTCCAATGTTATTTTTTCTTCTTCCGAAACAACACCAATATATCGCTCCTTTTCTACATTTTCTAAAAAAGCTTGATACGTTTTATACTCACGAATAATTACCAATGGATCCACTTCTCCATTTTCATAAAAATCCAATAAATATGGAACTCTACCAATTCGATTTTTCAACGTAATATAACTTTCTTTTATGATGGATTTCATACCTTTGATGCTGTCAATGGATTTGAATATTTTATCCTTGGCAACCTCGTCAAAATGCACGGTTGATGCACCTGGGATTGTGCTATTTCCACTAATCACATACTTTCGGATCGTATCTGGATTATAGGTACGGTCCCCCGATAGTGCAATCGGAATCATGAAGTTATTATTATAATTTCCGATAAAATCAAGAATTACAACATACTCTTTTCCTTCTGCCTTTCGTAATCCTCGTCCAAGCTGCTGAATAAATACGATCGGAGACTCCGTCGGACGAAGCATAATAACTTGATTTACTTCAACAATATCAACACCTTCATTCAATATTTCAACTGAGAAAATGTAATCTAAAGGTTGCATATCCTCCGTGGCATCTTGTTCATCCATGGCTAATCGTTCAAAGGCTTCCGCTCGTTCATCTTCCGATGCACTTCCATTTAGCGCAATCGTGCGAAAACCAGCCTCATTGAATTTGGTCGAGAGTTCTTCCGACTCGTCAATTCGACTGCAAAAAACAAGTCCTTTTACTCGTTCACCGCTATAACCATAATAATTCGCCTGTTCAATAATATGGCGCACTCTCTCGTCACTAGTTAATAAATTGAAATCTGCTTCTGTTATCTTCTTTGCACGAATCTGTTTCTCGTCCACAAAGGAAACATCACTAATTCCAAAATAATGAAACGGACACAATAAATCCTCTTCCATTGCCTGTTGCAGACGAATTTCATATGCGATTTGATAATTAAAAATCTCGTATATATTTCTTCCGTCAATATCATCATCTCGCTTATCCGGGGTCGCTGTCATTCCCAGCCATAATTTAGGCTTAAAATAACTCATTACTTTTTGATATGTATTCGCCGCACTGTGGTGCGCTTCATCCAAGATAATACAATCAAATTCATCTGGACGATATTTGTGCAAATGTTCATCTCGATTTAAGGTCTGGACCATAGCAAATACATAGTCCTTTTCATAATCATGACCACCTGCGCCCACAAGTCCCATGGAAATGGATTGGTCAAATACCTTTTCATAAGACTTCTTCGTCTGCCGTGCTAATTGGCCTCGATGGACGAGAAATAAAACTCGTTTGAAACCAAGTTCACGCATAGCGAAGGCGGAGGCGTAGGTTTTACCGGTACCTGTTGCTGATATCAATAATGCTTTTCCTTCGCCTTGTTCAATTATTTTTTTCAAATTTGAAATAAAAGATACTTGCATTGAATTTGGCTGCAACCGATATTGCTCTAACGACGGTATTTGTTGTTTTTTTGCAATCTCTTTTTGTTTTTTTACTATCTCATAATTCACTCGATACTCATCGATAAAATCTTCGTATTTTTTAGCATGTTTCGAGTTCCAAAGAGATTCAAATTCCGTCACAATTCCTTGCACATATTCTCCCTGCTCTCCAGATACAATTCTCGTATTCCATTCTCGATTTGTTGTCAAAGCACTTTCTGTCATATTTGAACTACCAACTATGATTCGATACATTTCTTCTTTTTGAAAAATATAGCCTTTAGTATGAAAGCCACCTTTCGCTTCTTTGGTGCAAAACATTTTTAATTCCACATTAGAATACGATTGCAATTTCTCCAGTGCTTTGGGTTCACTAAATGTCAAATAATCTGTCGTCAAAATACGCCCACGAATTTTCTTCTCTTCCAGTTGTTTTAACGTTTGATAAAGCGGAGTTATGCCACTTTGTGTAATAAATGCAACACTAATTAGAAATTCATCGCAATTTAGTAATTCATCCTCTACAAAAGATAATACCTTTCGTCCTTCTTCATAATTATTAGAAATAAACTGTGGCTTATATGCAAGATTAGACGGTTCTCTGTAATCCACAAACGCCGTCTGTAAGCCTTTCTGTAATTCATCGTAATCTCTTTGATTCATCTTTTCATCTCCGCTCTTACTTGCTGTATTTCCTATCCTTCCCCCAACCACTCCACTTCCTATCATAGCACATTTCGCACCACATTTCATCCCTTTTCCCCACAAAATTCCTCGCCCATCACAGCGCCTCACACCCTATCCCCAAAACCCACATCACATACTCCATCGCCCTTTCATAACCCTCGCAAAACAAAATCTCTTCTTGATCATCACAGTTCTTCGCTTTCGCCAAATCCTTGTGATTATCCTGATACGCAAGAATCAATTTTTCCACAGCACCTTCATCGCCACTTATAACTGCTCTCGTCATACTCATATTTCAAATACCTCCGTGCCAATTCCTCTCGTCCAACTAAACTCAGACGAATCTTCGCCTGCTCGTCCCCATCCTCTACCTTTTTCTTCCATTCCTTCTGCTCCCGAATCACTTCCGCCAGATCACGCACCTCATCCAACACACCATCCGTAAAATGAAGTTCCAATGCTTCATCGTAATCCATATAACATTCTAAGAAATCCGAGTTTACCCAGGCATCTTTATCTCTATTCCAAGCAATCACACAACTTCCCGTATAATTCACAAACATTTCTTTGGATTGTAGACTTGTCTCCACTCCCATCTTTTCCTCACACCGTACACCATAAAGTTTCCCGTCACGAATCCGATACTCCGCTATATAGCCACGCCAGCAAGCGGAAGAAAACGCACATATTTCTCTGCTTTTAGGAAATTCCGCACAGTCAATCATCTGCTTTCCTTTTTCCACATCGATTAACGTGTATTTCTTTCTTTTGTAAATCACAGTATCACTTGCTTGCATCGTCATATTACATCGCCTCCATGTTTTCCACAAAAATCTGATAATCTAACACATGACTCAATAGTTCTCGGGGATGCACTTCCAATATCTCTTGTTTGCGATTCCATCTCTCTCTCCCCAAATGTCGCCAAAATTTGTATCCATAATGATATTCCTTCCTCCCACCCACCTACACTACTTATCTTGACTTTTGATTTTTCTTACAAACAAAAAAATCAAACACACATCTAAACAAATTTGTATAATATCAGAAATAATGCTTACCATCTCCATGCTCCTTCACCTCCTCACAAACGTCACATAATACGGCATCCCCACGCACATGCCATCCCACTTGCTATAATCCAGCATCACACCAGCCTTTTCCAAGCTGTCCTCCACTTCCTCCTGCACCTGGAAGAAATCCTCTTCCCGCAAAAGATACGTTGCCCCATCGTCCTTTGAGCACATCCAACCGTCTCCTGCGTTCCTGCACACCCATCGATACCCCTGGGACAAATACAATTCATCAAACACTTCACGAATGGACAATTCCGCGCCCACCGGCAACTCCTTTATGTACGTAATCATCTTCTCCACAATCTCTTTCATCCTTTTCACCTCCATTCCATACTAAAATACTTTTTTCCCAATCAATTTTCCTACTGTCTCCCGCACCCTCTGATTCGCCACATCATATGTCACCCGCATACTATTGATCATATCTCGATACGCTTGATTCTGCTCCGTTAGCGCTCGAACCAACTTGTTATATTCCTTGATGGTTTCCTCATTTTCTTCAATCAGCTTCATATATGCTTCCAGACTCTGTCTTCCCTCTTCCTCTGCCTGTTGTAAGCGCTCTTTTTCTCCCTCGAGCTTGTCCAACATCTTCGTCACATATTGCGCTGTAAACGGTTCATCCAAACCAAGATCAATTTTGTACAACGTCACCACGTTAAATGTCTCACTATCTAGAATTAAAATCCACGAACCATTATTCCAGACACTGGTTTTTCTCTGCTTGTTTACATTTACCGGCTTACCCTCATAGATTTTCCGACCGTACTCCAGCATTTTGCAAATATCATCATGAATCTTTTCCTCATGAAGATTGACAAACTGTGCAATTTCCAGCGCTGATTCCTTATTCATAATCCGCTCCGCGTATCGTTGTTTCGCATGTAATGTGATGGTTACTTTTTTCAATTCTTGTTCTGTCATAATTCTCATCCTCTCTGTTTTTCATTCTGCATACTCGTTATAATAATCTTCCGCATCTTCGTAGCTGTCAAAATCGTCGTAATTGTCATAATAGAAATCCTCTTCATCCGAATAGTCATTTACATTGTATGGATCATCGTTCTTTGTAGACTTGCTGGATGAGCTGCTGGATTTGTAGGACTTCTTTGTGCTAATGCTTGTAGAAGAACTTGCACCAGTGGACGAGTTTGTGCTTCTTGATGAACTGCTTCCAGATGAGCTTACACCAGACGAACTGCTGGAACGATTGCTATAACTCCTATATATCGAGCTATTTTTGTGATAATAACAAAGTGTACTTCCCTCTGTTCGCTCACTATTACAATCACTTATCGCACATTTCGGCGTACAAAGATTTACAATTCCAGCTATTATTGCAAACACAACAATAACTGCAATAATTGCACTCAATGTGGAACCGTCACCACCAGAAGAATACGAACTTCCCGTTGAATTCTTTGTAGACTGCTTGTAAATGTTATATTCAATAAAATCATCCGCCATATCTTTTTTACCGTTTCCATTCCAGTCATACATTGCCATAAAAATCGCCTCCATCTTTTTTCCTGTTTTTGGTTGGGTTAGTTGTTACTCTCCATTATACTCACAACCTGTCCCATAAAAGTCCCAGCCTGTAATCCACGAGAATTCGTCGGGTAGCGGACTTTTCGCACCAAACAAAACGGCGGTGAACATTCCTTTTCTCTCGTTCACCGCCGCTTTGTTTTAATTGTTACTTTTTTAAAACCGATACTCGTCGTTACGTTCCAATATCTGACTCCACCTTGCAGAAATCAGCTTCGCATAAAGAATCGGCGCTAAGCCATAGTACCCCAGTGCATATGCATCATTGAATTCCATCAACAAAGTTTTTCCATCCTCCGTCAGACAAATGTCCATGCTACATGCAGCTGGTCGATTCTCCAAGTGCTTGAATTCTTCCAGCATATCCGTCAACACGTCCTCGTCATAATGATACAGAAAACTCTTCCTGCTCGGATCAAGAAGCACGCCATATGGTCGAACATCGATGATTTCATCGTACATGATAAAACATCTCCATTCAGCCCTAATGTTCAGCGGTTCGCTAACTAGCACCTCATAATTCTCTGTACAACTTCCGCATCCCATGAGATCATTTATGCTCGATATCACTTTGCCTGTAAAAGCTTTGCTTCTAGTAGGTTTCACAAAATATCCGGCACTCCATTTTTCCTCGCTAGTAGAAATACTGTTGATGGTATCTTTCCAAATTTTTCGTCCCATAAATCGTTCAAAACTCTCCGGATAATCCTCAACACGAGGTTCTTTACCAAACTTCCTGAAAATCTCATTGCATTGGTCGATATAGTCTAAGACAATATCATCCTCTGTCACAAAATCATAGATTTCATCAAGCTTGTGATAGCAAACAATTTCAGCCCCTAATTCACGAAAACCATACATCGCATTCGCCATATTATGACTATGTGGAATCTCCATATTCATTCCATTATCAAATCTTGTCTTGAGCCATACTTTCCCCACGGTCCCTCGCCTCCTTTCTCGCAATCGCTCTGTCAATTGTCATTCGATGTATACTTGTAATATCAGCAAGAATTCCGCCCTTGATGAGCTTTCCGAGGTTTACCGGACGATATCCGCATACATTGGCTGCAAGATTCAAATACTTACAACCATCCGCATACGGCTCCACTTGATTGTGGTCATGCCCATGAATATTCAAGCACCACGGCAATCCGTGCACCGGTTCATGAGACAATAGTATTTTATCCGCGATAAACAATGGACCGGTATAGATTTCCTGAAAGTAATCCTTATAATCTGCTCGATTGTCATGGTTTCCCAACAGCAAAATCTTCTTGCGTGCTTTTATGTCAGCCAGATATTTTGCATTTCCCACATCTCCCAGGCATACAAACGTATCCGCCTTCATTACCATCTCATTTATTCTCTGGATTTGTTCTTCTGGCTCGATCCATTCCGGATCCATTTGCTTGCAGTCATCATCCGCAAAATGCAGATCCGACAAAATATAAACAGACCCCGTCTCCGACCAATGTTGAAACGTCTTATACAATGTAGGTATCATTGCCTACCACCTCCAATTTTTATGCCGACATTACTGTCTGCGAATCCTTCATAACCAAAATATCATCGACTTTTACTCCTAAAATAGCAGCCAATACAACCAAATTGTCAATGGTCGGTAGCGCAGTTCCGTGCTGCCACTTGTAAATGGCCTGCGGTGTTGTAAATCCAAATATATCCTGTAACTCTTTTACCGAGATGCCTACGTTTTGTCTTAATTGATTGATATTCTGACCAGTTCTAACCATGTCAATGGTCGGAATAGCAACCTTTACTTTTCCTTCTACCTTCAGCATAATTATCTTCCTTTCTCTCTATTTTCTGTAAGAATCTAATATCATTTTGTGCAAGCACGATGGTGTTTGTCGGGCTTGTGATAGAACAAAGAGTCGCTTGCGACTCTTTCGCGTCCGAGCGGAATTGCGAAGCAATTACTTTCCTTTCCGCGAGGTACGCATCCTAAGCGGAGCGTTTTTTGCTTTATAGGCCGAACTTGCCTATAAAGCAAAAAAACCGCCTACCCATCATTTGGTAAGCGGTCCGCAAAACATGTTTATTATCTATCCCAGCAGCTAATTCCTGCTCTCGGTATCTAAAACACAATTTCCTCGTTTCTGCTTATCCAAAGATGAGTGTACAAAACCAAAGCCCAACTCATGTAATTCGAGACGCGCCGCGGTATAATTATTCACATTTTGATGATTGAAACGATTCATTGCTGTCATGTCTTTTTCCTTTCTGGAACCTTTTTGTTCCGCTTTTTCTTCTTAATACATCGTCAGCATACCACAAAATATTTAGGCTGTAAATTATACTTGTGGTATAATAGTTGGTTTCTTCTAAAAGATATTTCGGTTAATTTTTACCAAAATATCTTCCATAACGCACTTCCATCGCAGTCACCATTGACTATATAACAAAATTCGTGTATAATTTTTGCATATAAGAGGAGGTGTTCTTTATGCCAAACATTAGATCAAGCGCAGAACTGCGAAACAATTACAACGAAATTTCATCATTTTGTCATACCTATCCAGAACCAGTATTCATCACCAAGAACGGTAAAGGCGATCTTGCAGTCATGAGCATTGAAACATATGAACGTATGGCAAGTTGTTTTGAGCTTTATGGACAAATAAAAGAAGGTCTTGACGACATTGCAAATAACAACACCCGCCCATTTTCTGAGGCAATGGCTGACATTCGGAGCAAACGCAAACGATGAGTTACAGCATTCACATCACAGCTACTGCTGAACGAGATATGATAAATGCCTCAGATCATATTGAGTTTGTCTTAAAAAACCCAAAAGCTGCTGATGACCTGCTGGATGAAGCAGAACTTAGAATCAACTCCCTTGCGGATTTCCCTGAAAAGCATAGATTGGTTGACGACCCAGTTCTCGCATCATGGGGCGTTCGTTTTATCGTAGTAAATGGCTATCTTGCTTTTTATGTTATTTTAGAAGAAATACAACAAGTAACCATAGTCCGATTCCTTTTTCAAAAAAGCAACTGGACTACAATATTACGTCAGGGGTTCCCTCTTGTATAGAAACATCCTCTGTAAGTCAGTACATTCAACGTATTGCTGGCCGCTTGAGGATGTTTTTTCATTATGCTATCCATTTCTCCTAGAAGATATTTCGGTTAATCTTTGCCGAAATATCTTCCTCACTCACCCATGCCAAGCACTTTCTCATAGCACTCATACATCCGCTGATCAAAGCAAGACATTGTCACCACCATCTCATATTCTGCATTTTCCTGCAACCATGTACAGATGGCACGCAACGCCACTTTCGCCGCTTCCTCCGCCGGATACCCATACACTCCCGTAGAAATGGCTGGAAAAGCAATGCTATGAATGTCATTTTCTTTCGCCAACTCCAGCGAGCGATGGTAGCAATGATACAACTGCGTCTCATCCGTAGAAGTTCCCGAATAAATCGGTCCCACCGTATGGATGATGTGCTTTGCCTTCAGCCGATATCCCTTGGTAATCTTGGCTTCCCCCGTGTCACAACCGTGTAATGTCCGGCACTCTTCCAAAAGCTCCGGCCCTGCTGCCCGGTGAATGGCGCCGTCCACGCCGCCACCGCCAAGCAGACTGCTGTTCGCCGCATTGACGATGCAGTCCACATCCAACTTTGTAATGTCTCCGATGTCAAACTTGATTTTGTTTTCCATTGTCATATTCATCCGCTCCTTTGCTCAATTCAATTTCACCGATTATCTGTTTAGCAACCAATTAGCAATATCAATTATTCTTACTCCCTCGTGCAGATATTCATCATGTCTTGTCCTTGCAAGAATCAACTTGGGATAAGCGTCTCTGATTTGTAATAGAGGTGTGACTTCTCTTTCAAAAGTCTTCTCATCACTAATATTGTCCGACACTTGAACATACAATTTCTCACTACGCTTAACAGCCACAAAATCGATTTCCTTCTCGTGTAATATGCCCACATAAACTTCATATCCTCTTCTCAACAATTCAATGGCAACAATATTTTCTAGCACTCGCCCATAATCCATATTCTTAGTTCCAAGCATAGCATATCGAAACGTATGATCACATAAATAGTACTTGTCATTGCTGGATAAATACTTTTTTCCCTTAATATCATATCTTCTAATTTTGTAAAAAGCAAACGCATTGCACAGATATTGCATATAGGAACCAACTGTTGTATGATGTATTTTCTCATGCATACTTCCCAATGTATTTGTGATATTGCGCGCAGATGATAGATTCGACACATTATCCATGAGGAAATCTACAATCCGATCCATAAGCTGAATATTCCTTATTCGGTACTTTTTTCGAATATCTCTCACGATTAACGTGTGAAACACATCTGCAATATAATCATATTTGGACTCATAGTCTTTGTATAAATAAGATCCTGCCATTCCCCCTTCAACTACATATCTATCCAAAGCTTCGTATTGGTCTTGCAAATTGAAATATTCCATATACTCTTTGAAAGAAAATGGATATATCTTTATTTCAAAAGTACGTCCTGTAAATAATGTTGCCAAATCCGAACTTAGGAGAAATGCATTGGATCCAGTAATATAAATGTCATACTTCTCGCTTGCATGAAGACCATTCACAACTTTCTCAAATCCTTTGCACATCTGTACTTCATCAATGAATACATAATTCTCCTTTCCCTCCATATAATGAGCATTAACATAATCATACAAGGCTCGATAAGTTAATAGCTCATCAAATTCAGGAAGATTAAAATTCACTTGAATAATATTGCAATTTGAATTTTGTGATTTTATATACATTCCAAATGCTTCTAGTAGCTTGGACTTCCCACTACGTCTCACACCCGTTATCACTTTAATATCCGGTGTTCCCATTACATTTATCAACTTGTCCAAATAGAATCTACGTTCAATTAGTTTCATTTTATCAATCCTTTCCTTCATAGTGAGCACAAAACACGTCGGGTCTATTAGCCATTTTTTCTTTTTTTTACTTTTTGGCTAATAAATCCAGAAAAGAAAATATAAATTATTATACTTAATTCTACGATATTCATCACGACAAATCAACAACAAATTTTCTTTTTTGTTTTTCGTAAATAGCAAAAAGAGACGCTTCCTGCGCCTCTCTCCTCACATCCTCATTTCGAACCTCACTCCCAGTTCTTCCACACCTCAGGCTTAACACCCACGGTCGCCTGCTTGCCATTTCTCACCACCGGTGTTTTCAAAATCTGTGGATTCTCCAAGATTTTCTCCTCCCGGTCCTCGCTGGCAAGGTACTTAATAAGCATCACTGTGTCCTGATCTTTTGCCTTCTCATCAATCAGGTTTTCCATGCCACCCACCGCCTGTGCCACACTCCGTAACTCACCTTTACTAAAGCCCTTCGTCGGCAAGTCGATCATCTGAAACTTCACACCACGCTCCTTAAAGTATCGCTGTGCTTTCTTTGTGTCAAAACATTTGCTTTTTCCGAATATTTGTATGTTCATATTTTCATCCTTTCTTACGAAAACAGTCCCAACAACTCCTCCCGACTCAGGCTCGCCACTGACACGCCCTCCGCCGAAATCACCTTGTTCGCCAGATCCTGCTTCCTCTCTTGCAATTTCAAAATTCGCTCCTCGATGGTTCCTCGGGCGATGAGACGAATCACCGTCACAGAGTTTTCCTGCCCGATGCGGTGGGTACGGTCGGTGGCCTGATTCTGGGCCGCCACATTCCACCATGGATCATAGTGAATGACGATGTCTGCCGCCGTGAGATTCAGCCCGGTTCCCCCCGCTTTCAGCGAGATCAAAAAGACATCTGCTTCGCCATTTTGGAACCGTTCCACCAAGTCGCGACGTTTCCGCTTACTGGTGCTTCCCGTCAGCATAAAGTACGAAATCCCTTCGGCTTTCAGCCGTTTTTTCAGCACTTCCAGCATCGAAGTAAACTGAGAAAATAGTAGCACCTTATGGCCGCCCTCCACCGCACTGTGAAGAAGTTCCATGCAAGTTTCTAACTTGGCAGAATCGCCCTTGTAATTATCGTACAATAGCGACGGATCACAGCAGATTTGTCGCAACTTTGTGAGCTCCGCCAATATCTGCAACTTATTTTCCTGATACTCCTTGCCGGATTTCTTTTGCAAACTCGTGACGATATTTTTCTCCGTTGCCTGGTACAGCTTCTCCTGCTCCTTCCCAAGCTTCGCGTACTTCACTTCTTCCACCTTATCCGGCAATTCCTTCAACACATCTTTTTTCAGACGACGAAGGAGAAATGGTGCGATCATGCGGTGCAACTGTTCCAATGCATGACCACTGTCACCTTCGCCACCTTCCACGATGGAACTTTCAAAAGTATCCTTAAAACTCTTATAACTATACAGATACCCCGGCATAAGATATTCAAAGATACTCCACAATTCACTGAGGCGATTTTCAATGGGCGTTCCCGTCAGTGCAAAACGCACCCGGCTATCTATGCTTTTCACCGCCTTAGATGCCTGGGTGTTATGATTTTTAATGTACTGCGCTTCATCGATGATCTGGCACCCAAAGGATTTGTCCTGATAAAGCTCGATATCCCGACGCAAGAGGTCGTAGGACGTCACCACCACATCATAGTGCTCATAAGCCTCCAGCAATTCCTTCCGTTCCTCTGCCGCCCCCACCATCAGACAAACCTTCATCTCCGGCGCAAATTTTTGAAACTCCGACTCCCAATTATACACGAGAGAGGCCGGTGTCACTACAAGATGCGTGGTCCCCTTTGTCGAAGAAAGATAGGTAATCATCTGAAGGGTTTTTCCCAATCCCATATCGTCTGCAAGAATTCCGCCAAACCCAAGTTCCGAAAGCGCCATGGCCCATTGGTACCCCGCTTTCTGATACCCTCGAAGATCTGCCGTCACACTGGCCGGCACCTCGTATTCACGACGTTTCACATCATCGAACCGTTCCAAAAGCTGACAGAAACTAGCATCCCGTTCCACCTGGATTCGATCTGCATTGTCCTGCATCAACGCATCCAGATACATGGCGCGGTACAATGCGACACCTGTAGAACCCTTTTGTAGCTGGGCTTTCGTCAGATGCAACGCATCCTGCATCTCTGCCAGAGAACGAATACCACCCTCTTGAAGATTCAAAAGTTCACCGCTCTTCAATCGATAATATCGCTTCTTCCGGCGATATGCAGCCAAGATATCATGCAATTCATTTTGGGACATTCCCTCCACATCCCACGTCACATTGAGAAGATCTCCTTGGATGGAAAGACCTGTGGTTACCTGCATTGGTTTTGCGATGCGAATTTTCTTCATATTTTCGGACAAATACACATCTGCCACCAGCTCCAGTTGCCCCAGACCATGCTCCACCAGTTCTGCCAGACGATCGTCGTCTCCTCGCAGCTCGTAGGCGTGAGATGCCCTTGATTTTTCTGGAAAATACGCCTGCACCAACGTCCGTATTTCATACTCCGCACGAAAATCCCGGTTCTGTTTCAATGCAATGTTTGGTAATTCGTCCAGCCAGTACGTGTTATCTCCATAAATCCCCTTTGCCTCGCAGATGACAATCGAATCCTCCCGCACATCCAAGTACACCTCGTACTTTCCGTCCTCCGGTTCATACTCTGAGAAATCCACGCCTTCCACTTGCAAGTCGGTGTAGCGTTCCAATAACGGAAGAACTGTCACCGAGAACATCGAGTAATCCGCCTCGTACATTTTCAGCATTCGCTGCTCCCGCCAAGCATGAAGCCCGAAAAAGTAGTCCTTGGATTCCAGACGATTTAACGCCATCAGGCAAAGCAATTCTTTCATATTTTTTCCATATTTTTCAGAACAAATATAGATACAATTTTCCCACCATACATAGCACCCCGCCACACCCGGAAAAAACATGATTTCCGGAAAAACAATGGAGGTACACTTATTTGTTCCATCCATCTCTTCCTTCAATTCCACAGGGAATAATGGATCCTTGCGCACCACAGGCACTTCCATCTTCTCTGATTCGTAGCCTTCCACCCAAATGGTCTTCCCCTCCATAATCTCTGCCAAAGTGTCCCACATCTGTGGCTGCATCTTCATATAGCGTCGATCTCCATAAGAAAACACAGAGGAACCATTTTCGCCATCCACATATCGTTGTAGAAATTGCAAAAGTGGGATCGTTTCCTTCGCAAACGCCTCCGGCGTATGGACAAATGCCAACTTCTTCCCATAGGTAACAAACTCCCGACGCTTCACATGTTCCACAAAGGTCTCTATATTTTTCACCACATAATACGACGCATTTCCCACCCGAAGAGAGAGCTCCTGCGCTGATGGATTTACGTGCAACGTCACTTCCAGCTTCACATCCCCCTGAGAAACTTCCTGGCAAAATTCATCTTGCTGCTTTTGCATCAAATCCCGCATCAAAGCAGTCAATTCTTCTGACGTTTCCGGGCGAATCGTGATATTCGAAAATAATCTGCCCGACGCTGTCGCCACCGAAGGTGCGAAGTCTGGCATCATCCATGGCAGTTTCTCTTCTTTCGGTTCGTCCATGTCACCGAGCAAACCTATCTCATCATAATCGTCAAAAAAAAGATACTCATCTCCCGGATTACTAATATTTAAAAATACCGAAAAATCTTCCTCATAGATGTCCGCCCACTTATTCAAAGCCAAGCCTGTCGCCACCAAATGCTTACAAAAGCCGCCATACTTTTTATATGCCGGACAGTCGCACATGCCATCTTGTATCTGTACTTTATGAACAGTTCCAATCGTCTTTACAGTAATATACGTATCATAATCATTCCCATAACTTCCTTCTACATTTCCCGTCAAAGAATACACGTCACCAGACATATTTTCCATGACAAGATACGTCACCGCATCCTGCTCCATCAACCGCTTCCCTTTGTGATATGTAGTCGGCAACGCCGCCTTTTTTTGAATCTCTTTCTCATCTAACATGAATCGCTCCCCCTCTTACAAAAGTGCATTGCCCACACTCGGACAATGCACTTTTCATTCCTTATTTTTCTCGTTTCCACACCGTTCCCGTCAAACCAACTTCATCCTCATAAAATACAGGATCTTCACCTTTTTTCTTCACATGTCATTCAAAAGATTCATCGTTGTCCTCATATTCTTCTAATTCTTCTGCTGTCGCTTCGCGAACGATGAGTTTTGCTGGCTTTCCAACATAGTAATTTCCAAAAGATCTCATAGCGATATAATATGTTTTATCAGCCTCCAAGTCACTTACGATACGGAAATTCGATTCCTCACCACTGTCATCATTCGAGGTTATCATTTCTTTGCTCTCATCAAGCAAATAACCTATAGTATCCGCGTTGGATTCCGAATAGAAACAGTAAACTCCAGTGGTTTCCGGAACAAATCTATAGTAAATCTGAGCCCCAGCCAATGTAGCATCAATCGGCTGATCCGTGGTAATGGTACCACCATCCTGATTTATCCGATTCGTAACGGTCACAGCAAGAGTGGAACAATTGGTATCTGTATAGATTGCTTCCATTTCATAGTATACGTTATTGATCGAAATACTTCCACAAATCTTTTCATTTGCCCTTACATACACCATTTCGCCACGTCCCACCGAATAAGGTTCATCTTCCTCGGCATTTACGTAAGTCCACTCAACATTTGAGAGATCCAGCTCATCGGATGTCAGTGTTACCGGATACACTGGAAAATTCACTTCCAGCATATTGTCCGTTCCTGATACAGAAAAATCATATAAATACTTCGACAATCCACCGGCGTAACAACATACATTATACCTACCATCTGGTAGAACAAAATATTGACCCGTTTCATCTATCATTGTCCTAGCGCTATAGCAATATTTATCCTGTTCGTTTGTGTTGTACGCATAGCCGTACATACTGGAAAAAACGCTTGCATTCAAGTCATTTCCCTTGGCATCTTTAAATTTTACATACAATCTCTTCGCAGGTTTTACATCCACAGTCCACACGTTAGCCGCCATGATACCAAAATCATAGGCATCTGTCACCTCGATTTTGACATTCGCAGTTCCTGGTGCAAAGACTCCATATACGTATCCATAACCAGCTTCATCTTCATTTACACTCACTCGAACTGAGGAAGCACTATCATAATCAGCCACTTTGCAGCTATATTCTCCACTTCCGCCTGCAACATAAAGGCTTCCATAACACTCTGTCATGTTTCCCGCTTCTGCTGTGCCATAAGACGACTCACAGTAAGTAACAATCGTATTGCTATCGCCTGCCAACCATCTACGTGTTGTCACATATTTATTTCCCAACTCGTCCACATAGCGAAGAGTCATCTCGTTGATTCCTGTCTGTTGAATCGAACCTTTCACAGTAATATACTGTTCCCTTTCGGCAAATGTATAGGAAAGTCCTGCTGGCAATTCAACACTCTCTACCGTTACATAGCCATAGGTATCGTCCATGTAGATTTTTTGCTCCACTTCTGCACCTACACTTGAGATATAGGTATAGGAATCTGTAAACTCGCTTACTTCTTCATATACCGTGTCCATGGATGCAGTTCCCATTCCTGTCAAACCATTTACTGTCACCTGCACATAGCGATTCAGACTAATGGTCAAATCGTTGACATCTACTTTTATTACATATGTTTTCTTATCCGTTGTGGTAACGCTCTCCAATGTCAATTCACGATTGTAGGTACCGCTTGCATATTTCTTTATTTTTACAGTAAATTTGTCTTTTGACAACTCCTGCTCCGCACTAAGCGTTACGTGAATGGTAGTAGCGTTCACAACTTTTACCGATGCAATGGATACTGCTACCTGTGCCGGTGCTGGCGTGCTAGTTGGTTTTGCGTTACTGTTCGTGTTTGACTTATTCGTTGACGTATTCTTCGTCACCGTCACCTTACATTTCAGTTTTTTCTTTCCCACCTTAGCTGTAATGGTGGTTTTTCCCACTTTTTTAGCTGTTACTTTTCCATTCTTAACCGTCGCTACTTTCTTCTTGGAAGAACTCCACTTTACCTTTTTCTTCGTGTTCTTCACTTTTAACTTTGTAGATTTTCCAACTTTCAAAGTTAATTTTGTTTTATTAAGTTTGGGTTGTTTCTTCGCGGCAGAAGCCGAAACCGGCATCGACACCACGAGAGACAATGCCAAAACTGTACTTATAATTCGTTTTGCACTTCTCATGAACAAATCCTCCATCTTTTTTGTTTGTTACTCGTCGTAGTCACCATTGCCAGCGTTTGCCACTTCGTCCTCCGTCGCACGACGAACCGTTATCGTTGCCGCCGCTCCTTCATCGGATGCCCCATAACATCTCATGGCTAAATAATACGTTTTACCCGCTTCTAATTCCGTTACGATTTTAAAGTTACCACCGTCACCACTATCATCATCGTACGACAGGATCTGGTAATTCCCATCCTGCACATAACCATACGTGTCCGCTTCTGACGTAGAGTATACACAGTAATAACCACTCTCTTCCGGAACAAATTTGTAGAACACTTTACAAATTGCCAATGTCGTTTCAATCGGACTATCCAACGTGATGGTTCCGCCATCTTGGTTTACTTGAGAAACAATAACCACCTCTGCCGTTCCACTCATTGGATTGGTTACCTTTGCCTCCAAACGGTAAAATACATTGTCAATGGAAACCGTCGACTTAAGCTCTGTCGCTTTTTCCACGAACACCGTTTCATTTTCTCCCACACGCATTTCATTTTCCTTATCATACCAGCTGATACCGGTAAGATCGATTTCACTTGATGTTAACGTAACCGAATAAAACGGTAAACGCATATCAATGCTTTTTTCGATTCCCGTCATTTCAACACCATAGTAGTCACGTTTGTAGAAATTCACATTGCATTTCACATCGTAACTTCCCTCTGGTAAAATAAAATACATTCCCTTTTCATCCAAAAGAGAGCTAGCTTCCTCCACATATAAATCTGTTACATCGGTATTGTAGGCGTAGGCATAGGCATCTTTCAATAACATAGCATTTACACGATTACCGGTAGCATCTTTCATATTTACATACAATCGCTTTCCTACTTTTGTATTCACTGTCCAACCAACAGAAGTTGTAATTGCGCTGTTATTGGCATCCGATATTTTCACTTGAACATTTGCCGTACCCATACCAAAGTTTCCATTTACATATCCATACAGTTCATCGTCCTCATCCATGTTCGCACTAACGTAAGTCCCCGTACTTGGATCCGTTACTTCGCAACGGTATTCGCCACTTCCTCCGGAAATATAGAAATTCGTGCTAAGTTCTGTCATCTGTCCTTCCTCGACAACACCGTAACTGGAGCGACAGTATGCGGCAATCGTATTGCTATCACCCACCACCCATCTACGTGTTGCTTCATAGGTATTTCCAAGCTCATCCTCATATCGAATCACCGCCGTCTGGACTCCCGTCTGCTGACATGTACCAGAAACGTTAACCCGCTCATTCTTTTCTTCGATTTCGTAAGTAAATCCCGTCGGTACTTCCACACTTGTGATCTTCACATAACCATACGTATCATCCAAATGTATCGAACGCTCGATATAATCCCCTACTTTTGCCGAATAGGTAATATCATCCGTATATTTGCCTACTTTCGCATAAAATGTTTCCTTGGATGCGATTCCGGTTCCCAATAAACCATCTACCGTAACTTGCACATAATAATTCAATGGGATGGCAGTTTCCTCCGGATCCACCTTTATCACATAGGTTTTCTTATCCGTTGTGGTAACGCTTTCCAAAGACAATGTTCGATTGTATGTACCATTGGCATACTCTTTCATCTTCACCGTGAATTTATCCTTGGATAATTCCTGCTCTGAACTAAGTACCACATGAATGGTTCTAGCATTTACAACAGACACCGTGGTAATCGATACCGGTGCCGCTGTCGGTGCGCTGGTTGGCGTCGTAGTATTGTTCTTGTTTGTCTTATTATTAGCTGACGCCTTCTTCGTTACCGTTACTTTGCATTTCAGTTTTTTCTTTCCAACCTTTGCAGTAATTGTGGTTTTTCCAACCTTTTTCGCGGTTACTTTTCCATTTTTAACCGTCGCTACTTTTTTCTTGGAAGAACTCCATTTCACCTTTTTCTTTGTGTTCTTCACTTTTAACTTTGCCGTTTTTCCAACCTTCAAAGTCAGTTTTGTCTTGTTTAGTTTTGGTTGTTTCTTCGCAGCAGAAGCCGATACAGGCATTGATACCACGAGAGCCAATGCCAAAACTACACTCATAATGCGTTTTGCACTTCTCACTTTTGTACCCTCCTTCTCATTGTGTCAAATACACATTTAGTATACACCTTTTCCGGAGGGCACGCAAGGTTTCGTCTTAACCTTCGTCCTTCACATATTCCAACACATCTCCCGGCTGACAATCCAACGCTTCGCAAATCGCAGACAATGTAGAAAAACGTATTGCTGACACTTTCCCCGTCTTGATTTTAGAAAGATTGACATTGGACACTCCGACTCTATCACTCAACTCATTTAAACTCATTTTTCGATCTGCCATAACGCGATCCAATCGTAATATAATTCCCATTTACTCATGCCCCCTCTTATAACGTCTCATCGGATTCCTGCTGAAGAACTGCTCCATACTGGAAAATGTATGCCAACGCAAGAATCACAAGTACGATAATGACCATTGTAATATCAACACTAAAATTTACACTACTAGAACCAGACATCCATATTTTTGATTCAAAATATCCTACAACACTAGAAACTACCGCCCAAGGAATCAACGAATATGCAAACTGCTTCATCCGACGAATTACGATATCTTCAAATGGAGAGTCACAATCACGGAAAGCCTTTGCCAAGCGACTTACAAACACCGTACTAACAAATAATAATACCAGATTAAGAATTGCACCCACCAATGCCCATGTACAACTTCTCAAGTTAAAGGTTGTCAACTCACCACCAGCCTGCAACTGCATTTTGGAACCTTCTGTCTGCACATCCGATACATACATCTCATTTCCGGCGTAATTAATATTCGAGCTACTTTTCACATTGTCTACAATCTCCTCTTTCGTCACCTCGGAGTTTTCAAAAATGTCTTCTCCAAAATTCGACAAATCCACAATGATGTCGGCTGTACCAGCCATCTTCACCTGAACCATCTCCGCCGGAAGAACCGCTGTAACAATCAAGCCAATCAGACATCCTCCCAAGCCAATGCCAAGAAAAATCTTTGTTATCAACGCAAGTATCGCACCTGCTTTTCCCATTTTGTTAATTTTTTGAATTGCATTCTCTTTCATAATAAAATCCTCCATACTATGTATTTTCCACAAGCATTTCTGTAAGCATCGATGCGAACATTCATGTTTGTTATGGCTACATAATAACAGAGGATTTTATCTTTGTCAACTACTTTTTAATGTTTATCGTTAAATTTTTTATTTTATCATCACTTCCACCTTTGCCATATCCTGCTCCAACGTGTCTGGCACCTGTTGTTCCGTAATATTTCGAATCCCTTTATAAGTCTCATAATCAAACTGCGTCAACTGGCACCATTGGGCACAATACTGCATATACTGGTCCTTCGTAATGCCTCTCTTCTCGCAAAAGGCAAGAACATCCACTCCCATGGATTCGTGTCTCTCTTTCAGCTGGTTCGCATATTGCTGCGCTTCCACTTCTGTCAATGCGAGACCAAGTTCCTTTGCCACCAGATATCGTTTTTTCAGAATCATAAAGTTCGCTTTCTCGTACTCCATTTCCTCATACAAACTGGTTCCCCGATACTCACATTGCTTCTTTGCCTGCTGTCGGATGTACTCCTCAGTTAATGTTCGATCGTCTGATAGCAATTCCTCCATGATTTTCACATTATTGTCATAATCCATAATCGATACGGCCCCCATACCGAAAGGGTCCTCGTTACGATTTCCCGGATAACTGTTTTTCTCTGCATAGGCTAGGATTTCGTTGTAATCAAACACTGGCGTGTCCATCATCAATGTGTGGGGCTCTCCATTGATCCAGCATCTACGTCCCCCATCAAAGATAACTTGAAGCGTTTTTTCTTCCCCTTTCAGATGAAAATTAATGGTAATGGCTTGCTTCACGTCCATCTTGTTCTCGCTGAGATTGGACACCGGCACAAGTTCCATGTGATTGTAAGCATCCACCAATTTCTGTATAAAGTTCTTCGAATCCACTTCCATAAGCGTTATCTCAGGCAAGAACATATCAATTTTCTCCACCGTTTTTTCAATTTTCACAAACTCCTTGGCATCTTTCTTCGTTCCTGCCACTTCGGACGTTTGCAAATGTTCCAATGCTTCCTGATGACATTCTGTTCGAAGCCACGGCATATATCTCCACTCGTCAAGATCCACTTCTGGCACATGCTGAGAAAGTCTTTTGTGAACCGCCTTCATATAACCATCCTTCTCATCGCTTGTCAGATATGGATCCCAGAGTTCCTGTTTTTCATAACCTGTCGTCGTCTTTTTAAATGTAATACCACAGATTCCAACATCCCCGCCACGCTCTCCATAATGCTTCTTAGGATCGTATTGAGCGCCTGTACCGTAGCAGGATACCGCCCGCATAACATATACGGTCACCATATCCTCGTCCTCTTCCTTTGCGAGAATTTGATGCGCTTCCGTAATTTTTTCGTTTTTTACGTTTTTATATGCCAACGAAGAACTAGTAATCATTGTGAGGGCAAACCGATCTTTCACCGCTTCTGTTATGGCTTCATCCAAATTTGTGTCAAATGTAGTTTTCTGATTCATTATTCTTGTAGCGCCTTCCCCCAACTCCGATTCGCTACGGTTTTCCTTTTTCCCCTGACCAGACTCTGCTGTCTGCTTTCCACCAAAGGCACATGCCGTCCCCCCAAGGACCATTGCCCCTAAAAGAACCATTGCCACCAGGGACTTTTTGCCCATTTTCCCGATTCGTACCATACGCTTTTTCAGTTCCTTTTTGGTGGAACATGCCTGACTCGCTGCCGAAAAAAGATTACGTTTTCCACTCTGGCGCAATGTATTCAGTATGGTTTTTCCATAAAGAACGCGTTCATCGTCATTCATATTTTGAATCACTGCTTCATCTGCTGCATACTCCGCATCCTGTCTGGACACTTTCGCCGCCACCCAAACCAACGGATGGAACCAATACACACAGACAAGTACCGCCCGAAGTGCTGACCACACAAAATCCAAATGTCGATAGTGCATGCTTTCATGAGCAATAATGTACTCCACTTCTTCCCTTTGTGTGGCATCTTTGGTAAGATAAATCGCTGGTGCAAACAATCCGTACAAACACGGTACCGGCACGCAATCTGTCTCATAGATACATGGTTTTTCTGCATCTCGAAGGATTCTGCGATTCGTTTTTAACTTGTGGTTCAAATACAAATTGGAAATCAACACAATCAAAAGCATGAGAACCGAAATCCCCCCACTGACAAATTTTAAAATTGTTGCAAGGGATACCACTGAAGTCTCGTTCTCTTCGGAACTTGTCACATCTTCTTTTGCCATTAACTCCTGAGAAGTAAGATCAATCTCTTCGGCATCGATACTATACGTATCGTCCTCCTTTTTTGCTACCACCTGCTCCGTCCATGTATCAAGCAAATAAGTATCTTCTGTCTCCGGATCCTTCACCTCTACCACAGCCGAATCCTTTTTCTTCTGTTCATATATGTATTGAGATACGCCATAGCGGAACTGACCAATCCTTTCTCCGATTTCTCCCGGTGCTGGCAATACTTGCACCGGCACAAGAAGCCGAACAACTACTACCGCCCACATAGCATATATGGCAGTGGCGCTTGCTTTTCCGCGAAACAACACACGCAACAATAGCACCAAAGCAATCAATATTGTAGATGAAATCATAAATATCGTCATATCTTACTTCTCTCCTTTCCCTTTTCGTTTTTTACACTGCTCTAAAATCTGCTCCAACTCGTCAATATCCTCATCGGTCAAACCGTCCTGCTCCACCAACGTATTCATCAACATTCCCACACTTCCTTGATAAATGCGGTGCAAGAAATCTTTTGTCTGGCGCACCACCACATCCTCACGTCTCACCACCGGATAAAATAGTTTTGCCCGGCCTCCCTCTTCATGGCGAATCAATCCCTTGGCATCCATTCTTTTCACCATAGTAGTGCACGTGCTCTTCGCCCAACCAGCCTTTTTCCCGCACTCCTCTACAATCTGCATCAATGTTTTTGGAGACGCCTCCCACAAACACTCCATCACATACCATTCACTATTGGAAATATTTATTTCATTTTGCTCCTTCACGCAAATCCCTCACTTTCGTAAATCATTCGTAGTCTATTGTTTGTGGACTACTTTGTAGACCATTTTACTGTAATAGGACTACAATGTCAACCTTTTTTATTTTCAACATAAAGAAATGCCCGCAAAACAAATTTTGTTTCACAGGCATTTCTAAAAAATTGTATCTACTTCTTAATGGTTATCTTCTTGGTTCCACACCATTTTCCTGGTTCCCCATCTTCCACCTCGTCGGATTGCATATACGCACGAAATTGGAAATAATATGTTTTTCCTTTTTTCAATCCGCGAAATACACCTCCGCGTCCATCCTCTTCGATGGCATTGGACATGTCTTTGTTCTCCGAGTAGCGAACTTCATAGTACCCAAAGTCTTGATACGTCTCACTATCATCAATGGTAACATCAACGGTTCCTTTCTTCGGATTTGTGATTGAAATCTTAATCCATAGCGGGCGAAGAACTACTTTAGTGTCGTCCGGACCGATATGAGTAAAGAAATATCCACCATCATCATCCATCTGGTCTCGGAAATTCCACGCTAACATGGTATAGCCTTTTTTCTTTACG
>JAGBBZ010000027.1 GCA_017938215.1 Eubacterium sp. | reverse complement strand
TTGCAGACAACTGGAAACTGTTATCCTACCGGATTCAGTGAAGGAAATAGGCGCTTACGCATTCGATGGCTGCACGAACTTAAAGAAGCTTGTGGTTTCGAAATCTTTGAAATCATGGACAAAGGACATAACTGAGGAATGCCCAAGTCTCAAGACCATTGTCAACCGTTCGAAGATAACCCTTCGCGTAGATAATTGCAAAGGAAATCGCATCTGGAAAGTGAAAGGAAAAAAGACCACGAAGATTCCCAAAGGGAAAACCGGTAAGTCGAGAGGAAAGCGGATTCCGATTCGTTACAAACTGCTTGGCGGAAAAAAGACAGGGAAACTTCCTACTTCTTACGAGTATGGAACGACAGTAAAAATTCCATTTAACGTAAAGAAAAAAGGCTATACGTTGGTGGCTTGGAATTATCGGGATAAAATGGATGATGATGGAGGATATTTCTTTACAGATATCGGCCCGGATGATACCAAAGTGGTTCTTCGCCCACTGTGGTTTAAGTATTCGATTACGAATCCGAAGAAAGGAACCGTTCATGTTAACATTGATGATAGTGAGACGTATCAAGACTTTGGGTACTATGATGTTCGCTACTCGGAGAATAAAGACATGTCCAATGCCATCGAAGAGGAAGGTCGCGGAGGTGTATTTCGCGGATTGAAAAAAGGGAAAACATATTATTTCCAATTTCGTGCGTATATGCAATCCGACGAAGTGGAAGATGGGGAACCGGGAAAATGGTGTGGAACCAAGAAGATAACCATTAAGAAGTGATGGGATAATGCGATCGGCAATAACGGCGAAAATTGACAAAACAGCGAACAAATGGTACAATGCTATCGTTGTTGTATGAGATGAAAGTGTTTGAGTAATGATACATTATTCAAACACTTTTTCGCATTGTTGTTTGTGCCGAAGCGCCACAAATAGCACTTGATCACAGAGACAGAACAACATTCGCTGATTTTGTCTCGTGGTTCCTACGCTGCGCTTCGGAATGGAGATTAATATGAAAGAACGATTTCAGAAAATAATGAAAGGCCTACTGATTCTTGTGTGTTCCATCGGAGGACTGTGGGAGTACATGCAGCTTTCTACCACCTATGATATGCCACAGGTGGTATTTGTTGTACCGCTCTTTGGAATGGTGGCGGCGATTTTTCTGCGGAAGCTCAGCTTTCTCGTGTTGGGAACTACATCTGCGTTGGCAATCGTGTTCCAAATGGTGCAAGAAAAAACTTTAATTAACGTAATTTTGACCAATTTACCGGTTATATTGTTGTTTATGATGTTGGGAATCGCTGGCGGATTTTTGGTTCGCGTTCTGATCAATCGAAAAAAACCACTGGTAGTGGGCATTATTTGTTGCATATTGAGCGTGTTTGTTGCGTTTGGGTTTGGTTTTGTCGCCTTTGGCAATCCGCTGTATTCGGCACAGGCGAGAATGGCAATCGACAACTATGCAGACAAGTATCGCAGCGATGAGTATCCGGTAAGTGAAGTGGAGGTTTATTACAGCTACGATGACATGGAGTACCATGGTCAGGTTGTTATGAGCGACGGATATCGTTATGCCTTGTACCACGACAAAGAAAAAGGAATTGTTTACGAAATTGAACAGTAAAATTCACAAAGAAAACATACATATTTTTTATAATGGATTGACAGTATTGTTACAATTTTGTAAAATATAAAGAATAGAGCATAGTGGGAAAGAAGTTTCTTTTTCCATTATTTGCAATAAAATGTGCAGAAATGAGAGGATGAAAGCAATGGATCATTTGGATATGTTGGAGTATAAGAGCGTTCATATTTTACGTGAAGCTTACAGTGAGCTTGGAAATTTGTGTATGCTCTGGTCAATCGGAAAGGACAGTACCGTGCTTCTCTGGCTTGCTAGAAAGGCGTTTTTCGGACATGTGCCAATCCCTCTTGTTCACGTAGATACCCATTTCAAAATCAAAGAAATGATCGAATATCGTGACCGTCTTGCCGCTGAATGGAATCTTGATATGATTTACGGCGAGAACACAGAGGCATTAGAGCAGAAAGCTACATTCCCGGATGGAAATGTAAGTCACATTGAGTGTTGTCGAGCATTGAAGTCAACTGCTCTTGCCAATACCTTGAATGCGTCTTGGCCACGTTATCGTTTTAACCATAGCAAAGGCATCTATGAAAAGGATGTTAATATCGAGCCATACACCGGCGTTATCGTAGGTGTTCGTGCGGATGAGGAAGGAAGTCGTTCGAAGGAGCGTTACTTCTCACCACGAGACAAGAATAATGATTGGGATGTAGGGGATCAGCCACCAGAATTCTGGAACCAGTATAAGACAGATTGGGCACCGGGGACTCACGTACGTGTTCATCCATTGTTGGATTGGACCGAGTTGGATATCTGGGAGTATATCGAGAGAGAAAATATTCCGGTTGTGCCATTGTATTTCGATCAGGGAGATGGAACAAGATATCGTTCCCTTGGATGTGCTCCTTGTACCACACCAGTGGAGTCCACCGCGAAAAATGTGCGTGAGATTATCGAAGAGTTGAAGACTGGTAAATTTGCGAACATCGCAGAGCGTTCCGGCCGTGCCCAGGACAAAGAAGGTGGCGGCGGATTGGAAGAATTGAGGAAGGATGGCTACATGTAATGAAAAAAGAAGATATGAATATTGTTATCGTTGGTCATGTGGATCACGGTAAGAGTACGTTGATGGGTCGTTTGTTGGCCGATACAGATTCTTTACCAGAGGGTAAATTAGAGCAGGTAAAAGAGACATGCCGCCGCAATTCAAAGCCATTTGAGTATGCGTTCTTGTTGGATGCGTTGAAGGACGAGCAGTCTCAGGGTATTACCATTGATACAGCAAGATGTTTCTTTAAGACTGACAAACGTGATTATATTATTTTGGATGCACCGGGACATATCGAATTTTTGAAGAACATGATTACCGGAGCTTCCCGTGCACAGGCGGCTCTTTTGATGATTGATGCAGCAGAGGGTGTACAGGAAAATACAAGACGTCATGCTTATATGCTTTCCATGCTTGGTATTCAGCAGATTGCTGTCGTTATTAACAAGATGGACTTGGTGGATTACAGCCAGGAAGTGTATGAAAAAGTAAAAGAAGAGTACTTGGCGTTCTTGAAAGAAATCGACATCGAGCCAGCATTTGTGCTTCCTGTAAGTGCGTTCCAAGGCGAGAATATTGTTGCGAAGAGTGACAAGATGCCTTGGTATGATGGAATGTCCATTTTGCAGGTGTTGGATGAATTTGAAAATGAGCAGGAAAATGACAAGCAGCCATTCCGTATGCCGGTACAGGATGTGTACAAGTTTACAAGAGATGGGGACGATCGTCGTATCATCGCAGGAACCATTGAGACCGGTACCATTCGTCCGGGGCAGGAGATTATTTTCTATCCATCGGGAAAGAAGAGTCATGTAAAGACCATTGAGTCCTTTAATACAGCTCCGATCGAAGAAGGAAAGCCGGGTATGGCAATCGGATTTACCATGCAGGAGCAGATTTATATCACACGTGGAGAGGTTATGGCCATCGCTGGTGAGCCACAACCGAAGACAGCTTCTCGTATTTCGGCAAACATCTTCTGGTTGGGGAAAAAGGACTTTGTTCCGGGAAAAGTGTATTTCTTGAAGATTGGTGGCGAGAAGGTTAAGGTGGAAGTGGAGAAGATCAAAGGTGTTATCAACTCTTCCAACCTTTCTGCAGCAGAGGAAAAGCAAGGGGTCGAGCGTCATGAGGTGGCAGAGGTTATCCTTCGCACCGATAAGCCAATCGCCTTCGACCTTGTGGCAGATGGCGCAAGCACAAGCCGTTTTGTTATTGTAGATGATTATGAAATCGCTGGTGGTGGTATCATCACAGAGGCATTGGAGGATGAAGAAAGCGAAATCCGTTCCAGTGCAATGCTCCGTAACTACAAGTGGGAGACCAGTGAGATTGATATTGAAGCTCGTATCGAGCATTACGCACAGCGTCCGGAGCTGATCGTATTGACTGGTGAGAAGAACACTGGTAAGAAGGATTTGGCGAAAGCGTTGGAGAAGACACTTTTGGATAGTGGAAGATACGTATATTACATGGGTATCGGTTCCTATTTGTATGGTGTTGGTGCGGATACAAAGAAATTGGCAGATGAGGATCACAAAGAGCAGATTCGTCGTTTTGCCGAGGTTGCGAACTTGATGTTGGATGCCGGTATGGTACTTATCGTAACAGCAACCGGATTAACTGAGTCCGATCGAAAGATCATGAAGACCGTTATCCAGGGTGAGATGGATATCATCTGGGTTGGTGACAAAGTGACTACGGATATCAAAGCAGATGTTCAGTTGAAGGATAGTGACTTTGATTACAGCAAAAACATCAATAAGATTAAGACACTCCTGAAAGATAAAGGAATTATCTTTAGTTAGTCATTGAAAGGTTACGAACATGAAGGACGTATCGCAAAATAAAAATGAAAATATTGTCTGGCACAACAACAAAGTATCCTATGAGGATCGTTGCAAGGTGTTGGGGCAAAAAGGTGTTGTCGTATGGTTTACCGGGCTTTCAGGGTCCGGTAAATCTACGGTGGCAGTAGAATTAGAGAAGATGCTCAATGAGGCGGGGAAAGCCGTTTATCTTTTAGATGGTGATAACATCCGTTGTGGCATCAACTCGGATCTTGGTTTTTCGGACGAAGATCGTAATGAGAACATTCGTCGAATCAGCGAGATTGCAGCTTTGTTTCAGGATGCAGGTATCATTACGTTGGTATCCTTTATTTCTCCGTTTCGCAAGATGCGACAGTTTGCCAGAGAGCGAGCTGGAGAGGGGAATTTTATCGAAGTTTATGTAAATACTGATTTTGAAACCTGTATGGAACGTGATCCCAAAGGGTTATACAAAAAGCAGATAAAGAATTTTACCGGAAAAGATTCTTCATATGAAGAGCCGTTGAATCCGGAAATTGTGCTGGATACGGTGAAATATTCACCCGTAGAATGTGCAAAACAGGTTTATGAGTTGGTCGTAAAGGGAATGCTATAAGTAAATATAGCGTTGTAAGCGACTGATTAGGAGAATGAACAGATGAGTAATGTAGCAGACAAGTTAAGAAAGAAAATCAAGAAAGCTCGCAGAAAGTATCGTACGTTCCGGAGAGCGCGAAAAAAAGAAGTGTTTCATGACAATGGTGGAACCATTACGGTTCGTCCGACCATATGGGTAAAAAAAGGTTCTGTGGAGTATGAAGGAATGTTTCGCCGTCCACAGGCAAAGTGTCTTCGAGGAAACATTAAAAAAGAGAAGATGTATTCCGTGACATCTCAGGCGAGAGATTGGTTCTTGGAATTGGAGCTTCGAAGCGAAAAGTATACCTTCAAGAACATGCTGGTAGTGATGAATCCATTTAGTGAAGCACCATTGACAGCACTTGTATTGTTCACGACCATTATGGATTATGGTGTTCGAGCTACGGTAAAGGGCGATACTCCGGAGACAGATTTTGTCTTTGAATATCCACCGGAGAAGCGACATCGGATTCCGATTATTGGGTTGTATCCGGGACGAAGCACAGATGTTGTGATTGAACTTTTGGATGAAAATGGAGAGCCTTGCGACAGCAGGACATTTCCACTTACCACAGATCCGTTGCCAGATGATCTGCAAGATGTTATTTCGGTGAAGAAAGCGAATCCAAATCCTGCCTTTGATAATATTCTAGTGGCTGGTGGTATTGATATTCGTCCATGTGTGTTCGACCGAGCAGGGCAGATTCGATATTATCTGGAGAGAAAACCGAAGGGATATGGAATTTTTCCATTGTCCAAGGGGCGTTTTCTTTTCATGGAGCGAGAAATCTCAGCACCATCTTACACGAATCCTCATTCCGTGCAGATGTATGACATGGATTACTTGGGACGTGTGGGCAGAACCTATCTTGTGAAAAATGGTGCTCATCATACGGTGGAAGAGAAGACATTGGCGGGCAATATATTGACTGCGGGAAACAGTCTGGAAGAGCATTCGGAAGACTTGATCTTAGAGATTGATCGAGAGACAGGAAACATTGTTCATCAGATCAAAGTGGGCGATCTTTTTGACGATAAATACCAGGATATGATGGATTGGGCGCACATTAACTCAGCGTCTTATGATAGAGAGCAGGATTCCATGTTGGTTTCCATGAGAAATATTCATTCCGTTGCCAAGTTTGACTGGGGCAAGAATGAGATTAAATGGGTGATGGCAGATCCTCGATTCTGGGAAGGGACACCGACGGCAGAGAAGTTATTGACCCCGATTGGTGATGTTCCTTGGTTCTATCAGCAGCATGCGGTGTTTGAAGTGGAGCCGGAAGAAAATGATAATCCGGATATTCGTTATGTCATGGTATTCGATAACCATTGGCACAAACGCCGTCCGGTGAAGTTTTTTGACAAAGATAAGGATAGTTACATTAGTTTTTATAAAGTAAATGAGAAGGATAGAACGGTGGAATTGTACAAACGATTCCCATGTCCGAAGTCAAAGATCCGTTCCAATGCGGTGTTTGACAAGGAAAGTCGACGCCTGTATGCCATGGCGGGAGATTTGGAGCCAAACATCGAAGAAAACCGTGGAATGATCATCGAGTATGATTTTGATACCATGGAAGTGTTGGGCGAGTTTTATGTGAAACCGGGATTTTTCCGTGCCCATCCGTTTGAACCGGATATGGCGTCTTTATCCAAGGCTTTGGTTAAAAACACGGATTATATATGTGGTGATTTGAAGCGTCCGGAACCATTGGCTGAGGATCAGGTGGAACGTTTGAACTTTGAAGTGGCGCCATCTGTGCGTGAGCCGTCTATTAGCTATCGTAGACAAGAAGATCTTTTCTATATCCGTGAGGTGGATCATGCGGTGAAGAAAGTGTATTTCCGTGGCTTGGAATCGGTTTGGTATGTGGAGTTTGCGGATACCTATCAGACGATGAAAATCTTTGAAACATTAGAGTATAGTATTGTTATGTGGTTGGATACACTCCCACCGGATCAGTATGAGATTTACATCCAGCTGGGGGATGAGTTACAAAATACCGGTAAGAAGATCACGAAGAACGAATAAATTACGAGAACAAATACCGTTCCGTTGCCAAGTTGGGACTGGGGTTTTTAGAAAACCGGTTTCAATGGTGATGGACGGTATTTTCTTTTCATAGACACACCAATCCCCAAACCCACCAGCGGGACGTGTGTCTTTTGTGTTCTCCACGAGCCGGTAGCCGGTGACGGCGTGAGCGATATTGGCAAGGTGGCAGATTTTCGCTTTCAATACGCCGCCGACTTGATAGTCATAATAAATTAGATTGCCACGGGAATGATAGTGTACCACCGCTAGGGGATAAGTCAGATCATTGATGAAATCCATTAGAATTTTCGTTTCTTTTTGATCGCCGGGATGATTTCCGGGATTTTGGCGATGACGATCGGTGGCTTCCCCGAAACCACAAGGAAAATTTCGATTTAGGTCTACACCCTGTCCGTTTTCTTTCCAACGTTTGGCATCAGTGGTCATGGAGATGGCTACGCCGTCCGGATTTGCCATGGGAATCATGCAAACGCATACATCTTCCCAAGCTTTTTGGTACAACGTTTCATAATGTGCCAGATAGTGCTCTAGCATTTCCAGAAGAACCGTGGTGTTAATATACTCTCTGCCATGGATGGATGCCGTAATGACGAACTGTCGGTTCGCGTTTCGAGGTCCCAAGTAGCAGGCGTAAATGTGACGATTTTGATACGTGGTGCCCAGCGATTCGTAGTTAAAATACGCCGAAGAGTATGTAGTGGCAAGTTCCTGCAATTTTTCCTCCATCTGAGGGTATGAGTATAGGATATTCTTTTTCATATGACAATGCTACCTTCCTTTATCGTTCTTGAATTATTATCACTTTAATTCAATGTATGAAATCTCAACCAACAATATGTAAACAATTGCACCAACCGCTCTCCGTTTTGTAGATGTTGTTCGTGGTTACTTCAAGACGCGGACGCTACAGTACTTTTTTGTGCCATCCAGACTGACACAGATTCGTGTCGTACCAGGTTTGAGGGCATATACATTTCCTTCATCATCCACATCTGCCACGCTGGGCTTTGTGGAGCGCCAGGTGGGTTCTAAGCCGGAAGAGGTGGTCGCACTAAGCTTGTGCTCTTCCTCTTCTTTTAATTTTAATTTCGTGCTGCTTAACCGGATTGTGGGCTTTTTCACCTTGACACGGCAAGTGACCTTCGTGTTATCCGCCATGACAGTGATGGTGGTGCTGCCGGGCTTTTCACCACGAATGACTCCATCATCGGTAATGGATGCCACGCTGGTTTTCTTGGAACGGTAGGTCACCGAACTGCCGTTGGAGGTCTGCGCCCGTAGGCGATAGGTCTCGTCGTGCTCAAGAGTTACCGTCTTTTTGCTAAGGCTGATGGTTGTTTTCTTTACCGTCACCGTACAGCTGGCTTCTGCGCCGGAAATCTTTGCGGTAATCTTGGCTTTCCCGGCCTTTTTGGGCGTGACTAACCCGTAGGTGTTTACCGAGGCGACTTTGGAATTACTGCTTTTCCACTTGGGAAAACTACCGTTGGACGTAATGGCGCCGAGGTAGAATTCGTCCCCGATGTTTACCGTTTTCCGGTATGTAGTTAGAATAACAAAGTTGGGTAATTTGGTGGCTGCAAGAGCAGGACAGCCAGCAGAACAAATGTTATTCATGACAAAAAGAAAGATAAGAAAATATTTGATGTGTTGTTGAATTAAATGCTTCATACATATCCCTCCATTCGGGAGAGACGGTTGCGCAATTGGTGGTTAAATGGTATCATAAAAGAAAGATTTTGTAAATAGTAAAGTAACGATTCAGGACCAAGGTGCGGAAATCAATGAGTCGTTACATAGTAAAATTGAAATGGAGGAGCTATGTCGGTAACAGGTATTATTTGTGAGTACAATCCGTTTCACAAAGGTCATCAATACCATATACAGAAGGCGCGGGAGGTTACAGGAGCGGATACGATAGTGGCTGTGATGAATGGAGATTTTGTGCAACGTGGCGAGCCGGCGATTGTGGACAAATACACTCGTACGAAGATGGCTTTGGAGGGTGGAGCGGATCTTGTTTTTGAACTGCCGGTGCGGTATGGCGTATCCAGCGCAGAGGACTTTGCCTATGGCGGAATATTGGCACTGGAATCCCTGGGATTTGTGGACCAATACTGTTTTGGTAGTGAAGCCGTGGAGCAACAATTACTTGTGGAGGCGGGACAATATTTTGCAAATGAGTCGCAAGATTACAAGGATGCTCTTGGGAAGGCGCTTCGACAGGGGCTATCCTATCCGGCGGCAAGGGAGCAGGCGTTTCGGGAAAAGGTAGGACGGCACGAGCCGGAACGCTGGACGGAAGAAGTGGTGAAGGCGTTATTTTCTCCGAATAATATATTGGCACTGGAGTACATGAAGGCGGCAGAGAAGCTTGGTTCGTCCATGAAATCGGTGGCCATTCAGCGGTGTGGCATGGGGTATCATGAACGGCTGGAGGGAAGAAAAATAGGCGATGAGGAATGCTTTTTGTCGGCGACAGCCATTCGTGAATTACTTTTGGAAAATGGAGAGACGATGACGGGAATGTCGGAGGAGTGTTTAACATGCTTGGCGGAAGTGCCATATCGTCTGACAGCACAGGATTTTTGGGGGATGTGTGCCTATGCCATCCGGGACAAGTGGGAGGAATTGGAACAGTACAAGGATGTTTCGGAAGAATTGGCAGGGGCATTTCGGAAAAGCTGGCAGGAAGCAGTATCCTTTTCGGATTTTGTAAACCGTTGTAAAACAAAAAATATCACCATGTCTCGGGTGAAGCGTGGTGTGTTTCAGGTTCTTTTGGATGTAAAAAAACAAAAGGAGCGTTCGGAGAAACTTCCGTATCTCCGGCTTTTGGGGATGCGTCAGGAAGCGGCGCCACTTTTGGGTGAAATTTCGGATACCGTGTTAATTGGCAGAGTGGCAAAGGATAAGCAAAAACTGACGGCCGGAGCAAGTGAGCTTTTCGAACAGGACATTCGCGCGGCGGATATTTATCGCAATGTGGCCATGGCAAAGGCGGGAGTGATTCTGCCGGCAGAGTACCAGCGTCCGGTGATTCTGGTGTAAAAGGAATGGAGGATACCGATGGAAAAACGACTAAAGAAGTATTTGGAATTATACCGAAGCTATGCCGAAGGTGAGGCGAAGGTAACGGACAAGGAAGCGACATTGGCGGAGATGCTGGTGCAGATTCAGTTTTTTCAGCATGAGCGCCTGATTCATCTGATCGTTACGGTGTTATTTGCGATTTTGGCAGTGATGTCAATTCTTGCTAATCTCTTGATTCAGGAGTGGGCGGTGCTGGCGCTCTGCTTGATGTTTTTTGTGCTTTTGATTCCGTATGTAAGGCATTATTATATCTTGGAAAATGGGGTGCAAAAATTGTATGAATACTACGATGCTGTGCGAGATGATACTTGAAAAAAATGCCGAATTATGCTACAATGGATGAAATATCTGATGCGGAAAAAACATGATGGAGGATTTGCTTATGAAGATGAAACAAAAACTTATTTTTATGATGAGTAGTGTATTGGCATTGGCGGCTGTTTTGTCTGTCGTTGCGGTATGTATTAGTGCCAATGGCATGGAAGGGGTTAACTTAGTGGCATTGCTGGTGCCTATGATAATTGTATTTGTGGTGGCGATCGCGTTGGGAATCTTTCTTACCATTCGTTTTGCGAATAAAATGTTCGGACGGATGCAGGAAATCGAGAAGCAGATGAAAGCAATTGCAGCAAGAGATTTTACCAATGAGATGCCGACCAAAATGTGGAAGAAAAAGGACGAGATTGGAAGTCTTGCGAAGGCGACGAAGGCTGTGACGGAGACCGTTCAAGAGATGGTTTCTGAAGTCAGTGAAGTGGCGTGCAACATTGATGAGACCGTTGGCGAAACTTCTTATATGAGCGAAGAATTGTCTGGAAAGCTAGAGAAATTATCAGGTTTGACACGAGAGGTTTCCAATGGATTGGAGCAGACTGCTGCGGTAATGCATGATTTGGATGTGTCTACGGATAACATTGAAGAGTTTATGAAGGGCGTTGCGCAGAAGGCACAGGATGGGGCTGCGGAAGTAGAGAAAATCAGCGATCGCGCAGAGAAACTTCAAGTTCGTGCGAAGGAATCTCGTAATAATGCAAATCGCATTCTGAAGGGAAGCGGTGAGCGTATGAAGGAAGCCATCGAGGCGTCCCGTAATATCGAGCAGATTCAGGTGCTTACCGAGACGATTCGTAACATTACAAATCAGACAAACTTGCTTGCAATCAATGCTTCTATCGAGGCAGCACGAGCTGGTGAAAGCGGACAAGGTTTTGCGGTAGTAGCCATGGAGATCACGGATTTGTCCGAAGCATCTTCCGAAGCAGTTGAGAAGATTCAAAATGTGGCAGCATCGGTTACAGAGTCTGTAAATAGTTTGATTGAGACATCCGAGGTCGTTCTTGATTTCTTCAATACATCCGTTATGGATGCGTATCGTGATTTGGTGGAGACAGGAGATCAGTACCAGAAGGATGCAGAGTATGTAGAGTCATTGGTGGATTCTTTGAGTAGCACCACAGAGCGAGCACTTACGGATGTTAGTGAGATGACAGAGATGATTCGTCAGATTGCACAGAAGAGTGATGAGGGAGCGAAGGAGAGCGCAGCCATAGCAGATGACACCATTGCTATGTTGGAGAATTCTGCTGAGATTAGTTCCTTGAACGAGGAGACAGTAGAATGTTCAAGCTCATTGCGAGAGTATGTAGGCAAATTTACACTGTAATATAAATAAAAATCAGGTGCAGCAAAGCACCTGATTTTTTACTATGTTACTGTCATTTCATTATCGTATCACATCTCCGATTAGACGAATCGGTTTTCCGGGTTCTGCGGAGAGTTCATAACAATTTTTGATTTTACTCAGGGCGGTAGCGCCACGAGTTTGGTCGGATGTATAAAGGGTTGCCAAAACCTCACCTTCCTTGACAAAATCATTGATTTTGTGTTGCAAAACGATGCCGGCGGTAAAGTCTACGGCATCTTCTTTTTTGCTTCGACCTGCGCCAAGGATACCTGCTACATTACCAAATCCTTCCGTATCCATGAAAGTGATATATCCGTCGGATGGGCTTTGGTACTCCAGTACAATAGGAGCTTGCGGCAGAGTGTTCGGGTGTTCCATATAAGAGATGTCTCCTCCCTGTCCTGCCACCATTTTTAAAAATACATCCCAAGCACGGCCACTTTCAATGGCTTCTCGGGCTTCCTTTTCTGCTTGTTCGTAGGAAATATTTTTCCCTAAAGAAATCATGTGTGCAGCCAGCGAATAGCACACTTGCATAAGATCTTCCGGACCATTGCCGTGGAGTGCGTCGATGGCTTCCTTAACTTCTAGATTGTTACCAATAGCAAAGCCAAGAGGTTCGTCCATGGAAGTGAGCTGGGCAATGGTGGTTTTTCCAGCATTGTTACCGATGGTAACCATTTTCTGTGCCAGTTCCAGAGACTGTTCGTAGTCCTTAATAAAGGCACCGTTTCCAGTGGTGACGTCCAGCACGATACAGTCGCTTCCCGCTGCCAGCTTTTTGCTCATGATGGATGCGGCGATGAGTGGAATGCTCTCCACGGTGGCAGTCACATCTCTCAATGCATAGATCAGTTTATCTGCCGGTGCCAAATCCGCAGTTTGTCCATTGACGCAAATGCCGGCGGTCTGCACGGCGCGGAAAAAGTCTTCGTTGCTTAAGTCGGTGCGAAAACCAGGGATGGATTCCAGTTTGTCAATGGTTCCACCAGTGAAGCCAAGGCCTCGGCCACTCATTTTTGCGATGGGAATTCCACAGGCTGCAACCACGGGTCCGATAATCAGTGTGGTTTTATCGCCGACACCGCCGGTGCTATGTTTGTCTACCTTGATGCCGGGAATCTGAGACAGGTCATTGATCTGACCAGAATCTCGCATGGCGAGAGTGAGTGTCGTCAATTCACGGTCACTCAAACCATTGAAGCAGATTGCCATCAGCATGGCTGACATCTGGTAGTCGGGGATGGTGCCGTCACAGTAACCATGAATCATATTTTCAATTTCCGAATCGGAAAGTTCGTATCCTATCTTTTTCTTATGAATGACGTCTACAAATCGTTCCATACAACCCCTCCAATCAAAATGCTTTTCTTGGAAATAAGTATAGCACAAAAAATTATTTCAATGTATAAACAAGTGCATCATTGCTTGTCCCGATTTTCAAAGTAAGCTTCTTTAAGCTCTTTGCAGCTTTTTTCGGAACTTGGAAAGCGACAACGCCACTTTCCGTTTTATTCGGTTTAATGGAACGTGTTGTCAAGTCTTTGGAATAAGCGATAAGCTGTGTTGCTTTATATTCCTCGCCACTTTCATCGATTAATACAGCAGTTACCATTTTACCTTCAAATCCCATAAGAGGAAGAAACTGTTCTGCTTCCTCACCATTGTTCTTAGCGGAAACAGACACAACGACGAAACGATTGCCTTTGCCTGGATCAAAGTAACGATAGCTTCCGTTTTTGATTTTCTTCTTAACTTCAGCCTTTTTCACCTTGATATCCCAGTTTCCGACAGTTCCCTTTTTGCCAAGCTTCATCTCGGTTTCCGTAGAAGCTGGTGTAGGAGCTGGTGTTGCAACTGGCGCAGCGGTGGTTTCCGTCATGGTGGCAACCTGATCTGCAGCTTTATTCAATGTTTCTGTTACTTGGTCACTGGAACATCCAGTGATAAAAAGTGATGTGCACAAAGCAAGTGCAATTGCTGATTTTCTCATATGATCCTCCTTAAAAGTTTTCCTTAGTCCTCTAATTTTTTGTTGATGAATTCATCCCATTTTGCATCTTCTTCATCATCTTCAAATTCTTCTTCGTCAAGCATTTCATCAAATGCATCTGCGATGGCTTCCAATGTCTCTTCGTCTTCAATCTGAAGAAGTTCGATTTCCGGCTGTCCGCCGTTGTCATGAATGGCGATGCCAAAGAAGTACAATTCTTCAATCTCTTCGTCCGTTGGTGTCAGAGCTGCGTAATCATCTCCATTCCACTCAAAGATATAAATGACTTCACATTCCAGTTTGCTTCCGTCCTCGAGTTCAAGCTCGACGGTCATTTCTTCTATATCTTCCAAGTTAAAATCTGCCATGTTTGTATCCTCCTTAATGATTTCATTGTTTTCTATTTTAGCACATTTGCGCTAGCAATATAAATCATATCATATTGCCAGAAAACTGTCAAAACAAACCTAAAATCAGCGTTGACGAAAAACTGTGAAGTGATGTATACTAAGAGAAGTTATGAGAAACGGAGGTGAAATCAATGAAATTTTCCTATAAGACCAAAGGAACCTGCGCACAGCAGATTGATCTTGAAATCAACGGCGACGTCATTACTAATGTGAAATTTTATGGCGGTTGCGATGGAAACTTGAAAGCCATTCCAATCTTGGTAGATGGGCTGACAGTGGATCAGATTCATGAAAAATGTTCCGGTATCCAGTGCGGTTTCAAGGATACTTCTTGTGCAGACCAGCTTGCGAAAGCGGTTGTAGCAGCAAGAGAAGCAGCGGCTCAGAGCTAGTCGGCTCTGTGTCGTTATGCCGGATGACCCGGCAATCCGTGTGTTCGAAACCATCCACACGTAAAACAAAACTAAGGAGAGAAAAAATGAAAAGCAAAAAAATAATTATAATCTGTCAGGCAGCGATGATTGCTGCTCTTTATGTCGTGTTAACGTATGTGGCAAATATGCTAGGTCTCGCCAATCGAGACATACAGGTGAGATTTTCAGAAGCGCTTACCATTTTGCCATTCTTTACCCCGGCGGCGATTCCGGGACTTACCATTGGTTGTTTTTTGAGCAATATATTGACCCAGTGCATGCCACTGGATGTTCTCTTTGGAACCCTAGCCACGTTTTTGGGGGCAGTGGGAACCTATGCCCTGCGGCGATTCAAATGGCTGGCACCAGTTCCGCCGATTGTGGCGAATACGCTCATCGTTCCGTGGGTGCTTCGCATAGCCTATGGGATTCCAGCGGCGATTCCGTACTTGATGTTTACGGTGGGAGTCGGAGAAGTGATATCCTGTGGAGTTTTGGGAATGATGCTTTTGCATGGGGTGAATAAAAATGGAAAAAATATCTTTCAAGTGAATAATTGAAAAGCTAATTGACTTTTCATAGTGTATCAGAGTATAATTCTTGTTAGGCTGTCTTTATAACGAGAAAATAATGACAGTGCCAAACTTCAGGAGGGAACCATGAAGAGGTTTTTACGAATTGGAATTATACTCTTTTTTGTGTTTGCGGCTTCCATTATTTTGAATCCGGCAAAGCCACAGCACCAAAGTGAGGATAACAATACATTGACTTATGAATATTATTATAATGATATGGAAGATGAGGAGGACTCTCTTTTGCCGGAGGATTTGAGTTCTATACTAGCAGATAATCAAACCGTTCCATTGGATACGATTCCGAGTAGCAAGACGGTGCTGGTGAATCGCAAATATTTATTGCCATCCACATATGTACCAGCACATTTGGTGGAACCGAAGGTGCGTTTTAGTTTTTCCTATTCTTCGGATAAGCGAAAGATGCGAAAGGTGGCGGCAGATGCGCTGGAAAGGCTGTTTAAGGCTGGAGAAAAGGAAGGCGTGATTTTGTATGGTGTGTCTGGATATCGTTCCTATGCTCGCCAAAAACAGATTTACGATCGAAATGTGGCTACGAGGGGCGTGGAGGCTACGAATGCGGTGTCTGCCAAGCCAGGAAGTAGTGAGCATCAGACGGGGCTTACGATTGACGTTTCTGCCAAAAGTGTGGCGTATCGACTGGACCAGAGTTTTGGTGACACCAAGGAAGGAAAATGGCTGGCAAAACATGCACATTTGTATGGATATATCATTCGCTATCCATATGGAAAAGCCAAGATCACAGGATATAGCTATGAGCCATGGCACATTCGATTTGTAGGGAAGACGGTGGCGACTTATCTCTATGAAAATAATATGACGATGGAAGAATACTATGGTGTAGCTGAATCTATGAAGAAAGAGACGGAGAAGGAAGAAACCAAGTCTCGTGTGGATGTGGAAGATCCAGATAGCGTAACCTATGCTACCCCGAAACCGAAGAAGAAACCGAAAGAAAAGTCGGAGAAAGAAAAGAAGTCAAAGACGAAGAAAAAAGACAAAGATTCGTCTAAGAAAACAGAGAATAAACCAACGACAACGGCGATGCCGACAAGTACCAAGGCTCCGGAAGTAAGTGTACCAGCGGCGCCGGCGGCACCATCTGAGCCTGAGAAACCAGCGGCACCAGTGGAGCCGACCAAGGCACCTGTGAGTGAACCGGTACCCCCGACACCTTTGCCGGAAGAAGATTCGTCGTCGCAAAATGAACATACAGGACAGTAAGGAGGAAGAAAAGGTTGAGAACGATAATTATTGTACTTTATTATTTTATCGTATGTGTCATCAGCATTCCACTTTTGTTGATTGAGTGCATTGTAAGAAAAATCAATGAAAAAGCAGCTGCAGCATTTGCCATTCGGGTTGTATATGTTGCATTTAACATTACGATGTTTATATCCGGTTGTCGGAAGCATGTAACGGGAATTGAAAATATTCCGAAGGATACCCCGGTTATGTTTGCAGCGAATCACCGTAGTTTTTATGACATTATCTTCGCGTATGCGTCCATTGCGTCAGCAGGTGTGCAGGTGGCATTCGTATCCAAGATTGAGATTAAGAAGTTCCCAATGATTGCGCAGTGGATGTATTTTCTGAATTGTCTGTTTATGGATCGTGGAGATATCAAGCAGAACATGGGTGTTATCCTGAAAGCGATTTCGCTCGTAAAGGATGGGTATTCAATCTACATTGCCCCAGAGGGAACGCGAAACGCCACAGATACGTTGCTGGAATTTAAAGAGGGTAGTATGAAGATTGCTACCAAAACCAATGCGCCGATTGTACCGGTGTGCATCAAAAATACAGAAAAGATTTTCGAAGATCATCTCCCTTGGGTTAAGGGGGGAGATATTTACATCGAGTATGGTGAGCCGATTTATCCAAATCAGTTGGATAAGGAGCAGAAAAAACATATCGGTGCGTATGTCCAGAGCGTGATTCAGAAAATGTACGACAAATAGTTCTTTTCAATTCCAGAAAAAAATGGTAGAATACATATTGTATAAAAAAAGGAAAGTGAGGCACGGTAATACATGAAAACATTTTTGATTGTGATGGGAATCGTACTGGCAGTACTTCTCATTGTATTTATCGTTTTATCTATTGTAGGTAAGAAACTTCAAGGCAAGCAAGAAGAATCCAAGAGACAGATGGACGCAGCTGCGCAGGTGGCTTCGATTCTGGTTATAGACAAAAAGCGAATGCGGCTGAAGGATGCCGGTTTGCCGAAGGTAATTGTGGAAAATACGCCGAAATATTTGAGACGTTCCAAGGTTCCGATTGTAAAGGCGAAGATTGGTCCGAAAATCATGTCCTTGATGTGTGATGAGAAGATTTTTCCGCTTCTCCCAGTGAAAAAAGAGCTGAAAGTGGTTCTCAGTGGTATTTATATCATGGATGTAAAAGGCTCTCGTAATAACTTGCTGAGCCCAGAGGAAAAGCTTGGATTTTTCGAGAAAATCCGCTTGAAAGCATTGAAAAATATCGAGAAATAAGAAACGTAGCAATTGTGTTCTGGTGAATGCAGTTGCTACTTTTTTGTTGGGCGTTATGTTCGTGAGCGAAATCGAGTAGGAACCAGACTGTTTGGTTCTTGACAAGAGAATGGGGGTATGGTATATTATACCCAAGGTGTTTACAAGTGTAAACGCTTATAAAACAAGGATACTGCACGATAAGGGAAAGGAGTTTGACAAAATGGCAGAGACATTTCCAAGTATTACAGAAAATGAATGGTTGTTGATGAAGGTGGTATGGGAAAAGGGTTCCTGTACGGCAGCAGATTTTGTGAGTGGAATGGCGGATGTAAAAAGCATCTCGGCCCAGACCGTACGAGTGATGATCAATCGTCTGGTGAAAAAAGGTGTGCTGGAGTACGAGGTGGATGAGCGGAATTCTACGGTACATCACTATCGGGCACGGTATACGGAGGAGCAGTGTATCCGGGAGAAAAGCAAAAATTTCAAGGATGCCTTTTTCTCAGGAGACGGCAGTCTGATGCTTGCCACCATGGTGAAGCAGGAGAAACTTTCGAAGAAGGAAGTACAGGAACTCATCGATCTTTTGGAACAGTCGAGGGAGGAGTAGCGTTATGTAGCCTTAGGTGAAGATTTACAGATGAAAGAATTTGAAATCAAATAGAATTAGACGAAAATGTAAAAAGTGCAAGGAAGTCAAATGAAAATTGACATCCTTGCATTTTTGTGGTATAAATCAATTATAGATTGACATACTAACATGTGGATGATGCGGAGGTAGAAGGATGATTAAGAGAGAAAGCTATTTGAAAAAGATACGTAAATTCTATCATATGGATTTGATAAAGGTTTTGACAGGGATTCGTCGTTGTGGAAAGTCCGTTCTTTTGACACAAATCATGCAGGAATTGAAGGAAGAGGGAATTGCGCCAGAACGCATTCTCTATATGAATTTTGAAGATTATGACTTTTCGTTCATCCAGACAGGAAAAGATTTACACGAGTATGTAAAAGCGTGGATGGTCCAGGATCAGAAGTGCTATCTTTTCTTTGACGAGATTCAGATGGTGCCGGACTTTGAGCGAGTGATTAATTCATTGCGTGTCAAATTTGATGTTAGTATTTTTATTACCGGCTCCAACGGGAAACTGCTTTCGGGGGAACTTGCAACCTTTTTGTCAGGAAGATACGTAAGCTTTTATATTATGCCATTCTCGTTTTGTGAAGCATGTCAGGTGAGAGGGCTAGGACGAAAGGATGTGAGTAGCCAGCATGTGATCGATTATATGCAGTGGGGTGGTTTGCCGCAAAGATTTCAAATGGAGGATGAGGAGCAGCTCAAGACATTTTTGCGAGATGTATATGATGCCATTGTTTTGCGTGATATCATGCAGCGAACGGGAGTAAGAGATATTGATCTGTTTAGTCGTGTGATTGAATATCTGGTATGTAATCCGTCGCAAACACTTTCCATCAATAAAATGGCAGACTATTTTTTGAGTGTGGATCGAAAAGTGTCGAGAGAAACATTGTACAATTATCTGGAATATATCTCGAACTCTTTGTTGATGAAAAAAGTTTCGCGGTACGATATTCGGGGGAAAAAGATATTAACTAAATTAGATAAATACTATCTTACTGATATGGGGTTAGGACGAATTCGAAATTCGGGTTTCAAATTAGAGATGGGGGCAATGTTGGAAAACGTGGTGTACAATGAACTGTTAGGACGAGGGTACGACGTTTACGTAGGGAAAACAAGAAAAGGTGAAATTGATTTTGTGGCAGTGGATGGTCAGGAAAAGCAGTATTATCAGGTGGCGTATTATTTGACAGATCAAACGGTAATCGATCGAGAGTTTGGGGCATTTAAAGAAGTGTTAGATAATTATGCGAAATATGTCATTAGTATGGATGAGGCGGATTTTTCGAGAGATGGAATTATCCACAAAAATATTATTGATTTCTTGTGGGAAAATCAAGTGAATTAAGTTGTGAACTTGCGATTCCCTCATGGATTTGTTACAATAGAAGGACTATGAAGTTAGGAGAGATACTACCATGATTTTAATTGTAGGATTAGGAAACCCGGGACGGGATTACGCCGGGACAAGACATAATATCGGATTTGGAGTCATCGCCAGACTGGCAGACAAATATAATATATCATTGAATAGCAAAGAGCATAAAGCGGTGTGTGGCAAAGGATTTATCGGTGGTGAGAAGGTGATTCTTGCACAGCCTCAGACCTTTATGAACCTCAGCGGAGAAAGTGTGCGAAGCATCGCAGATTATTATAAGATTGATTCGGAGGACATTATCGTTGCTTACGATGATATCGACTTGGAAGTGGGACAGCTTCGGGTGCGCCGTAAGGGAAGTGCCGGTGGACACAATGGAATCAAGAACATCATTCAGCATCTTGGCACCAATGAATTTCCACGAGTGAAAGTGGGGGTTGGTGGCAAACCGGAGGGTGGCGACTTGGTGCGCCATGTGTTGGGACGCTTTTCCAAAGAAGAAGAAAAAGTAATGGGTGAGAGCTTGGATGTGGCGGTGGATGCCGTGGAAGCGATTGTAGCGGAAGGTGTGGATGCAGCCATGAATCGTTATAATGCGAAGAAGAAATGAATGATATCTTGCCGATATCGGCAAGAATATGCAAAACGAAAGGATAGCCTTGTGGATATTTTGCCGATAATGTGATATACTATGTGCAGAGAAATGAAAACAAGTAGTTAGTATCTTTGCAGGAGGGATGAGGATGAGATATCTTTCAGTGGCAGAAATGGCGAAAAAATGGGAGGTTTCAGAACGTAGTGTAAGGAATTATTGTGCCAATGATCGAGTTGAAGGTGCATTTCTTACCGGAAAGACGTGGAATATACCAGAGGACGCGCAGAAGCCGGAGCGAACCAATAAAAAAGTGAAAGAACCGCTTACTTTATTAGAAGTACTGCAGGATGAGAAGAAGCGCAGATACGCTGGGGGAATCTATCATAAGACACAGATCGAATTGACGTATAATTCGAACCACATGGAAGGAAGTCGTTTGACCCATGACCAAACGCGCTACATCTTCGAAACCAACACAATTGGTGTGGAGAATGAAGTGTTAAACGTGGATGATGTGATTGAGACTGCCAATCATTTTCGGTGTATTGATACGATTATTGACAATGCAAAAGCAACGCTGTCAGCAAAAAACATCAAAGAATTGCATTTCATCTTAAAAAATGGAACCAGCGATGCTAGGCGTGACTGGTTTGCAGTGGGGGATTATAAAAAACGAGCCAATGAAGTTGGTGGGATGGCAACCGCATTGCCAGAGGAAGTGCCGGAAAAAATGAAGAAATTGCTGGCTGAGTATAATCAAAAAGGACGCAAGACACTGGAAGACATCTTAGAATTTCATGTGAATTTTGAACGGATTCATCCATTTCAAGATGGAAATGGTCGTGTGGGCCGGTTGATTATGTTTAAAGAATGTCTCAAGTACGATATTGTTCCATTTATCATAGAGGATGATATGAAATTGTTTTATTATCGTGGATTGAAAGAGTGGAAAAAGGAAAGAGGGTATTTGAGAGATACGTGCTTGTCAGCGCAGGATCGATATAAAGCGTATCTGGATTATTTTGGAATAGAGTAATATTAATAAGAAAGGCTAGGACGAAAATTTGAACACATTATTTGCCCCGCTGCGGGAACTGGAGGAATTTGATCAACTGAATACGTCGATGAAAAAAGGCGAGTTTCCTGTGCAGCTCATCGGTTGCATGGATACCCAGAAAAGTCATATGATCGCCGGGGCTGGGGCGGAGCGTTTGTTTCGCCTTGTGATCACCCACAATGAGGTGCGGGCAAAGGAATTGGTGGAAGACTTAAAGCTTTACGACGGTGGTGCTGGGAATGAGCGGGAGACCATGTATTATCCGGCGAAAGATTTCATTTTCTATAGTGCGGACGTTCATGGTCAGGCGATTGTGAAAGAGCGATTGAAAGTTATCAAGCGTCTTATGGAAAAGAAACCAACCACCATTGTGACAACCATAGACGGGGGCATGGATTATTGCCTCCCATTTGCCATGTACAAAAATCATAGCATTGCCCTGCAGACAGGGGATGTGGTGGATCTGGATGAACTGAAACGCGAACTTGTGTACATCGGATACGAGAATGCCGGACAGGTGAACCGTGAGGGCGAGTTTTCGGTGCGAGGCGGTATCATTGATGTATTTCCATTGACGGAAGAATGTCCGTACCGTATCGAGTTGTGGGGAGATGAGGTTGACAACATCCGCCGTATTGATGTGGAGAGTCAGCGTTCTGTGGAAAATGTGGAGGAAATCTGCATCTATCCTGCTACAGAGATTTTCGTGGAAGAGGATCAGGCTCTTGTGGGAATGCGAGAGATGGAAGAAGAGCTGCAGCAATGTGTGGCGAAGTTCAAAGAAGAGGGAAAAGTAGAAGAGGCGGCAAGACTTCGCCAAAATGTGGAAAATTTCAAAGAAACGTACCAGATTTATCATGGCATGGTAAATTTGGAAAGTTATGTCAGCTATTTTGCGAAGGATGTGCAGTCCTTTTTTGACTATTTTGTCGAGGAAGATGTGTGTGTGTATCTGGATGAGCCAAGCCGATGTGTGGAGAAGGGCGAGGCAGTGGAATATGAATTTCGGGAGAGCATGGTAAGTCGTCTGGAAAAGGGGTACATCTTACCAAGGCAAATGGAAGTATTGTTTTCTTTGCCGGTGGTGTTGAAAAAGTTGGGAGATTTGCCATTGCTTCTTTTGACTACATTGGATATGAAAGTGAAAGAATTCTCGGTGAAGCGGAAGTTTAACTTTCAGGCGCAGGCGGCACCTTCGTATAATAATAACTTCTCCATGCTGGCAAAGGATATCGGACGATTTAAGAAAAATGGATATCGCGTGCTGGTGTTGTCCGGATCCCGTACTCGTGGGGAGCGTTTGTGTCAGGATTTGCAGGACTTTGACATTGTGGCTTTTTATGGGACGAATCTGGAGCACGAATTGTTGCCGGGGGAGGTTATGATTGCCAAGGGAAATCTCCGCAAAGGATTTGAGTACCCGAACCTTCGATTTATCGTTCTGACAGAGGGGGATATCTTCGGTGGCGCGAAGAAAAAGCGGGCAAAGAAACCGAAGCGCTACGAAGGAGCAGCGATTCACAGTTTCAATGATTTGAAAATCGGAGACTATGTGGTGCATGAGAGCCATGGTCTTGGTATTTATGAAGGGATTGAAAAAATCGAAGTGGACCATATTACAAAAGACTATTTGAAGGTGGCGTATGCGGGGGGAAGTAATCTGTATATCCCGGCAACATCTTTGGAACTCTTGCAAAAATACGCAGGAAGCGATGCGGAGAAAGTTCCGAAACTGAATCGATTGAATTCGCCGGAATGGAAGAAGACAAAGGCGAGGGTAAAGGGTGCTGTCAAGGAAATTGCGCAGGAATTGGTGGACTTGTATGCAAAGCGCCAGGCGAGACAGGGCCATGCCTTTGAAAAAGATACGGTGTGGCAAAAGGAATTTGAGGAAGTCTTCCCGTACGAAGAGACGGAGGATCAGCTTCGTGCCATCGAGGCGGCAAAGAATGATATGGAAAGTACCCGTATCATGGATCGTCTCGTGTGTGGTGATGTGGGATATGGTAAGACGGAGATTGCCATCCGAGCAGCCTTTAAGGCAGTAATGGATGGAAAACAGGTGGCGCTTTTGGTACCCACCACGATACTGGCTGGACAGCATTACAATACCTTTGTCCAGCGAATGCGTGACTTTAGTGTGGAAGTGGGTATGCTTTCCCGCCTTCGTACTGCGAAAGAAAATCGGGAGACCATTGCGAAGCTGAAAAAGGGAACGGTGGACATTGTTATTGGAACCCATCGTTTGCTGGCGAAAGATGTGCAATACAAAGATTTGGGACTTCTCATCGTGGACGAGGAGCAGCGTTTTGGCGTTACCCATAAAGAGAAATTGAAACAGATTAAAAATGACATTGATGTGCTGACATTGACGGCGACGCCGATTCCGCGAACTCTTCATATGAGTCTGGTGGGAATCCGCGATATGAGTGTGCTAGAGGAACCGCCGGTGGATCGTATGCCGATTCAGACCTTTGTCATGGAGAAAAATGATGAGATTGTGCGAGAGGCGATTTTGCGTGAACTTGGTCGAGGCGGGCAGGTGTATTATGTGTACAATCGCGTGGCGAATATGGATATTATCGCAGGGGAGCTTGCGAAGCTGGTGCCGGAGGCGGTAGTTTCCTATGCCCATGGTCAGATGAATGAGCGAGAACTGGAGCGCACCATGTTTTCCTTTGTCAATGGTGAGATTGACGTGTTGGTGGCAACCACCATTGTGGAGACCGGACTGGATATCCCGAATGTCAATACCATTATCATTGACGAGGCAGATAAACTGGGACTTTCCCAGCTCTATCAGTTGCGTGGACGTGTGGGTCGTTCCAATCGTACTGCTTATGCATTTTTAATGTACAAACGGGATAAAATGTTAAAAGAGATTGCAGAAAAACGACTTGCGGCGATAAAAGAGTTTACAGAACTGGGTTCAGGGTTTAAAATATCCATGAGGGACTTGGAGATTCGTGGTGCAGGAAATCTGCTGGGTGCCAAACAACACGGTCACATGGAGGCGGTGGGATACGATTTGTACTGCAAGATGCTCAATGAAGCGGTGAAACGTCTCAAGGGGGAAAAGGTGGAGCGCGACGAATACGAAACCAACATTGACCTTCCGGTGGATGGATTTATCCCGCCGACGTATATAACCAACGAGTTTCAGAAATTGGATGTGTACAAACGAATCGCGGATATTGAGACAAAGGAAGAGCAGGCGGACATTTTGGATGAGCTCATCGACCGTTTTGGGGAGCCACCAAAGAGTGTGTGCAACTTGCTTGACATTGCGCTTTTGAAGGTGCGTGCGCACGATGCGTTTATCACTTCCATTACCATGAAGCCAAATGGTGTGCGAATCGTTATGTATCCGAAGGCAGAGGTGACGACGGAGAAAATACCGGAGTTGGTGTCGAAGTTTGGACGAAATATGCGATTTGTGCCGGAAGCGGTGCCGTATTTTGTATACATCCCAAAGGAAAATGAGTCCTTATTGGAACAATTGGAACAAGTGGTAGAACAAATAAATGAAATAAAATTACCGAAGGAGAAGGAAGAACATGAGATATAGCATTCGAAAAATCGTGTGTGGTATTTTGGTTGCCAGTTTGACCATTGGTGCCACGGGCTGCTCGGAGAAGAAAGAAGAGCCGAAGAAGACGGTGCAGGTGGAGAAGGCCGCCGCGGTGTCCGACGGAGAGCTGAAAGCGGACTCTGTAGTGGTTGGTGTCGGAGGTACCAAAGTCTTGTATCAAGAGTACCAAGCGTACGATTGGTTTTTGCGAAACCAATACGAAGGACTCATGACAGCGGACGTATGGAATTACAATCTTGGTGAAACTACCGTAGGACAGTTGGCGGTGGAAGATTGCTTACGCTTAATTATTCAAATCAAGGTGTTAAATAAGGCAGCAGCGGAGCAGGGAATCGCTCTTGCGGTGGACGAAAAAGAGGACATCGATTACAAAGCGGATCAATATCTGGCTACAATTCCGCCGGAAGTGCAGCAGGCAAACGGAATTACCACAGAGATGATGCACATTATCTTTGAGGAAAATGAGATTGCCCGGAAGATGTACGATGTGGTAACAGGAAATGTAGAAGCTACCATCGATGAAGCGGCAATGCAGGCGGCAAAAGTTCTTCTATACAAAGAACCGGCAAATGATAGCAACCGTGAAGAAGTGAGAGCCAAAGTAAATACGCTGGTGGCAGAGAAGGCAAATTATACCGGGAATTTTTATTCTTTCATCAAAGACAAGACAGGAACCGCGCCAGAGGAAGTGATCATTGGCAAGATGGATGGTCGTGTGAATTTGGTGAACACAGCGTTAACTATGGAACGTCACAGCATTAGTGGAGTCATTGAAGAAAAAGATGGGTTTTATGTAATTCAGTGTCTCAAGAGCAATACCAAGGCATTGAATAAGAATTATCGGGAACAATATATAGCAGAACAACAAAGTTCAGCGTTTCAGGCGGCATATGAAAATTATGCAGAAAAATATGAGGTTAAGGTAAGTAAATCTCTTTTGGCAAAATAGTAGAAATGAGGAAAAAAGTATGAGAGCAAGCGGAATATTGTTGCCGATTTCCAGCCTTCCATCGGAATATGGAATCGGTGCCTTTGATCGAAGTGCTTATGATTTTGTGGATACATTGGTAAAAGCGGGACAAGCATATTGGCAGATTCTTCCTATGGGACCAACAGGATACGGAGATTCCCCATATCAGGCGTTTTCTACTTTTGCAGGGAATCCATATTTTATTTCGTTGCCGGAATTGGTATCCCAGGGATATCTGACACAGCAGGATTTGGATGCGGCAGGATTGTCGGATGATGGTGCTTACGTAAATTATGAGAACATATATGAGAAACGTTTTCCACTTTTGCGTCGGGCATATCAGGGGAGCAATATCAGTGAATCTGTGGAATTCCAGGAATACGTGACAGCCAATGCAGAATGGCTGCCGGACTATGCACTTTTTATGGCCATTAAGGATAGCAAAGGTGGTCAGAGCTTTCTGGAGTGGGAAGATGACATTAAACGTCGAAAACCGGAGACGCTCGCTAGGTATCGTGCAGATTATGAAGAGGATATTACGTTCTATATGTTTTTGCAATACGAATTTGCAAGACAGTGGAAAGCGTTAAAAAAATATGCCAATGAAAAGGGCGTGCAGATCATCGGAGATATCCCGATTTATGTGGCACTGGATAGTGCTGACACATGGGCAAATCCGGAATTGTTCCAGTTCACGGAGGAACTGAAGCCAAAGGCAGTGGCAGGATGTCCACCGGATGCGTTCTCGGAAACGGGACAGCTGTGGGGCAATCCGTTATATGATTGGAAGTATCACGAAGAGACGGGCTTTGCGTGGTGGTTGAAGCGCCTTCGAAATTGTTTTTCCTGGTACGACATGGTTCGTATCGATCATTTCCGCGGGTTCGATGAATATTATGCCATTCCATACGGGGAGCCGACGGCGGTAAATGGAAAATGGGAAACGGGACCGGGAATTGCTCTTTTTGAAGCGATGGAAGAAGCATTAGGAAAGCAGCAGATTATCGCAGAGGATCTTGGGTTCTTGACAGATAGTGTTCGAAAACTTTTGATAGATACCGGATATCCGGGTATGAAGGTGTTACAGTTTGCTTTTGATTCCCGGGAAGAAAGTGACTACATGCCTCACAATTATACTGCAAATAGTGTGGTGTATACAGGAACACACGACAATCAGACTACATTGAGCTGGTGGAAGGAAATGTCCGAAGTGGATCGTGAGGTGGCACTTCGCTACATGAATTTGCCAAATCGCTGGGTGACAAAGAAAATGCTGACGTGGCAGTTGATTACTATGGCGCAGCGCAGTGTGTCAGACTTATGTATCATCCCGGCACAGGATTATCTTTGCTTGCCAGCGACAGCACGAATCAATACGCCATCTACTCTCGGTTATAACTGGCAGTGGCGCATGAAAAAAGATGCGTTTACGGACAAGCTTTGCGAGAAAATCAAGAAAATGACCAAGTTGTATGGAAGATTGGTTAAAACTTCATAAATATGGATATCAAATTTCTTAGAGACGTAATTGCTCTAAGAAATTTTTTTGCCTTACAGCGGATAAAACATTTAATGGTGTCGAGTATGCGGATGCAGATGAAATGAAAAAGGATATAAAAGATTTTAAAGGGGATGGGGGGAAATATATTTTAGCCAAGATGAAGAAATTCAATGAAGGAAATCCAGATGCAAAAAAACAAGGAAACACAGCAGGTTTTAAACGAGCGATAGTTTGGGGAATGGCAATACATTCTGCAACAGATACTTATGCACATAGTGCCCAGATTGGCGGAAACCGTATTGGTCACACTGTAGATTATGCTACAAACGCAGATAATCCAGATTATAGAAATGGGAGATATACAGATGCACAAGCAGTTGCAAGACAAATGATGGCGAAATATATAAGCGGAGATGATTTGGTTGCACGTGATTTACTTATGCCAGGTGGTTTTACAGTAACATATGAGTTGATGGAGTATGGACGATAAATGAAAGAGGTGGATGGAAGTATCAATTATTTTTCTGTGTTAAGTTCAAAGTAATAATGTACGATTTAAGATAATGATTTGTCATAGAAATGTGACGTAATTATGCCATGTTTCTATGACAATATATAACTACTGGTAACGATTCAGAATCAATGCGTGGAAATCTTGAATCGTTACAACTGCTGAAACAATGAGGAGGATTTGAAATTGAAGAAAATAGCACTATTCTTAACTCTTTTTTTATTAGGCTTTCTGAATGTCAATCAAGCACAGGCGTATACCGATTCAGTCATTCAAGGGAACTACGAATTTGAGTATGAATATACCAACGGAGGCATCTGGATCACGAAGATAACACCATTAGCCGATGAGGGGATTTCGATGCTAAAGATTCCTGCAAAGATAGAAGGAAAAAAAGTTGTGAAGCTTGGGCCGAAAGAGCCTGAAAATGGGGAGTGGGAAAATGAGGAATATGAGGAGAATGTATTTGGTGTAAGGCTTGCACCGGATGACGCAGATACTCCTTGTTGGCCAATGGATATCTATGAGCGCACCAAGAAGATAAAAAGAATACGGATTCCGGAAACAGTAAAAGAAATAACAGGAATGACATTTATTCATTTGCAAGATGGAAAAAGTATCAATATTCCAAAAGGAGTGGTGAAGAATGTTACGGGGTTGACTTATTACAAATGGAAAAAATTCACAATATCTCCGAAAAACAAAAAGTATAAGAAAGTGAATGGCTGTTTGCTATCAAAAGATGGGAAAATTGTGTATGGATTATTAGAAGAGAGAGATAAAGTAGTGATGCCCAAGACAGTGACGAAAATGATGTTAGGTGCAGCAACGGCCTATGATGACACATCTACCATTGTGCTTCCGAAAGGGCTGCGTAAGATTGAAAATGATGGATTTCAGATTTCCAGCAAAGTGACAATAAAGGTTGCCAAGGGAAATAAAAAATATGCAGCAAAACATGGGTGTCTTTATAATAAGAAAACGGGAAAATTGGTGACGGGAAGTGCGCCAAATGGAGTACTCCATATTCCACATGGCGTGACGTATGTTACAGGGTATTATGTCTCTGTTGGAGTGAGATATGATGATACGGGAAGTCATTGGTTTGGAGGTGGTACTCAAAAGATGATTGTACCATCAACCGTGAAAAAATTAGATAGGATATTGAATTTCTTCGACGGACCGGATTGCGAAATTGTTATGCAAGCAAAGAAACCACCTAAACTTTCTTGCTTGTTAGTTCATCAAGGAATAAAAAATGTAGCAGTATATGTTCCTAAAGGAGTGAAAGCTGCTTATGAGAAAGCATGGGGGAAAAAGTTTAAAGAGTATAGTTCCCTAACCGTCACCTTCATTGAGAAAAAACAGTAAAATATGGATTGTGATTCATAGGAACTGTAAAACCTTCTCCATCTTCGTATGAGGAAATGATATCAATGTGTTCTTTCAGAGCAACCTGTGAATAAGGAACCACGGAGGAAGGTAGAAGTGCGTGGGTGCGGTGACAGCAGGAACAGATGACACGGCAGATACGCAAAGGAATCTTTCCTTCCGGTGTTTTTAAGGAACGTGTGTAGTAACCGTGTATGGAAAGACAGGCAGAGTGTCCGCAGGTGCAGGTCAGGTTGTGAAACTGCAGGGAGTTGATAAGATTATTATAAAAATTTTGTGTTAAGGGATTGCTTTCTTCTTCAAAAATGGTTATCATAGTCTTGTAGCCCATAGGCGTGCCTATGGTGTGTGAGCGAGGCAGGAAACCAAACTTTGGTCGGGGAGGTTCCTGCTTCTTTTGTTAACAGTGGCATTGATATAATAACAGAAGGTACAGGATAAAACAATCTGACGTATTATTTATCAGAATGAATTATGCTGTACCTTCTTTTAATTTGAAGAATTTTCGCGTAATTAGGAGTGGGTAAAGTTACGAATAACAATTATGAGAAAGGATAGGTAAATGTATCAAATGAGAAAACTATTTGTACTAATGGCGTTTCTTGCTTTGGGAATGCTTAATGTAAATGAATCAAAAGCGTGGACGGATTCAGTTGTTCGAGGAAACTACGAGTTTGAGTATAAACCAACCAAGGGGGGATATTGGATAACACAAATAATTCCCTGTTCTGATAAGGGGATTGAAACACTAGCAATTCCAGAAAAGATCAAAGGAAAGAAAGTGGTAAAGCTCGGTCCTAGAGATAGAGAACCGGATGAAGAAGGCGTTAATCTGTTTGGTGTAAGTAATGCGCCAGATGAGGCAAAATATGGATATACGCCCAAGAAAATTCATATAAGAACAGAGAAAATAAAGAAGATTCAGATTCCTGAAACGGTGAAAGTGATAACGCCGAGTTGTTTTAATATGATTCAGCACGAGAAGAGTATCAATATCCCACAAGGCGTAAGTAAGGATGTTGAGGATTTAGTGGGTTACAATTGGAAAAAATTTAAAATATCTTCAAAAAATAAATGGTATAAGATAAAAAATGGCTGCTTACTGTCTAAGGATGGGAAAGTGTTATATGGACCAGTTATAAAGAAAGAGAAAATCGTAGTTCCAAAAACAGTAAAAATAATGAAATCTGTTTCGGTAGCTTACGATGGTGTATCAACAATAATACTTCCGAAAAGCTTGAAAAAGATTGAGGATGAAGGTCTTAATATAAATACCCAAGTGACAATAAAAATTGCAAAAGGAAACAAAACATATGGAGTGAAATATGGCTGCATTTATAATAAGAAAACGGGAAGACTTGTGGCAGGAAGTGCACCAAATGGTGTGTTTCAGATACCGGAAGGTGTAATATACGCTACATCATATGATGGTTTTCTTGGGAAGAAAGCGCAAAAAATAATTGTACCGGCAAGTGTAGAAAAATTAGATAGAGTACTCGGTTTTTTTGAGGGACCCGACGGGGAGTTTGTTATGAAAGGAAAGAAACCGCCAAAGTTTACCTGTGCAATAACAAACGGGGTAAAAAATGTAATCGTCTACGTTCCGAAAGGTTGTATATCTATTTATGAACAAGCATTGAAATTTGACCGTTCTGTAAACGTTACTTACATTGAACAGGAACAATAACCATAAAATCGCAGGGAAGGAGAAGAAGTGGAAATCGTGGCACCGGGAGAAGTGGTACGTACTACAGGATTTATCGGTACAGAGGAAGTGGTTTCCGGAACCAGTCTTGCAGCACCACAGATCGCAGCGGTGGCATCTTTGATTTGGCAGAAGGACCCAAGTGTATCCGCGGATTTTGTCCGTGGCTTGCTGAATGAAAGCGCAAACCAATATGGCGAAGAGGAAGCCTATGGAAATGGTCTGGTGGATGCTGAGTATGCACTGAAGCATTACGATGAGTACAAAGAGAAGTACGAGGAAAATGCACCGCAGATAACAGAGGTGCAGAAAGACGCAGAGACAGAAGCGGCATTGATTCCGGAGAATGAAAGTGAGATTACCACATTTGAAGAGACGGGATGTGTTGAGGGAAGCTATTTTAATATGCAGATGAAATGAGGAAAGATATAAAGAATTTTTCAGATGATGGCTGGAAGTATATTCTTGCGAAGGATTTGCTTCCTGGAGCTACAGCGACATATGGAACAACATTTGGATATACGTTGACAAAGTTTTCAGAATTTGTACGGCAGGTGGATCAGAATTTAACATATTATCCAACCTATCCGTCCAAATGAAGTAAAAGGAAATAAATATGAGTTAAATGTCATACTTATGTCATGTTAATATGACAAAATATGAATAAAATACTAGGAGGTTCTACAATGAAAAAAATGTTGTTTATACTAATGATGGTTGCAATAGGGGGGATACAGGTTTCTCATGTTGAAGCAAAAACAAAGACAGTATACGAGAGGGCAACAACTACCATTGGCAAGTTTCAATACGACTATCATGTTGGAGCAGATGGAATTGTTATTAATAAGATTACTCCATTGTCAGATGATGGTATTTCTACACTGAAGATTCCGAAAAAGATCAATGGTAGAAAAGTTGTAAAATTGGGAGCATCTCGTGCTATCATGAAAAAAAATGAAAAAAGAGTAACGAATTTTTTGGGGTGTTTCCTTTTGGAAAATGGTAGTGAGACTACTACTGCTCCAAAAGATGTATATGAACGAGTGAAAAAAATAAAGAAAATCGAGATTCCCTCCACTGTGAAGAAGATAACATACGATTGCTTTTCTCATATTCCAGATGGGATAAGCATCAATATTCCGAAAGGGGTAAATGAAAATGTAGAGGGGCTTCTGTGGAAGGCAAACTGGAAGAAGATAACAATTTCTTCTAAGCACAAAAAATATAAGGTGGTTCAAGGATGTTTTCTGTCCAAAAATGGGAAAATATTTTATGGTTTTGCAGAGAGAAGGAAAAAATTCGTTATTCCGAAAACAGTAAAGACAATTGTGTCGCTTCCTAGGATTTATGAGGGTGCATTCAAAATTTTTATCCCCCAAAGCGTTACCAAAATAAAAACTGAGGGGCTTAGTATAGGTGCGGATATGACGATAAAAGTTGCGAAGGGAAGTAAGAAATTTGCAGTAGAGAATGGATGTCTATATAATAAAAAGACAGGGCATTTGATAGCGACATATGTGTCGAAAGATGGGGTGTTGCGTATTCCAGAAGGAGTAACATATGTAACTAACTTTCCGAGCTATACTGCCAAGACAATAGTCTTACCGGCAAGTGTAAAACAAGTGGAAATAAGGATTAATTACTCCGATGCTGGGGAATTAGTATGTGTCGCGGAAGGGAGGATTCCGTTTAATTTGTCGGGGGATAGCATTTCTCCTTTTGTGAAACTGACGCTATGCGTTCCTGTGGGCTGTAAGGAAGCTTACGAAAGAGAGTTGAAGGAGGAGATTTCTGCTCATCCAGATCAGATTACCATTATCGAGCAAGAATAGCAAACATATATCAAAAAACAATAGGGGAAGGGTTGTGGTTTCCACAGTCCTTCCCTATATAATCGAATCAAAAGAAGGATGAAAAGACTTATGCTTCAAAAAATATTCAAATTTCTTATATTAACAGTCATTCTGCTTTTTCATTTTCTACTGGAACCTTTGCGTTTGCAAAAGAGCCCCCGTTGATTACCAAAAAGAATTCCCACCCCATCTCGTATCAGCAATCGTTGAAGGAAAGATGGATATTTTAACCAGAAAATGTATAAAACAGAAAGCGGAAACTATGACAGTTTTGTGTTGACAGTCCAGCTTTTGTGATTCCGCTGATTGTCATAGATCAGACCAAATTTTAATCAGGAGAAAGAAGATGCTAGATAATCAAAAGTTTTCGCCCGTAGCGGTAGAAGGTTTGGATTGTGTGGACAACACGATCCTAACCGTCTGCCAGATGCTTCGTGGGGAATATAAAAAAGTATTTTGGGATGCATGGCGAGTTTGCTACAAACCGTGTTCCCGAATCGGAGAAGGTTTCTGTTACTTTCCCAAACGAATAACGGAAAATGGTAAAAGAATCTATGGAGTTGACTTTCGTCCGCTTGGTCGATTTGAAGCCACAGAAAGTAGAAAATTGCTTCAGCAACAACTGGATAAGAATGGCATGGTGGTCATCGGGATTCGCACCAACTGCTGTCCTTGGCAAAAATCTTACCGAAGCAATGACTATGTGGTGCATTTTCTCATCGTAACTGCGCTGAGCGGTGAGGGGATCGAGTGTATCGACACCATGCCACAACGGCAAGACGCAGTGATCGGTTGGGAGGATGTGGAAGCGGGGCTTTGTAGTATTATTGAAATTCAGGATTTGGAAGCTTTCGAAAAGAAAGGGAAAACACAAGAAGTGTCGCTACGCGATGTGTGGAAGTCTGCCAAGAAAAATGTCAGACCGAAAACCATAGTTAAGCTTGCCAGACGAATCCGACGGGACTTCGATGTGGTACAGGAGTTTGGAACCGAAAAAAACATATGGAAGGTTCCGTTGTATGATTTGTTTATCCGTGCCACGGGAGCTCATATTCAGTTTGGTATGTATCTAAAGACGCATCCGGAGTTGGGAGAGGCGACTTTGATCCGAAAGAATGAAGCCCTGGCACTGGAGTGGGAAGGACTTAAAATCCTGACAGTGAAACTTCATCGAGAGTATGAAGAAAACTGGTTAAATCGAGAAAAACTCGAGGTATATAAGACAAAATATGCTGAGGTGTTACAAACAATATCTGAAATGGAAGAGGAACTGCTACAATTACTGAAACAACAGTGTAAGAAAGATTTTTCTTCCATGGAAACTGATGTGGCGGAAGTACAAGAAGTACAGAAGATTTCGTATGTGGACGTTCCGTATAACGAAATGACTCACATGGTTGATCCGAAAGATTTTATCGTGAAGAGGAACCCTGAGTACGGGAAGCTATGGGAAACCAGCGAAACCACGTATCAGTTGCCAAAACGAAGTGAAGACGAGTTTAACTGTATGTATTGTGACGGTCAGCAGATTCGATTTGAGAAGCCGATAAGCAAGCTGAGTTTTTTGATTTACGGAACCTATGGAGATCAGCACGAACAGATGGAACTTGTCTATGAGGATGGAAGTGAGAAATACGACTTGTTTGTTTCGGACTGGACGCAGAAGGCATTGGTGGGAGAAGAGATTGTGTGGCAGGAACAGTACATCAATCGGGATCCGTCGGGGATCAATCACCATGGAAAGATCGTGTCCAAAACAATCTATGTGGATGCCGAAAAGAATTGTCAAAGTGTCATTTTGCCGACATGTGACAAGATTCATATATTAGCGATTACGGTAGAGGAAAAAGTGTGAAAAATCACTTTGAGAAGCTGATTTTTCACACAACAATTTGTGACGGAGCGTCACAAATATGTTCTGATGGCAGAACAGAAATCGCCTTGCGAATTTCTGTTCGCC
>JAGBBZ010000026.1 GCA_017938215.1 Eubacterium sp. | reverse complement strand
TCGAATACTGCGATTTGCTCGTCTTTCTTAGATTCAAGACCATAGGCAAGAGCAGCGGCAGTAGGCTCGTTAATGATACGTTTGACTTCAAGTCCAGCAATTTTACCAGCATCCTTTGTCGCCTGACGCTGTGCATCATTAAAGTAAGCCGGAACAGTAATAACTGCCTCTGTTACCTTCTCACCACCAAGATAGTTCTCTGCATCACTCTTCAACTTCTGAAGAATCATTGCGGAAATCTCCTGTGGAGAATATTTCTTATCTTCAATCGCTACACGATAATCACTACCCATATGTCTCTTGATGGAAGAAATTGTATTATCTGCATTTGTAACTGCCTGACGTTTCGCCGGCTCGCCAATCAAACGCTCACCATTCTTTGTAAATGCTACAACAGATGGCGTTGTTCTTGCTCCCTCTGCATTGGCGATAACAACTGGTTTACCACCTTCCATAACTGCTACACAACTGTTTGTTGTACCTAAGTCGATACCAATAATCTTACTCATAATAATCTCTCCTTCTTGAAATTGAAATAATTTATTAAAATAATAGGAAATAACTAGTTAACTACACGGTTTCCGAAAGAAACTTTAGTTTCTTCCTAGGTCGTCAATTCCTAATTAACGACGCAAGTGCTTAATTTTCAATTAACCACTTTGACCATAGAATGCCTTACCACGCTATCTTTATACATATATCCCTTCTGGAATTCCTCAGATATTGTATTTGCCTCCATGGAATCATCTTCATCATGCATCACTGCATTGTGAAGGTTTGGATCAAATTCTTTTCCCACTGCTTCGATTGGCACTACACCGATTTCTTCTAATACAGTAGTGAATTGTTTATAAATTGCTTCCATCCCTTTTACAAATGCATTGTCCTTTTCTTCCTCTGGCACTGCTACAAATCCTCGCTCAAAGTTATCTACTACAGGGAGAATTTTTTCGACAACTGATTTCGCACCAACCTCGAACATTGCTGTCTTTTCCTTTTCCGAACGATTGCGGAAGTTTTCAAACTCTGCCATATTACGAAGAAGACGATCATTCAACTCTTCAATCTGCTCATCTTTTTTGTCTTTCTTCTTTTGCCTCTGTCTCCTGAGAATCAGAAGTTTTCTCGGAAGTCGTCTCTACCTTTTCTTCTTCCAATGTCTCTTCTGTTATAGTTTCATTTTTTTGTTCAGCCACTCTTACATCCACCTTTCCATCATTTTCTAGGCTTTACTCTTTCGATTTAAATATGTCATCCAGCTGCTGCATACAGTTCTCCAATGTACCAACAACTTTCTCATAATCCATACGTTTTGGTCCAACAACACCGATTTTTCCGTATACACCTTCGCGAATCTTATAGGTCGCTGTAACCACAGAACAATTCTTCATGGCCTCTACCGGAGATTCATCGCCAATGTACACTTGAATACCATGTTCTTCATCTTCCATTTCATCATTCACCCAAGCCTGAAGACGTTGTTTCTCCTCAAAGGTGGAAAGAAGCTCTACCATTCGCTCTTTGTCACTAAGCTCCGGATATTTCAAAATATTTGTCGCACCCGAGGTATAAATCTCTGAGCCATCTTCATCGCTCATCGCTTCTCCAATGCTATCTAGAATACTAGAAGCAAGGTCACCATACTGTCCAGCCTTTTCCTTGATCTGCTGCATGATCGCCATATTGATTTCCGTCACATCCAAGCCATTCAATGCGGCATTGAGCATGAAATTCAACTGCGAAATCACATTATCATCAATCGGGTCGGACAAATCAATAAACTTATTATTTACATGATTGTTATCCAAGACAACGATAACAAGTAGCTGTACTTCGGATATTAAATTTAACTGTATGAACTTAATTTTTTTGTGTGCATATTTTGGCTTAGAAACCATCGTAGTATAATTGGTATTCTCTGCCAAAAGCTTTGCTACTTGCTGAAGGAGCAGATCAATCTTATCTGCACGCTCAATCAGAACCCCTTTCATATCATCCACTTCTTTTTCCTTATTTTTAAGGACTGTATCCACATATAAACGATATGCCTTATCCGACGGAATTCGTCCGGCAGATGTGTGGGGCTGAAGGATGTAACCCATCTCTTCCAAATCAGCCATCTCATTGCGAATGGTGGCAGAGCTAAGATTCAAGTCGGTATACTTCGATACGGTTCGAGATCCAACCGGCTCACCACTTTCCATATAATTATGAATAATCGCTTCTAATATTTTCTGCTTTCGTTCATCAAGTTCCATATGCTCACTTCCTTTGTTAGCACTCAACATGAACGAGTGCTAATCATTGACTAAGATAAAGATAACACCCTTGAAACAGTTTGTCAAGGGTGTTTTTCGATTTCCTGTATTAAATTTACACATTGGTCCTAAATCGCTCTTTTCTTATATGACCGGATATCCCATCTTATCCATCATGTATGGCAATGGACTCAGATTCTGGAACCACATAATGCGGGAATTCGCTCTTGCCGATTCGATAATACCATTACAAATTGCATACTCTTGGAAAGTTCCAAGTAAAGCCAGCAAACACCAAACCATCAAAAATCCAGCTACCGCTCCTAACAACGCGCCACCAAAACGATTTATACCACCAACAACTGGAGCATCGTTGACAACCTTAATCAGTTTTGAAAGCAACCAGATTATAATCCAAGATGCCACCAATGCAATCGCATATCCCACACCTTGGCGAGCCACCTTCACACTTTCAGGCAACACATCCGTAATAACTGGCGCAGCCCCCAATGTGATTGCTAATACTAAAATTTTCTGGGTCACAGCGAAGATTCCTAATAGCATCCCACGATTTGCTCCAATCATAATCGAGCAAATCATAATAGCAAAAATAATAATCTCCAGTACCTGTCCTTCCATTTGTAAAATCCCCCTTTGAATCCATCCTCCAGTCCTCAACCGGATATCTTTATCACTTGAATCATAGTATCATTTAAAAAGTAATATCGATTATCTTTTGTTGTCGGAAAAAAGTAATCATACTGCTTTTCAAAGTCGAAAGAAAATTTCTGTCGCCCATTCTTTCTCAGAATCCGGCAACTTTGATCATCTGTAAAAATAATCTCATCATCTGCCATCTGGATATTGGAATATTTGTAATCAACCTTCTCCGCTAATTCCTGTTTCCCTTCCAACGTGTACAGATTAAGTATCTGTCCCTTCGTATCTCCAGAGCTTCCTGTAACAATTAAAATATGTTCGTCGTCATGATCCGCACTTTTAATTGGTTGCTCAAATGTCTGATTGAAGATTTCCTCAGGTTTCTTCATATTTTCAAAAATAGAAAATCCATTTTCATAGAAAATTGCAACTTTATCCTTTGCCACAAAATCAATCCTTGAAATCATAGATGTCTCATAACTTTTTCCGCCCACCAATGTATTTTGATCCTGCCCCACTTCGGTAAAATTATAGAAACATACATGATTCTCCATGGTTCCATTTTCCACAAGCATATACGCCACCACTAGGCTTTCTCCGTCTGGCGCAATGTCAAAATCCAAAGGATAACCATCCTCCACTACATTCGTCGGAATTTCCACTTCCAATGCTTCCACTGTATTGTAGGGATCATACACATTGATCACATCGGATTCATCATCGTGAAGTAACACTGCCACTTTACCATTTTCCGACACCTTCACACGTCCAATCGGCAATGCCATCTCCATATCTTTTCCCTGATCCTTGCCATTGTAGACGTAAAACTTTTTTGCTCCTATATCCGCAACACTGACATAGTCACCACACACATCTACCGTCGGCTGCTCCATCTCATAACCGCCATTCCACATCGCTTCGCCAGATTCATCCAGCATCGATACACCATCTCGGCTATATTTTAACAACTTGTCCTGAAACGACAAATAATTTACGTTATTGCTATCTGTCCTCTCTCTCTCGCTTACAACATCATATCCCGAAAAAGAGCGATTCATATAGTAATACGACACAACCACAATGGCAATAATTCCAAGAAGAAGAGCGCCGCCAATGGATCCAAGGATTATCATACTCTTCCGTCGCTTCTGTCGTTTTCTCCCCTCATCGACATAGTTTCCTGAAACGTTCCCTAGCAATTGAATTCACCTCATTCAATCAAGATATCTCATCGTCAGTATACCACAAGCAAATACCCTTTTCAATCAAATTTTTCCAATTTACATATAACCATTTGCTTATGTTGACATAACCAAAAACTTATACCCTTTTAAAAACAACGGTTTTATCTTGGTTTAGGAGTTTCAACTCCATTTGATTCTACCATAGTCTGCACCGCACTTCCACTTACTGCCTGTCCACTCACAACACCAGCCCCCAACGTCTGAACCGTTGTATCACTTCCCAGAGAATCCCCCAGTTCCGTCTGTATGCTCTGCATTTGTTCCTTCAACTGCGACAAACCATTTTGATTTTGTATTACAACAACACCAAACACCAGCCCAAGTACCACCACAAGGCTCGCCAAAACGGTACCCCATTTCCCTTCTGCCTCATGTTCTTTTTTCCGCTCCTCATTTTCCTTTAATACACCACGGATATTGCGAAGCACTCTGTCGTCTTCCTGTTCTACAATGTGAACAAATCGATTTTCTTCCTGCATCATGTAGTGACGCATCTCAGGATTTTTCTCATAATATATGTAATATCCTTTCTGCTTGGCAAATCCCCCATTCTCGTAGAGAAAAAAATCGTCGGCTTGTCCTTTTTCTTCATATATATAGAAAAGTCGATCATCCTCTGAAAAGTTTCGCCGATGCACTTCCAGCAAACGATCCGCATTGGGATTCCCAGCCATGTCTCCTGTGTAGCACCAGCCTACCACATCTAAATCTGTAAAATTTTCTTTGATTTCCGTATAGATATCCGTCCATATCTCCTGCGTAAAAATATCACTTTCTCGCTGATGAAACGCTTTTATACACACCATCCCAGATACCAGAAACACTTTTTCTTTGGCATGATAAAACCGGTGTCCAAGAAGCACACCAGCCATTTCCTTTTCTTTCCCCTCTTTTGCAAGTCGTCTGGCATAGGACATAACATAATCTTCTACATAGATTTTGGTTTTCCCTTTCACATCCCCGATCTGCCGTACACTTTTAGGCGCTTTCCACTCCATCGTATCCCTCCACTCCTTTTTTCTTAATTGTAACATCTAGCCGCATGTTTTTTTGTCAATTTGTGCAAACCAAAACAGAAATCGTTCGTTTTCATTCGACAGAATATTTTTCTTCGGAACGGTCAATACTTTTTCTAGACATCAAAGGAGGATTCATAACACTATGATACATTATTTTAATCCTACAGATAAGCACGCGCTTTCTAATTTCGTGAAAACGCTTTCTATATTAATGAAGAAATTGGATCATAAAAATAAAGAAACCGTTGTAGTTTGCATCGGCTCTGACCGCGCCACCGGAGATGCTCTCGGTCCTATCGTAGGACATTTTCTTGCCATGCAGCAAAAAAGCTTCCATCTTTATGGCACTCTGGAAAATCCAGTTCACGCCAAAAATCTGGAAGCTGCGTTATCACTTATTCATCATACACACCCCAACGCGATTATAATCGCAGTGGATGCATCTTTAGGAATCGCCGAACACATTGGTTACATCACCATCGGAGAAGGCTCCTTAGCACCCGGTGTAGGGGTTTCCAAAACTCTCCCCGCGGTTGGTGATTTATTTATCACCGGCATTGTCAACCTTTCTGGCTTCGGTGGGCAAATGCTCCTTCAAACCACCCGCCTCAACCTCGTCATGCGACTGGCAGATTTCATCTGCGAAGGACTCGATCGTTGCCTGAACGTAGAACGACACTCCTCATTAAAAGGACTGTCAAAGCTCCGTTCTGCCTTGCAACGCGCGGAATAATGTAACTTCGTCAATATACTCCAAATCTCCACCTACAGGGACACCACTGGCAATACGAGTTACTTTTATGCCAGCAGGCTTTAAAAGTTTACTAATATACATGGCTGTGGCCTCTCCCTCCAGCGAGGAATTGGTAGCAATGATAACCTCATCCACATCGCCCTGAAGCCGCTGCATCAATTCCTTTAAGCGAATATCCGCTGGCGTAACACCAAGACTCGGATTGATCGCTCCTTGAAGAACATGATACACACCCTGGAATTGACCTGTCTTTTCATATGCAATGAGATCTCTGGTATCCTCCACCACCATGACTGTTTTTTTATCTCGTTTTGGGTTGCTGCAAATCGGACACACATCGCTATCCGTCAGTGTAAAACATTCTTTGCAGTACCTTACATTTTTTTTCGCTGACAGAATCACAGAAGACAAACGCTCCACCCGTTCTTCCGGCATATGCAAAATATGAAATGCCAGTCGCTGAGCAGATTTCGCACCGATGCTTGGCAATTGCGCAAGCTCTTCAATCAGATTCTGAATCGATTCCGAATAATAATTCATTAGAATGGGAATCCTCCACCAAGGTTAAGGCCACCAGTAAGTGCCTCCATTGCCTTTGCGTTATCTGCCTCCATCATACGGAGCGCTTCATTTGTCGCTGCTACAATCAGATCCTCAAGCATTTCAATATCGTCTGGATCCACTACTTCTTCAGACAATTTTACAGAAAGAACCTCTTTCTTACCAGAAACTTTAACGGTTACCGCACCGCCACCAGCAGTCGCCTCAAACTCTTTTTCTTCCATCTCACGCTGCTGTTCTTCCATTTGACGTTGCATCTTCTGCGCCTGCTTCATCAAATTGTTCATATTTCCAGGCATTCCTCCCTGAAATCCTCCACGTCTTGCCATAATGTATTACCATACCTTTCTTTTATTTTTCTATTTTACTCCACAGATTCGATGACAATATCACTTTCGCCAAATAGCCCTCGAAGTTCCGGCAATGCGTCGTACTCCCGCTGATTCGAAACATACTGATATTCTATCTTTACATTTTTCCCAATCACATTGGATGCAATATCAGCTAAAAGCTCTTTTTGTTCATCGCTTCCTGCATAATAAGTATAGCTTGTATCTTCCGGAAATGCAATCACTAAACTTCCACGATCATCCACCGTCAACGTCACGTGATTCAACATCGCCTTAGAAACCGGATCCAATTGATTTAACACCTGTTGCCAGTTTCCCACCAGTGCCTTTACTTCCTGTGGCACTGCACTCTCTGTTATCTTCGGGCGTTTCGGCACTTCCTCTGTCGCCTGCTGCGGAACATTTCCCGTCGCAACTGGAGCCACCGTCACACCATTTTTTAATTGCTCTTCCAAATTGTGCAAGCGGTTCACCAAAGAGTCATAATCTCGCTCCATCTCTGCCTTACAAAGCTTTATCAAGGCAACCTCAAATAAAACTCGTTTTTCTGTTGCGTATTTCATCTGGTTCTCCACTTCCGAAAGAACTCGGATGTAACGAAACACCATTTCCATCTCCAGACTTTTCCCAGTTTCAATCAACTCATTGAGATTTTCTTCCGACATATCAATGAGATTCTCGGGGTGTTCTGTACTCTTTACCAGCAGTATATTCCTAAGATACCAGATAAATTCATCACAAAATCGGGTCAAATCCTTTCCTTCTGCCACGATGTTGTCAATAATCTGCATCAACCCTGCCACATCTCCTGCCGCCAATACTTTCGTAAAGGAAGCATACACTTCATTGTCCACAGCCCCCAGTACCTTCAGCACTTTTTCATAGGTCAGCGTCTCACCAAAGTAAAAAGAAATGCACTGTTCCAATAAACTTAGTCCATCACGCAAGGCACCATCCGCCAACTTCGCAATGTAAGTCAACGCACGTTCCTCTGCCTCCACTCCTTCTTTATCCAGAAGTTCACGCAAACGTGCTGCTATGGTCTCCACCGTGATTCGCTTAAAATCATACCGTTGACATCGAGACAAAATCGTCAATGGAATCTTGTGTACCTCTGTGGTCGCCAATATAAAAATCAAATACGAAGGGGGTTCCTCCAACGTTTTCAAAAGCGCATTGAACGCGCTAGTAGTCAACATATGCACCTCATCGATAATATACACTTTGTATTTTCCTTGAGGTGGCGAATATTGCACTTCTTCAATTACTTGTCGAATGTCATCCACTTTGTTATTGGACGCCGCATCCATTTCCACCACATTCATGGAATTTCCTGATGCAATATTCCGACACATAGCACATTCTCCACAAGGTCCCTTTTCGCCGGGATTCTCACAGTTTACCGCCTTTGCAAAAATCTTCGCAATGGTTGTTTTACCGGTTCCTCGTGTCCCACAAAACAAATAAGCATGCCCTATATGATCGGATTGAATCTGATTTTTCAAGGTGGTGACAATGTGTTCCTGGCCTTTGACATCTTCAAAATGATCCGGTCTAAATTTGCGGTATAACGCTTGATACGACATGCTTTATTTCCTCCTAATCTCCAAAGCAGATACCGAGTTTTTTCGCTTCTTTGATAATCGACGAATTCGGATCTACCATTTTTAATTTTCCTGCCACTTCCTCCAATGGCACAGGAACAATCTCGTCCCCTTTGAACCCTACCATATAACCATATTTTTCCTGCAGAATCAAGTCTGCTGCTGCTGCACCCAAGCGACTGGATATCACGCGATCGTAAGCACAAGGACTTCCACCACGCTGCGTATGTCCGGGAACCGTTATACGGATTTCCTGTCCCGTTCTTTCCTCAATCTCCGCACCAAGACGATAGGAAATGCTTGGATATGGATTGTTTTTCACTTTCTCTTTGTATTCTTTTTTGCTCAGCGCCGCATCCTCTTTGGATATAGCACCTTCCGCCACTGCGAGAATCGAGAATCGCTTTCCTTCCTCATTCCTTTTCTGCACTGCTGCAATTACAGAATCCAAATCATATGGAATCTCTGGAAGCAGAATCACATCCGCTCCTCCCGCAATACCTGCATGCAACGTAAGCCATCCCACTTTATGTCCCATTACTTCCACAATAAATACACGTCCGTGAGAATATGCTGTCGTATGAATGCAATCGATACAATTTGTAGCAATATCCACCGCACTTTGGAACCCAAATGTCATATCTGTTCCCCAAATATCATTGTCAATGGTTTTCGGAAGCCCTACTACATTCAGCCCTTCCTCCCGAAGAAGATTGGCTGTCTTCTGTGTTCCATTCCCCCCAAGAATAACCAGACAATCCAACTTTAACTTTTGATATGTGTTTTTCATCGCCAACACTTTGTCCATTCCATTGGCATCCGGCTTTCTCATATGCTTAAATGGCTGTCTAGAGGATCCGAGAATCGTTCCTCCTTCCGTCAAGATTCCTGAAAAATCTTCCGGTTTCATTTTTACATAGTTTTCATACATCAAGCCCTTGTATCCTTCCAGAATACCAAGAATCTCCACATCTTCTCCGGACGTATACAATGTTTTTGCCACACCACGCATGGTGGCATTCAATGCCTGGCAATCTCCACCACTTGTCAAAAATGCTACTCTCTTCATAAGCACCTTCTCCTCTCAACTCTGTTTTTTATAATAACACATTAAAATTGCAAATTCAATTCCTTCATCCGACATACCACTTGGTTTCTTCCATTTCCTTTTCCTTCATACAATGCTTGATCTGCCACTTTAATAATTTCATCTATTGGAAGTTTTCGATCTCCTTCTACCATTCCCATAGTAATGGTAACCTTCAACTCTTGCCCCTCATAGTGGATTGTATGCTCACGAACTCGATCCGCAATCTCATTTACACATTCCTCCGCCAATTTCATGCTATTTTCTTGGAATACTAATAGGAATTCTTCCCCTCCCCAACGGGATGCATACCCTCTTCGCTTCATACTTCCTTCCAATATTCGAGACACTTCCCGAAGTACCAGATCTCCGCAGTCATGTCCGTATTGGTCATTGAACTTCTTAAAGAAATCAATATCGGCGAGAGCTACAAAAAACCGAAGCCCATGCTCTTCTGCCTCCGCCATGGCTTGCTTGACCCAAAACTCTCCATAATGTCGATTGTATAATCCTGTCAACGGATCTTTTTCCACTAATTCCCTCAGAGATGCTTGCATTTGCACCGCTGATTTTCCAATCTGGCCAAGTTCATCCTTGCGTAAAATCACACCTTCCCCAAGAGTCGCCCCAAAATCCCCCATTTCTACCTTTGATAAAAAATTCCGAATCGCCTGCAACGCCTTCGACAATTTATTGGAATAATGGCGCATGATAAATACCATCGCCATAATGGCGAATAGAATAATACTTATAATCGGAATAATCCCCTTCAACACAAGCCCTTGAACATACTTAGAGCTCTTTCCGGCAAATACCATCCCCACACAATTATTCGAAGAATCATAAATCGGACAATAATACGAAAAGTAATCTTCGTTGTTTATCGTAGTGTTGGCATAAAATCGTTCTACTTTTTCCTCTAGCACTTCCTTCTTTATCTTCGTTAATGCTTTTGTTCCCACAATCGGCTTATTTTTTTCATCACGAATGGTTGTCACGACACGAATGTCCTTATAAAAAACCGTAATATCCGTACCCGATATCTTTTTTAATTCCTCAAAGATTTCAGATGCAGCATCCACTTTTTTCCCACCTTTGCACAACTCGGAGGTTTCTGCATCCAGATGATATTCTCCCGGAAATTGCTTTTCGTATAGATACAATGCTGTCTGGGCTTGATTTTTCAGCCCCAGTTCCACCTCGTGATGAATGGATAGCCGAAGTTGATTGGAACAATACACGACAATAAGGATTCCGAAAAATATGATTGGAAACAAAGTCACTGCCAACAATGAGCTTCGCAATCCTGATTTCTTTTTCACATACACCGCCTCCCTCTTCTACATTTCCTTCTTCCGCTCACATAAACTCTTTTTTTATTATACTATATTTTGGAAAAGGATACAAGAAAAGATGGTTCTAAACTTTACTTGGGGGTAAGTAGAATTTAGAACCTTTATTTTTATTTCTAAATAGTATAGGCATAAGCAACCTCTTACGATATAATTAAATCACCACAAAATAATCAACCAAAGGAGAATGCTTATGCCTAAT
>JAGBBZ010000004.1 GCA_017938215.1 Eubacterium sp. | reverse complement strand
TGGCTTCTTTTCCAAATCAGTCCATTTCAATCCACCATAAAATGTGTATTCGTAACACTAATTTGGTCATGTTATTTCTGTGTGGATTACCTTGATATTCCTGCGGATTCCTTTAAAATCAAAGGCTCTTGAGCGTCGGGAACAACAACACATCTCGAATCGCTTGAGAGTCGGTAAGCAACATACAAAGTCGATCGATTCCATAACCGATTCCACCTGTCGGTGGCATACCAAGTTCCAATGCGTACATGAAGTCTTCGTCCGTTGTGTTCGCTTCTTCATCGCCAAGTGCCAACAATGCTTCCTGCGCTTTGAAACGCTCTCTCTGATCGATTGGGTCATTGAGTTCCGAATATGCGTTACACATTTCCCAACCATTCATAAACATTTCGAAACGTTCTACATAATTTGGATCTTCTGGTTTCTTCTTTGTCAATGGAGAAATCTCAACTGGATGATCCATAACAAAGGTAGGCTGGATCAAATGCTCTTCTACAAATTCCTCGAAGAACAAGTTCAAAATGTCACCCTTCTTGTGATGATTTTCAAACTCTACATGCTTTTCTTTCGCAATGGCTTTTGCCTCTTCGTCAGACTGAATCTCATTGAAGTCCACACCAGCATATTTCTTAACCGCATCTACCATAGTGATACGCTCAAATGGCTTTCCAAGATCCATCTCAATTCCATTGTAGGAAATCTTCGTGGTTCCAAGCACTTCCTGTGCTACATGACGGAACATATTCTCCGTCAAATCCATCATCCCGTTGTAATCGGTATATGCCTGGTACAACTCCATCAAAGTAAACTCTGGATTGTGTCTGGTATCCAAACCTTCATTACGGAATACACGGCCAATCTCGTATACTTTTTCCATACCACCAACAATCAATCTCTTTAAGTACAATTCAAGAGAAATACGGAGTTTGAAGTCCTCATCCAACGCATTAAAATGTGTCTCAAATGGACGAGCAGCAGCACCACCAGCATTCGCTACAAGCATTGGTGTCTCCACTTCCATAAATCCCTGTCCGTCCAAATAGTTACGAATGCTACGCAAAATCTTGGAACGTTTTACAAAGGTATCTTTTACATCACGATTCATGATCAAGTCAACATAACGCTGACGATAACGCAAATCGGTGTCTGTCAAACCATGATATTTCTCTGGCAAAATCTGCAAACTCTTAGACAAAAGAACAACCTGTGTCGCATGAATGGACATCTCTCCGGTCTTTGTCTTAAACACTTCACCCGTGATGGACATAATATCGCCCACATCGTACTTTTTAAAATCCTTATATGAATCCTCGCCAATGCTATCACGAGCTACATATGCCTGGATATTTCCTTCCAAGTCCTGAATATTACAGAAAGATGCTTTTCCCATAACACGCTTAAACATCATACGTCCAGCGATGGTTACGGAAGTTCCTTCTAATTCATCATAATTATCTTTAATCTCTTGTGAATGGTGAGTCACATCGCACTTTGTGATTTCAAAAGGATTTTTCCCTTCTTCCATCAGCGTCGCTAATTTCTCGCGTCTTACCTTCAACAACTGATTCATATCTTCTGCCACTGTTCTCTCTCCTTCATTTCCAAATCTTAGTTCTTTGTAATCTCTAAGATTTTGTATTTTAACATACCCGCTGGAGTTTCAACGGTTACGGTTTGTCCCTTCTTAGCACCAATCAATGCTTTTCCTACTGGTGACTCATTGGAAATCTTTCCTTTCAAACTATTCGCCTCTGTGGAACCAACGATTTTGTACTCCATATCCTCTTTGAATTCCATATCACGAATCTTAACCTTACATCCGATATTAATTACGCTGGAGTCTACATCATCATCCGTGATCAACTCTGCATTTTTCAAAATTTTGTCGATTTCCTCGATACGAAGCTCGATATCACGCTGTTCCTCTTTCGCCGCATCGTACTCTGCATTCTCCGAAAGGTCTCCCTGCTCTCTGGCTTCCTTGATCTTCTGTGCTACTTCCTGACGACGATTTACTTTCAAATCTTGTAACTCTTCCTCTAATGCACGCAAACCATCTTCTGTCAAAATATTCTTTTTTACTTCAGCCATTTTCATTTCCTCCATTCCTGCACACTTCCGTACCTGCGGCCACTCATGCGCATCGAATAATTAAACTCTACATCGTTTCATTATAACGTAGGAATGTGGGATTGTCAATCGACAACCCCACATTTTCTACGTTCTTATCTTATATTTGTCTTCTAATTTTCTGTCGCAGTCTCTTCGGAACTTGTATCCTCTCCATCTGCTCCTGCGGATGCATTGTTAAACATGCATTCTTCTTTCGGTTTGTTGCTTCCATCTTCATTTACAACACGGAAATATTTGTAACAACTTGCATCAATTGTGTTATTTTTCAAATCCGCATAATTTTGCTCCGACAATTCTGAAATTGTGTTCGGATAACCTGCATTTACCGCACCCTGCACAGACGCAGCCGTCACCATGTCAATTCGTACAGCACAAGAACGCTTCACCGTTCCATCCGGCTTCGTTCCCTTGTTAAAGGAATTTCCTGTAATCGTCGGATTCACAACACCGCGAGCCAAAATACATACATATGATTTTCCTTTATTGTCCTCCAATCCCTGTACACCGTGGAACTTATTGTCTTTGATCACAGCATTTTTCCAGTTAAACATACGAATCGCTGCATTGTATGTGCTACTTGTCTGACAATTCTGAATTGTAACATTCTCATGGTAAATCTGCTGTCCTGTCGTTGACACAGAATACGTATGACTTCCCACTGCTACACCGATATTGGTGAACAAGCAATTGTTGATCAATACTGTGTTACAAGGTGTACGGTCATGATTGGACCACTCATAACTAAATCCATTGTTGTTGGTATCTGGTGTGTCAATGTTAATTGCCTCTTTGTGGCTCTTATTATCATAAATCTTAAAATCTGTAAAAGAACAACTCTCTACGGTTACATTTTTCGATGAGTTCATCTCGATGAAGTGAGAACCATGGTCATTCAAAAATGCAATATTTTTAATGGTCACGTTCTGGGCATGCCCCATAACAACACCCATGGCACTGACAATATTGTTACAATCGATAATCGAGCTTCCTTGTCCCTGAATGGTTACATTCTGAGAGCCATTGTAACCACCGATGGAGTTCTTTGCCGCTTCCTTCGATGGTGGCACCAACTCAAACATTGCCTTATTGGTTGCCATATCCGTATCCGTAGCTGCTCTTTTTTTCACTATAACACCATCAGACAGTGTTAATGTTACGTTAGACGGAATACATACAGAATGACTCAATTCATAGGTTCCTGGTGCCAATGTAATGGTTCCACCACCGGCATATTCCAACTGCTCCATATAAGAACGAAGAATAAAATACGTCTTCGCCTCTGAATTATAGGCAGTATAATCACTCGTATCTTCATATTTCTCATGGTATGGACCAGTCGTTGGCGTGATGACAAAATCTTTATCCTCTTTATTACGGAAATAGAACCAACGTG
>JAGBBZ010000025.1 GCA_017938215.1 Eubacterium sp. | reverse complement strand
TATTAGGCATAAGCATTCTCCTTTGGTTGATTATTTTGTGGTGATTTAATTATATCGTAAGAGGTTGCTTATGCCTATACTATTTAGAAATAAAAATAAAGGTTCTAAATTCTACTTACCCCCAAGTAAAGTTTAGAACCAGAATTACATTGTAAATTCTCATACCGTCATTTTTTAATTTGTTTTTGCGGATAATCGGAATACATCCGTTGATTTTCCGATGACGACGATATGATCACCAGGTTGGAATCGGTAGATTCCGTGTGGCATTGGGTCGATTTGTTTTCCATTTTTAATGGCAATGATGTTGACATGGTACTTTTGGCGGACGTCGATGTCAATGATTGTTTTTCCTACCCAATCCGGAACGATGGCAATCTCGAAAATAGAACAATCCGATGTTAATTCTATGTAGTCAAAAATGTTGGTGGCATTATACCGCACGGCTAACTTTTCGGCAATTTCTGCTTCGGGATAGAACACTTCGTCAGCACCGATTTTTTTTAGAAATTCGGCTTGGCGACACCGCTTTGCTTTTGAAATAACGCATTTTGCACCTAGTTCTTTTAAAATTGATGTAATTTCCAAAGAAGCATAGAAGTCTTCTCCGATGGCGACAAAACAGTAATCAAAATTATTGATGCCGATACTTTTTAGTACATCTGGATTCGTGCAATCTCCAGATATGGCATCATCAAAGATGGTTGACAACTCTTGGATTTTATCTTCATCTTTATCAATGATCATAACATCGTTTCCCAGTTCCAACATTTTGCATGCCAAGCACCTGCCAAGCATTCCCATTCCAATTACTAAAATTGTTTTCATAAAATTCAGTCCTTTCTTATCCGATTAATATTTTTTCTTTTGGCCGTTTTAGTGGTGGCCGTTTGCGTGGCTCTCCAAAGACAAGCATCAGGGAGAATCCACCGATTCGCCCACCATACATTAATATGATGAGTATGACGTGAGATAGAGGTGTCAGAGTTGGTGTGATTCCTGTTGTGACACCTACGGTACATACGGCGGAAATTACTTCAAAGGAAACCTGGGTAAGGTCAAGTTTTTCGATGTGACAAATGAACATGGTACCTAAAACTACGTAGGTGAGGTAGACAATGACAATAACTGCCGCTTGCTTGACCAGGTCTTTGCTTAATCGTTTTTTGAAAATCGTTGTATCCGAATTTCCGCGAGCCATGGAGAACATGGAAATTAATATAACGGCAATGGTGGTATTTTTAATACCACCTGCTGTGGAGCCGGGACCGCCGCCAATCATCATAAGTGTATTCGCTAAGAGGAAGGAGGATTCCGACATTTGACTGTATTCGATGGTGTTGAATCCGGCCGTCCGCATGGTTGTGGCAGCAAAAAATGATTTCAAAATTCGTTCACTGGTTTCGTCCCCCTTCATGGAATATTCATTTTCAAAAACATAGAATGCCAAAGTACCTAATAATAAGAGTAGAGCTGTGGCAATTATAATTAGTTTGGAATGCAGGGAATACTGGTGAAAGTGCCATTGCTTCTTTAGGATGTCATCCCACACCAGAAAACCAATACCTCCTAAAATGATAAGGAAGGCGATGGTTAGATTAACCAGCCAATCATCCTGATACGAGGTAAGGGATGAGTATGGTTTGTATTTTCCCATGAGATCAAATCCTGCATTACAAAAGGCGGAAATGGAGTGGAAAATTGCATAATAAACGCCTTGTGTCAGTCCCAGTCGAGGAACAAAACGTATAGCAAGTATGAAAGCCCCTATGCCTTCTAAAACGAAGGTTACGGAAAGAATTCGTTTGATTAATTTAACCATTCCAGCTACCTGAACATTTCCAGCTGCTTGCATGAGAAGCATTCGTTCTTGCATACTTAATTTCTTTTTTGCTACGATGAAAATCATAGAAATAATGGTCATCAACCCGATTCCGCCAATTTGTATTAGGAGAAGAATTACAACTTGTCCGAAAAAGGACCAATTGGTATATGTATCTGCCACGATAAGCCCTGTTACACAAGTGGCACTGGTGGATGTGAAGAGTGCATCCAGCGGAGATGTCCATTGTCCCGTTCTTGATGAGATAGGAAGACATAGAAGAAATGTGCCTGTCAGTATGACGAGAGCAAAACTCATGGCGATAAGTCGTGTTGGGCTGATTTTACGCAGCCAGTAAAAACGCATGATAAAATACCTCCTTGGGATATTATCATCCTTTATATGGATGATATAACATTATATGCAAGATTTTACAGAATAGAACTAAGAAATATTTTTGGGGGGAAGGGATAAGAGAATTGCATTTTGAATGATTTTGTATTAAAATTTGATTCGTAGGGGAATGATGGAAAAGTGAAGGAGGGGAATAATGTTACCATTAGCAAATTATTTATATGCATTAGCATATAGTGGTGTCTATAATGAAAAAGAATGGAAAAGTTGGGCAGAGCAGTTGCTGACGGATGTCGAGTATGACGCGGATACAGAGTGGGTATATGAAGTGGCTTTCGCACATGATAGAGCTGCTTTGTTTCAGGTGATTTCGAAACAAAAACTTTCAGAAAATTATGGGCCAAGTGAGCAGTACCCATTGACAGAGATTATTCATGGGTACTATTATCTACAATATAAAAACAAGACAATGACATTGTATGAAATGCTGGAGAAATCAGGGAATGTGGCAGATGCGGGAAATGATTCTGCAATTGGGTGTGCATTTTTTTATGGCTTTTTGAATCAAATCGATGAAGATTCTCGTATTGTAAATAATAAGAGATTTAAAAAAGAGATTTCAGAGTATTTTCGTCCCCGTTATAAAGCTGCTATGGAGCAAAAAGAAAAGCTGGAAGTTGCGACAGTGGAAAACATGAAATTTGAAATCATTCGAAATGCAGTGGAAGAGTTTGTAGATAAGGTGATTTGTGAAAGACAATATCCGAATGGTGAGATAGAGGTTTTGCGAGACGAGGCGGATTGCTATCAGGTAGGGGTGGAATTTGAAAATTGCATCGGTGAAATTATGGTAAATCGACCTTATTTTGCACCGTATCGTTTTGTGAGTATGGAAATATTATCAAGTGATCAGGTGACTGCGGAACAGGTTTTTGTGTGGCTTGATGATGAGGGAGACAGTGTGGAAGAGGTTATTTATCAAATTAAAAATGGCTTGAAAAGTGCTGCTTCATATAAATAAAAGAAATAAAATCTTTACAAAATATCTTTACATCGACGGCGTTTTGTGTTAAGATGGTCAAGTTAGAAGAACCAATACTCAGAACTAGGACGACTCCGACCGGTTCTTAGTAGTTGGCAATTATAAAAAATTATGGAGGTACATCGCTATGATGACAACAGAAAGAAAAGCAGAAATCATTAAAGAGTATGGAAGAACACCTAATGACACAGGATCACCTGAGGTACAGGTAGCTCTTTTGACAGAGAGAATCAATACTCTTACAGAGCACTTGAAAGAGAACAAAAAAGACCATCATTCTCGTAGAGGTCTTTTGAAAATGGTAGGTAAAAGACGTGGACTTCTTGACTATCTGAAGAAGACAGACCTTGAAGGATATCGTACTTTGATTGCCCGCCTTGGCCTGAGAAAATAATCGTGTTAGCTACGAGCAACGCAGGAAAAAATGATAGTGAAACCAGATGCTTGCATCTAAGGTTTCACTATCATTTTTGACTATGTGGCGACAGCAAAGAACTGTCTGCAAGCAGCCAGTTCTTCCAAAGTTGATAACGCAACTTTATGAAGGTAGTTCCGAAGCGTTGCTCGTAGCGATGTGTGGCGACAGCAAAGAACTGTCTGCAAGCAGCCAGTTCTTCCAAAGTTGATAACGCAACTTTATGAAGGTAGTTCCGAAGCGTTGCTCGTAGCGAAATGTGGTGATTGTGTGCAGAAGGTAAATATGGGAGAAGAGGTGAAGTATGAAACGAGATCGAAGTCAGGCGATGGTCATTCGTGGAGATCGCTTTTTACTTGTGGAGCATGAGCTTTTTGGACGTGATTTTTTTAATCTGCCGGGAGGTGGAATTGAAGAGGGCGAGACTCCGGAAGAGGCCGCGATTCGTGAACTTGCAGAAGAGTGTAATGTACAAGGTACGATTGTGCGTCCGTTGACCATTGAGTACAAACCGGACATGAAAAGTCGAGTATATACTTTTTTGGTAGAAATACCGGATGATGCAGAACCAAGTAAAGGGTTGGATCCGGAGGTGTCAGAGGAAAATCAATCGATTATTGACGTGAAATGGTTGCGCTTGGATGAAATTGCGGAACGAGATCGCGCCTATCTCTTTGGGGCAGGATTGATGCGAGTGCCGAAGTTTCATGATGAGGTACTCATGTGGGATGGAGAGGATATTAGCTATCCAGTAAAAAAAATAGTTCCATAAATGAACAATCTATGTTATAATTAAAGTGTATGTGAAAAAGAAATATAGAGACTTGTCCGAGACTTCTGAAAAGTGCATGATTTTTATAGGAGAATCGTGTGTTTTTCAGATGTTTCGGAGTCTCTATAAGAAGATTAAAAAGGAGAAAGAATATGTACAAGACATTTTCAATGGAGCTTGCAGGACGTACTCTGTCTGTTGATATTGGACGAGTAGCAGCGCAGGCAAATGGTGCGGCTTTTATGCACTATGGAGACACCGTTGTACTGTCCACAGCGACAGCATCAGAGAAACCAAGAGAGGGAATTGATTTCTTCCCACTTAGTGTAGAATATAACGAAAAAATGTATTCCGTAGGAAAAATCCCAGGTGGTTTCACAAGAAGAGAAGGAAAACCTTCGGACAATGCAATTTTGACATGTCGTGTTATCGACCGTCCAATGAGACCATTGTTCCCGAAAGATTACAGAAATGACGTAACTCTTGAAAACCTTGTTATGTGTGTGGATCAGGATTGTAGCCCAGAGTTGACAGCGATGCTTGGTTCTGCATTGGCAACATGCATTTCTGACATTCCGTTTGATGGTCCTACAGCAGCGACACAGATTGGTTTGGTAGATGGCGAGTTGGTTGTTAACCCAACAGCGGAGCAGAGAGCGGTTTCCGACCTTGCTCTTACGGTTGCATCGACAAGAGATAAGGTTATCATGATTGAGGCTGGCGCCAATGAAGTACCAGAGGATCTCATGATTGAGGCGATTTATAAAGCGCATGAAGTAAATGGTCAGATTATCGAGTTCTTTGATAAGATCGTTGCGGAGTGTGGAAAAGAAAAACACGAGTATGAGCATTTTGAAATTCCAGAAGATTTGTACAGTGATATGGTATCTTTCGTTACTCCAGAGGCAATGGAAGAGGCTGTATTTACCGATGTAAAACAGGTAAGAGAAGAAAATATCAGAAAAATCAAAGATCAGTTGGAAGAGCGCTATGCAGAAGAACATCCAGAGTGGTTAGAGCTCATCGATGAGGCGGTATATACATTCCAGAAGAAGACAGTACGTAAGATGATTTTGAAGGATCACAAACGTCCAGATGGTCGTGAAGTGACACAGATTCGTCCATTGGCTTCCGAGGTAGATGTACTTCCTACCGTACATGGTTCCGGTTTATTCTCCAGAGGACAGACACAGGTGCTTACGGTAACTACATTGGCACCACTTTCTGAGAAACAGAAATTAGATGGTTTGGATGAATTAGCAACCTCTAAGAGATATATTCACCATTACAATTTCCCATCCTACTCCGTAGGAGAGACAAGACCAAGCCGTGGTCCGGGACGTCGTGAGATTGGTCATGGTGCTTTGGCTGAGCGTGCGCTTGTACCGGTAATTCCTTCTGAGGAGGAATTCCCATACACAATCCGTACTGTTTCTGAGATTATGGAATCCAATGGTTCTACATCCCAGGGAAGTATCTGTGCTTCCACATTGTCCTTGATGGCTGCCGGAGTACCGATTAAAGCACCAGTTGCTGGTATTTCTGTAGGTCTTGTAACCGGTGAGACAGACGATGATTATCTGATTCTTACTGACATCCAAGGATTGGAAGACTTCTTTGGAGATATGGACTTTAAGGTGGCTGGTACTCATAAGGGTATTACAGCAATCCAGATGGATATTAAGATTCACGGTTTGACACGTGAGATCGTAGAAGGCGCGATTCGCAGAACAAAAGAAGCAAGAACTTACATCTTGGATGAAGTTATGTTGAAAGCAATCGCTGAGCCACGTAAAGAAGTAAATGCTTACGCACCAAAGATTAAGCAGATCATGATTGATCCGGCGAAGATTGGTGAAGTAGTAGGACAGCGTGGTAAGACAATCAATGCTTTGATTGAGCGTACTGGCGTTAAGATTGATATTACTGACGACGGAGCAGTATCTGTATGTGGTACAGATAAAGCAATGATGGATGAAGCACTTCGTCTGATCGAAATCATTGTAACAGACTTCGAGAAAGGTCAGATCTTAGAGGGAACGGTAGTGAGCATCAAAGACTTCGGTGCATTTATCGAGTTTGCTCCAGGAAAAGAAGGTATGGTTCACATCTCTAACATCTGTAAGAGAAGAATCAATCATGTAGAGGACGAGCTTACTCTTGGAGATAAGGTCAAAGTTATTTGCCTTGGAAAAGACAAGATGGGCAGAATTTCTTTCAGCATGAAGGATTTGGAAGGTAATGCATAAAGAAATTATTTTATGAAAAATGTTAAAAAAGATAAAGCGGGCTTCGGATATGGGGCTCGCCTTATCTACTTTAGTGCGAAGGAAATTCGCATAATGTTTGGAAAAACTGTCACACTAAAAATAAAAAAGGTGTGTGATAGTGATGAATGTAGATTCGATTAAAGAGTATGGAAAATGTCAGCTGGAGGGAATCCAGTTACTATCAATTATCGGAGAAATCGAGGGGCACGAGTGTGTGTCAGAGAATACAAAATCCACCAAATATGAACATCTTCTTCCATTGCTTGCGGCGTTGCAGGAGGACGAGGAGACAAAAGGGATTTTGTTTTTGGTAAATACAGTGGGTGGCGATGTGTCCTGTGGATTAGCTTTGGCGGAAATGATTGCAGGGTTAAGTAAACCTACGGTGTCATTGATTATTGGAGATAGTCATTCCATCGGTGTTCCGCTGGCAACAGCTACAGATTATTCCTTTATTGTACCAAGTGCCACCATGATTATCCATCCAGTTCGAATGAGTGGTATGGTGATTGGGGCTCCGCAGACCTATGGTCAGTTTCAGCAAATTCAAGATAGAATCATTGATTTTATTGCGAGAAATTGTGAGGCAAAAAAGCAACGCTTAGAGCAGTTGATGATGAATACAGGGATGCTTTCGAAAGATTTGGGAACGGTCCTTGTGGGACAGGAAGCGGTGCGAGAAGGTCTTGTAAATGAGGTGGGAAATATTGCAGATGCTCTTCGACATCTAAAAAAATTGTTAGAATAGAGGGAAAGAGGTTTGAGGTAAATGGCAAAGAAAAAAAGAAAACCGGTAAAAAAGGCGCAAGAATCATCAGCGCTTACCAAAGAGATTATCTTGCTAACTATCATCATATTTTCGATTTTGGCATTGCTCAGTTTGTTTGATTTGTGTGGTGCCGGTGGAAAATTAATCAGCGCATTGATGTTTGGACTCTTTGGAGCGGTTGCTTATCTTTTTCCAATTGGTTTTCCGATTGCTGCCGGATTGTTTATTTCCAATCCGGACAATTGGGAACTGAAACGGAAAATTATATATAGTAGTTGTCTGTACTTTTGTTTATGTGGACTCTTTCAATGGGTGATCAATAGTAAGGCAGATGGCTTGATCAACGTATTTAAAACATGTAGTAGTGAGCGGATTGGTGGAGGTTTTTTTGGTGGAATTCTGGCGAATTTGCTAACTCTTGCCGTGGGACGCGTAGGTTCCTTTATTGTGATTTTAGGGTTGACCATTTTATTTGTAATGCTTTTGACGCGAAAGCTTTTGTTTTCGGCAATTCGTGATCTTTATTCAGAATCCGCCAGCAAGCGTCGGGAATACATTGCATATGAGAATGTACCGGAGCAACCAAGACAGAATACACAGCGTGCTCGTCAGATGAATGTACATACCTTTGAAAAGGATGAAAAGACAGAGGACAAGCCAAAGCGTGAGAAAAAGGAGCGGAGAAAACTTCGCGAGATGAAACGAGAGACGGAGCCGCAAGTAGCGGTTAAACCAGAAGAACCAGTACCAGAACCAACTCCGGAATTAACACCGGAACCACCGCAGATTTCCATTATTCGTAATGATGCGTCAGTGACGAAAGAGCCACCCGTGTATAAGGAAGAATTGGAAAACAAATTTGGTGGTGGAATCGATCAGGAACCAGAATCGGTGCAGGAAGAAACGGTGAAGGCACGCAGAACACGTACGGTTAAGAAACACACAGATGAGGCGGAATTAGGAAAAGAAGTTCAGGCAATTGAAGAAGAGATGAAAAAGCCAGTGGCGGATGAGCAAAGTTATGTATTTCCAACGTTGGATCTGTTGTCACAACCGAAGAATGGTACGAAAATCAGCGATACGGATTTGATCAATACTGCCACGAAGTTGCAGGAAACCTTGGAGAGTTTTGGTGTTAAAGTAAAGATGGGCGATGTCAGTTGCGGTCCAAGTGTTACGCGATATGAATTGGTTCCGGAACAGGGTGTAAAAGTAAGCAGTATTACCCGTCTTGCCGATGACATTAAGTTGAGTTTGGCGGCTTCTGATATTCGAATTGAGGCACCAATTCCCGGAAAAGCAGCGGTAGGTATCGAAGTTCCAAACGCGAAGCGAAATATGGTGACGTTGCGCGAATTGCTGGAAAGCAAAGAATTTCAAGGAGCGAAGTCGAAAGTTAGTTTTGCAGTAGGAAAAGACATTAGTGGAAAAACCATTGTAACGGATATTGCGAAGATGCCGCATATGTTGGTGGCAGGAGCGACAGGTTCAGGAAAATCCGTGTGTATCAATACATTGATTATGAGCATTCTCTATAAAGCGAATCCAAATGAAGTGAAGTTTATCATGGTGGATCCGAAGATGGTAGAGTTGACGGCATATGCGGATATTCCACATCTGATGATACCGGTTGTCACGGATCCGAAAAAAGCCTCTGCTGCATTGAATTGGGCCGTGCAAGAGATGACGGTTCGATACAACAAATTTGCAGAGCTTGGTGTTCGTGATATCAAGAGTTACAATAAAAAAATAGCGGGACTCAAACATAACGATGACAATACATACGAAAAGATGTGTCAGATCGTCATTATTGTGGACGAGTTTGCGGATTTGATGATGGTGGCACCGGGCGAGGTGGAAGATGCGGTATGTCGTTTGGCGCAGTTGGCGCGAGCAGCGGGAATCCATCTTGTGTTGGCAACACAGCGACCATCTGTCAATGTAATTACCGGTTTGATCAAAGCAAATATTCCATCTCGAATCGCTTTGTCAGTATCCTCCGCCATCGATTCTCGTACGATTATCGATGGTTCTGGTGCAGAAAAGCTTTTGGGAAATGGTGATATGCTCTTTGCACCTCAGGATTATCCAAAACCGGTTCGTGTGCAAGGTGCTTTTGTGTCCGATGAGGAGCGTGATGGCGTAGTTGCGTTCTTAAAGCAACAGCAATCTGGTCCGTCCTACAATGAAGAGGTGACGAAGCACATTGAGTCCAATCCGGTGGGAACCAAAGCAGGAAGTGCTGGTGGAGTCGCATCCGGTGCAGAGCAAGACGAATTATTTGTGGAGGTGGCTCGATTTATTATCGAAAAGGACAAAGCATCTATTGGAATGTTACAACGAGCATTTCGAATTGGATTTAACCGTGCGGCACGTATTATGGATCAGTTGTGCGATGCTGGGGTTGTAGGTCCGGAAGAGGGAACAAAGCCACGAACCATATTAATGACCATGGAGCAGTTTGAAAACTATTTGGAAAGTGAATGATGGGCATGAATTGGGGCATGCCTATAGAAAGGAGAGAGGGCTATGAATGTGAAAGGTTGGATTGTAGTAAATGGATTTTTGTATACCAACAAATTTTCGGAATTGACGCGAATGTTTTCCACGGCAGCGATTCGTAACAAGGTGTATTTGGAAGTGAAGTCCAATGCAGAGTTGTATACTGGGATGTTTGAAATTGACAAGGAGATCAAGAAACCAGACTTTGTGCTTTTTTGGGATAAGGATGTAATTCTCGCCAGATATCTGGAATTGTCAGGAATTCCTGTATTTAACAGCAGTAAGGCCATTGAAATCTGCGATGATAAGCGGAAGACCTATACCGCACTTTTGGAACATCGCATTCCGATTCCACGTACCATATCGGCACCAATGACGTATGAAAACATTGGATATCCACAACTTGACTTTTTGGAACCGGTGGAACAGGCATTGGGATTTCCGGTTATTGTGAAAGAAGCATTTGGCTCCTTTGGTGAGCAAGTGTATAAGGCGGACAATCACAAGAAATTAGTTAAGATCGTGCAGGATTTGGAAAAGACGCCATTTCTTTTTCAAAAGTATGTGGCTACCAGTTGTGGTCAGGACGTACGTGTGCAAGTGGTGGGGGATAAAGTTGTGGCAGCCATGCGTCGGTTTTCGGACAAGGATTTCCGTGCCAACATTACATATGGCGGAAGTAAAGAGGATTATGAGCCGGACGATAAGACTTGTGATCTCGCGGTACAGGCGTGTCGTGCAGTCGGCTGTGATTTTGGTGGTGTGGATCTCTTATTTACGAAAAAAGGATTTTGTGTGTGCGAAGTAAATTCCAATGCACATTTTAAAAATTTGTATGATTGCACCGGTGTAAATACGGCAGATTATATCATGGATTACATTTGTGAAAAAGTAAAATAAAGAAACGATGAGAGGAAGAATTTTCATGTCCAAGTGTATGTGGTTGGTATACGATGAAGAAGGTCTTGCCCGCAACCGGGATTACATCCGAATGTATGAGGAAATTTGCAGGCCCTATGAAATAGAGGTACAGGCCGTTCTGGATACGGAGGTAAGGGGACGGATCGAGAACGGTGAGACGCCGATGTTTGTGCTTGTACGAACCATACAGCCGGAGATTAACGTGTATTTTGAAACAAAAAAAATACCAGTTTTTAATTCTTCCCATGTGAGTGAAATTTGTAATGATAAGGGAAGGACGATTGAGTACTTGAGAGATACCATTTTCTCAGTACCAAGTCTTTCCCTTTCTTGTCACAATGTTGAGAAAATAATGAGTAAAACCACAGAGGAAGTACGAGAGTGGTTTTGGAAACAGTTTTCCTTTTCAAAGTTTGAGAAGCAAGAACGTCGGGTTATCTGTGAAGCGGAAGATTTTGTTGTAAAAGCGGTAAATGGACATGGTGGAAAACAGGTGTTTTCTCTGGGAAAAGAGCGAGAGAAAATCAAGAAGGAGATCAAACCATCCGATGTGGTGGTACAGCCCATGATTCCTTGGAAGAAAGAAAGTCGAGATATGCGAGTGTACGTTGTTGGAACAGAGGTTGTAGCAGCGGTAATGCGTAGCTCGACAAGAGATTTTCGGGCAAATTTTTCTCGCGGAGGAGCGGTGAAACGGGTGGAATTGGATGCGGATCAACGAGAAATCGTGAGACAAATTATGGAGAAGTTTTCCTTCGGGATGGCTGGCATTGATTTCATTATAGATGAGCATGAGCAAATGATTTTCAATGAGATTGAAGATGTGGTGGGGGCGAGGATGCTCTACCAATGCGCACCTGACATTGATATTGCACAAAGGTACATTGAATTCATTCTGAAAGAAAAACTACAGTTCCTTTGAAAATGAATTGAAATAAATTATCAAAATTGCTATACTATAGATGATATGTGTCATGCGAAAAAAACAATCATACATATATAAAGGAGAGAGTTTACCATGAAAACAGATATTGAGATTGCTCTTGAAGCAGAATTACAACCAATCAAAGAAGTTGCAAAGAAATTGGATATTTCCGAGGATGATTTGGACCTCTATGGAAAATATAAAGCAAAGCTTACCGATGATCTGTGGGAGAAAATCAAAGATCGTAAAGATGGAAAGTTGGTTTTGGTAACTGCCATTAATCCAACTCCTGCTGGAGAAGGAAAGACAACAACAACGGTTGGTCTTGGCCAGGCAATGTTTAAACTTGGGAAGAAATCCATCATTGCTTTGCGTGAGCCTTCTCTTGGACCATGTTTTGGTATCAAAGGTGGAGCTGCTGGTGGTGGATATGCGCAGGTTGTGCCAATGGATGAACTGAATCTTCATTTCACCGGAGATTTTCATGCCATTACATCGGCAAATAACTTGTTGGCTGCGATGATGGATAACCACATTCATCAGGGAAATGCTCTTCGCATCGATACAAAGCAGATTGTATGGAAGCGTTGCGTGGATATGAATGACCGTGTGTTGAGAAACATCACGGTAGGACTTGGTCGTAAAGTAGATGGCGTGACAAGAGAAGATCACTTTATCATTACCGTGGCTTCCGAGATTATGGCGATTCTCTGTTTGGCGGAAAATATGGATGATCTGAAAGAGCGTCTTGGTCGAATCATTGTCGCTTATAATTATGACGGCGAGCCGGTAACCGCAAAAGAGTTAAATGCTGTGGGAGCCATGGCAGCACTTTTGAAGGAAGCATTGAAACCAAACTTGATTCAGACGTTGGAGCATACACCAGCTATCGTACACGGTGGACCATTTGCCAATATTGCCCATGGTTGCAACAGTATGCGTGGAACTAAGACAGCGCTTAAATTGGCAGATTACACCATTACAGAGGCCGGATTTGGTGCGGATCTCGGTGCCGAGAAGTTCTTTGATATCAAGTGTCGCATGGGTGGATTTAAGCCGGATGCTGTGGTTTTGGTTGCTACTGTTCGTGCGTTGAAATACAACGGTGGTGTGGCAAAAGCGGATCTTGCAGAGGAAAATCTGGAAGCACTGAAAAAAGGTATTGTGAACTTGGAAAAACACATTGAAAATGTGGCAAAATACAAAGTACCATGTGTGGTTACATTGAACCAGTTTATTACAGATACCGAGGCAGAGCTTGCGTATGTAAAACAGTTCTGTGAGGAAAGAGGATGCGAATTTGCCTTGTCTCAGGTATGGGAAAAAGGTGGCGACGGCGGTATTGAGTTGGCTCAGAAGGTTATCGAAACCATCGAGACGAAAGAGAGCAACTTTGAGTGCCTGTATGAAGATTCTCTTTCTCTTAGAGAGAAAATTGAAACCGTTGCAAAAGAAATCTATGGTGCCAAGGAAGTTGTCTGTGATAAGGCTGTGGAGGCACAGCTGGATCGCTTAGAGGCACTTGGATTTGGTAACATGCCAGTATGTATGGCGAAGAATCAGTATTCCCTTTCCGATGATCCGACACTTCTTGGTCGACCAGAAGACTTTACCATTCATATTCGCGAGGTTTATGTATCGGCAGGAGCCGGATTCGTAGTTGCGATTACAGGAACGGTAATGACGATGCCGGGACTTCCAAAGGTGCCAGCAGCAGAGGGCATCGATGTGGAAGATGGTAAGATTACAGGATTGTTCTAAGCGATATGAATATATCAAAACGAACACAGAGATTAACAAAGATAACGTTGATGACAGCATTTTTGATCGTGGCATCTTATGTTGTGATTCCCGTTCCTTTTGGGGTGACAGGAATCAGCCTACAGACGTTAGCAGTAAACTTAATTGCGCTGTTGCTTTCTCCAGGGGAAGCAGCAGGTGCAATTTTTGTATATATACTGATGTGTGCCATCGGCGTTCCGGTGGGAAATGCTGGACAGGGGGGCATACATTATCTTGCGGGACCGACAGGTGGATTCTTCTTGGGATTTCTCCTTGCTACCATATTGATTGCATGGGGCAGAGGAAAGGAATATTCTTTTCGGAGATATTTGTTTGTTACAATTGGCTTAGGGATTCCGATCATATATGTGTGTGCGATTGGATGGATGATGATTGTGACAGGGATGTCTTTAGAAGCTGCGTTCATGACAGGGTGTTTGCCATATCTTCCAATGGATGTGGTGAAATGTGTGGTGGCGGTTGGTATGTCAAAACCACTTAAAAAGGGACTGCGTCCTATAGAATAAAAAAAGCTTCATCCCTTACGAGAAAGCTCGACGAGTATCCTTTTGATGTCACAATAAGCAACGCGATTCTTCGTCTGCATACGCAGACTCATCATGATGCGAACAGCGTTCGCTATGGCATGCGCCAACAGACTAACGTCGTGCGTATTCTTCGCTTGCTTCGCAAGCTCATCATAATGCGAACGTCGTTCGCTATGGCAAGCGCGAAATATATAAAATCCAGATAATTTCTCTGTGAGTACCCGTACCGGGTTCGCTGACATACATAAGGATATCTTACGAGCAAGCTCGACGAGTATCCTTTTGATGTCACAATAAGCAACGCGATTCTTCGTCTGCATACGCAGACTCATCATGATGCGAACATCGTTCGCTA
>JAGBBZ010000024.1 GCA_017938215.1 Eubacterium sp. | reverse complement strand
TTATCTGTTTCATTTTTATGTTTTTCGCGAACAGAACCAATGCACGCCTTTTTCAACGCTTCTTTATACTTGCCATTAAAACTTAAAATAGGTTTCATTGTCTTCGTGTATTTCTTATTCTTCTTTTTGAAAAGACACTTGGTTCTTCACTTTCTTTGTCTCCTTTTCGTTTGATAGTATTACTCTCTTGGAAGCTCCATTCTATCTTGCACTATCACAAGAATCCAATATTACTGCCTCAAGAGATAACACGAAAAGTAATATTACCACTAAATACCATTCTTGTCAAATTTCGACAGTATTACCCTGCCCCAAGTCTTCCCCTTTCCTCCCCTTTGTAGATTTACCCAGAAGGATACATGTTTGCGCATGGAACCTTGATGGCCGTCGGTGTAGTGGCAAGAAAAAAGAGCAAGAAGTGAAATCTCATTTCATTCTTCCTACTCTTTTTTCTTGTCCGACACCGTTACGTGACATCTTGAGCGCAAGCGTGTTCCATAAGCAAATATTTATCCTTCCTCCCAGAACAACTCATCCAACGTCCGATCCAGCACTTTACATATCGCTCGGCACAAATTAATGGTTGGATTATAATCCCCCTTTTCAATGGCACTAATCGTCTGGCGGGAAACTCCCACTGCCTCTGCCAAATCCTGCTGAGACATGTCGAGAGCTACTCTTGCTGATTTCATTTTTAAATTCTTCATATCAATCATCCTCCCTTTTATCCACTGCATTTTTCACTAATAGCATGATGAAAATCACGAGAAATAGTATTCCACAAAGGAAATTGATACAATCATATCCAACGACACCATTCTCTACCATCTGTCCATCCATAATCTTTTCAATCCCTATGAAAAGATTCATGACACCCACTGCTCCAAAAAGAATCAAAACGGTTTTCTTATTCTCGTTCAAGGCAAAGTAACTATCCTGCAAGATACAGTAACTGGCATATACACCTACGCCCACAAGAATAATCACAAAATAAATCACGCTCTCTTCAATTTTCAATGGAACCTCTCCGATATGAAGCATAATCGAAACGACACAAACTGCCATCATGGAAAAGAACCCATACTGATATCCTTTGCCACGTACCAACTGCTGTCTCTCATCGTACTTACACTTATTGGACTTATCTGTCTTGGTAAGTTTCAATATAATTGCTACAATCACAATTCCCACAAATGCTCCTACAAACGTTCCTACTAATGCTGCTGTATTCATAATCATTCACTCCTTGTAATTTCTTGTTGCAAACCTTTATGTCGTACGTCCATATCTGTTTGCTCTTTTCTTGTTTACAAGCATAGAATATCATACTTTTGTCATTCTGTCAACTATATTTTACATAAATATTTTTATTTTTTACTTTTTGTCTGCCAGGCACTCCCCCATAAACGTCCTCTCCCTTCCACAACCTGCATTCTTCCATAGAGAAAGGCGCCCCACCAGCAATCCTATACGCTGGTGTTGACGCCCCGTCGAATGGAGTGGACATTCCAAATTATGTCCATACTTATACTTGTCTGCTATTCTAAATCATTCAAATTCTTTCGAACTTTTGACCAAACACAAAATCTCTTTATCTACCATTCTTTTTAAACTCAACTTCAAAATTAAACCTCTCAATATTATTAGGATAACTACTACAAAAATTACCATAATCGGTATTACTTTCCATATATTATCCATGTTTATAAGAAATCCAAGTAGTAACAAATAAACTAGTAACGCTCCAAAACATATAACAAAAACCACATTGATATTTTGCTTATATATATTGTACAACTGTTCTTTGGAGTACCCGTAAAATTTTAGGATGCCCATATCCTTTTGTTGCATTTGTAGATATGAACAAAAAGACAAATAAACATTAATTCCAGAAGTTGCCAATAATAAAATCACTAATACAACAAAAAAGACAGAAGATTTTTTTAACGAATCGCTTAACGAATCAAACGCCTCAAATGTATAATTCAGCAAATAATTGTCATCAAGTAAAGCCTGTGCACAATCATCGATGCAGTACATATCATCAATATATACTATAATATCACTTGGGTGAAGTACTTCTGGCACAGATTCACTAGTAATATCCTTTACACTTTCTTCTAGCAAACCTGCCTGTTTCATAATTTCCAATAACGTATTATACGTCACAAATATAGTTTGTACTGGTTCATCCTCACTCCTTATCTGCAACAAATCAGATTCATTTTCAGACTTAATTGAATGCATCAAGGGTCGTTTCACAATCACAGATTCACGAGAATGCAAATTACCATCTTCATCCACATCTACATTGGGGATTTTCAGATTTAGTATCTCTTTCTCAACGTGTTCATTGGTATAATAAATACCATCTTGCATTTTTTCCTCTGAAATGTATGAGGAATGAACAGGATCAATTGCAACCAATAGAATTGGTTCCTCCGTTTGTTGTTCCACTGCTCCCACAAATTGATAAAATGCAATTTCAGTAAACGACTTTGTTTCAGCATTTTCTATCTCATAAATACGACGATAATCCTTATTGGTCAAACTCAGATAATTATTTTCGTCCATTTTTCCTGTTACTTGAACAAAATGAACCATATCGTTTTGCGTGAAATTTTTATCGTTCTCCTGTCGAAAATTCCAAAAGAATATAATTCCATATACCAAAGCGGCAAGCGTTAGCAAAAAAATGACAATTGCATTTCTTAGGTATGTCCCTGTTTTCTTTAATATAAGTCTTCGTGTATCTTTCCCTCTACTTTTCATTAATTCCTCCATCCTTCATTTCTAATAGTGTAAACTTTTGATTATTCTTCTCGATAAATTGATGACTTACAATCAAAATTAATTTACTATTTAATGAAAATAAATAATCCATAATCAATGCGCAATTCTCTGAATCCAAATTAGCAATTGGTTCGTCCAAAAGCCAAATCTCACAATCATCCATTGCTAACATCGCTAACTGAACCCTTTTTTTCTCTCCGCCTGAAAGACTACTAACCAAGCAATCCATTTTATCACTTATTTTGAAATTACTGCAGTATTGCTCAATTTTCCCCTCTCTTACATCATCATTCATATCAACAGCATTACACTTTATATTCATATTTTCTCTTACTGTCAAATTATGAAATAACATATCTTCTTGAAACATATAAGAAATACGACTGTTCCTCTTTCGTTCAATCGTACCTGCATCCGGCAATAGATATCCGCATGACAGATTCAATAATGTGGTTTTTCCAATTCCACTTTCCCCTTGTAAGATGTACACGCCAGTATCAAATCTATAATTAAAATCCTTTAGTATACACTTATTAGAAATCTGATATGTTACATTGTTAAAACTCAGCATTTCTATCTCCACTCCTTTCCAATTTATTTTAATCCAATTTTCTCAACCCCGTAATTACAATATAACTTCAACTCGTCGTCTTCTATGTCATATCCTATGAATTGCTCTACTGTTTTCTTTTTTTCTCCACTCTTTGCATCCCACACGTCGCAAACAAGAACCTTAGACTTATCAGCGTATGTTTGAAAAAACAAGCCATACTCTGAATTATAATCAACTTCCGATTCCTGTTTTCCCAAAGAATACAGTTGACCACGAAAACTATAGATATTCCCTTTTCCATCATTCCATATAAGAGATTCATCCAAATTATATAGATAGTCTGTAGGCAAATCCTCCCTCACTATCTTGTTGCTCTTCTTCTTTATATTATATTCATATAACTGGTACGAATCTAACTTAGTTTGGTATTCGGCATAATAAATCTTATCTTTAACAATTACACCACTTGCCACTAATTTATCTTCTAATTTTAAGATATCTACAAATTGATTGTCTTCCTGATTCCATTTAACGATTTTACGCTCTAGCTTTTCGCTAAGGTCATCTACATTATACAAAAAATAATATTCTCCCTCATATTCCCCTAGCGGCATTGCTGAATCCTTTCGAGGAATCTCCATCTTTTTATGCAACCCATCTTTTTCTCTTTGCATAACAGCAAAATAATTGTAGTTAGAATTTCCCACTGTAAACATATCATTTTCACCTATTGTTTTATATGCAAATTCATTTTCGTTCTTATGAATGGATTGCCAACTATTCTTCTTTTCATCATATACTCCTAGCTTTTGAGCATATATATTATAAATAATTTTTTCATCTTCAGATACCAGCACATCATCACAGTATTCTACCTTTTTATCTCTTTGTGCATCATCAGTGGGCTTTACTCTTACATCTGAAGCCTTTTTTTCTTCGCCACACCCAGTTACTAACATCATAAAAACACCCAAAACAATAAGACCTTTTTTTACTGACATAATACTCTCCATTCTGTAATTTACACCAAATCTATTTTTTTGTTTTTATTGCGGTCGCCGACTAAAACTTCAGCGACCGCATAACATAGTGAATCCTCATTAGGTTGTACTTGAAATACTTGCTTTCTTCGCATATCCTTTTAGTTTCACAGTTGCAGTTGTGGTTACCCAATCGTTAAAGCCAGATAAATCGCAATCCGGAGAGATTACAAAATTCGAATCTTCATATGAAACTTTGGTACCTGATGTATGTAACCAGTATTTTTCTTCTGTTGTTACATTTTGCCATGTAGAACTTGATGATGCCGAGGCAGTATACGAATTTCCAGTAACACCAACAGTAGCCGTAACCGTTGCGCTACTTCTCATCTTAGCACCAATTTTCCAACTACATTTAATACTTTCTACTTTTGTATTTCCCACATATTTTGCGTATACATAAAATTTTACTTTTCGCGATTTTCCTGACAGTTTACCATATGTCTGGTTTTCTGTGTAACTATACAACTTATGGTTGTTACCATCTGGTGTAGAAACGCTCTCCTTATCGCTAGTATAATAGTCTTCCACTGCTGCCGATGCAGTGATTGAATTAGCTGACATGCTTCCTACTACAATCGCCATAGCCACCATAGTTGCACTCAATTTCATTAATATTTTCTTTTTCATAATTAAAAATCTCCTTTATGTACTATATACATTCTTTTATCCTTGCATTACCTCTCACCCAATGCTATACTTACCTTGAGTTTTTTCTCAAGCGTTCTTTTCGACACGCCACGCCAATGGCTGTCATATGAAAAGAACGCTTTTTTCAATGCATTCTCTGTAAACAGATTCGAATACGGGCATTCTGGTTTTCTGATACATTCTTTCATCTCCTTTCTTATATCTATCGAAATTACACACGCAAGGGACTCTCCCTTATCGAATGAAGGACTTATAAATCAATGATACGATCACATTGCTCTGCCACATATGAATCATGTGTTACAATAACAATTGTCTTCCCCCTTTTTTTCATTTCAGAAAGGATATTCATAACCACATCACGATTTTCGATATCTAGAGAACCAGTGGGCTCATCTGCCAATATCAGTTCACAGTCCTGTAATAGTATTCTTGCCATAGCCACTCTCTGCTGCTCTCCTCCGCTCAACTTGTATACGCAGTGATTTTCAAATCCACCTAACCCCACATACGACAACGCTTTGGAAATTTTCTTTTTCTTTTCAGATGCTTTCAACTTTTTGTATTCCAATGCCAGCTTCAGATTCCAAAGTACTGTTTCCTCCTCCACCAAGCCGTAGTTTTGAAATAAATATCCAATTTTATCTCTCCGCAACATCATTGCTTGCCGTGAATGAGCCTTCACATTTTTGTGTTCGAAGAGCCACATATCGCCAGCACTTTTCTCAGAAATCAGCCCCAAAATATTGAGAAGTGTAGATTTGCCTCTACCACTTTTTCCCGTAATTGCAACCATTTCTCCTTTCTCAATCTGGAACTCGAGATTTTCCAATACGATTTTATCCTTAAAACTTTTCGAAAGATTCTGCACTTTTATTACACAATCCATCCTAACATCCTCCATTTAATATTTTATATATTTGCTCCACCACACGAATTCGGTACAACACCCAAAGAGTTACAAAATCAATTCCCACAAAAACCACGTAAGCCCTAATATCCATCTTTACTATTACAAAGACGATTCCCACAAGACATAACATGCCGGAAACTAAAATGTCCGCACAAAGAATTTTAGTGTTACTATGCCCCATTTCATATCTCACACCATATTGCTTAGCGTTGACACTCAAATGAATATGGTTGGATATATATATGATAAAGAGCAATGTGATAGTAAACAGAACAACAAATAAGCTACTCTGTTGCATCACGAATTGGTAACCACTGATTGTTTCCATAAATGGTGCCATCATCGTTCTTGCCGAAAAGATTTTTTCCAGTCCCATCTTATGAATCATAGCCGAAAATTCTTCTCGGTCTCCTAAACGAAAAGCCATTTGACAGTTCGATAACATATCCATATACATACTTGATGCAAATTCCCCTGTATCAAGTATAATTATTGGGCTTTTAATCTCCATATCCATAATGGAATCATATTGCAAGTCACTCAACAGACGTACGGAATAATCATCTTTTATGTATACAAGATTAATATCTTCGTTATCGATTGTAATATTTTCTTTTTTTCCATAATAGTTGTCCGCCAGCACTTTTTCTTCAATTACAAGACGATACTGTTCTCTAACATCCTCTTCGACACTTCGATATCTTTCGGGAACTAAAATCGTATAACCCGCATCATCGATTTTACCGGAAGTAATTTCTACTGATATGTATTCCTCCAAATATTTTCTGTTTACAATAACATAATTGTTAACATAAGATGCAAACAACTCTTCGCGGGACATTCCATAAAAATCTTCTTCTGACATTCCCGTCCCCTCCGAAATAGCTGTAAGAACACAATCCTGCATCACATAAGCGGTTTCTTGGTTCTGTTGATACATTTCCTTCACCTTTTGCGCAGTTTCCAAATACCGTGCATCATCACCGGATAATTTGTCATACTCATCCGAATTATATCCATAGGAACAATAAAAATCATTGAGTTCTTTGTATCGTCCCATCTGCTCTTCCACATCGGCTATTTTTTGTTGATAATTCAGCATTCCTGAAATCGACACGGAGACAATTATACATAGAACAATTTTCACTCCCTGTATCACATGATCTAGCACAGGTGAATACATTTTATTTTTAATCGCCGATACGACATTGGTTCGATTCAAAAGCTTACTAGTCAGGAATATGAGAAGTACATTTACACCTGCCATAATAGCCAAAAACATCAACATCGACGCCCCAAAAAACAAGCTCCATTTTCCTTGTATTCCGTAATATATGATATTTCCCAACCATACCAATCCACCAGAAATCAGTTCAATAAAAGCAGTTTCCTTCGCTCTTGCTCCTACAATCTTTTTCCCCGAATACCCCAACAGTATTTTTACTGCATTTTCTTTATTTCTGGAAATTACATAAACAACAATTACACCGAATGTAACAATTAGTAAAATAAGCAAATCCACACCATTTGCAAGTAATATTGTCTTTATCGAAGTATAGGAGTCTTCCTCATACTTTGTAACTTCAATTCCGATCTTATTACATATATTCTGCACCGTTTTTTCAGAAAGACTGGTGTAAAATACACCGGTTCCATCAACAAAATCCTCTTTTTGTAAATCGTAATATTGATATTGGTTATCCGAAAGACCAACAAACCGAAATACGGAAGCTATATTGGTATGATAGATTTCATAGTTGGTAATCTCTGGGCGCTCTTTTGAAATCGGCATTTTAATAATTTGCACATCCGCTTTTTCTTTTATCAGATTGTCATATAACTCTGACATGACATCAGGTGTCATCTCCTCAATTTTGTACCCAAACAGTGACGTATCTCCGATATGATTCAAGCCATATACTTCATACAAAGACTTACTAAAAATAATGGAATAAAGCAACAATTGTCCCAACAAAAAAAATGTATATATCTTTTTCATGTCTCGTCTCCCCGTATTTTGACATGCTGCCACATCATGTGGCAGCACAACCAAAAATATTTTATTCTATATTAGGCATTTCCACCCCAGTTTGAATACCCGGTATAACGCAACTGGTAATCATAACGAGATTTCTCATTGGCATACCATTTTCTGGATTTTTGAATATACGCTTTCCCCTGTTTGAAACCAGTTGTGTACGTGTTACCGCCAACTTTTACAATTGCTTTCACATTATAATACTGACCATCATCCGTTGTTCCCACATAATTCGTTTTCGCATCTGAAATGCTAGAATATACTACATCAGAAGTTTGACCTCCTGTATAATCCAATGCTCCTCCATTGATGGATGCAGCGCTTGCTGTCACTGCAGTTGTTGCTACTAAAGCTAATGCTAATGCTGTACTTACAATTTTTTTCATGATTTTATTCCTTTCTTGAATCTATTTTAATTTTATGATATTCTATTAGTGCACTGTGATAAGCGTTCTTTTCGACATGCCACGCCAATGGCTGTCATATGAAAAGAACGCTTTTTTCAATGCATTCTCTGTAAACAGATTCGAATACGGGCATTCTGGTTTTCTGATACATTCTTTCATCTCCTTTCATCAAGATTTCAACATCCAGGACATTCTCCCTTGCTTTACTTTTTCCTGTTGTTGCCATCAATCATATCATAGCAAATGTATTTTGTCAAATACTATTTATTTAAAAGTATTGAATTTTTAAAATATTACCTTGACAAATTTATTTTTTTCTTATATTATGTAAGTATTCTCCCTTACGAGTTATGTGGAAACAACGACACAATTAAAAGGTTGGTTATATATGGCAAAACAAACTCGAAAACAAAATAACATTAAGCATGGTACGATTGAACTCGTACTTCTACTTTTACTACAATCCGGTCAAAAATACGGATATCAGTTATCTCAAGAACTCACAGAGTTCAGCGATGGAGATTACGAATTGAAAGAAGCAACTATGTACCCCACGCTATATCGTTTGACGCAAAACGGACATTTAAAATGCGAGCAGGTAAAAGTTGGCGTTCGTAGAACACGCGTATATTACGAAATCACAGAAGAAGGACGCGTATATCTGACTAAGTTGAAAGAAGAATACGATTCCATCACAAGTGCCATCAACAAGATTATGGAACGTACGGATTAGTATCATTATGGAGGACATCACTTTGGGTAATCGGGCAATTCAAAAGTACATTCGACAGGTAAAAGTGACATATCGTGGAGATCGTAAAGTAAAACAGCAGTTTATCTCAGATTTGCAAGATGCACTTTTGTGCTATTATGAATCTCATCCTGACTGTTCATATACAGACTTGACCGAAAAATTTGGAGCACCAAAGGAATTTCGCGATTCTTTCTCCACCCTTTTACCTTCTTCGCTAAAAAAGCGAAATATGTTTGTATCTTCGCTTATTATCCTGGTTGCTGTCCTCATGATGATAGCCGTGGTACTCTTTTCTATTTTCTACGTAAGAGAATCCCACAATCACACAAAGGGCTATTACTTAGAGTATCAAGAAAAGAAAACGCAACCACAAACCACCGCCGTTCCAAGTACCAGCGAGCCTACTCCGATTATGGAGCACACATTTGATTAAAGGAGAATAACATATACGATGAAGATAAAATTAACATACTTATTACTTTTAGGATTTTTACTTACTACATGTTTTACAAGCAATATTTCTTATGCTACAACAAATACACAAATCATTACTAGAATGGATTCCAATGGCGGATATTGGGTGGAAACAATTACTACGCCTCAGAGCATATACGGTACCAAAACCCAAAAAACTTCAACCAAAACTACAAAATATTACAATGCCAATGATGAATTGTGCTGGAAATACTCTCTTACTGCCACATTCAGCGTAAATACTGGTGTGAGCGCAACTTGTACAGATTCATCTGCCAAGCTTTCCATTTACAAGTCTGGCTATTCGTTATACAACGAGAAGCATTCACATTCTGGAAACAAAGCAACTGGCACAATAAAAATCAAACACAATGGAGTGGTCAAAGCAAAAACCATCTCCTTAACTTGTACGAAAAACGGAACAATAAGCTAATTACAGGGGAGTGGGACGCATGAACAAGAAAACGAAACTCAAAAAAATAACCAAACAGATTTTTCCTGCCACTCAATATTCTTGGAAAGAGCGAAAAATTCATCAAAAGAATCTTTATGAAGAAATGACTTCTTTTTGGAATAGCCATCCTGAATATTCTGTGGATGACGTAATTCGCACATATTGTGACGAAGAAAGCATTAACATTTTACCATCCGAGAAAAATCTAGCAGGGGGTGTAAAATTGGTTTTAATCCTTCTTTGCATTGTTGTGCTAATAGGATTGTTTATCTTTTTTGTTTCTAATTCTTGGAATGCACCAACGATTCATTTGTAAAGAAAAGGACGAGCGGTAATAAATCGTTACCACTCGTCTTTTATTTCTTATACTCATTCTCCCAAAACTCGCAATTCTTCTTCGCCGTCTCTTCGATGGCGTCCTCATGCCCCGTCAAGGCCGCAAATGGCGCAAACTGTGCCGCCCGATCCCCACGTGCCATAGGTGGCCTGGTCTTCGACTGATGATGTGGCAAGTCAATGATATCCGCATATTTCCTTACTGATTCTGTACTTCCCTTCCACATAACGCAAACCTCCTTATGCTTTGTGTCCGCCTATCTGCCGATTTCTCTCCCGAGCAGTGGCGCCTTCTTCCAGATTCATTCCCTTCAAAACCGCATTCTTTCCATATCGCTTCTTGATATCCAGCATCGCTTGCTGAATCTTTCGTTCCTGCTCTCTAGCATGCTTCTTCTCAGCATCCTGCCTATCCTTCTCCTCATAATCCACAAACAACTGCAACTGCTCATACTGCTGCCCTTCTTTCACCGTGTCCTCTCCCACCACACGATTCAATGAAAGATTAATCCGACGAACCAGCAAATTTCGATCAACAATTCGTTCGTACAACTCCGTCACTTTCTGAATCATTTGCCGGGAAGAGGAGGTTGGTTCTTCCAAATTTATCGTACCATGAGCATGCTTCGGAACCTGTCTTCCATAATGATCGGTCGTAATCGGACCGTGATACTTTCGTGCGCGCTCCAGCTCAGTTAAATTCGATATGTCATATCCCACTGTCAATACAATCTGATCTGTCACCAGTCCCTTATCCACCAGATCAAGTGCCAACAGATCCATCATCTCCCGCACCACCAACCGTGCTTTTTCATATGAATACGGACACTGCAACACCTGCCCGGAACCAAGACTGTTTACACTTGGCTTATACGCCTTGATATCTTGCATGGTACACGGCTCCCATCCCCAGGCATGATCGATCAAAAGCTCCGCATTAATCCCAAACATCTTATATAACAAATCTTCATTATAGTATTCCTCTGGCTTTCCGACGGAGCACCGTGCCACATCTCCCATGGTATACAAGCCACAAGCTTCTAACTTCTTGGCATACCCACGACCCACTCGCCAAAAATCCGTCAACGGACGATGATTCCAAAGCAATCTCCGATAAGACATCTCATCCAACTTTGCAATCCGCACTCCATCCGCATCTGCTTCGATATGCTTTGCCACAATATCCATGGCAATCTTTGCCAGATACAAATTCGTCCCGATTCCCGCAGTAGCTGTAATCCCAGTCGTATCATACACATCCTTTACCATCTGCTTCGCAAATTCTCTCGGCGTCTTTCCACTGGCCCCCAGATACGGCGTCACATCGATAAACACTTCGTCAATGGAATATACATGAATATCCTCTGGTGCTGCATACTTCAGATACACATCATAAATCCGCGTACTATATTCAATATAAAGCGCCATCCTTGGTGGTGCCACAATGTAATCCAGATTTAAAGAAGGATTCATCGCATTCACTTCTCGTACTTTCTGCACCACTTCAAACAACCGAGCACGCCCACCAATCCCATACGCCTTTAAGGAAGGAGACACAGCCAGGCAAATGGTCTTTTCCGTCCGACTTTGATCTGCCACCACAAGATTCGTCGTCAAGGGATCCAATCCACGCTCCATACATTCCACCGATGCATAAAAAGATTTCAAATCAATGGCAATGTACGTTCGTTCTTCTTTCATAAACTTGCTGCCCCCTTTCGAAATATTACCCCTATTTTACACCGAACACTCGTTCGTGTCAAGTAATAAAATCCTATCCCCTATACTTGCAAAACCACCGTACTATGGTAAGATATTCAAGGAAAGAATGCGGGAGTTTTTAGGGAAGATGAGTAAGTAATACAGAAATAAATTAGAGCAGTTGACAAATATGATACATTTTCGGACACACTCGCGTTCGAAAAATAACGTAACAGTACTAAATTCGCGGGCATGCCGCTCATTAAGTGCTGACGTTATTTAACGGTCCTGAAATGTATCATATTTGTACAACTGCCTTTTTTGCAAGAATTATAACTATTCAGAGCCCTTATGCTCTAACTTGTGGATGCAATATCGGTATGCGGGAATGAGAAAGGCATCTGCCAATACCCACGCGATGGGACTGGCGAGGCAAGCGGCGACAAAGCCAAACTTGGGAACCAATCCAAATCCTACCAAGCTTCGTCCCAGCATCTCTGCTACTCCTGCAAACATTGCCAATTTCCCAAATCCAAGTCCCTGAATGGAAAAGCGAATGATGTTTACCAAAGCAAGTGGGATGAAGAACAAGCTGTTCCATTTCAAAAATTGTCCCACATTTTGAATTATTTCTACTTCCGTAGAATTCACAAACAACAGGGCGAGATGACTCCCAAAACAAATCAGTACAACGGCTGCCACAACCGAATATGCGGCTGCCACCAAGCTACATTGTACCATTCCTTTGGTCACACGATCCAGCTTTCCGGCACCCGTGTTTTGTCCGGCGTAGGTGGCCATAGTGGAGCCAAAGGCATCAAAAGGACAGGCACAGAACATATAAATTTTACCACCTGTAGTCATGGATGCCACTGCCACCGAACCAAGTCCATTGACTGCTGTTTGCAAGATCACACTTCCAATGGCGGTGATGGAATACTGAAGTCCCATGGGAATTCCCATCCCACAAAGACCCCTGATGCACTTTGCCATTGGCTTCCATTCGTCTTTCTGAATGTGCAAGATGGGAAATCTCTTCCAAATGTAAAATAAGCACAGTACACCGGCAACCAACTGTGAAAGTACAGTGGCCCACGCAGCTCCTGACACGCCCATCTCCAAGACAAGAATCGCAAAAAGATCCAAACTGATATTTAACACCGAAGAAATTACCAGAAAAAACAACGGACTTTTGGAATCTCCCAAAGAGCGGATGATTCCCGAAAGCAAATTGTACAGATACGTTACCGGAATTCCCAAAAATATCACCCAAATATAATCGTAGGACTGTTCTATGATATCCGCTGGCGTGTTCATCCAGACGAGGATTTTCCGACACAGCAACGTTACCACCACCGTCATAACCAAGGCAAACACCGATGCCACCCAGACACTATTTGCCACAAAGCAACGAAGCATCTTCTCATCTTTTGCTCCAAACTTTTGCGCCATCGGTATGGCGAATCCGTTGCACACACCCATGCAAAATCCCAATATCATAAAATTGATGGAGCCGGTGGCACCCACGGCAGCCAACGCCCGAGCCCCCAAAAATTTACCCACGATGATCGTATCCATCACATTGTAAAATTGCTGGAACAACATTCCGAAAAACAACGGAATTGCAAATCCAAGAATGAGACGAATGGGAGAGCCCACCGTCATATCTTTCATCGTACTACGCGCCATATCTTTCTCCTCTAACTCTTATATCGTCGCCCGTATCTTTTCATATCTCTCATAGAACTGTTCGTAAAAATCTTTTTCCACATCATAGGGCAAGATAAAAAAGGTATTTAATAAATACATACTGACCTTCTTTGCCGTCTCCCCGTCATAGGTTGCCAGCACTTTTCCAAGATCTTTCAAAAGATAATGCCAGTCTGCAATGAATTTCTGATTGGTTTTCAAATCCGGCACATCAATCCATTTTTTTACTTTTATTTTCGTTCTTTTCTTATTCGTACATTCCCCTGTCTGCAAAAAATATTCAAAACTTCCATTTTCGTAAATGCGTCCCAGCGGAAAGATGCGACATATCCCTGGACGAAACGCATGGATTTGACATCGACCATTCTCATCTAAGAATCCACAGCAATCTCGCGTGGAGTCCATTTTCAAATTCGGTAAGATCACGCCATCCACCACATGTAATTCCAGTTTTTCCTGCAGAAGCGCTTCAAAACTCATTCCTAGCCCCTTCGTCAACTGAAATACATCCAAGGGATCCAACACGATGGAATTTCCCATGCCACGGCAGCATTTTGAACAGCCTTCGCAATCGTGACAATCTGCCTTGGGCATATCATTGAGTCCATATCTTCTTCCATCCGAAATTTCATTCATATCTACATTTCGTTCCATAGCACCCTCACTTCACTATAACTTTCGGTATCGATTCAAGCAGGCAAAAATCTCCTGACGCCTTGGCATAGCCAATCCTGATGTCACTTGATTCTTTCCGACGATGGCCGCAAAACCATCCTTCTCCATTTGCTCCATCAACACGTCCACCACTTGCATCAAATTTTTCTTCCCATCCAACACTCGTAGCTCCGCATATTTCACAAGTTGCGCCAACATCGACAGCTGTTCGCTATCACACAACTGCTCCAGATAGCGAAGGTCAATGGTCTCACGGTCAATGCTGATTCCGTCCATCCCCAACGTCTTCATCTTGATTCGGTCACTTCCTGCCAGCTTGCGATTCTGAGAAAATACACGCTGAAACGATGGCTTCATTTCCGAAGAGGTCTCTTCCAAAACGGGAAATGCCTTGGCTTCTTCCTTCGCAAAATCCGTTATGTCCGTTGGCACATACCGATTCATCTGCAGGATATGATCCGCCTTATGAAAATAGCTTCCGGAACTTCCTGCCACAAGCACCGTGGAGATTCCGTAACTTTCATACAACTCTCTCACACGCTCGATGTACGGCGTAATCGGCTCCACATCCCGGTGCACCACTCGCTGCATCAATTCATCTCGAATCATAAAATTCGTAGCACTGGTATCTTCATCAATGAGAAATGCACTGCTCCCCGCTTCCATCGCTTCGATTACATTGGCTGCCTGAGACGTACTTCCACTGGCATCCTCGGTGCAAAACTTCACCGTATCCTTGCCATTTGGCAAGTTATTGATAAACATGGAAATATCCACATTTTTTACGCTTCGTCCATCTTCCGCCCGAAGTTTCATGGCCGTATCATCCGTAATCACATACTCTCTTCCATCACCTGCGATATGATTGTAGATGCCTAATTCCAACGCTTTCAAAAGCGTCGATTTCCCATGATATCCACCACCGACAATCAGCGTAATTCCTTGCGGAATTCCCATCCCACGCATCACACCGTGATTGGGAAGTTGCATTTCCACTTCCATCGTGGATGGCGACTGAAATGCCACCGCATCCTTCATTGGTCTGGCGCTGACACCAGATTCTCTTGGCAAGATTGCACCATTTGCCACAAATGCCACCAACTTCTTTTCCTTCAACTGCTGCCGGATCGCCTGCTGGTCCTCCGCCAACTCCGCCACTTTTTGCAACCGTGCCGCCTCATACGCTCGGTAATACAAACTCTTGCTGACGCATTTCGGTAAGAAATCAAACAAAATCTTCTCTAACTCTCTGGCATTGATGCTTCGCCCATTGGCTGGAAATCCAATTTCCATGCGAAGAATAATATTTCCTGTCGCCCCGTCCAACTGACAGCCACTCCGCGCAAGAACTTCCTGCCCCGGCATACTCACTGACATCAGACCTGACTTTCCAGATCCCTTCGCCTGAAAGGACACACCTCGAAGCTGACGCCCCATCTCACGCAGGAGGGCATCCTCCAATGCTGTTTTCTGACAAGGGTGGCGATACAAATTCTCTGGAAATCCTGCCTGCTTTCCGCTTACATGAACACTAACTTTGGAAGGAGCCGCAAAGGGATCTCCCTGCACGTGATCAATACTCAGCACATATCCCAGAAACTGATATGCCCCCTTTAATTGCTTATATGCCGGATAGCCCTTATGGTCAATCTGGCGTAACATGGTATTTAACTCTGATGATTGTTTCATTCAAATTCTCCCTTTCACGCTAAGTCATCGCTATCTAAAATCACAGTAAATGGTCCGTCGTTCAACAGCTCCACTTTCATATCTGCGCCAAACTCCCCTCGCTCCACCACGGGGATCTCGGCGCTACATTTTTCAATCATATATTCATACAGGCGATTTGCCTCTTCCGGACCTCCTGCCTTTGTAAAGGACGGACGATTCCCCTTCTTGCAGTCCGCATACAGCGTAAACTGTGAAATCAATAAGAGCCCACCATCCACATCCTTCAGTCCCAGATTGGTCTTTCCATTTTCATCCTCGAAAATACGCATATTCACCAGCTTCTTTACCATTTTATCGGCAATGGTTTCATCGTCTCCCTGCCCAACTCCAATGAACACCAAAAATCCTTTGCCAATCTTTCCGCGAACCTCGCCTTCAATCGTTACGGACGCTTTCGTCACTCTCTGTATCACAAAACGCATTATTCTTCCTCCTGTCCTGTGGCGATATCCTCTGGTCTAACCCAGGTTCCGCCCGCTTTTTTATGTTTCCAATTGTCCTTTGATTCATCATAGGAAACCACTGTCATATACTGAAAATCACTGCTTGTTTTCAGCGCTTTATACATGGTCTTCAATTTTACGCGCTGTCGATTGTGGTTCGGATCCCCGGAGTCTGTCAAAAATGCCGTCTCCGTCCCCTCATCATACAAAAACAACGTCACATAATGTCCCGGTGTGTTTTGCCAATATGAATCATCGTTATAGCTTGACACCAAAATCAACGTCGCCGGATTGGCTGCCACCAACTCCTTAAACTCCTTGTAGGTAGCCGGCTTATCTCCTAACTCCACTTGGAAACCAAGATCCGTCATCGTCTGTCGCATCAATCCCCAGGATATGGCACCGCCACCACCATACAACGTCACTTTCTTAGAACGTTTGTATAGTTCAATCGGCGTACACTCATATTCTGTCATTGTAGAATAAATATTTGCCATGCAACAAAAGCCACATCCGAAGGCTCCAAAATTCGCCCCATCATGGTACTCTCCCCCCCATTTTCCTGCCCATTCCCGCTGTTCCTCCCAACATTTCGGACCTTGAAAAAAAGAGTAAATCCCGTCTTCCGGATTCGGTGTCGCCGTCGGGGCAGGCGCTGCCATAATCGCTGTCCCACTGCTGGCATTTGGATCCTTCATTTCCACTTCTACTACTGTAGTCTCTTTACTTTCCGGCTCGTTTTTTCCAAACACAAGAACCAATGCCATGATCACCGCCAGCCCAAGCATAATTCTCATTCTTCGTTTATCTTCTCTTAGCATTCCATTTACCTCACATGATTTTGTAAATTTACACGTATTTTTCAATGGCTACTGTCAGTCGGCCTTTCTTCGTCTCCCGGATCACACCCTCGTACTGAAATTTTCCATACCCTCGGACACTGACCACATCGCCTTCCTTCAAACTGCCACTGTTATTTTCATACACACGACTGTTCACAAATACTTTCTTTTCCTGAAACAAAGGAATGCATTTGCTCCTGGAAAGATTATATACCTTCGACACCAGCGCATCACATCGCTCCGATGCAATGATATACTCTTCCCTCTTTCGCTCTGGCTTAAATTCCTCCGGTAACTCACCAATTTCCGTGCAACTCACATTGGTATGACGAATCTTGATAAGATTGTCGCAAATGTATTCCTTCATATTTTCCATGCAGAAAAAATAGCATTCTTTTTCTTTTAACCAAATATCGCCGATGACATCCCGTTCAATGCCAAGATTCATCAAGGCTCCCAGTACATCTCGATGCCCCAGCTTCTCTGCAAACTTTGGCGTCATTGGACGGCAATGGATGCAACAAATCGGAAAGTCTTCCACATACCCAAACATATCCTCATCTCCAAACCGAAGCATCTGACGCTCCGCCATTTCACTTCCTCCATATAACGTATGTCCCACGAAAGAAACTTCATTCTTTATCTGAAAAAACTCATCGATTTCCGCAGGGGACAAAAAGTGCGAAAAGGTGTAATGACCATGTTGGTAGCAAGTATTTGCCAAATCTAAAAATCTCTGTTTCATATAACCTCACCTTTACATTTCTCTGTCGCTTTTATCACATCACCATACTCGGGGTATTCTTTTACAAATTCCTCGATGATCTCCGCCTTGTCCCAATAATGCATAGGATATACTTCTTTTACTTGTACATTTTTCAAAAAATATAACATTCCCTGAGCATAATACTTCTCTTGTCTCGGATCCAACGGTACAAAGGCAACATCGATGGAACTATCTTTCAATTTCTGAATCTCATATCGATAACTTCCTGTCATTTGCCGATTATCCTGCTCCGGTTCGCCTTCCCACACCCAATCATTGAGATCTCCTGCATGGTACAAGGTGCCTTCCTGACAGCTTACCACGTACGCCACTCCCGCGTCTGTGGAATGTAAGGTTCGAACTTTCGTCCCTGCCAGAAGTTCATATTCCTCATCCATCCGCGCCCGCACTACCGGAATCTCCGAAACCGGATACTTGCGCTTCGAAATGTCTTTTGCCAACACTGCCAGGATTTCCTTCATTCCCATTTCCCGTAACAAAGGAAAAACTTGAGGATTGTAATGATCCCTATGCGCATGGCTGGCAAACACAATGATCGGCTTTTCCGTATCCAACATTGGAATCTCGCCCCGATAATAATCAAACAAATAATAACAACTCTTTGTGTCTACTAAAAAACCACTATGGTATATATACGTAACCTTCAACGATTCTCTCCCCTTTGTCCCAAACTCCCGTCTCTCATCATACCACAGGAACTACGGAATCGCAAGTCTATCCGACCCACTCTGCTTTTAGCAAAATCAAAGTCGGCGATAACATTCGTATCGGAAATTACCACTCCGTCATCGTCCTTACGAAGTCAAGTAACTACATCACTGTAATAGAGGGAAATTACAATTCCAGTGTCAACTGAGACAGAAAAATAACCGCCTCTGCCTTGGCAAATGACGGTTTTAAGGTGTATACCAGATATTAATTTTTACAATATCATAAAAGATATTTCAATTGTTAAATAGCAAATATCTTGCTCAAATAAAAAAATACTGGATGCTAAAATAGCATCCAGTAATTCTTTATTTCACTTTAAACGTCTTTGTCTTCGCCTTGTATCCGCTCTTGGAAACAGTCACTTTAATCTTATCTTTTTTCTTCAATTTCTTCTTCAAAGATACTTTAAAGTTACCCTTTTTATCCGCAGTTACTTTATATGTTTTCTTTCCAATCTTAATCACAACTTTTGCTTTTTTAATCGTCTTACCGGTGATTTTCTTCGTACCCTTCTTGTACTTCTTCAATTTCAAAGTGGAAATTGCTTTCTTGGTTGTTTTTGGCTCTGACACAGTGTCTGTCGGTGCCGGTGTTACTGTAGGTGCTGGTGTCACCACTGGTGCCACATACGTATCTCCCTCTTTCCAGTAAAGAATATTGGCATCCGAATGTGTATCGCCAGCTGCTACTTTAATCTGATTGAAGTAGTTCACCAATGGCTCGTAACCAAGATAGAACGTCGTATCTGCAGTACATCCCGCAAAGCTATACGCCAATTTGTCCGCAATCTTTGTAAAATCGCCATTATAATCATAGTACTCAGCATTTGATGAGAAACCGATATAATACGTTCCTTTCAGCGCACTACAATCTTTAAATGTGTTTTCCAATGTATCGTCGCTATAAAGTCCGGAAAATCCTTTTGTCTCAATGGTTGTCAACTTTTTACACTCTTCAAATGTCTCATCCAAGCTAAAATAGAAGTAACCTTCGTTCTTTACTGTCTGCAAGTTCTCACACTTACGGAACATACCAGTAGAACTTGTGGAACCTGGCTCTTTATTCGTTGCCGGAATATTTTTCAGTTCAAAGCTTACCAACTCTGGACACTCGGAACAGATTCCCTGCAACCAAAGTCTGGCATCATCATGAAGACCTGTGGCATCAAAGGTAACTGTCTGCAACTTCTCACAACTAGACAGCATGTAAGAATATGTAAATGTGCCTGTTACTTCCGGGTTATTGATTACAATATTGGCACTTGTAATTCCAGTTGCTTTAAATGCACCAGAAAACTCGACTACCGTTTTCGGCAAGGTTGCAAAATCCACAGAAGTAATTCCATCACACCAAGAAAATGCATACTGCATGGATGTCAAATTCGGCGGAAGCTCTGGAATCGCTGTCAACGCTGTATTACTGAAAGCATGATTCATCTCCACTACCGTATCCGGAATATTAGTTACTGACGTAAGTCCCTTACAATATTGGAACATATCGTCCAAAGATGTCAGCTTACAATCATCGGTAAATACAACACTAGTAATGGAATCATTGTCGTTAAAATAGTAACAACTCTTTTTGGTCGTTCCCGCTACCACTTCTTGAGACAACTTATCTCCTGCTCCCGAAATCGTAAGAACTCCATTTACAAACGTAAAGTCAAGAGTACTTCCATTCTCACACATAAGACTTCCACTAGCAGGAAGTACTGTATCATCCGCCATCAATGACATTTTTGTTTCTGTTGCTGCTTCATAAGCGGCTTTCTCAGTGGCCTCCTTCTGAAGCTTTTCTGCCGTAGTCATCGCATTTGTCATTGCCACATTTCCCATGCTCAAGGCAACGGTCAATACGAGACCCGGAATCATCCATTTTTTCATTCTAATCTCCTTTCTCAAGTTATACTGCAAACTTGAACGCATATTTGCCTTTATTTTAGCACGGAAGCTTGTCAAAGTAAAGTCAATTCCCCCTATTTTTCAACCGTTCTAGACATGTTCGCCACGGATGGAATACACCACCCACTCTGCAATATTGGTGGCGTGATCACCGATTCGCTCAAAATATTTTCCAATCATAAAAATGTCTGTTGCCATTTCGCCATAGTCTGCATTTTCGTTAATTGCCTTGATCACCTCCGCCTTTAATGTCTCAAATCGTCGATCCACCTCATCGTCCATGCCGATGACCTGTATCGCCAGCTCTTCATCCTTATTTACAAAGGCTTCAATGCTTTTTTCTACCATATCCGTGGTAATCTCTGCCAACTCAGGGATTACATCAAAGCGAATCTCGTATGGAATCTTTGCCATGGAAATATTTATCTCCGAAATATCTGCTGCCTGATCTCCGATACGCTCCATATCCGTAATCATTTTTAGCGCTGAAGAAATCAAACGAAGATCCCTCGCCACCGGCTGTTGCTGAAGCAAAAGTTTCATACAGATGCTCTCGATATCCCTCTCCTTGTGATCAATCTCCAGATCAAACTCGATGGTGCTTTTCGCTTCTGCCACATCATGATTCATTAAGGAATCCACCGCCATGTCAATTGCTTTACAAATCAGGCTCCCCATCTCCACCAATTCATTGTTCAGCAACAATAATTGTCTGTCAAATCGATTTCGTGTCATATCCATTTCCTTTCTTTTTGTGTAACGACTCAACCAAATCGTCCCGTAATATAATCCTCTGTTCTCTTATCCTTTGGCATGGAGAACAATTCCTCTGTTTTTCCTGTTTCAACAATCTCACCCAGCAAGAAAAATACTGTATTGTCAGAAATACGTGTTGCCTGCTGCATGTTGTGAGTCACCATTACAATGGTATATTTTTCCTTTAATTCAATTGCCAGATCCTCAATCTTTGATGTAGAAATCGGATCCAGTGCCGACGTTGGCTCATCCATCAGGACAACCTCTGGCTCCACCGCAAGGGCTCTGGCGATGCACAGACGTTGTTGCTGTCCACCAGACAGACCAAGAGCGCTTTTCTTCAAACGATCCTTCAATTCATCCCAGATCGCCGCCTGCTTTAAGGAAGTCTCCACAATCTCATCCAACTTTACTTTGGAATGAATCCCGTGGGTTCTTGGTCCATACGCAATATTATCATATATACTCATGGGAAATGGATTCGGCTTCTGAAACACCATACCAACCCGCTTTCTCAATTTGTTAACATCCATATTTCCATAAATATCTTCGCCGTCCAGTTTCACATCTCCTGTGATGCGACACCCCTCCACCAGATCATTCATCCGATTCAGGCATTTCAAAAAAGTGGACTTTCCACATCCTGACGGTCCGATAAATGCCGTAATCTCATTTTGGGGAATTTCCAGATTAATACCTTTCAATGCATGGAAATTCCCATAATGCAAATCCAAATCTTTAATACAAAACTTACTCATCCTTACCTCCATTTTGTGCACGTGAAAGCTTTCCTGCGATGTAGGAGGACCCCAAATTCAGTACCATCACTACCACAAGAAGCACAACTGCTGTTGCATACGCTTCATTCATATATAAACCTTCGCTGGACAGCGCATACATATGAACCGCCAACGTACGTCCTGACGAAAATACACTCTTAGAAATATCTGCTACCGTTCCTGCTGTATATATAAGAGCCGCCGTCTCCCCGACAATACGCCCTGTCGCTAGGATAACACCAGACAAAATTCCCGGCATCGCCGGAGGGAGTACGATTCGGAACACCGTCCGAAGCCGCCCGGCCCCTAGCCCAAAGCTTCCCTCTCGATAGGAATCCGGCACCGCCAAAAGTGCTTCCTCCGTGGAACGCATCACCACGGGAAGAATCATGATGGACAAGGTCAATGCTCCTGCCAAAAGTGAAAACCCCATTTTCAATGTTGTCACGAAAAATAACATACCAAATAATCCATATACGATGGATGGAATCCCGGTTAGTGTCTCTGCTGTAATACGAATAATCCCAACCAGCTTATTGCCTTTTTTCGCATATTCCACAAGATAAATAGCAGAAAACACACCAATAGGAAGAGCGATTCCAAGAGCAATCAACGCCATGATAAAGGTATTCATAATAGCCGGCATCATAGATGCATTTTCCGTAGTATATTTCCATTCAAATAATCGAAGTGACAAATGGGGAATGCCATTGATCAATATGTAACTGATCAAAAATCCCAACGACGCCACCGTAACGATTACCGATATCACGATACCGATAAAAAACGCCACCGATAGTGGGCTTTTCAATTTCATCTGCGGTCCCTCCGTTTCAATAGTGAAAATAAAAGGTTAATTACAAATACAAACACAAACAGTACCACTCCTGTAGCTATCAGCGCCTCCCTGTGAAGATCTTGGGCATACCCCATTTCGATAACGATGTTTGCTGTCAGTGTTCTCACACCTTCAAAGATTCCTTTCGGCATACGTGCCTGATTTCCTGCAATCATTATAACTGCCATGGTTTCTCCGATGGCACGTCCAATTCCCAAGATAATTCCAGCGATAATTCCCGACTTTGCGGCAGGAACCGTTACCAGAAACATACTTCGGATGGAATCCGAACCAAGTGCCAAAGCACCTTCATAATAGCTTGCCGGCACAGCACGGATGGCAACCTCAGAAAGTCCAATGATCGTCGGAAGAATCATCATTCCCAGAAGGAGGGATGCCGTCAAAATACCGGTCCCATTTCCTCTGGCACCAACCATATTTGTAAATTCCCGAACCATAGGAACCAACACCACCAGACCAAAAAAACCATATACCACCGATGGGATTCCTGCTAAAAGATCGATTGCCATTTTCAAATATCGGTAAATCCTACTTGGGCAAAACTTCGCCATAAACACAGCGGTAAATACACCAATTGGCACACCGATGATAATGGCGCCAACTGTCACATAGATGCTTCCCAGTATCATGGGCAGAATGCCGAAAATATCATTTCCCGGTTTCCATTTCTCCCCGGAAAGAAATTGGAAAAATCCAATCTCTGACATCGCCGGTACACCATTCGCAAATAGGAATACACAGATCAGTCCCACCGCGAGAATGGAGACACATGCCGAAACCAAAAACAGTAGCTCCATTCCCTTCTCTATCCATTGCTTTTTTCTCATAATCGCACTCATTTCTGCGCTACTATGCGCTTACTCCACTTCGTTCCAGGTTACCAATTCGCCCGTGAAGATTCCTCTCACGTTTTCGCTTGTCATATCCTCTGTGGGATTTGTTTTATTGACGATAACTGCGATACCATCCAGCGCGATAGCAGTTGACACGACTCCCTCAGCAGACTCCGTATCCTTCAATTCACGAGATGCCATACCGATATCACAAATCCCACTAATTGTAGATTCTACTCCTGTCGTCGAGTCACTGGTCTGAATCTCAATCTCGGCGTCTGTGTTGATGGCAAGATATGCCTCTTTCAGTTTTTCCATCACTGGAGATACGGAAGAAGAACCTGCCACCACGATTTTTCCTGCCGGCTTATTTCCCTCATAAGCACCATTCTCTGAGTTCATGATATATCCATTTTCCTCAACCACTTTCTGTCCATCCGCGCTTAGGATGAACTCAATAAAATCCTTTGCTAGATGACTTACCTCTGTCTTTGTCACAATGTTAAAGGGACGAGAAATTTTGTAAGAACCATCCTTGATCGTTTCCACACTTGGTGCTGCTCCATCAATCTTAACTGCCTTTACCGAATCATTCAAAGAACCAAGAGACACATATCCGATGGCATACTCATCACCTGCCACTGTGTTCATCATTACCGACGTATTGTTTGTGATGCTTGCCTCTTCTGTTGTGTTGTCTATTTTATTTCCTTCTGCATCCTTTTCCTCGATTCCGAAAAGCTCGATAAAAGCACCTCTTGTACCAGAACCATCCTCTCGAGACGTCACCGAGATATACTGAGATGTATCAAAGCCACCATCGGCAGTCTCATTGCTTGTACTATCACTTCCACATCCTGTCATACAACCTGCAACCAGCATAACACTCAACATGGTTGCTACTACTTTCTTCAACTTCATCATTCATTTCCTCCATTCATTTTCTTGTTTACAATTTCACTATAAATTCCAAATGTAAAATCCAAAACCATAGTTTTGTAAAATTTACGAAAAATGTATGTAATGTAGTGTTGCCGGTTTTTTACTTTGGTATGCACAAACTGCTTTTCGCATAATTGCTTTATTTTCGCCAATACTAAACATTGCAAATAAAAAGAAATAGAAAGGACAAATCCATGGATAATAAGAGCTCAAAACCAGCTAAAAATAGCACTTCTTTAAACACCGACGAACGCACAAGCGCAGCGGAAATTCGCCAGAAATCAAAGTACAATGAAACCGATTCCCCAGCCCCTGACAATAACCAGTTCTGGGAGCACGCATCCAATCCGCTTAGTAGCAAAGGGAATTAGAACCACGCCTTTGCACACCAAAAAAGAGACCTGCAATCTCGCAGGTCTCTTCCTTATATCGATGTATCTTATTTCACTTCAATTTTCTCTTTTCCGCCCATGTATGGCTGAAGTGCCTTCGGAATGTTAACCGAACCATCTTCGTTCAAGTTATTCTCAAGGAACGCAATCAACATACGTGGTGGTGCAACTACTGTGTTGTTCAATGTGTGTGCAAAATATTTGCCACCCTCTCCTACAACACGGATTTTCAAACGTCGCGCCTGAGCGTCCCCAAGGTTGGAACAACTTCCTACCTCAAAGTACTTCTGCTGTCTTGGAGACCAAGCCTCTACGTCGATGGATTTCACCTTCAAGTCCGCCAAATCACCGGAACAACACTCCAATGTACGAACCGGGATATCCAACGTACGGAACAAATCTACGGTATTCTGCCACAATTTATCAAACCACATTGGGCTCTCTTCCGGCTTACATACCACGATCATTTCCTGCTTCTCGAACTGGTGGATACGATATACACCACGCTCCTCGATGCCGTGTGCGCCTTTCTCCTTACGGAAACATGGAGAATAGCTAGTCAATGTCTGAGGAAGGTTTTCCTCTGGCAAAATCTTATCGATAAACTTACCAATCATGGAATGCTCACTGGTTCCGATGAGGTACAAATCTTCACCCTCAATCTTATACATCATGGCATCCATCTCGTCAAAGCTCATTACACCTGTAACAACGTTGCTACGAATCATATAAGGTGGCACACAATAAGTAAAGCCACGGTCAATCATAAAATCTCTAGCATAGGAAATAACGGCTGAGTGCAATCGAGCGATGTCACCCATGAGATAATAGAAACCATTTCCTGCCACATCTCTCGCTGCATCCAAATCGATTCCATCGAATTTTTCCATGATGTCTGTATGATATGGAACTTCGAAATCCGGTACCACTGGATCACCATATTTCTGAATCTCTACGTTCTCGCTGTCATCTTTTCCAATCGGTACACTTGGGTCAATAATGTTTGGAATCACCATCATGATTTCCTTGATCTTCTCAGCCAACTCGCCTTCTTTTTTCTCCAGCTCAGCCAAGCGCTCTGCAAACTTAGCAACTTCTGCTTTTAACGCCTCTGCCTCTTCTTTTTTGCCCTGAGCCATCAAGCCACCGATGTTTTTAGAAATCTTCTTACGCTCCGCACGAAGATTATCCGCCTCCTGCTGAGTCGCACGACTTTCTTTGTCCAGTTCAATCACTTCATCTACCAATGGAAGCTTTCTGTCCTGGAATTTATTTTTAATGTTTTCCTTTACAATGTCTGGATTCTCACGTAAAAATTTAATATCTAACATTCCTGTCTCCTCCAAAAATATAATCGGTTCTTATTATACACCTTTTTCCAGTGTCTTGCAAATCATTTCTCTACTTTTTCACCTTTACTTTCGCAGATTTGCTCCATGTACCGTACACCTTTTTACTATTTACCATCTTGTAGGCACGCACCCGAACGTAATACGTTCTCTTCTTTAACTTCTTAAACACAACTTTTTCCTTAGATACCTACATTTTACAATTCTACTATGTTGTTGTCAAATTCTTCTTACTCCTTGCATATATTAATATCAATTCTAAACGAATGGTGAATCATCTTGCTAAATCCTAATATGCGACCAGAATTATTTGCTTCCGCCACCACAGGGGAAAACACCGGCAAACTTGCCGTAAATGTAACTTCCGAACGAGACAATCGCCCCATTGAGGGAGCTTCTGTACAAATCACATACACAGGGCAACCCGACAATATCGTGGAAGAGACGACCACCAACGCAGAAGGGCAGATTCCAGACATAGAACTGAACGCACCTCCACTGGAATACAGCATGGCACCCGGTGCCAATAAACCATACGCCGAATACACCATTTACATCTCAGCGCCAGGCTACGAAACTTTTGAAGTAAGTGGGGCGGAGATTTTCTCTGGCGAGCTCGCCATCCAAAATGCTGCTCTCCTTCCTCTGACACCTACCAATCCAAGTGGCACGGAACTATTTGTCATCCCGGATCATACTCTTTGGGGAACCTTTCCTCCAAAAATCGCCGAGGATGAAATCAAACCCGTTGATGAATCCGGGGAAATCGTCCTGAGTCGAGTTGTCATCCCCGAATACGTCGTTGTCCACGACGGCCCTCCCTCCGATACATCCGCTCAGAATTATTATGTAAAATATAAGGATTATATTAAAAACGTTGCCAGCTGCGAAATATATTCCACCTGGCCGGAATCTACGATTCAAGCAAACATACTTGCCATCCAATCCTTTACATTAAACCGCGTATTTACCGAATGGTACCGCAACAAGGGATATGACTTTACCATTACCAGTTCCACCGCCTTCGATCACAAATGGGTTCCAAACCGCAATATTTTCGAAAGCATTTCCAGCATCGTGGACGAAATTTTCACCAATTATCTTTCCCGTCCCAATGTATTGCAGCCTATCTTAACCCAATACTGTGATGGTCAGCGTGTCTCCTGTCCAAACTGGATGAGCCAATGGGGAAGCAAGGCTCTGGGAGATCGCGGCTATACTGCCATCGAAATCCTGCGAAATTATTACGGTGATTCCATGTTTATCAATTCCACCGACATCGTTTCCGGTATCCCTTCCTCTTGGCCACAATACAACTTAGAGGTTGGTAGCTCTGGCGAAAAAGTTCGCCAAATGCAACAGCAACTTAATGCCATCTCTAACGCCTACCCACTCATCCCAAAGATTGCCGTAGATGGAATCTTTGGTCCCCGAACAGAAGAAGCAGTCAAAACATTTCAGCGTGTTTTCGGATTAACGCCAGATGGAATCGTGGGCTTTAAAACCTGGTACAAAATCTCCGAAATTTACGTCGGCGTAAGCCGAATCGCAGAAGGCGTTGCCCGCTAATCACCATCACAATCATAAAAGGATGTCCTCCGTGACCTTACTAAATCTCGGATGACATCCTTTCTATTTACTTGGATTCATTTTGTTTTGTATATCGTATCATACGATACATATTGGACTTGATTCCATATTCCTCTACCGTTTCCATCATACATACATAGAAATCGCCTTCATCATCTACATAGAAATCCAATATGGTAGCCATTCCTTCGGCAACATCACTCAGATCCGTTCCTTTCGTCAGAAGTTCCATCTCATCTCCGCTTTGATAATTGGATGCTTGATACACGCCTTCTTTATTAAAAAGAAACATCTCCCATGTATTTGGATTCATATGGAAATACCAATCCTTCGAACGCTCCTCCTCTGTCAATTCCGTGCCAAACTGATTCTGTTCTTCCATATCCGGAATACTGAGCACTTGGAACAGATTATCTGTCTTTGAATACATAACTACTTCACTTTCGCCAAATGCAAATCGAGTCTTACCGGAAACGATATTCCCCAGATTCTGAATCTGCTTTCCGCTTTCGCCATCCACCAGGCTGGCCATTCCACCACCATTATCACTAAGCACAAGAAGAATGTTGCCATCTTCAAACACGTGATAATCGGAAATCAACGGAAGTTCATTTTCCCATGCATTTCTGCCACGAGCTTCCACTGGTTTACCAACTACATCCAGCAATGGAATCTCGAATACACTGTCGTTTTCCTCATCAATTTCCAACAACGAATACTTCGGTACAATTTGTTCTTTCTCTTTCTCATCTTCAACGATGGTTTCTTTCATATAGTAGGTAAAGACGCCATATAAGCTTCCGTTGTCACCTCGCCGAAAGGACGATAACGAACATTTTGTCCATTCATTTTGTTCGAACTTAGTATTCAAATAACGGCTCAAGGATTCTTCGCATAATTCCTCAGATACCCAGTCATTCTCCTCACTAATCTGCCATCGAGTAACCGTACCATAATATTCCTCATATTCTCGCGTATATGTCGAATAATATACTGCTGGCTTTCCCATCGGATCTGCAACATATCCTTCAAAGTCATCCCCGATATAGTCGCTTCCCTGAGCATTTTCCACCAGAAGTGAATCCGGCAACGGTAACTCTATCTTCTCATACGGCTGTTGTTCCGTCTCTGTAACATTAATCTCTTCAACTACTTTCTTCTCTGTCTCACCACACCCCACAAGACACATAGCACACGCAAGTGCTAAGCACAGCATTTTCTTTTTCATGACTGCGCGCCTCCTCTAGCCTAACTTTTATAATATCATAGATAATTGAATACGTTTTTTCTGCAAATCCACGGAAAGAACTTTTACTTCAACTACATCTCCAACACTTACAACTTCCAATGGATGCTTCACATATTTCTTATCTGTTAATTTAGAAATATGTACCAAACCATCCTGATGCACACCAATATCTACAAATGCACCAAAGTCAATGACATTACGTACAGTTCCTTTCAGAATCATTCCTTCAGAAAGGTCTTTCATCTCCAAAACATCAGTACGAAGTACTGGTTTCGGCATCTCGTCACGTGGGTCACGTCCCGGCTTCTCCAACTCCTTAATAATATCCGTCAACGTCATCTCACCGATTCCCAGCTTCTCAGCGATGCTCTTACGGTCTTTTGCCAAAAGGCCGAGCCCCATAACACCACCTTTAATATCCCCAGCTGCAAAACCAAGCATTTCCAACAATTCTTCTGCTGCCTGATACGACTCAGGGTGCACGCTTGTGCCATCCAATGGATTATCTCCTTCACTGATTCTCATAAATCCAGCACATTGCTCGTAAGCCTTTGGTCCTAATTTCGCCACCTTCAAAAGCTGTTTACGATTGGTGAATCTTCCATTTTCCTCTCGATATGCAACGATATTTTTCGCAATCGGCTTTGAAATACCGGAGATATACTCCAGCAAAGATGCAGACGCTGTATTCAAATCCACACCAACGTTATTTACACAGTCTTCTACAACAGCAGAAAGAGCTTCTCCCAGCTTTTTCTGGTTCATATCATGCTGATACTGTCCCACACCGATCGACTTCGGATCAATCTTAACCAACTCAGCCAATGGATCCTGAAGACGTCTCGCAATGGACACCGCACTTCTCTGTCCTACATCAAAATTCGGAAACTCCTCCGTCGCCAGCTTACTCGCTGAGTACACAGAAGCACCTGCCTCATTTACAATTACATACTGAACCGGCTTATTGATTTCTTTCAACATATCAACAATAACCATCTCAGATTCTCGCGATGCAGTACCATTTCCAACCGAAATCAACGAAATATTATATTTATCAATAAATCCTTTGACAATCTTCTTTGTCTCAGCCACTTTGTTCTGTGGCTCTGTTGGATACACTACAATGGTATCTAACACTTTTCCCGTCTCATCCACTACAGCCAACTTGCAACCAGTACGGAATGCCGGGTCCCAACCAAGCACAACCTGTCCTGTAATCGGTGGTGCCATAAGAAGTTGTGTCAAGTTTTTTCCAAAGACCTTAATGGCGCCATCTTCTGCCTTCTCCGTCAATTCATTACGGATTTCACGCTCAATGGATGGAGCAATCAATCTCTTATAACTATCCGCCAATACTTCTTTCAAGCACTCTGTGGTATGAGGATTTTCCTTTGTGATCACCTTTTTCTCCAGATAGCGCAAAATTCGCTCCTCTGGTGCTTCAATCTTAACTGTGAGGAATTTCTCCTTTTCGCCACGGTTGATGGCGAGAATTCGATAACCAGCAATCTTCTTTACTGCCTCATCAAATTCATAATAATTCTCGTATACGGATTTCTCTTCCACATCCTTTGCCGTCGAAACCAAGACACCTTCATCCATGGTAGCTTTACGAATGTAGGTACGATAATCAGCCTCATCCGCAACAGACTCTGCTATAATATCCATCGCACCTTGAATGGCATCTTCCACTGTAGTTACTTCTTTTTCTTCCGAGAGGTATGCCTTCGCCTCTTCTTCCAAAGGTTGCTCTGTCATCTGCAAAAGAATAATATTCGCTAAACCTTCCAGCCCCTTTTCTTTCGCAATCGTTGCTCGTGTACGACGTTTTGGACGATATGGACGATACAAATCCTCCACCAGAACCTGGGTCTGTGCTGCCAAAATCTGCTCTCTCAATTCATCTGTCAACTTTCCCTGTTCCTCAATGCTTGCAAGAACTTGTTCCTTCTTTTCTTCCAAATTACGGAGATAGGTAAGTCTCTCATTCAGATTACGAAGTTGCTCATCATCCAAAGCTCCGTGCTGCTCCTTACGGTAACGCGCGATAAATGGGATCGTATTTCCCTCATCGATAAGCTTAACTACCGCTTCCACCTGCCACACTTTAATTTCAAGTTCTTCTGCAATTTTCTTATTGATGTCCATAACTAATTTACTTCCTCACTTCTATTATTTTATCGTAATTCTTGATTTCTTCGCAGCTTATTCGCCACTTTATTTCGATACATGATGTCATCACTTTCATTCATGTAGGTCTCAATGGTGTCATTGGCCGTCGGTACACCCACCTTGTATCCCCAACTGGCATACACATCATATGGCTTCACCGACTTTTTATTAAAATTCTCCAAGCTCTGCTCAAATGTTTCACACCATTTCACAACTTCTTCTTCATCTTCGCATGGAAAAATAACCTCGAATTCATCGCCTCCCGTTCGAGCTGCAATCTGTCCCGGTTGTCCTGCTTCTTGAATCGCATATCCCACCGCACGTAATGCCGAATCTCCTTCGTGATGTCCATAAATATCATTAATCGGTTTCAAACCATCCATGTCGATACCTATCACACAAATCATAGAGTCTTTTGCTCGTGCTTTCGAAAACTGCATTCTCGCATATTTCTCAAAACCACGACGATTGTACAATCCCGTCAATACATCTTGGATATACATATGTTCCAACTCGTTCAGCAAGTTATTCATCTTCCTCTGTTCGAGAATCCCTTGTATCGCATTTGAAATAGCGATATTCCATCTCACGTATGGCTGTTTCCATACTGGTCTTTCACCAAAACCATACACTTCATACCCAAAGGTACGATCCAAGAAATGAAGTGGGAAGAAGAAAAAACACTGTGGCTCATCTCCCGTCAATTCCTTCGGTAAAAGTTCTCTCTTCATACAAGAATAGTCAATAATCTCCTGATCTGCACGATAACGAAAAGCGACACGTACATGCATCCTCTCCGTATACCCTTTTAAAATATCTTTTCCACTTTCAATATCATCGCGGAACGCAATGTAATAATGCTGGAATCCTTCGATATTATATATGTATTTTTTTATCGCCAGATGCAATTGATCCATGTCATCTAGTTCACTGAAGTCGATGGTCATGAAACTAAACTGCATCTCGATATTTTCCTGTTCGGCTATCTCTTTATGGTTCAAACAACGTTGCTGCTTTGCCTTGTCCTTTCCATAAATCTCACATCCACAGGATTCACGAACAACAATCTGTGGCGTCACATAGACATCCTCAATCTCGTTGTCTTCCTGGTGCTTATCAATCAACTCCACTGCTCGGTATGCCATATCCGGAAAATCCGCTTTCATTGTCGTCAATGCTGGACTATTAAACGCACCTTCATCGACTCCATCATATCCCGTTACAAGAATATCCTCTGGCACAGATAGATTTCTTGAATACAATTCATCAATTACCATTAATGCCATTTTATCATTGGCACACAGAATCGCTTCTGGTTTGTTCCCATCTTGCAAAAACAAATCACACGCCGCTTTTTCATGTCCCTTCCAAAAGTTTCCATAATACACGCGATTTTCTCCCACCGGATAACCATATTCATCCATAATTCGTCGAAAACATTCCAATCGCGCTTCTGCGTCATGTCTGCCTTTTGTTCCTGTCATAAATGCAATATCTTTTTTTCCATGTTCCTCAATGATATGTCGTATCACACCTTCCATAACATTCGTTTCATCAAAAAGAATATTGCTGGCTCCCTCCACAGGAACTCGAAGACTCACCACTGGGCAAGTCGCCTTCCGTGTAATCTGATCCAGAATAATCTGTCGCGCCTCATCCTTATCAATGGTATCCAAGGCAAGAATAATCCCCGCGAAGTCGCTATAGTCAGGCAATGTCAAAATCTGCATCTCGCCTTCATGATAGAGCGGATTTTGTCCATAACAACCATAACTGGAAAACACTGCCAGATTATACCCCAACTTCTTCGTAGCCTCAGCCATCGCTTCACACACCTGACTCTGAAACTCTAACTGCGGGTTAAAAATGAATAATCCTATTGTTTTTCTACCGTTTGAAAACATAGCCCCTCAACCTTTCCTTTTAATCCTTTTCGTACAAATTATCTAGTTTCTATTGTAATATGTTTTTGCGCCTCTGTCAAAAGGGTTTTCTTATTATTTTTTGTAGGATTTTCTATCACAATTTCTAATAATTGTCGTAGTATCTCCCCAATCCGCGGTCCTGGTTTTACACCAATACCAATCAGATCATTTCCTGTCACAGCAAGTTCCTTGATGGAGACGGGCTCTTCCTTCTCCAAAAGCTCCAGATACATCTCCTTCGCTTCTTTCATTCGAGTCAGTTTATCTTCTCTTTCGTAATCACTTTGGGAGCGAATATCTGCTTCCTGTAGCAAAAACAAATACGACATGGCCTCTTTCCCCACTTGGCTTACCAAGCGTCGCAACGTCTTCCGTCTTCCATCATAGCGTCGTTCGTGAAAACGCACTAGTTTCGAAACCATCTGAACGGTATCATTGTCAAACCGTAGTCGTCGCAAAATGTCACACGCCATCTCACTGCCAACCACATCGTGACCATAAAAATGGTCAATTCCATTCTCGTCCTGTGTTTTTCGTGAAGGCTTTCCCACATCATGCAAAAGTGCCGCATAAATCAGGATCGTATTAACCTTATCCATGGATTCTTCCTTACCATAAGGGTTCAAGTCCCTCGGGGTATTCTCATCCACTGCTCCATATAACTCTTGTATATGTCGTACCGCCCACATGGAATGTTCTCCAACATTGTAACAATGGTGTGGATTGTTCTGCTCCGTCTGTAGCATTTCAGAGAACTCCGGCAAAAATACGTTGCACAATCCTGTCTGCTCCGCCAACAAAAGCCTTTCCGGCGTATTCGACAGCAGTAGTTTCGTAAGTTCCACACGAATTCGCTCTGCACTGACCTTTTTAATCGTAGGTGCCAATTCCTTCATCGCACACAACGTCTTGTCCTCTACTTCAAATCCAAGTTGCCCAGCAAATCGAACGCCCCGAAGCATCCGAAGAGCATCTTCCGAAAAACGTTCTTGGGGTTCCCCCACACACCGAATGCATCGACGCTCAATGTCCCCCATACCGTCAAAAAGATCCACAATACCCACATGGGGATTATATGCCATGGCATTAATGGTAAAGTCCCTTCGCTTCAAGTCCTCTTCTAAGTTCGGGGTGAATTCTACTCTTGTAGGATGTCTGTGATCCTCATATTCTCCATCCACTCGATAAGTTGTAACTTCAAACCCTTCCCCATCTACCATCACGGTAACCGTTCCATGCTGTATCCCCGTATCAATCGTACGGGTAAATATCCGCTTTACTTCTTCCGGCTTTGCTGATGTTGTAATATCCCAATCCCCCGGCTCGCGTCCCAAAATACGATCTCTTACACAACCACCTACGGCATACCCTTCATATCCATTTTTTTTCAGTTTCCGAATAATATAATCCACTTTTTCCGGTATCTGCATAATGCTCCCCATTCTTCATTCATAATCTCTTTTCATTATATCTCTTTTGGTAAAAATTGTACAGAAAAAAAGCAACATTTCTTTCGAAAATGTTGCTTTCCACTCTTTATGTGATTGGTATCCTTTTGTGGCACATTACTTCGCACCATACTCCTCATAATATGCATCAATTTTCTTCTTCATATCATCATCAATCACAACTTTTCCCTGACATGGTTTATTGTAAAGATGCTCGATCACTTCTTCCATGGTTACGATGGCATTCGCTTCCATTCCATAAAGCTCTTTGATTTCATCCAGCGCGCACTTGTCAGATTTTCCTTTCTCCATACGATTCAAAGAAACCATCAGACCGATGATTTCCACATCACCCTGCGCTTTTACGATCGGGAATGTCTCCTCAATGGACTTACCGGAAGTAGTTACATCCTCGATGATCACAACTTTATCACCATCTTTAATCTTGCTACCAAGCAAAATACCAGTATCACCGTGGTCTTTTACTTCTTTGCGATTGGAGCAATAACGAATCTCTTTACCATACAACTTGCTAAAAGCAATAGTCGTTGCTACGCTCAATGGAATACCTTTATATGCTGGTCCGAAAAGCACATCAAAATCTGCACCATATTTTTCATAAATGGCTTTTGCGTAATACTCACCGAGACGAGCCAGCTGGGAACCTGTCACGTATGCTCCCGCATTCATAAAGAATGGAGATTTTCTGCCACTTTTCAATGTAAAATCACCAAATTTCAATACATCTGACTCCACCATAAACTCGATAAATTCCTGTTTGTACTGTTCCATCTTTGTAAATCCTCCTTATTTTAAAGGCTTTTCAGCCGTTTTGAATGCTGTCTATTATTATATACCATTCATCGGGAGAACACAAGAGGCGAAAGGATTGACGATTCTTCCGATTGTTCTTTGAAACATATTTTACTATTCTTGCTCGATGTAGGTGACGGTTATGGAACTGTCAAATTTCCATGCTTGTTCGTAAATAGATGTACATCCTTTCGGAACGTAAACAGTAAGATTTTTTACGTTATAAACACCAGTATAATCAAGTTTAGGCGGAGTTATTCCTTCCATTACGCACGTGAACTCACTTCCCACTGACAAATTCATCAAAAACTCCATTTTTTCCACGCTCGATGGAACAATTAATTTCTCTGCCTGAGGTCCAATAAATCTAGGATGCGCCGAGAAATACACAACACCTTGCGGAATCCGAAACACTCCATTCAGCACAGCTACCGCTACTACACACTTTTTCTTTTTATTATATAAACACCCCTTCTTTGATGCGTAGTTTTTATTTCCCTTAGCAACTTTTATTTTCGTGTCAACACTGATACACATTTCCTCATTCTCAATTTTCTTCACGCTCTTTGGAATTACAATTTCAAACACTCCATTATAGTCCCCGCCAACCGTTAACATCTCTTTTACTGTATTCGGAATGACTACCTTTTTTCGCTTTTGTACAAACCCATACATCTTTGTTCCATCTTTCGTCAAAAGACATCCACGAACGATTTTGTAGGTTCTATTCTTAGGAGAAATGGTCATTTTCTTCCACTTTGTATCAATTAGCCATTCCACATTTCTTGTAACACCTTTGGGTATGTTAATGGTTTTTCCATCTGGAATCAAATTAAAACAATTCATTGTTATTTTCGTCACGGTAGAAGGAATCTGAATTGTTTTTATTTTTGCCACACGATCATGAACTTTCTCTGGAACAATTAAATCTGCATAATCCTCTGACCATTTCATTCCAAAAAGGTTAGAATCATCATCTTCCCACGATGTGTCCATAGTATCCTTCGGTCCACCAAGTTTTACAACTTTCTTTCCTTCTATTTTGGCTGGAATTATCAACGTAGCAATGCCCTTATCTGAAAGTGGCGTCACTTTTGTAATCCAGACACCGCCTTTTGTTGGTTCATACTCAAACTCGTAATTTCCTCGAATAACTGAGTCTGTGGACGCTTGTGCCTCATGGACATTTAGCGTAGCTAGCATAATAAAAGTTAATACCAATAGTATTTTTTTCATCGAAATCATTCTCCTCTCAGTGTAAGATTTTTCCTGCAACTATTTATCTCATTATTTCATAAAAATGTGACATAGCTACGTCACAAGTATGGCATTTTCGTAGTTACCAACTTGGGGCATCTTCGGATATGCATAAAACAGGACCCTCCCCTCATGGGCAGAGTCCTTATTGGGTCTTGTGCATATATCTTGGTTGTCACGATATACCCGAATCGTCTTTGCATCAAGTTCCTTATTCATAAATCAATTCATATAACTTCATCTGAAGAATCCCGTAGTCCACCTTCCCTGACACCAAATGAGGTATTTCCCAAACACAATGCACTACCATCTGATTCTTGGGGATTCTATATTTATCATACAAAGTGTTCCTTATCATCTCGACA
>JAGBBZ010000023.1 GCA_017938215.1 Eubacterium sp. | reverse complement strand
GCCCAAAATGGTATCTTCAACTAAAACTGAAGAATGTCCTTATCCAATTTATTCTAACGGTTTAAATGATGAAGGATTATATGGCTACACCGACACTCCTAAAATAACAGATGAAAGTGTTACCGTATCAGCCCGAGGCACGATAGGTTTTGTATGCCTGCGCCATGTTCCGTATGTACCAATTGTCCGTTTAATTACTCTTGTGCCAAATACGGACATTGTGACAGCTAAGTATCTGTACTTGTGGTTGAAGCAATTACATATAACCGGAACTGGTACAACACAGCAACAATTAACTGTGCCAGACTTTCAAAAAACAGAGATTTTAGTCCCTTCAATAGAAACACTTTCTTCGTTTACATCAACTGTTGAGCCGTTGTTTGAAAAAATATGGGCAAATCAAGTAGAAAACGAAAAACTTGCTTCTATCAGAGATACATTGCTACCAAAGTTATTGTCTGGTGAAATTGATATCTCTAATATTGACATTTAAGCCACTAAATTATTGTTTACCTGGTTATTTAGTGATATTTTTTGTTCCAAAGGTTCAATAATTGACAATACTCTTCTTTGTTGTTCAATTGATGGAATTGTCAACTCCATTCTATTCAATGTTTCTGTCCGCAAGCTAGGAATTGTTGTCCCTTCATTGTAATTATTCAAATCTATTAACGACATTAAATAATACAAATATTTAGGAATAACTATATTTTCATTTACAATTGTATAAAATAACGTATCTACTGTCCAAAATGGGTGATCCACATATTTAACTTTACCTATCGTCCCCTTTCTTCCAATCAATACTGATGGCTTATCATACAAAGGCTCCGTAGCATACGCCATTAAGCCTCCTGTTCCATATATGGGAATATGACCTGTTTCTGACTGAACTTTCTTTTGATTTTTCCCATATTTTATCGTCACCAATTCCTGTAATTTATATATATTATATTTCATACCCTATCGCCCCCAGTTTTCTACGTATTTCCTCCTCAAGTTCATGAGACTTGGCAAACATATCTGAAAGCTCAGAGGTAAGTCTTCCCATCTTTTGCTCGAATGGCTCCCCGTCATCCTCCTGATCCTCGATGCCTACATATCGCCCTGGAGTAAGAATATAATCCTGTTTCATAATATCTTGTATTGTTGATACTGCACAGAATCCCTTCTCCTCTTCCAAAGTTCCATTCTGGAATGCCTCAAATGTATCGGCAAGTCTCTTTATATCCGCATCGTCAAAATCTCTATGCTTACGGTCTACCATATGCCCCATCTTACGTGCATCGATAAACAGCGTTTTTCCTTTTTGCTTTTTATTCTTACTGATAAACCACAAAGTCACAGGGATGGTAACACTATAAAATAACTGTGTTGGCATCGCTACAATACCTTCTACTAAATCGTCCTCAATAATTTTCTTACGAATCTCTCCTTCGCCACTTGTTTGCGTAGACAATGCTCCATTGGCAAGCACAAGCCCTATTTTTCCGTTTGGCGCTAAATGGTGAATCATATGCTGAATCCACGCATAGTTTGCATTTCCAGCTGGTGGCAATCCATATTTCCAACGTACATCATCCACTAATTTTTCCTGATTCCATGGATGATAATTGAATGGTGGATTCGCGAGAATGAAGTCCGCTTTAAGTGTTGAATGAAGGTCATTCGTAAATGTGTCTGCATGATATGGTCCGAAATCTGCGTCTATTCCTCGAATAGCCATGTTCATTTTCGCCATCTTCCACGTATCCGCATTTGCCTCTTGTCCATATACAGAAATCGCACCTCTCTTACCATTGTGCGCTTGTATAAATTTTGCACTTTGTACAAACATACCACCAGAACCACACGCTGGATCGTATACACGACAATTTTCAAACGGCTTCAAAATCTCTACTAATGTTTTAACAACACTTGATGGCGTATAGAATTCGCCACCACCTGCTCCTTCTTTTTCCGCAAACTGTGCAATACAATATTCATATGTTCTTCCGAGCAAATCCTCATCCACGTCTGTACTAGACATATCAATACTATTTGTAAAAATGTCCACTACATCTCCCAGCACCCTCTTGTCCAAATCTGGACTAGCATAATTCTTCGGAAGGACATCTTTAAGACTTTTATTATCTGCTTCAATCGCTTTCATTGCTTTATCAATCACAAGACCAATCTCTGGAGTATGTGCAGCTGATGCAATTGTAGACCATCTTGCTTCTTCCGGGACATAGAATACATTCTCCATTGTGTATGCATCCATATCGTCTTCAAATCCATCACCTTCTGCAACCAACTCATTGTATCTCTTATCAAATGCAGCTGATATGTATCTCAAAAAAATGAGCCCAACAATAACCTTTCTGTATTCTGCTGCTGGAATATGTCCCCATAGCACACATGCTGCATCCCATATTTCTTTCTCAAATCCAATATTTGCATTCGTCTTTTCTGCCACTGTTATTCCTCACTTTCGTTTACTTCGTTATATTTTGTATCTATAAATATACATACAACCATTTTCTTAACTTCATCGTTCGTTTTCGCACAACTCAATTATACCTTTTTTTACAAATATTTTCAACTCCATTCCCCTCCCCAAAAGAAAGGGTGCACGGCTGATTATTCGCATCTCCTACCGTGCTTGGTTGCCCCTCCGGGCGACAAAAATCTACTACTCAGGAGAAAATCATTTCATTCGACTTCTGCTTCTACGAAAACACAAAACAAACTTTATGTCAGCCGCCTCACGAATCCTCTTCGTTTTGTTCCTTATCTATATACGAAAGCCAATCCGCTTTCTTCAAAACATATTACAAAATCATTGCTTATGTAACTTTCTCCCCCTTTTTCAACTCCGGCATTTTCTGACGTAACTCCGGCACTCTCTGGTACAAACTTCGGCACTTCTTCGGCACTTTTGGTATTTCTGCTAATTCCCGAGTGCCATTCTAAGTGCCATCTTGAGTGCCATCCGAGTGCCATCCGAGTGCCACTACCTCCCGCTATAGTTCTGCTACTTCTTCAATCGTAATCGCAAATGTATTATCTTTAACAAATACTGGAGTTCCGCCAGAATACAATTTTGTGTATTTGTTTGTATTTCGCATGCCGGATCCAAATCCATCTGCATATCCTGTTTTTAACTCGGCATCAACAAGTTAGACTGACGTATCAATTAAAGCCTAGTGCTTTTGCATATCGTCCTGCATTAAACAATTTTATAACATCCGCTTTCTGCATTTTTTCTAATGCGAATCTCGCTTGTTGCCCACCAAATCCGCACAGTTCTTACACGTTTTCTCTTGTAATTGTACCATTTATTTCTTCAGATCAATTATCATTTCTACCATTTACTCATGAGAACGTACTTAGATTCACTAAATCCCATATGTTTATACATTTGATATGCGTCCAAATGTTTATCTGTCATTAACTTAAGACAATAAATTCTATTCTTCACTGCTTTTGTACGTACATTATCCAACAATCCACGCGCAATGCCTCTTCCTCTTGCATATTCAGCGACGGCAAGTGAGTCCACATAAATCATATTTGATTGTAAACTTATAATTGGGTATGACATAATGACACCTACGATATCCTCCTTATCGCACGCTACTAACGAATAACCATTAATGAATTTTTTTAGATGTTCGTCATCGAATTCCGTCAAAATCAAATCAAAAGATCGATTGAGCAGTTCCCTAACCATCGAAAAATCTCTTTCTGTCAATTCTCTGTATTCGTAGACCGAATCAACGATCTTCTTTTCATTGGTTAACAGAATAAATTCGTTGACAATCTCGTCACACACGTCTTTCTCTTTCAAGATACTTAATACCAAATCGTGCCACTCAACAATTCCTTGTCCAAAAGTATCTCCAAATCTTTGAAATAACCTTTTCCTGTTTATTCCTGCACTTTCAAACACAAAGTTGTTTGCAAATAACTCCAAAGTTTCTTCCACCTGTACTTTACTTAATGCCATAAATTATGTACCTCCATTCTGATAACCTTAATTCACTATTTTCTATATTCCCCACCCCGAAAAAGAAAGGAAGCACGGCTGATTATTCGCATCTCCTACCGTGCCTGGTTGCCCCTTCGGGCGACAGAAATCTACTACTCAGGAGAAAATCATTTCATTCGATTTCTGCCTCTATGAAAACACAAAAACAAACTTCATGTCATATGTCTTATAAATCCTCTAATTCTTTACATCAACTAGTCATCCATGCCAGATAGCTTGCAAATATAATAAACAAGGCTCCAAAGACTTCATTTATTGCTCCCAATACAGCTCCTATAATCATAATAATGACATAAACTTTCATGGACCGTCCGCTTGGTGGTGACACGTCATCCGAACTATTACGACCTTTGTACTCCCAAAAATCATCTGGTTCCATATCTTTCATCCTCCTTTAAAATCGCCTGCTTTTCCTCTCCTACCGATTCAGTTCCAATACCTGTTGGATGTATTTTATCTTCTTCGAATCGTCCAGCATCGTATATTGATAACAAAATAGCTTTTCCATAATCTCATCGATACTTTTCGCACCACAATTTCGAATTTTCTTCAAATCCTCGCTGAATTCGATGTCCTCCACCAGTTCTCCTATCGTGTGGTATCCAGCTCGGTGCAGACAATTGCTGGAGCGAACAGACAAGTCCAGAATCTCCAACTCTGTTTCTTTCAATTCTTTATTAATGTACATCGGAAATCGAAGTTTTCCACCTCTTCGCTTCTTGATTGCAAAAAAATTCACTCCCGGAGCAATCGTCTCGATTTTCTCCATTACTTCCATGCACTTATCTGTCAAAATGGTCACCTCTTTCCTGGAACCATCTGCTGTAAGTACTTTCTTCTGGCACAGAAAAATATTATCCCTGCAGCTCTCTTTCCATATGTTCAGATTCCTTATATCGTACATACTCGACGCCTCCATCCATATCCTTAAATGTTGTCATCAATATGTGCCACTCCAATCTGCGAATTCCTTTATTGTGATTGTATAAGTAGCGCACATGAGCTTCTAAGGTTTGATTATTTGGCGCAACCCCCTGGCAATGCACACGGCAGTTGCCGGTTGTTCCATAGACTTGGCGAATGTATTTATCATTGCAGAGCACTTCCACTACATCTTGAAATGCATCGGTACTTGCCTCTACTTCGATGATAAATCTCACACCTTCCGCTATTTTGGATGAATTGATTACGGTTTGATACCCCTGAATTATGCCCTTTTTTTGCATCGCCAGCATTCGATTTTTAACAGCTGGTCTCGACAATCCGACCTGCTGACCGATATCCGAATAACTCATTCGAGCATCATTTTTAATCAATTTCAGAATCGCATTATCATACGTATCCAAACCTTCATATTTCATCCAATCGCCTCCCAATTCAAACTCACAGCGTCGACTCTGTAATGATATTGTAGCAATAAATTTGAGGTCATGCAACACGGCCATTTCCCTTATGAAAACGGACACTTTCGTTTCGTAACTTTGATTCTGTATTCTTCTTCCATTACGAAACTATGATTTTCCACGCAATGTTTTCTCCCGGAGAATTTCATTAGAATCATAGTGTCCATTTACCAATCCTCTTCATTTTCTTCCATAGCATCGTCTACACCATCCGCATAGTCCGGATCGCTATTGTATCGATCCCAGTCATAATCCTCATCTTCCGTAACATCCTCATATCCCTTGTCGTACGCCTCATATGGATTTCCATTTTTCTTTGACGATGACGACGAACTCTTTTTACTGTTTTTCCAGCTGCTCGTCGTACCGCTGGACGTACTACTCGAAGTACTCTTGGACGTCGTCGAGCTTGAGTAAGAGCTGGAAGACGGTGACGTGGTGGAACGGCTGCTACTCTGAGTACTTCCAGAAGAAGAACTATAATCCGGCGTCCCCGACGATCTCACAAGCAAATAATGCGAATAACAATATCGACTTCCATCGGTTGCCTTTCGATCACAATCAATGTATCTACATTTTGAAGCCGAAGATCTGATACCCCCGATTAACAATATGAGTCCAACTACTATTGTCACTGCTATCACAGTACTTGTTCTATCCTTTTTCATAATAATCATTCCTTTCCTGTAATTCTAATTTTAGGAGTTCTTCTTGCTACTGACCCAATTCTACCACACCTTACTGTCCCATTTGCAGGACTCAATTTCAGTTCCCAGTCCAAAAACACTAAACTTGTCAACAGATACACCACTATATACATAATCATAGTAGCTCTTCCTACTGCGATTTCTGCCTTTTTGACATTTTTATAGCATTTTCAATCGAGTGTTAATCGAGTGCCACTCGATTGAAAACTCGATTATCTCTCCGAATCCCATATTCAAAGCATTTTTTGCATACAATAATCGAGTGGAAACAAATAAAACATTCGATTCATTTCACTTTGCACTCGGTTGCTGAACCGTCTGGTCTCTCATGTATTCCACATCCAACTTTACCGCTTCATAAACTCGAGCAGTCAACAGCCTGACGTTTCCAATAATCCATATCATCTAACTCTGGCAACGTAGAAACAGCATCACGTTTTGAGCTTTTCTTTTAAGCTATATGACAACAATCCCCCTCACCCATACCTCACCGTATCATAAATATCCTGCTTCATCTCGTAAAATCCGATGGCAGGCAAGCCGCCACCCATATTGGTTCGCATCGCCAGATCCCACCCCGCAAAATCATGACCATAAAAACATCTGCGCATGTCATCGCTCACCAACGTATCTGCATAAGCATGTACCGCATCGTAAAACTTCGGAATGCATTTCAAATCTCCCGGTTTCATTTGCCACTGCTCAAATTCCAGATCGTAGGCGTCGACGTACCCTAGCACCCCTCTTTCCTTCCCTCGGCGCAGTTCCTCTCGTACTTCCATCAGCACTCTACCGAGAAGATTTTTTCCGCACCACGTACTGGTATCATATCGGTTCGTTTCGCGGATTCCCACACCGATCCCCCATTTTCGATCATTTCGAGAACACTCGGCAAGCACCGCGTCCCCTGTCGCAAGCAACATTTCCAGCAGTTCTTCGTTCTGCTCAAACTTGGCGCGGACTCCTCGCTTCACAACTTGCTTACTTATTTTATCCCACACATCGGCATCAAAGCGCTTCATATGAGAACGGCCGAGTTTCTTGATTTTTGCCGGATCATTGGTAGCAAGTATTTTCTCCGCAAGTCCGTATTCCCGAAAGAGAACTGCTTTTTGATACATCATGTATTGCTCGACGGAAGAAAACTTCCGCCGTGCATTCTCAAAATCCGCCCGGTACCAGTTGCTAAAGCAACCATACTCTTCGTATTCATGGTAAAAACAAATGATATTGCTCATCTCGCGTCCCCCTTTGTCTCAAGCCTTCCCATGCCGCCTACTATAATCCGCCTCGATTTCCTTCTTCCAATCCGCACCCAGCGCCCCAGCCGCCATCGGCGCCGCACAACTTCTCACGGTGCTAACCGCCTTACTTAAAACCTGATAGTTCAGTGCTGTTCCCATTTCGTCACACTCGTATTGTACCGAATGTTCTTTGGAAATACCAAAGCGCGCCGCTTCTGCAATGGCATCAATATTGGCACCTAGGAACAAAAACTCCCAACCGTATTTTTTCTTCTGCCGCTCCACCATTTTCTTCACTTTATTGTACGAATACCTCTTGCTGGAATTCTCCATTCCATCGGTGGTGATGATAAACAATGTCTTCTCCGGCCGGTCTTCCTCTCTGGCGTATTTGTGTACATTGCCGATATGATGAATCGCCCCGCCCACGGCATCAAGTAGGGCAGTACATCCCCGCACATAATACTCTTCCTCCGTCATCGGCTTGATTTCATCCAATGGAACTCGGTCGTGCAAAACTTCTGTGCGATCTTCAAAAAGCACCGTGGAGATGTATGCTTCCCCCTCTTCTTTCTTTTGCTTTTCAATGAGAGAATTGTACCCACCGATGGTGTCCTTTTCCAAGCCACTCATGGAACCACTTCGGTCCAAAATAAATACGATTTCTGTTACATTCTTTTTCATATAATCATCCTTTCTGTAGCAAAACATGGAAACGTAACCGTTTTCCTGTCTTTGTTTCTGAGATAACTATATCACATTGAAAAAGAAAACAGGTCGCCTTGACGGCGACCTGAAAATCACTATATATTGGTTATCAAATTACAGATAACTCATAAGTCTCAACACAGTCTGCTCCCCCTGTGTCTCGCTGACGAGCTCAAACAAATTATCTTTTGTAGTGAAAAGATTCTTAGGATTCCTTCCTATTATCAAATACTGGTTCTTATCATCAAGTGCAATATACTTTCTGACATCATCATTCAATAGCACATCTGCATTATCAATCACAATCAATTTCTCACTTGCACTTTTTATAATAGTTGCAATATCCTTCTGATAATCCAAATAATTCAAACACATGATATTAGGATTCAATGCCATACACTCCTTTATAAACGAAAAGGACGCTGTCTTTCCTGCTCCGGAATCTCCTGTCAGTATTGTAATATTATTCGTAAATTCAAAATCCAAAACAAACGAAGTATGAACTGTAGAAAAATGCTCCATTACAATCGGCTTACTCTTCATAATTCCACCACTCCTTTAATTCTTCATAATCATGAATTTCTTTCTTGCCAGAAGAAGTCTGCACATTAACTACAGCCATTTCAAACGGAATTAATGCATAATCACTATAAACATTTCCTTCCCGAAAACCATACAAGATCTCCAAGGCATTGTTTCCACATTCCTTCAGGCAAAACACCGTATTCGGATTGTAAAGCACATTCAGTACAGTCTTACAGCCGGCAGATAATTTATCTACATCCAATACAACATCATTGAATTTCGAGCGCATCTTGAACTTACTAATCAGCTTTGCTCCATCTATTGTCTCTATTATTTTTTCGGCCTTTTCATCAATCATAAGCGCAGTATTTTGATTGAAAAATATATCGTTTAATTCTACATATTCCATATCCTGTGGAATATCTTTTTTGTTTTTGAAAATCGTAATCACAATGCCACCTCCAAACCTAGATTTTGAAATTGCTTCAAAAGACTAGTTCCCTCGCAAATTCGCTTCATCTTTTCCTTAAGTAGCAATCGGCTTGCATCAAGACCGCAAACATCATCTAACATTCTTTCTTCCCATTCACAACAGGACTTAATCCAACATTCGCCAATCCTTCCCTTTGTCACTTCAAATCCTGTATTTCTCGTCAAATCAAACAAAATTCTCGCCGATAACTGCTCCACATTATAATTATCGACATTCTCATTATATCCTATTATTTCACGGATATCCTTATAATTAACTTGACCACTTTGAATTGCCCTAACCAGTTTTTCTCTTGCAGTAATTGACTTTTCACGTTTTATTAAAAATTCATCATCCGATGCATAAATCCATTCTATTAAATCGTTAAATTCAAGCAATACATACTCAAAACAGATAATATCCATTAATACAACATTAGTTTTATCGCTGGCGTATCTTCTTAGCAATTTCTGTTCCATAACCACCTGCAGATTGTCAAAAGAATTATCAAACACCACAATATATCTATTCTCAGTATCTTCCAGTAACTTTACTGCTTTTACCAGTTCACTATTATTCTTCTTGCTTTCCAATATTATTTCGGGGCATAACTGACCCATAAATGTTTGCCAAAATATGTAGCCTGATTTATCTTTTCTATCCTCAATCCACAAATATGTTTTCATCAATGCACTTCCTTTCACGATTTAGCACACCAAATCGCACGTCTTTTATCCATCACAAACCCCTTAATCCCTTAATATTTAAAAAGGGAATGTTTATGCCGCAGCACCAAACATTCCCTTTTTGTGGTTGATTTTTCCGTTGTCTGCCAACCTCCAGCACCTATGTCTGGAAAATAACAGGTTTTTCCGTTGCCTGCCAACCTCCGACACCTACGTTCGGAAAACGTATCAGATTTTAGGTGTCAACCCACCGCTGATGCACAGCTTTCCTAACTACATTCTACACTAAAAACTCAAGAAATGCAATTACATTTTATTTTATGCTGCTATGCGGGAATCTATACACTAACAACATCTTTCACTCTATAAAACACGGCAACCCATGTTCCTCCAGCGCGATATCAATTTCAATCATATCATACACTTCTTTCTCAATAAAATACGAAAAAATGATATCCCGTTTGTCACAAGGAGCCAACGCATACCCAGCCCTGGCAAGCAGATCCTTCGTCTCATCCAAAGACAGTTTCGCACCGACACACAGCCGCATGGCCGTGCCCTTATCTGGGTGGTAATTTGTGTTCCCTTTTATTTTTGAAAAAAGTTGTTTTGTAATAATAGCACGTTTGTACACTTCCGCATTGGTCATTTTTCGTTCTTCGATGAGATAAAGCAAATACTGCTGAAACGTGTCCGACATATGTTTCATTCGCTCCTGCAATGCCGCCTGGCTTTCTTCCCAAAAAGCTTCCTCCAAAGAATTTCCTTCGGCGTCATCAGGAAGTCCCAAAGCCTTTGGTTCCATCGCCCGTGGTGCAAATGGCATCGATTCGCACATTCTGGACATCGACGGGGCTCCACATATTGCCGAAAAAATTCCGCCCCCATACTCCTCTCCCCTCTTATCACGCACGTAATTGTGATCAATGTACGCCTGAAGATCCGGGTAAAGCTTGCGCCCTAATCCCGTGGATTCATTGTCAAAAACGACCAAATACACGAGCATCTCGTGTTTCAAAAGAAAGGCACTGATTTCGTCCACGGCGATGCGCATGCCTTCTTCCTTGGGATACCCAAAACTTCCGGTAGCAATCAGCGGAAACGCAATGCTCTCACATCCATTGGCGTATGCCAGTTCCAAACTTTTCTGATAGCATCCGCGAAGTTTCGCCTCCTCACCAAACGAGCCATCGATGTAATACGGACTAACCGCATGAATGATGTACTTAGCCGGAAGCTGAAATCCCGGCGTAATCGCCACTTCTCCCTCTTCCATAAAACCGATTTTACGCCTTTCTTCCAGAAGCAATTCCTCCCCGGCTGCCAGATATACTGCCGTATCGGTTCCTAAGGAATAGATTGGCGCTTTGTTCGCTGTATTTACAATCGCATCCACCTGCATCTTGGTTATATCATTTCGTACAATTTTGAAAGCCATGATATCCGTCCTTTCACATTTTTCCGTTTTCTCCGTCCGCCTCCGCTTTCCCTAACAGATACAAAACTCATCCTTGCATAACTCAATATTAACAACAGTCAACAATTATTGCAATATGAATGAAAATATTTTCCTCCCACCCTTCCGCTCTATCCTTCGATCACGGCCTTAATTCTCCGCACTCCGGCCGACGAAGCCTCCTCTTTCAAAATACGGAAAGCCACCAATTCCCCAGTATTTGCAGCATGAGGACCACCACAAATTTCTTTCGAATACCCCGGAATCGTATACACCTTTACAATCTCACCGTATTTCCCTGTGAACACTCCGATTGCGCCACTTTCGTAAGCTTGTTCCGGTGTCATCTCTTCCATAATCACGTCCACTTTATTTGCGATTGCTTCGTTTACCATTGCCTCCACTTGACTCAGTTCTTCCTTCGTCACTTTTCGTCCAAAGGAGAAGTCAAATCGCAAGCGTTCCGACGTAATATTACTTCCACGCTGGGCTATTTCATCTCCAAGGATGCTTCGCAATGCCCCATTTAACAGGTGTGTTGCGGTATGAAGTCGTGCAGTCCGCTCGCTATTATCTGCCAATCCACCGGCAAATTTCCCTGCTGCTCCTTGTCTGGATTTATTGCGATGTTCTTCAAACTTCTTTTGGAACCCATCCAAGTCCACCTGCAGTCCTTTTTCCTGTGCCATTTCCATTGTAAACTCGATAGGGAAGCCATAGGTGTCATATAATTTGAATGCAAGGTCGCCACTCAAAACTCCGCATTTCCCCACGTTTTGCAGGTATCGGTTTGCCTTCTTCAGTCCATCGTCCAGCGTCTTTGCAAATAGCGTGTATTCCTTCTGTAGCTGCTCCAATATAAATTCCTCATTTTCTCCAAGCTCTGGATACACCTCCTTGTACTGGTCAATGATGACCTTCGAAAGCTCACACAGACAATTCTCATGGATGCCTGTTTTCTTGAACAGACGAATCATTCGGCGGATAAATCGTCTCAAAATGTAGCCCTGCTCGGTGTTTGACGGAGCGATTTTTTTCGGATCGCCCAAGATAAATGTAGTAGCTCGGATGTGCTCGCAGATGATCCTCTTGTCCGTTTCCGACATGCTCATTTCAGAACTCCCCACAAGTTCTTCCAGCTTCGTCATAACTGGCACAAACAACTCCGTTTCATACACATTGGTTTTACCATTAAAAATCGTCAAAATACGTTCCAAGCCCATTCCGGTGTCCACATTTTTCTGCTTCAACTCCGTAAATGTCCCATCGGATTCTTTCTTAAACTGCATAAATACATTGTTCCAAATCTCAACATATTTTCCGCAGGTACATGCCGGTCCACAATCCGTCCCACATTTTGGCTGACCCATGTCGTAGAAAATCTCCGTATCCGGTCCGCAAGGTCCGGTCTGTCCCGGTGGTCCCCACCAATTTTCCTCTCTTCCGTACCGAAAAATCTGCTCCGATTTCAATCCCAAGCTCTTCCACTTTGTCTCTGCCTCCACGTCTGCCGGTACCATTTCATCTCCTGCAAACACCGTCACTGCCAGCCGCTCCACCGGGATATTCAAGTGTTTTGTTAAAAATTCAAAGCTCATGGAGATGGATTCCTCTTTAAAATAGTCGCCCAGCGACCAGTTTCCCAGCATCTCAAAGAATGTTAGATGGGTATCATCTCCCACCTCATCGATGTCATCCGTTCGAACACACTTCTGTACATCGGTCAAACGATTGCCACTGGGATGCTTTTCCCCCAGCAAATACGGCACCAACGGATGCATCCCCGCGGTGGTAAACAGAACCGTCGGATCGTTCTCTGGGAGCAGCGATGCTGACGCAATTTCCCGATGCCCTCTTTCTTTAAAAAAGTTTACATACATGGTTCTCAATTCATTCGCTGTCATATTATGCCTCCTTGTTTTTCGAAGAAAATGTCTCTCTGCGCGAGCCATCATGCGAGCCGCCCTTGCGAGCAAAGGCATTTCCTCCTTGTTTTGTATTTTTTCTCCAAAACAAAAAGCCCTAAGTCGATATATTTATCAACTTAGGGCGAACTTTCTAGTCCGTGTTACCACCTAATTTCAGATTTCTCTGCACTCTGTCAATACGGGATTTCTCCGATATTGCTTCCTACGATAACGGGGGAACTCCGTTGAAGCCTACTAAGATGTATCTGTTCGGTCCACAGCTCAGAGGCTGCTTCAATACTAGTTCAATGAAGATTCGCACCAACCATCTTCTCTCTGTAAAATTCCTAATATTTACTACTCCTCGTCAAAGCCTTTTGTTTTGAATTATGCAGAAGTATAGCACGAGTAAAATCATCTTGTCAAGGAAAACTTTAAAATTTTTTGTTCTCCGCAATCAACTTATTTGCATTCTTTGTTGCTTCAAGTTTTTTTTTACGATTTCACTGGAATCCGGAATATTTACTTCTACATGCGCACGAGCTTTTGCCTGCGCCTCCCTTTCTTCCTGCTCCTTCTTGATACGCCCCTTAGCCTCTTCTACTGTTTCTCCTTCTCTTACTAAATGCTTTTCTACAAAACCATCTTCAGTTTTCTTGTAGCCTTCCACTACACTAGTCTCAATTTTCTTGTATCCGTCTACTACTACCTCTGCAATTTTTTCATTTACTTCTACGATTTTTGACATATCATTATTCTCCTTTAAAATTTTTTGTAAGTGCTTTTTGTTCGCACCTTATGTACCTATCATATATCTGCGATGTTTTTATGTTGTTTGTAAAATGTTTCTGAAATATTAATTTGCAAAGAAAAAGATGGCATTTCTACCATCTTCTCCAACCATTATTTATTTCATTAGCTCGTCTGTCAGTCTTAAAATCTCCGGAGCAATCTTTTCACGCTCACGTTTAAGAACCTTGCTATATGCCGGATATGCCAATGCTGACAGAATAATACCGAAAACACCTGCAATTATCCCAACGATCATATTGGTCATCCCGGTCATTCCTAACAACACTGCTAAATCTGTCATGATAAGACTCATTCCCATACCAAGAATCAACGCACCGCCAATCCCAAGCACCAAGGCAATTACGGTAGCCTTACTTGTAGCGGATGCATCCAATTTTCGCAATCGCGTCATGGAATCTTCTTCCTGCCTCTGATATTTTTGACGGATTCTCTTAATCTCGTCCTGCTCCTTTGCTGAATATGTATATTTGAAAACACTTTCTGTATTCTTACTTTCCATTTTGCCTCACTCCTTGTTATGTTGATATTGCTTAATTTCCCTGGTTGTCTGTACAATCATATAAATTGCCATTGTGACAACCGCCACACTAATCCCTGCCCCTGTCAGTATAATCATAAGTCTTTTTACTTCCATAGATGTATCTGCCCCGAATTGCGCAAACATGGCAGTCTCCAAAAACAGCATGGAAAACAATGCACTTGCCATTTTTATCACTTTTGTAATTGATAGAATCGGACTTTTGTACTTACGGTACTTAACCATATCTATGACCGCTGTTACCGTAATGTAAAATGTATACAGTGCAATTACATATATCAAAAAGCCCTGGTACTGAAATCCTCTGTCGAAAAACACCATCATCAAAACAGCTCCGGACAATACCAGATTCACTGTCAGCAAAATGCAGGCACATAGTCTTGCTCTTTTCAGTTCTCCCAAATGGTTATTCCCCGTCGGATTCTTTATTACATATCGTACCAACAAAAATCGCATCATTGCTATAATTGCATAGTACACCGCAAATATTACAAACCAGTATGTTTGATAAATACATCCCGATACCGCATTTACCACGATATAAAACAGATTGATTGTCAGTGACTGATAAAGCCCTACATTCGTTTTAAACACAGCATCCGTTATGTATCTGTCAATATATTTATTCTCATGCATTTTGTTTTTTGCACTTTTATAATAACCGGGTAACACCTTCCAGCAAACAATACATATTACGGTTAGTGTATAAAATGACAAAACATAGCTTACATATGACAAAGGGTTCATTTCCCAACCATTGATGAATATCGCCACAAGTGCAACTGTGCAAATCATGGTCAACAATACAATGATCCACATGGGTGGAAATAAAAGTTTTTTCCCTACCTTTTTCCAGCCTTGCATATCAAATCCTCCGGAATCTTACCACAAAAGTACTGCCTTTTCCTATGGCACTTTCTACACTGATTTCTCCATTTAAAATATCTATCACTCGTTTTACCAGGGCAAGCCCCAATCCATTGCCTTGCATGGCATGAGAAGTATCCCCTTGATAGAATTTTTCAAAAATGTGTGCTCCAACCTCCGGCGACATTCCACAGCCGGTATCTCTTACCTTTACAATGGCATGATGTTCGGTTGTCTCCAGCACCAGCGTTACCTTTCCACCTTCCGGTGTGAATTTGAACGCATTCGAAAACAAATTATTCCACACAAGCGACAACAACTCTCCATCTGTGCTTACTTTAATATCCTCTGCAATCTCAGTCTCAATTTCTATGTTCTTCTCTTCCCACACATTTTCAAATTGAAGCAGGCACTCACATAACTGCTCGCCCAAATCGTATTCTTTCGCTTTCGGATAAATCTGCTGTTTTTCCAACTTATTCAATTTCAAAATATTTGTCATCATATCTGCCAGACGGCGTGATCCCTCCGCTACGCCCTTTGCGTATTCCATTCGTTTCGATTGCTCCAAATCCGGCATCTGTAATAGCATTCCGTAATTTTGCATTACCGAAAGAGGCGTTTTTAGCTCGTGGGATACATTGGCAATGAAATCGGTGCGCAATGTCTCCACTCCCGCCAATTCTTCTGCCATTGTATTAAAACAATCAATGATTTCATTGAAATGCTCATCTGCCCCCAAAGAACTCACCGGAGCAATTCGTACATTAAAATCTCCCTGCACTAATCTTTTTGCGGCATCAGCGATATGCTTTGTGATTTTCTCTGTGGTAAGCTTCCTACGCCCTGCATCAATCACAGTAAATAGGATACTTAGAAAGACAACATTTCCAAAGGTCAATTTTGCAGCAAGACCTATATTCTCGCTGGTAAATGTCAATTTCAGCGAGTCCGCCATCACATTTATAAATAACAGCATGGAACACGATACAAGAAATGCTACCAATAGAAAAAACAATAAATAATTGTATATTCCGCGTAATACCGTATGCCTTAACTCTTCTTTTCTCATTTCAGCACCGCCTTATATCCCAATCCATGCACAGTCACTATCTCAAAATTATCACAATCCGATAACTTTGTACGTAACTTTGTCATATATACATCTACCGCTCTTGGTGCTGTGTCTGTGCCCGCATCCCAAAATTCATCCATCAACTGCATTCTGGTAAATGTTTTTTTCGGATAGGATAATAGCTTATATAAGATACTGAACTCTCTGTTCGTCAAAGATATTTCTTCTCCATTCAAATATGCCGTATGTTCGTCTGCATCCATTACAAATTTACCGATTTCAAGCTTTCTGCTCGATGCAATCTTCGCCCTGCGGAGAAGTGCTCCAATACGGAGAAATAATTCATCAAAATCGACTGGTTTTACCATATAATCGTCTACGCCGATTCGAAACCCCCTCTTCTTAGACGCAATATCATCCTTTGCCGTCATAAACAAAATCGGGATTTCTTCATTTAATTCACGAACATTTTCTGCAAACTCAAAACCATCAATCCCCGGCATCATAATATCCGATACAATAAGGTCAATAATATTATCCGTCAAAGCATCATATGCATCATTTGCATTAAGACACCCTATTGCTTCATAACCACTGTGATTCAGAAAAGAACACACCGTCTTATTTAAGTCTTTGTCATCTTCTACCACCAATATCTTAAACATCGCACTACCTCCAAATACCATATTTGCTTTTATTGTATCATGGAAATGTTTCTGTTTTGTTTACATTTTGGATATTTTGCAAAAATTTTCATTCCTTCGTAGTGCTCACTTCACTATATATAGAGTCGCAAATACAACTGCTGGCAAGTTATTCATTATATGCATCGACATCGGTATTGTAACATTCCGGCTTAAAATCATCACAATACCATATATCAATCCCGTAACAAAATGAGGAATATTGTACAAGAATTCTTCTACCGTGAAAGCATGTATATGTACGAGCATAAAAAGAGCAGCTGTTACAAGGACTACCATAATCCTTTTACTCTTCTTTTCCGTCAAACGAATCGGTGCCACCCTAAAAACAATCTCTTCTGCCACAGGTCCCATTATCCCCAAAGCGATAATCAATAAAAGTGCCGGAAATTTGCCTTGAAGCTCTGCAACGGAATGCTCGTTGAATGATTGATACTCCGGATTCAAATGCATCATTGGGATACACGCAAGATTACTTAGAAAGATATCTAAAACGTACGCTACTAAAAATAAACTTACGTTTTTAAACGGGTGCTTCTTCCATAAAGAAATACCCTCTTTCAATTCATTCCAAAACAAAATCATTCCTACACTTCCCAATACAATATAGGATATCATCTGAAGCATTACGGAGAATTGCATTGGCATATCAATGAATCGCAATAATATCTTCGTGTATACAACATGTACTGCCATATAAGCTAACAGTAGGATAATAAATAATTTGAAACCGTTCTTTTTTTGTTCTAACATAAAATCGCTCCTTGTTGATTTAATTCACAACAGAAACGGATGAACATAGCAGTAACAACAATATACCAAATGCTATCAAAATAAGAAGAACAGCATAAAAAAGTTTACTATCAACATCAGCTTTTTTCTTTCTTATAGCAAGCGTTTTTATCAATAGACCAACACCTGCCGCCGCATAGATACACATTACCACAATTGAAATCATACCATATACCGGAATACGATTTAAAAATGACATACCAACCAAAAGTACAATGGAAATAATATAAATTAGTATTGTTGTTTTTCTTTCCAGCTTACGATTGGATATCGTGATATCTATGGCATTCGAAATTGCTTCATCTACCTTTTGAGGTACGAAATCAGCATTATTGTCCCGTTTACTATGCATAAGTTCAACGATAGTAATCTCAAGTTCCTTTGCCAATGGTTCAAGCAATACGATGTCCGGGTAGCCATGACCGTTTTCCCAACGGCTGATTGCCTTATCCGTAACACCTAGCTTTTCCGCCAACTCTTTTTGTGTATAGCCCTTTGCTTTCCTTTGTTCAGCTATAAATTTACCGAATTGTTGTGTATTCATTTTTTCTCTCTCCTGCAGTTAAGATTTCATTGCAACCATATCATAAAACACCACTTTACACAATCTATGAATCGTAGAGTGACGTTTTTTCGGGGGGAAGAAATAATCCAAACAAAAAACCTTACTAATTTTTAACTTTTTACACACTTGAAAATCAGTAAGGTTTTATTATTCATATTTTTAATTATTCATTGAGAGTCTACTCAAACTCAATCGTTGCTACCGGCTTCTTCGTCAGCTCATAGCACACACGATTTACACTTGGCACTTCTGCCGTGATTCGATCTGCGATCTTTTCCAAAATATCGTAATCAATTCGCTCAATGCTGGCAGTCATGGCATCGATGGTGTTCACCGCACGGATTACCACCATGTATCCCATGCTACGTGCATTGTCACGCACACCAACTGCTTTGAAGTCAGGCACTACAGTGAAGTACTGCCAAACTTTCTTATCCAAACCAGCTTTTGCAAACTCGTCACGGAGAATGGCGTCGGACTCACGAAGCGCTTCCAAGCGATCACGAGTGATAGCTCCGAGACAACGCACACCAAGTCCAGGACCTGGGAATGGCTGACGATAAACCATGCTCTCTGGAAGACCAAGCTCGATACCGCAAGCACGTACTTCGTCTTTGAATAACTGTGCCAAAGGCTCTACCAAATCAAACTGCAAGTCCTCTGGAAGTCCACCTACATTGTGATGGGATTTTACGCATTTTGCTGTCTTTGTACCACTCTCAATAATATCCGGATAGATGGTTCCCTGTCCAAGGAAGTCGATGCCTTCCAATTTTCTTGCTTCTTCTTCAAATACACGGATAAATTCACCGCCGATGATTTTTCTCTTTTCTTCTGGATCTGCCACATTTTCCAACTTGCCAAGGAAACGATCTGTGGCATCCACATATACCAAGTTCGCATTCAACTGGTTACGGAATACTTCCACTACACTTTCTGACTCATTTTTACGCATAAGGCCGTGGTTTACGTGTACGCATACCAACTGCTGCCCAATGGCTTTCAAAAGCAATGCTGCCACAACGGAAGAATCCACTCCGCCAGACAATGCCAAAAGCACTTTTTTATCTCCTACTTGGCGACGCACCAACTCAACCTGGTCTGCGATGAAGTTCTTCATATTCCAGTTTGCCTCGGACTTACATTCATCAAATACGAACGCTTTCAGTGTTGCTTCGTCTGGCAATTCGGATAACTGCTGCTGACATTTTGCTGTTGGATGGTCGATGGCCATTACTGGATAACCACATTCATAGATAGCTGGATCCACATCTACTGCTACACCGTCTACGACACGGTTTTCTCCACCATTCAAAATAATTCCTTTTACGTTCTCCAATGCATTCAGCTCTGCCGGTGTGATGTCATGTGGGTGAATCTCACTGTATACTCCCATGTCACGAATCTGTCTGGCAACTACTGTGTTCTCTGTACTTCCCAGGTCTAGAATTACAATCATGTCCTGTTTCATTGTTGCATCTCCTTTGTTTTGTAAATTTGTTCGAAAGATTTAACACTTTTCGTTTCTCCTCTTTCTCCATGAACCCTGCTCAAAGAAAAAAGATAGTACCATTATATTACATAATTTTGCGATAGAAAAGTTTTTTCTGAAAAAAATTTCAGTTTTTTTTGCAAAAATGTGATTTTTTTGCTAATCTTCGCTCTCCAAAAGGGATTTTTCATCCACTTTCCTCAGATATGCCACTCCCACAGTTCCCATTCCACCATTGCATGCGATAGAACCGGAAGCCTTTTGCATGATTACATTTTGGAAAGAAATATTTTTCGTCAACTCCAATCGCATCGCATTTAGCTGTTTTACGTTACACCCTACATAGGTAAAATACACCACTCGATTGTGGATTTTTCGTTTGCTTCGCAATGTTTTCCTAAGAAATTTTCTGCGGGATGTGTTGATATTTCCCAATCGTACCCCTACGATGGATATTCGTTTACTCCGAACTCGCATCACAAGGTGCAATTCCAACGCTTCACACACGCGCATCAAACCATAACCGATGCGACCGTTTTGGTGAAACGTTCGTAATGATGGAAGGATAAAATAGAATTCAATATTCTTTCGCATCTTTTCTAGCCTTGGCAAAATTTCACTTACCTCATACCCTTTCATAACAAGATCTGCCGCATAGAGAACAAGCAACCCTTGACCACCGGAAATCTGCTCAGAATCCACCAAGTGCACATGGTCAAATCCTCTCGCCGCAGCCACAGCGGTCGGATAACTAACACCTACACCTTCCGCCACCGTAATGTGAATAATCTCATCCGCTTCCATCAGCGCTTCGGCAAAGAATTGCTCATATTCCTCCATTGATATGCTATCCGGCACTGCGGAATTGTTCGAATCCAGCAGATACAACGCCAAACTATCCGAATCAATTTCCAATCCATCTTCGTAACGTCCTTTGTCCGTCTTAATATACAAATGCGCCACTTTGATATCATATTTTTCCAACAAATCTTCCGGAAGATCCGCCACACTATCTGTAGAAATCATAATATTCTTTTTCTTTTTGCCCGAAAGTCTCTGAATCGACGTGTCATCGCTTTCCGAAGACGTCGCACGATATTCAATGATTTCCTCAGGCAAAAGGCGAAGCAATTCTATCTCCAGCTTCTCACCCTTAACCGGTTTTTCAATAAAGCCATCGAAGCGATTTCCTCGATACACTCCCCTTGCTTCCCCCTCAGAACTTGCCGTCACCAATACCACATGACTATCTCGGCAAAGTCCATTTTCCTGCTTACGAAGTTCCTTCAAGGTTTCAATGCCATCCATTCCCGGCATTTGATGATCCATCAAAATGACATGATAGAATTTCTGCTGTGTACGCTCCAGACATTCTGCTCCACTGTAAGCAAGATCCACTTGCACTTTGGTAGAACTCAAAAGTTTCGAGATGATCCATGCATTCATCATATGATCATCCACCACCAGGATTCTTGCTTCTGGTGCCTCGAAACTCTGCTGGTACTGACGTCCGCTTTGCTTCTTTCCACCAGTGCTGAAATCCACTTCGCCAATCGGAGTATCATCAATGATCGGCTGTGACATTGTCACTGTAAATACCGTTCCTTTCGTGTATATACTATCTACACTGATTTCGCCACCCATGAGATCCAAAAGTTGCTTTACAATGGCGAGACCCAGTCCACTGCCTTCCACCGTCATATTTCTACGGGCATCCACTCGACGAAATACATCGTATAGGGACTCCACATCTTCTTTTCGGATACCAATTCCGGAATCTGCCACCGTGATTTTCAATTCAGCGATGCCTGCCACTCGTTCTGCCGACACCGACAGACTTACAAATCCCTTATCGGTGTATTTCACTGCATTGGTCAACAGATTTAAGATAATCTGTTTCATTCTCTTTTCATCTCCAAAAAGATACGATGGCATAGTTTCGTCGATTTCCACCTTCATTTCCAGATTTTTTTCTTTGACTCGAATCTGGATCATGTTCACTAGGTCTTGAATTACTTTCTTTACATTATATTCTGCGGAGACAATCTCCATTTTCTTAATTTCCAGCTGTGACAAATCCATGATGTCATTGACGAGATTCAATAGCATCTCGCTGGCATTTTGCACATTTTCCGCATACTCCGGAATATCCCCATCGGGTGCCTCGCGGAGAATCATCTCATTCCAACCGATAATGGAGTTGATGGGCGTGCGAATTTCATGACTCATATTGGCAAAAAAGGCATTTTTTGATTTCGTGATCTGTTCCAAATCATTTTTCTGACTTGAAGTAAGGACTCGTTCTCGCTCAAACGTACGACTCTGATATTTCAAAATCAATCCACTGATGACTCCTACCGCAATTAGTGAGAAAAATGAATCAAAATACACATCCGCCTCACAATTCAATGCCGTTATCACTTCCGGCCGATAGTAACCACTCATGTATGTCCACACATCCACCACCACCGTCAATACGAGAAAAAACGCCAATTGCTTTCCCCGAAACATCAGGAAAACATACACAAACCCCAAGGAAAGCCAGATTGTAGCACCACCTCGGATTCCGCCACTACAGAAAAACATTTCCGGAAAAACAATCACAAGGAGAAATATTCCCAGCAGCGTTGCCGCAAAATTCACCTGACGATATTTGAAGGTTGCCACCAAAGACACGATCATCGCCATCATAAGAATCAAAAGAGGGACATTGTATTCTCCAATGAGTACCGTGGATTCCACATTCCCTACTACACAGGCGATACTACCCACGATCAAAATCACGCGAAACACGCGCTCTTGCAGCCCCAGTTCTTGACCAAACATCTTATAATACAACTTTTTCAACATCATCACTCGCCTCCCTTCTGCCACTGTTCTCGCATCCCGGATACCGATTCATACGCCGAAATCAGATCACTCATCTCCACCTTGCGAATCGCTGGTTTCAATGGTTGTTCCAATGATTTACCCAAGTAAGAATATCCCTGCATTTCCTTTAACAAAAGAAGCATTTTCTCGTCATCTAAGGAAAATGTGGCATCTTCCAACTGGATCATCCACTGTTCCCACATTGTATCATCCGCCACTTCCTTTTCTCCCAACTCATCTTCGCCACCTTGCGCCTCCTCTTCTCCAACGATTCCCAGACGCTCTTTCGCCTCTTCCACCGGCACCTGTGGGTCTTTTCCGATCATTTCGATTACACGATTCCACTGCTCCATCAACGCTTCATGATTTGCTTTGATATATGGGATATCTTCATTGCGCCCTGCCGCTTCCAATGCCTTTGCCTGTTCGGAAAGCGCCACTGCACCGATACTCAACATACCGCTTTTTAGCGCATGAACTTTAATGGTATAATCCTTCCACTGCTGCTCTGCGAAACATCGAGAAATCTCTCCTTGATCTCGTCCTGCTGTCACAAAACTCTCTGCCAATGCTTCCAGATATTTCTCCTGATCACCACAATACGTCAATCCCTTTTCCACATCCAAATCACCTACCGCAAAGCGAGTTTCCTCTTGTGGCAGTTCCTTACTGACTTCCTCCGCCAGCCGTTCCTCTTGCTCTTCTTCAATATACTTAATCTTGGTAGGACTCACGATACGAAGCAAAACACGCTCCAGCACAGACAATTCCACCGGTTTTTCCACAAAGTCGTCAAATCCTTCCTCCAAGAATCGTTCGCGGCTACCTGCCACTGCATCTGCCGTCAAAGCTACAATCGGCACTTCACGATAGTATATGCCATGTTTACTACGAATTCGGTGGAACGTCTCCACACCATCCATTTCCGGCATCATATGATCCATAAATACAAAGTCATAATCCCGGGATTCGATGAGTTTCAGTGCCTCATGTCCACTCGTGGCTCTCGTCACCGCAATCTGATACCGTTTCAATAGCCCTTCCATTACACGGATATTCATCGCATTGTCATCCACCACAAGCACTTTCACATCCGGAGCGATAAACTTTCGCTGGTGCGTCATTCGTAACGACTCACGCTCCACATTTCCTCGCTTCAGCACTTGCATAATGGACAAAATGTAAAATGGTTTGTACAGGCGAACAATGTCCGGATTGGTTAGCTTCCGTTCCTCTTCCCGTTCCAGAATAACCACCACATTGGTCCGCTTTGCCACTTCATCAAAATACGCCGGATCCTGCTGATACTCCGCAATGCTTGTAATAATGTGTGTAAATGTTTCCTTGCTCTCTTTTCGTTTTAAATCTGCGAGATTTCGACAATTTTGCGTGCGAACCTGCATTGCGGCAGCCATCCGAAATACACTGGCACTATAGGCATCACGAATGGATCGCATCCGAAATTGCTCCATGTCAATGTAAGTTGCCATATGCAGATTTTCTGTATGTTCCAGTCTTGCGATCGGACGATCCTCCACAACCTTCTGCGGAATTACAATACGAACTGTCGTCCCCTTTCCCAGCTTACTTCGGATGTTCAGCACACCACCCATCTTTTCCACCAACGCCTGAGAAATTGCAAGTCCCAGGCCAATACCACCCTCCTGGCGATTTCGTTTGGTGTCCACCTGATTGAAGCTGGAAAATAATTTCTCGATATTTTCTTCCAACATGCCGATTCCGGTATCCTTAACTGTCACAATCAAGTTAATTCCATAGGACTCTCGTCGAAAGTCAAGGCCGATGCATACACCACCTTCATTGGTGAATTTGATGGCATTATTAACAATATTCATAATCACACGACGAATCTTCTTTTCATCTCCCATCAAACAAGCTGGAAGATCCGCATTACAATCCACCACAAGCTCAAGATTTTTCTGATTTTTACGCGCCATCGTCATATTAATGATGTCATTAATGGTTGAAGAAATATTATATTCTTCCTCCTCCAGCTCCATTTTTCCAGACTGCAATTCCGAAAAATCCAGCACGTCACTTACTACCGAAAGAAGGTTACGCCCTGCGGATTGAATATCAAACATTGCTTCCTGCATTTTTTTAATATTATCCTCTTCCTGCGCCAATTCGCTCATTCCACATATGGTATTTACCGGAGTACGAATCTCGTGACTTACATTTGCCAGAAAATCGTGTTTGCTTCGCTCAGCATCTGCCAATGCCATGCTCAGTCGTAAAAATTCCCGATTCCCTTCTTGTCTCTTTTTCACCCAAAAATAAATGAGATACTGCATCAAAAATACATTAAAAATGAAAAAAATCGAGTTTCCGGAACTCAACAAATTCTTAGCTTGAATCGTTTCAATCACAACAATATGATAAAAAATCAGAACTACCGTGGTCAATACATTGATCCACATCAATTCCGGTATGACATAAAGCGCCATGATGATCCCCAAGGCTACCACAATCATTAAAATCGGAAACAGATTGTCCACATGACACGCATATAGTGTAACACTAATGTGTGCTCCAATCGCTACTACACTAGCACGAAATGGGTAATTACGCGCATGAAACACATACACGCCCCATCCCATCACCATCATTAACAAAATCAAAACTACCAACCATATTTCCCAACCCTGTATCGCGCTAAGAACCGCCATTCCGCTACTATATAAAGAAAAGAGAAACAATGTTAATTTTTCATATTTCTCTTGCGTTTCCTCATTGTATTTTAAAAATTCCACACAAACCCCTCCAACATACTTTTTTCATCCATAACCATTCAGAGCATACCGACACCTAACATGCCAGTATGCTCCATTCTAATTCAATCGAAATTAATATTTTCCAAATCCGTCCTTCAATGAGATGATCTGCTCATTGCGGTCTGCCTTGCTTGCATAATTTCTTGTGGCATTAGATGCCTGGTAACGATAGGATTCTCCCACGTTATATGCGGAAAGCAAGTCCCTCATGTAGCTAGCCTGATTGGACAACTCGATACTTGCTGCTGCACATTGCTCACTGGTTGCAGAGTTATTCTGTACCACCTGAGATACCTGAATAATTGCCTGATCCACCTGCTCGATCGCTGTCGCTTGATAATTGGATGCATCCGCAATGCCATTGATGATGGACTCCGTTTTTTCTACAGCTGTCGTTATTTCTTCCAACGCCTTCGCAGTGTTTCCTGCAATGCCAGAACCAACTTCTACTTTTCGAATGGAATCTTCGATAAGCTCTGCCGTCTCCGCTGCTGCTGCCGCACTCTTTGCTGCCAGATTACGAACTTCTTCTGCAACCACAGCAAATCCCTTTCCAGCTTCCCCTGCTCTCGCTGCTTCCACTGCCGCATTCAACGCGAGAATGTTGGTTTGGAAAGCAATGTCATCAATTACTTTGATAATCTTAGAAATGCTTTCCGAAGATTCGTTAATGTCTTCCATGGCATGCATCATCTCTCTCATTTGCTCATTGCCTCGTTTCACATCTACGATTGCATTTGCCACCAGACTAGATGCTTCATTTGCCTCGTCTGCATTTTTTCTTGTCTTTCCTGCAATATCGGTAATGGAAGCGGTAATCTCCTCAATGGCACTTGCCTGCTCGGTAGATCCCTGCGCCAATGCCTCGCTGGCACTTGCCACTTCCGAAGCACTTGTGGACACCTGGAAAGTAGACTCACTGATGCTTCGAATGGATTCACGATTTCCCTCCACTAATTTTTTCAACGCATTTCCCAAAACATCTCGATCCGATCTTGGACGGATGTCAACCATCATATTTCCTGTCGCCATCTCTTCTGCCAAATGAGACTGCTCCTTCATAGAGTCAACCACCTGCTGAACATCTCCTGCCAACATGCCAAACTCATCATTGCCATCTTTCACGATCGTAATCTCATCAATCTCACCCAGCGCTAATTTCTCTGCCACTTCCGACAACTGACGGAAAGATTTGCGCATTTTTCCTAAAATCCCCACAGAAAGTCCCACCATAAGCATGATCACAAGGATAAACATTGCAAACATTACATTTCGGTAATCCGCTTTAATCACTTCCGGATCTGTCGCTCCTACCATCTTGGATACTGTTTGAAATCCATGAACCATAATAAACAAAATAACAAGCTCTAAAATTGCAAAACCAATACTAACTTTCGTCTGTATCTTCATATTCTTATTCCATTCCATACTCTTCGTCCTCCTTATTCTTCTATCTCTTGTAACTCTTGTGCTTCTTCACTTGCCTGTTCCATCATTGACAAATCTTCGTCACTAATTAACTTGTCCGGATCCAGCAAAAGCTTCACCGTGTCTCCCACTTTACCGATTGCGTATACATACCGCTCCTTGGTCTTTTTCTTTTCATTGTGACCAATGGATGGTGATGGTAATAGATTTTCCTCTGGAATCTCTACGACCTCTGCGATTTTTTCCACAATCAATCCCACCACGGTTGACTGTACATTGATTACGATAATACATGTACGATCGTTGTATTCAATTGGTTCTTGCTTGAAACGAAGCCGAACATCTATGACCGGTATAATCTTTCCTCGAAGGTTAATAAGCCCTTTGATGTAATCTTCACTCTCAGGAATTGCTGTGATATCCTGCAAAACGATGATTTCATTGACATATTCAATCTTCAAGCCAAAATACTCTTTTCCGGACATAAAAGTTACATACTTCTCTTTTAAACTTAAATTGTCCTGTTGTTCACTCATATGCGCCTTTTCCTTTCTCAATATTTATTCAATTAATCCAGCTACGTCCAGAATCAATGCAATGCTTCCGTCTCCTAACTGGGTACATCCTGATAATCCTTTTACCTTTTTGATATAATCCGGAATTGGTTTTACCACGATTTCCTGTTTGCCAATCAAGCGATCTACGAGGATGCAAAGAACCTCGCCCTCCATTTCCACCATGACGATCATCGCTTCCTCTTCATTGGCATTTTCGTTCTTTCCAAGATGATACCAATCACTAAGACGAAGAACCGGATACCCTTCGCCACGAATCATAACAAACTCTTCGCCGTTTGGCTTTGTAATAATCGTATTTTCCCGAATTCCGATGAATTCTTTTACAATTCCGGTTTCTACTACAAATGTAGTATCTCCCGCCTCCATCACGATTCCATCGATAATTGCCAAAGTCAGTGGTATTTTCAGATACATAATACTACCTTGTCCCGGCTCACTTTCAATTTCCAAGGAACCCCCGATGGATTGCAGGTTGGACACCACCACGTCCATTCCGACTCCTCGTCCCGAATATTCGGTTACTTGTTCATTCGTAGAAAATCCGGGAAGGGTAATAAACTGGTACACTTCCTTATCTGTATATTCACTGTCCGGTTTGTATGGATCAATGATTCCCTGCTTCTTCGCCTTCGCCACAATCTTATCGCGATTCAACCCGGCTCCATTGTCCTGCACACCGATCCAAACCTTTCCAGACTCTGTTTTTGCCGACAATGTAACACGACCTTTTTCCGTCTTTCCACTGGCTTCTCGCTCTTCTTGTGTTTCAATACCATGATCAACTGCATTTCTCACAAGATGCATCAACGGATCCGAAATATGCTCAATAATATTTTTATCTACTTCTGTAGTCTCGCCGATCATCTCAAACTCGATATCTTTTCCCAACTTACGAGACACATCAAACACAATACGATTCATTTTCTGGAATGTATTGGTCAATGGTACCATTCGCATGCTCATGATTACATTCTGAAGATCTGACGAAATTTTTCTCATCTGTCCCGCAGCTTTATTGAAGTTATCCAGCTTCAATCCCGGCACCTTCAAATCCTGATTCTGCAAAACAACGGATTCGGAAATTACTAACTCGCCGATGAGATCCATCAGCATATCCATCTTCCGGACATCCACACTGATAAAGGAAGCTTTTTCCGATTTCTTCGGTTTATCCTTGGCAAGCTTTTTCGCTTTTCCAGGCTCCTTGGACTGAATTACAAAATCTCCAGGTGCCATTGGTTTTGGCTTCACCTCTGTTTTTTGCTCCGGTTTCGCTTCGCTCTCTTCTGCCTTTGCCAATTCTGCCTCTTCTGCCCGTTTCTCGATTTCTTCCACACTGGACTCCAAATCGATACGAATTTCCGAACCAACACTATCAAATCCCTGTTGAAATTCTTGTGCTGTACAAGGTACGATTTCTACTTTTTCTAATTCATACCCTTCTTTGATGATCTTTCGGAGATCTTCCTCACTACTTTGCGTCTGCAAAAGCATTAAAAATCCCTGATCCATGATCACATCTGCACTTTTCTCATTGGTAATGATGTCTTCCGGCGTATACAGAAGATCTTCTGCAATTTCTTTCAGGTCGTATACAACCTTATACGCATGAATATTTGCCAGCTGTGTTCCCTCTTTGTATGTAAGATAAATTTTATAAAACTTGCTGGCACTGCTTGCCATCGGCGCAATGTAAAACTGCTGTGGTTCCTCATGAACATTCTCCTTGATCACTTCTTCTGCATCTGCATCATCGCTTTGAATCTTTGTCAAGAACTTGTCCACTTCTTTGTAAATTGCAGTGGCATCTCCGTCTGCCGCGCCGCCATTTTCCAGTTTTTCCATCTCTGCTGAAATAAAATCAGACACTGTCAATACATGCTCTACCAGTTCCAAATGCGGAACATTCTTCGGTTGAGATTCACGCAGATAATAAAACACATCCTCCAACTTGTGAGAGATTTTCGTCACCTCATCAAACATCATCACGCCCGAAGAACCTTTGATGGTATGCATGGTACGAAAAATCTCATTGATGCTGTCTTCGTCGAAACACGCTTCATCTTTTTGTTCCAACACGATTTCCTGAAGACGTTCCAATAGCTGATTGTTTTCGTAGAGATAGACCTCTAACATGCCGTCCAAATTAAATTCTTCTGCCATCCATCTACTCCTTTCTACGCAATCCCCAATTTCTTCAAAGCCATCTCAAAACGCTCCTGATCGATTGGTTTTCCAGTGTAAATCGTACAGCCAAGATCAAACGCCATCTTCACATTGCTTTCATCATTCAATGCCGTTGCCATAATCACCTTCGCTGCTTTATCCGCCGGTATATCACGTTCTTTTTCCAGATTTCGAATCCCCTGCAACGCCTGATATCCATCCATAACTGGCATCATGATATCCAGACACACAAGATCATATGGTTCCTCATCCTCCAATGCCATCAAAAAAGCATCCACCGCTTCCATCCCATCTACCGTAACATCACAACTTCCGTATTTGGACAGGAAACTCGTCATAAATTTTCTTGTAACAAAATCATCCTCTGCTAATAATATTCTCATACTTTTTCACTCCTTCACATTGAATTTAATATCTGATACGTCCGTCTTGCAACATCCGATATTTTTTCTTGATATTGCACTGCTCCCAATTCGTATGCCACCTTCGGCATACCGTAAACAATGCAACTGCTTTCATCCTGAGCGATCGTCCGAGCTCCATGTTGTCTCATTTTCAATAGCCCTTGCGCCCCATCGCTTCCCATACCAGTGAGCAAAATACCGATTGCATTTTTTTCTGCCGTTTCTGCCACCGATTGGAATAGGACATCCACCGAAGGACAATGTCCACTGACCTTATCTCCCCGTCGGCACACCACTTGATAATTCTCTCCCACTCGAACCACCTTTAGGTGCTCCTCCCCTCCCGGAGCAATCAACACTCGTCCCGGCTGAATCACGTCTCCGGTTTTTGCTTCTTTTACTTCCACACGACATGAGCGATTCAGTCGTTCTGCGTACATCTTTGTAAAACCGGTTGGCATATGCTGCACCACCACAATCCCCGGAATATCTGTTCCAAATTCCCGAAGCACTTCCGCTGTCGCCTCGGTACCGCCGGTAGATGCTCCAATGGCAATCACCACATCTTTTTTCTGCCTCTGCGCCAACGAACCGGCCACAATTTCTGTGTGTTTTCTTCTTAATTGGTCGAGCTTTGCCATGGATGCCGCCTTCACCATAATCGGTAAATCTCGATTCATAAACTGTTCCAGCTGGGCTTTCTGCGTCATCGCCGGTTTCTCCACAAAATCCACCGCTCCCGCCTGTAATGCATCAAACACTTTATCACTGAGTGCGCTAATCACTACGGTAGCCAATGGATACTGGGGCATTAATTTTCTTAAGAATTCAATCCCGCTCATACGGGGAAGTTCTACATCCAAAGTCATAACATCCGGTTGACATTCAATAATGGCATCCCGTGCTTGAAACGGATCTTCTGCCACGGCCACCACTTCAATGTCAGGATCCCGGTTTAGTGCTTCTACCAGAAGTCTCCGAAACACCATGGAATCTTCCACTACCAAAACGCGTATTTTTGCCATACTTTTTTCTCCCCTATTTTCGGAAAATAGACGGTTGGATCATCTGAAACGGTGTCTCCCCCCGGTCTATCGTCTCGGTTCTTCCCACAAACAAATATCCGCCTGGTTCCATTGCATCATACACTTTCTGAACCAATTCCCTCTTAGTATCCTGGTCAAAATAAATCATTACATTTCGCAAAAATACGATATGCATTTTTCGTCGAAAAGGAAAGGGATCCATAAGATTAAATTGTCGGAAGATAACTTCCTTTTTCACTTCTTCCGTCACTTGCACTTGTTGTCCATCCCGTAATTCACGAAAAAATCTTCGACGCCAATTACCGGGCAGATCCATCACCTGTTCTTTTCGATATATTCCGCTCAAGGCCTGCTGTAATACTTCCGTAGAAATATCCGTTGCCAATACCTTCGTATCCCAAGAATCGTGTTCTAGTCCAAAAAAATCCAACATCAACATCGCCAATGTATAGGGTTCCTCCCCTGTGGAAGACGCTCCACACCATATACACAAATCGCGATTTCTGGATTCCTTCTGCCGAAGCCATGGAAGAACTTCCTCCCGCAAAAAATCAAAATGCTCAAACTCCCTCATAAAATAGGTGTGATTGGTCGTTAGAAGATTTACCAATTCCTTTTCCAATTCCCCTGTTTCATCCTGTTGTACCGCTCGAAAATACTCCGTATAATCCTTCCATCTCCCCGCTCTCAGATAGTTTTCCAATCTACCATTCATAATTTCCTTTTTCGCACTCATATCAATGCCATATCGGTCTTTTAGAAAGGTGGCTATCTGATAAAATTCAACTTCTGTCATCATCGGAATCTCACCATCCTGCCTCCATCTTAGCACAATCACTATCGCAACTGTCGATGAATTTTTTTCAATATATCAAACAATGCCGGGTTAAACTTTATCCCCGAATCCTTTTCCATAATTTCCAATGCCGCCTCTGTGTCATAGGAATCACGATATACTCGCGTCTCCGTCAGTGCACAAAACACACTCACCACCGCCATAATCTGTGCCGGCAAAGGTATATCCTCTCCCTTTACCCCCTCCGGATATCCGGAACCGTCCCAATTCTCATGATGATAATGAGCGATATCCATAGACATCTGAATAAAATCATTGTAGTCCCCCACATCCAACACGTCCTGCAAAATGCGCGTTCCTGCCATGGCATGAGTCTGCATCACCTTAGCCTCCGCTTCCGACAAAGAGTCCTTCTTCTGCAAAATATTTGTAGGTATCGCCACATTCCCCAAGTCACACAGTGGCGCTGCCAACTCAATGGTTTCTACAAAACTGTCCGAAACGATGTGATCATACTTCTTTGACAATTGCATCGCCTCTGCCATGATCCGGCAATTATAACAAAGTCTCTCCATGTGCCTCTCATCGTAACAAGCATTTTCCCTTGCTACACGGGTCAGCGCATAAAGAACGTTCTTTTTTTCCAATTCTAATTGTTTTACTTGTTGCGTCACCAATGTCTGCAACTGCCGATTGGTTTCCTGAAGATCCTGCGTCGCGTCATACAGTCTCAAATGCAATATCACACGAGCCTTTACCACTTCCGGAATAAATGGCTTCGTTATGTAATCTTCTCCTCCTACATTAAACCCTTTCATAATATCTTCCGGATTGTCAAATGCAGAAATAAATATAATCGGAATATCCCGTAATTCCGCATCTTTCTTTATCGTTTCACAAAATTCATAACCATCCATCTCCGGCATCGAAATATCTGAAATAATTAATTCTGGTCGCATCCTAGCAACAACCTTTAGGGCTTGCTTGCCATGCTCCGCTAAAATGGGTTGATACCCCATTTCCTGTATGATATCTCGCAACGCAAATCGATTTGCTTCTACGTCATCGATGATGAGAATTTTCCACTTCTTTGGTGATTGATTATCCTTCATCCCATCACTCCTCTACAATTCCAATAATCCTTTCAACTTTTCATACGCCGTCTGCGTCTTTTCATAGTCACCTTTCTGCACCGCCATCTTCAGCCGCAACGCACCACTTTTAATCTCACGAGGCGCCTCCTCCAACAACTGCTTTAAGGTATCCGCGAACATTTCTGCCTTTTCCCAATTTTCCATCTCCACACTGAGAATTAATTTTGACATTTTCTTCTCAATTTCTTTGAGATTTTCCTCTTCTCCATACTTCCATACTTTTTCATCCTCATCGGCACTGATAAATGTGACCAATTTTCTCCGTTCCGCCTGCATATCGATCTGCACATTCGGCGTCACCTTAGTTCCCTGCGGAACATCCACCCAGATGTGAAAGGAAAATGTGGTTCCTTTTCCCAATTCACTTTCCACATGAATGTTACCATCCATCAGTTCTACCAGCTGCTTTGAAATATTTAACCCCAATCCGGTTCCACCATATTTTCGCGAAATGGACGCTTCCACCTGCGAAAAACTTTGGAACAACTTATCCTGTCCCGCCTTATCAATACCGATACCGGAATCAATGACGATAAAGAACAGCTCGATCCGGTTGCCGATCTGAGCCGTCTTCACCACCTCTACCATAATTTTCCCCACCGAAGTAAACTTGCAGGCATTGGACAAAAGATTATTCAAAATCTGTACAATACGCAACTCGTCGGCGATGATTTTCTCCGGAATTTCCGGAGATATGGTCATAAATAATTCCAATCCTTTTTCCACGATGCGACTGATGTGATTGTTTTTCACATAGTCCATCATCTCCCGAAAAACAAACTCGTGTGGGTCCAATGAAAATTTTCCTGCCTCCAACTTAGAAAAATCCAAGATGTTATTAATAATGGCATTCATATCGTCGCAACCACGTTGAACCAACTGCAAGATTTTTTGTTTTTTCGGGTCTTCTTCTTTCAAGAGTAGCTCTCTTGTATTTCCTAAAATCCCATTTACCGGTGTACGCAGTTCATGGGTAACATTTGCTACAAACTGTGTCTTTACTTTTTCTGCTTCTTCCATTTCCTGTCCTGCCTGAACGACTTTTCGCTCCAAATAATCTCTGGCAGATACGTCTTTTGCCATGCACACGTAGAACCCTTTCTGTTCTTCACTCGGTATGATCTGGGTCTCCGTCTGAAAACAAGTACGATTTTGTCGATAGGCAAAGTTTCCTGACACAACATCGTTCAACGCACACAGAATCTGAACATTTCCCCCTTGAATTTCACAAATTGACGGAAAAATGTCACTTATTGTGCATTGATAAATCTCCTCCCCATACTCAAGAGATTCTTTTGCAATGCGATTGGCGTACTGAATCTTCCCCTGAGCATCAAAAAACAGTACGATTTCCTTCACATATTCGATTGCAAGTTTAAAAAAATCGTGTTCCATCATATATAACACCCTCCATTAATCATTTTAACGCATTTCGACACATTTTTCAATAAAATCTTCGTTAATTTTTGTGTAAAAGTGACAATTTTTTTCACTTTTTGTCTTTTCTTTTGTTGAAAACTATCAATTCTTTTAGTATAATGACTGTATCGAAAAAAGTATAAACGCTGGTCTACACTTGTTGCACAAGCAGTAAGGAGGAAAAAGGATTATATGAATCAAATCACAACGAACACATTGGTATATACCAATGAAAAATGTCAGGGATGCAATCGATGCATCTCTGTTTGTCCCGTTCTCACCGCCAACTATTCGGTAACAGACGGACATTCGCATAACCAACGCATCGAGGTGCACAGCGAAAATTGCATCAGTTGCGGATCTTGCTTTGATGCTTGCGAACACAAGGCAAGAAGTTTTTATGATGACACCGAACAATTTTTCAACGACCTTAGACAAGGCGAACGAATTTCTATTATTTTAGCTCCTGCATTTGAAGCCAATTACCCCGATCAATACCATCGCGTTTTAGGTGGCTTAAAAAAACTTGGGGTCAATCACATCCTCAGTGTAAGTTTTGGCGCCGACATTACCACCTGGGCATACATTAATTACATTACCAAAAATCATTTCAAAGGCGGTATCTCCCAGCCATGTCCGGCCGTTGTCAACTATATCGAGCATTACGCACCTGCATTAATCCGAAAATTAGTGCCGATTCATAGTCCGATGATGTGCACGGCAATCTATGCCAAAAAATATATGAAAATTACCGATAAGCTGGCTTTTGTCAGTCCTTGTATCGCGAAAAAGACAGAAATCACAGACCCAAACACAAAAGGGTATGTCTCCTATAATCTCACTTTTGACCATTTAATGGAATACGTACGAACTCATAACATCTATGGCACTCCCACAAAGGATGAGGTTTCCTATGGTCTTGGTTCCATTTATCCAATGCCAGGTGGTTTGAAAGAAAATGTGTATTGGTTTTGTGGTGAAGATGTTGCCATCCGACAAGTAGAAGGCGAAAAGCGCGCCTATGAATTTTTAAAAGATTACCAAAAACGAATTCAGCGAAATGACAAACTCCCTTTCATGGTAGATATTTTGAATTGCGAACGTGGCTGTCTTTACGGAACCGGCATCGAAGAATCCAAAAGTTCCTCGGAAGATAATTACTATAACATTGAAGAAATCAAAGCAAGAAGCAAGAAAAACCAAGCATTTCACCCTTTTTCCAAAATTTTGTCACCAAAGCAACGTCTCTGGTGCTTGAATCGAAGATTTGCCTCATTAAACATCGAAGACTTCATGCGTACATATACAGACAAATCCGCTTCCATTTCGATGCGAATGCCACATGCCAGTGAATTAGATTCTGTCTTCAACCAAATGAAAAAACATACTCCGGACGAACGAAGTATTAACTGCGGTGCTTGTGGCTATAACAATTGTTCTGAAATGGCATCAGCAATCTTCAACGGTTGCAATACCCCTACTAACTGTATTCATTACATAAAAAATGAAGTGCAGGAATTCTCATTGCAACTGGAAGAACAAAATCGTAGAATCCTTCGAAAGAACGAGGAAATGTCCCATTTTATCGCAGAAGACTTTGAAACCTTAAATCTCTCCATCGATGGCATGTTACAAGGCAATGCCGTCAACGCAGAAGAAAGCAGCGCCATCAGTTCCACAATGATGAAAACATCTGATTTTTGTGGCATATTAGAAACGTCGTTCCGAGACATTCAAGGGTTGCTGGATAAATTAGAGAAAAACAATGAAAATATTGAGAAAATTGCAAATCAAACGAAAATTGTATCACTGAATGCCACAGTGGAAGCAGCTCGCAGCGGGGATGCCGGAAAAGGATTTGCTGTGGTAGCAGATGAAGTCAAGGATTTGGCAGAAGCCAGTCGCACCATGGCAGAACAAAGCAATCGAAACCGCACGGAAATCGTAGAAGGAATCCGCATTCTCATGTCCGAAACGGAGGAACTAACTCACTCCATTGCGGACATTAACGACCGACTAACCAATTTGGCCGCCAGCACCCAAGAAGTGTTAGCAGAAGCCGATGTGGTAAAAGGCATTTCCGGAACCGTGAAAGAGCGACTAGAAGATTTAAATCAACATTCTTAAAAACTTTCTTGCAATGAGCGCCACTTCCATGTATAATGTAATAGGCGTTTAGGTGGTATGGGAGCATTCTAGAATATGAAGGTGATAATATGGAAAGAAAAGTTGGAACTGTTTCAAGAGGTATTCGTTGTCCGATCATTCGTGAAGGTGATGATCTTGTAGACATCACTGTAACAAGCGTTATGGAAGCTGCCGAGAGCGAAGGATTCGCTTTTCGTGACAGAGACGTGATCGCTTTGACGGAGTCAATCGTTGCCCGCGCACAAGGAAACTATGCATCTGTACAGGATATTGCTGACGATGTAAAGGCAAAATTAGGCGGAGAAACCGTTGGTGTTATTTTCCCTATCTTGTCTCGTAACCGCTTTGCAATCTGCTTAAAAGGTATCGCTATGGGTGCCAAAAAAGTAGTACTGATGTTGAGCTATCCAAGTGACGAGGTTGGAAATGCACTTTTGACCTACGATCAGCTGGATAACGCTGGCATCAACCCATATACCGATATTTTGACATTAGAGAAATATCGCGAATTGTTTGGTGAAAACAAACATGAATTCACTGGTGTTGATTATGTTCAGTATTACTCAGACATTATCACAGACGCAGGAGCAGAAGTCGAGATTATTTTTGCCAACCAAGCAAAAACCATTTTGGACTACGCGGACTGTATTATCACTTGTGATATCCACACAAGAGCACGTACAAAACGTCTCTTACTGGAGGCAGGTGCAAAAGCTGTATGTTGTCTGGATGACATTTTGACAGCGCCTGTTAATAACAATGGTTACAATGCCAAATACGGATTGTTGGGTTCGAACAAATCCACCGAGGATATGATCAAACTTTTCCCTCGCGAGTGTCAGGATTTGGTAGAAGATATTCAGGCAAAAATGCTTGAGAAGACTGGCAAGCATATCGAAGTTATGGTTTATGGCGATGGTGCTTTCAAAGATCCACAGGGTAAGATTTGGGAATTGGCAGATCCTGTTGTATCCCCTGCTTTTACTGCTGGACTTGTTGGTACACCAAACGAGCTGAAGTTAAAATATCTTGCCGACAATGATTTCAAAAACTTGAGCGGTGCTGAATTAAAAGAAGCAATTTCCAACAGCATCAAACAAAAGGATTCAAACTTGGTTGGAAACATGGCTTCTCAAGGTACAACACCAAGACAGCTCACAGACTTGATTGGTTCTCTCTGCGACCTGACAAGTGGTTCCGGAGACAAAGGAACACCAATCATTCATATTCAGGGTTATTTCGATAACTTTACGGACTAATTTGATAAACACTGGCGACAACATAGGGCATATCCTTTTTCGGATATGCCCTTTTCTATCTTACAATAATTCAAATTTACTCTTTCGACTTCTCAAAATTCCTTCTTTTTGCAATTTCCCAATTTCCGAAGAAAGTCCGCTTCGTTCCACCTCCAAGTAATCCGCCAACTCTTGGAGATCGAACGGAATTTCAAACTGTTTGCTCCCTTTTTTCTTTGCCTGTAAGAGTAAATATGTCATCAACTTTTCTCTTGTCGTTCGCTTTGATGTAATTTCGATCTTTTCATTTAACAAGAGATTTTTCCCGGCGACAACTTTCATTAAGTTGTAAATCATCTGTCGGTGGAATTCGCAAGCATTGTTACATGTATGGAGCAATTTCTGACAATCCACCAGCAGAATTTCTGTCTCTTCATTGGCAACAACATCCATGGGCATCTCTTCCACCCCTGCACAGGCAAAACTTTCCCCAAAAAGTTCGGACGGAAACGCATTGGTCACAATACTGCGATTCCCATAGTAATCCACCCGCAAAATCCGCACGGATCCTGTTAATACAATGCCGATATATCGGGCTGGTTCCCCCTCGGCAATCACCGTTTCCTTTTTCGTGAATTTCGCCACTTTGGCATCCAAACACCCCATCATGGCCAGCAAATTTTCATCTGCGATATCGGCAAATAGCGTGCAGTTTCGCAACACTTTAAAATACTTTTCCATTGGTCCCGAATCGTTACCTTCCTAAAAAAATTTATTTTGTTGAATTTTCAACATACTTTCTACTTTTATTGTACTATGATAAGCATGTAAGGTCAAGATATTCAAAAAATGGAGGATTTATATATGATTCGAAAAATAATAAAGATCAACGAAGAAAAGTGCAATGGATGTGGTGCCTGTGCTAGCGCCTGTCATGAAGGTGCCATCGATATGGTGGATGGAAAAGCAAAACTTATGCGAGAGGATTATTGTGACGGTCTCGGTGACTGTCTTCCTGCATGTCCAACGGGAGCCATCACTTTCGAAGAGCGAGAAGCACCTGCCTACAACGAAGCTGCGGTTCTGGCTGCCAAAGCCAAAAAGAATCCGTCCTCGCCACTTCCTTGCGGTTGTCCGGGGTCTCAGGCAAAGGCACTCCAGCCACAAACTTCCATCAATACACCAAGCAGCCAACCGATTTCCAGTCAACTCTCTCAGTGGCCGGTTCAAATCAAACTCGCTCCCGTAAATGCACCATATTTTAATAACGCAAATCTCCTAATCGCTGCAGATTGCACCGCTTATGCCTACGGTAATTTCCATCACGAATTCATCCGCAACCATGTCACTTTGATTGGCTGTCCGAAATTAGACGCCGTGGACTACGCGGACAAACTAACAGAAATCATCTCGAATAACAACATCAAAAGTATTACCATTGTTCGCATGGAAGTTCCTTGCTGTGGTGGCATTGAATCAGCCGCAAAAAAGGCGATTCAAAATAGTGGAAAATTCATCTCCTGGCGAGTTGTGACGATATCCACAGATGGGAAAATAATAGAATAATCCAAAAAAGAAGTCTTGCTTTCGCAGGACTTCTCTCTTTGTTACAACTGCCAAACCATACCTTTTTTCTCCATGCCCGCCATTTCCGCATACGCTAGTGTCGCCGCAGTAGCCGCATCATACTCTTCTTCCGTCTGCAAATGTTCCAGCATCGCTGGGGTATCCACAGACAACGCAGCGATTTCCTTCATCAAAACCTCATAATTCACATCTCCCGTCCCAATCAACACTTCGTTGAACTCCACAGTGAATGTGTCTTTCCGCAACGTAATATCCTTTAAATGCAACGTCACAATCTTGTCTCGTAAAAGTGAAAATGTCTCACGAATATGTTCTTCATTGCGATACAGCAATCGCGGGTGGTTGATGGTGTTGCAAATATCCAGATGCACCCCAGCCCCATCCCGATCCACCGCTCCCAAAAAATGCAAATATTCTTTGGCATCGTCTAGGAAATTATAGGGCATCATCTCAAAAGAAAGCTTCGTATGGACAGGCTTCACCGCATCGATGATACGCTGACTCACCGCCACTGCCTCTTCAAAAAAGGCGTTGCTATAACTTTCTCGAGTCGGTGCATACCAGTTTTCAACAGATTTCGTCCCCAGTATATTGACACAGGTTACGGCTTCTAATTCCTCTGCTAACTGCAACCGCTGAATCATATATTGAATATTTTTCTCCGCTTCCTTTTTGTCCGGATGAAGTGGATTGCACCATGCCCCCACTTCTGCAATGCAGACATCATGTTTTCGCATCGCCCGCTTAAATTCGTCTAACTGCGCCGGATTTTCCAAAGAAATCCAATCGGGACACAATGCAGCTCCAAAGCCCTTTTCCACATGTGCCAAGGCGTATTCTTCCGGATTTGTTCCATCATAAAATACCGTTCCGCCAAGTCTCATAGTACGCCTCCTTTCTACAAGTGTCGAATCACCGTCGCATCAAATTCTTTCGTGTTTGTCACGCCCGTGTATGCCATAGCTCCCTTCAGTTCTTCCGTCATTTCCTGAATACGCTTTCCAACACCCTCCGCGCCTCCTTGACGAATACATGGAATCAAATGAGTGCCCACACTAACAGCTGTAGCTCCCAGCGCCAATGCTTTGTAAGCATCCATACCAGAGCAAATACCACAATCCACAAAAATCGGCATCTGTTCTCCCACCGCTTTCACAATCTCAGGCAGCACATACAATGGTGGTACTGCCGAGTTCAATCGTCCGCCATGATGAGAAACCACGATTCCCTGCGCCCCGATTTCTGCACATTTCACCGCATCCTGTACACTGAGTACACCTTTCATAATAAATGGTAACTTCGTAGAAGCAATGTAACGCCGTAAATCCGCCGAAGTTTTCACTGCCATCTGCTCCCCCATGCAGATATCTGGATTGCCATCTAGACCAAACATGTGATCAATGTCCATTCCCACTGCCAATGCATCATTTTTCTCGGCACACTGAATCTGGCCATAGATTCTATTTTCCTCTGCATACGGCTTGATGATTCGAATGGTTGGCACTCCGGTCGCCGCCACTTCTTCAAATTCCTCATCGCTTCCCATTCCAATCCAATGCACCGCTCCTGCCATCGCAGCTCCCTGAGCATACTGAACCATACCACTTGGCAAATCTGGGTTAAAGGTGCCAATATGCGACAATGCTGCCGTCATGATCGGTGTCTGAAAACGCTTTCCATAAAGTTCCATCTCGGTGCTCGGCACCCCACTGTCCATGAGACGCATCTCCAACATCAAGCTGTCAAAATACTCTCGTGTCATCTCTTTTGTCGTCATAGGTTCCTCCTTTATCACTGTAAAATCTTTTCCAACATATACACCCGGTTAAATGGGAAGGAAAAATAATATCCATCGGCAAAATCATCCGCAAGAGCCATCATTTCTCTCGCTAATTCTACTCCTGTCTCCTCGCCTTCCTCTTTGGTCATATCGGCTCGGTATCGTGCCAGCACTTCATCCGTCACACCGATGCCAGTCATTTCATTTTTCATAAAGGTGGCATTGCGCAAGCTGACAAACGGCATAATACCACATAAAATTCGCGCCCCTGTCTCTTCCTTAATACGTCTTACCCGCTCCACACTTTCTCTGGTACAAATTGGTTGGGTAAAGAAAAACGTTGCACCTGCCTCCATTTTTTTCTTCACTCTAGCTATCTCAATGTCTAAATTTTTCCGCCCTTGATTTATCGCACCGCCGTAACAAATCGGCGCCTCTGCAAACTGCTCCTCATTCATATCATTCATAAGACGCATAAGTCCTACGGAATCAAAATTGAATACACTTTTCACATCTCCTCGTGCCATGGTCGGTATCGGATCCCCCGTAATCACAAGGAAATTCTGGATTTGATTAATGTACGCCCCCAGCACCTGTGATCGCATAGCAATGGCATTTTTATCACGACAGCAAAGGTGCGGCATCACACACATTCCTGTTTCCTTTGCCACTTTTTCTGCCATCAACACCGAATCTGCTCTTGTTCGTCCCGACGGAGAATCTGGGAAAGTCAGTACGTCTGCTCCGCTTTTCAAAAGCAAATGAGCCGCATCCATTAGCACCTGATCATCGCTTCCAAGCGGCGGCACCAACTCAACCGCAATCAGTTTCTTCCCCTCTTTTCCAGCATAGAAAGATGGATTTTTTTCCGGTTCTTGTTTTATCTGTGGTTCGTTTTCCACCAGCACTTTCTCCGGTTGCGCGAAGGATATCGCTTCCTTCATCGCACGAACATACGCCGGCGTCGTGCCACAACATCCTCCGATGATATCCACACCCATTTTCAGCATCTCCTGAACTTTTTCCACAAAATAGTCCAAGTTTGTATTTTTAAAAACCATGCGATTGCTTACAAGCTGAGGATAACTTGCATTTGGCAATGCAGTAAGATATTTCTTTCCCGACACAGAAAGGCCTTCGATGACTTGTTGCATGTGTCCCGGACCCACGCCACAATTAAAACCTATGGCATCCACATATTCATTTTCTTCTGCTCGTTGCACGAGATTTCTTGCACTGAGTCCAGAACCACTGTAACCAAACTGGTTCACCGAAAACTGCAAGATAACAAATGCCTGATTACCAATATAGTCAATGGCCTCCCGAATATCCTCGATATCGGCAAATGTTTCGAAAACTATAATTTCTGCACCTTCTTCCAAACAGGTCCGGCAAATCTTTACGTATTCCTTAGAAATCGTTTCCCAATTCTCTAGATTCTCCACTGGAATCTGTCCGATGTCCGCTGCCACGTAAACATCGTTCTCATCCGCCACCTGTTTTGCCAAACGGTACCCCTGACGGATATTTTCCTCCACCTCATTCCATGGCAATTCCATGGAAATGGTATTACTAGCAAAGGTGTTGGTACGGATAATCTGAGCTCCCGCCTCAACGTATTCTTCATGGATTCGACTCACTCGTTCCGGATAAAGAATGTTCGCCAGTTCCGGTAATTCTTTCGTGTCGTAAACTTGCGCATAGTAAGTGCCAAATCCACCGTCAAATAATAATTTTTGTTGTTTCAATATATCTGAAATATTTATGTGATTCATGCTACTCTCCATTTCGTACATACTGTTGGGATTTATGTCATCCTCAACTAGACTCATTATACCATAGTTTTTTATTGTATTACAACAAAAAGCGCATGAGAAACAATAATGTCTCATACGCCTTTTGATTTCAGCTTATTTTATATTTACATGAATCGTTTTGCTTACTGGAACACACGTCTCGCAAAATTATACAAGCCTTCTTTCCATGCTGACCAGTCATGTCCATAAGGAACAATATTAAACATATGCGGAACACCATTTTCCTCTAATGCCTCGTGGTATTGTGTTGGATTATCCGACACCACATCATCATTTGCCCCTTGCTGAATCATAATCAATGTCGTAGACTGGTACTCTTCTGGAATTTTAAAATCCTCTCTCGCAAACAAACCGCCGTCTTCCGGATCGCCAAGAACTCCCGGCGCTGGTTCAAAGGCGCCAATGTAGCTAAAGTAGTCTAACATGTTAAATCCACAATACAAACTGGTTCGGCCACCCATCGACAAACCTGCAATAGCATGATTGTCACGGCCCTCCATGATGGAATAATTTTCCTCCATATATGGAATCAAACTGGTTCGCAACTCTTCTACCATACGATTAAACATTACAAATCTGCCTGGATCCAAGTAATAACTTGGCATCTCTTCTCCTGGTATTTGTACCAACTGGTTTGGACATACAATAATCATTTTCGGTATTTCACCATCACGATTCAAGTTACCTGTGATATACTCCGGCATACCACTTTTCCACTCGTTTTCACTTCCACCGATTCCGTGCAACAAATACATGATTGGATACTCTTTGCTTGCATCATAATCTGCCGGCAGATAAATCACTGCATTTCTGTTTGCTTCGGAAACATTTGAGTAATATGTAATGGTCTGTGGTTCAGCATATGTATAATCATCATATTCTTCTTCAAACTCTTCTGGTACTTCAAAATTTTCATCAATAAATGATTTTGGTTTCGAAGTAGCAACTGGTGTTTCCGATGGTGTAGGTACTGGTGTTGGCGCAATGGTTGGTGCCACCGTAGGCTTTGCCGACTCCGTCACAGCTGGTACCGGTGTTGTATTTTCTGGTGTTTGTGTTGGAGCAACAGTCTTTTTCTTTACTGTCACTTTCACTTTACCTACGATTTTCTTTTTTGCCTTTTTCTTTTCCGTAACAGTAATCCACGCTTTTCCTGCTTTTTTCGCTGTTACGACACCCTTTTTACTTACTTTTGCAACCGATTTTTTGGAAGATTTAAAGGAGTACTTTGCCTTTTTTACCTTTCCCTTCACTTTAATCGTCTTTTTTTGTCCCGTATATAATGTCATTGATTTTACTGTGCATTTTGCCTTTGCCGAAGCAGAAGTCTCAAAGCACAATCCCGGAACGAGCATCGCTCCAGCAAGTACAAGTGCAACTGCTTTTTTCGTTTTGTTGTTTGTCAACATATACATCTCTCCATTCTTTCATAAAATAAACGATTGGTACGTTGTAATTTCATTCTACATCCTTGCATTTCATTTCTCAATGTCGTATAATTGCAATAAATACACATATAATTATGAAAAGGAGTGATATCATGCACATTCACAATGCCATCTATAACACCATACATGAAGACGGTTTTTCCATCGAAAGAAAATCCGGAATTGCTGACTTTTTGCTTCTATACATAAAGACGCCATCACTTCTTTCTGTTTCCGAAAATACGTACACCATAACCGAACCATCCGTCATTATTATCTCAGGATATACGCCCTTTAAATACCTTTCTGTTACAACGCCATATTGCGACGACTACATCCACTTCCTCCCACAAAATCTGGATGAGTTTTTATCAAAATTGCACTTTCCTTTAAATAAACCCATCAAAATTAACAACCATGACCTCATCGATCCCATCATCCAGGGAATCTGCCAGGAATATTATCATGCCACCGAATTTGTGTTGGATGTTCAGTACCACCAGATGATGCATTTGATGGCACGTATCGGAGAATCTTGGTCTGCCGCCCACCACCTCAATACCAATGTTCCTTATTTTCAGGATTTGTCCAATATTCGTCGACGAATTCTCGCAGATCCAACTCGGAATTGGAAAATAAAGGATTTAGCGAAAGAAATCACGCTGTCCCCTGCTTATTTTCAAGTATTGTACAAAAAAGCATTCGGAACCACATGTCTTTCCGACATCATCGAAAACAAAATATCAACCGCAAAAGAATATCTCCTTTCCACTGACATGTCTGTGGCTGACATTTCTTTGGAATTGGGATATAGCCAAGTATATCATTTTATCCGTCAATTCAAAAAAAGCACCGGGGTTACCCCAGGTGCCTTTCGAAAATCCATGCGATAGCTTTATGTATGCTTACGACCTTCAAAATATACAAATCCATCGATTGCGTCCAGAATATCTTTAAACTCTTCTCGTGGCGCAATATCGATGTATTTCCGAAACAACTCTGCCTCCTGCTTCCGAAATGGTCCATAGAAAATGTCATAGAGATTATGTCCTCGCATATAAATCTTGAAGGCCTCATAGTTTTCTTTCAACTCTTCCACCGATTCAATCTTCTTTCCTAAAACTTCGGTCAAGTGTACACCGCTTCGAATGCGATACAAATACTCCTGCCACTTCTCATACAGCGTCTCCCAAAATGCGTCTACACTTTCCACCACGCCGATTTTCACCATAATTTCCGGATTCAAGAAATAATTTTCAAAGGAATAGTACTTAAGTATCAATACATTTTGCGGTTGCACCACCGGCAGTTTATCGATGTCCTGCTGGTTTCGCTCCCGATAATACTTGCAAAGCTGCTCTGCCAACTCAACCGGATCTTTCCCATCGCCATCCCGCACCATCAAAAACTGGTCACGGAGATAAAGCTGATTCATGTATTTCAAATTCGCATACGTCTTAATATTGGTACAACTATTGGTGGTAATAATGGAGATTCGGGACAGATTCCCTTCTCCATCATACACCTCCGGATAATACTTTTCCAACAACAGTGGCAAACGCGTTTTATCCTGTCGTCCTTCCACGATAAATACGAAATCTACATTCAAAAAGTCATTGGCACTGTACCCCAAGTCATCCAATATATCATCAATATCTGCCTTTTGTCTGGCAGAAGAATATCCCTCTTCATCCAAAATCATCTGACAAATCTGCCCACGCGTAAAATTAGAAACCATATTCGGTGAGTGCGTCGTAAATATAACCTGATTCTTTTTGGATAATCGATACAAAATCTTGCTGGCGGTCTTTTGCAACGACGGATGCAAAAACAATTCCGGATACTCCACCACCACGATGCTTTGCATGACATTTTCATCTTCGATATACGTTTCCAACATAGACAACATGTAGATGCTCTTCATACCATTACTCAGATGCTCCACGGTATTGGCACGCTTCAACTCGTCATGCCACGTCTCTACCTCGATGGAAAACATCTTTTCCATATCATAGGACAGCGAATAATAGATGTCCTCCACGCCACCATTCTTCCGGTAATTCGCGTTCATCTTCCTTGTAAATTCGCTGATATTCAACTGAAAGATTTTGTATTCCAACAACTTCGCCGTCTCATGTAACTGCAATTCCTCCGGCTTTTTCTGATTGATCAAACCGATGCAGCTAAAACAATGATTACAATTTTTCGCTTCATCAAACATGCACTTATTGGAACGAAGACAACTGAGTTCCTTCGACTTTTGAAAAATCAACAAGTCTTCTTGAAAGGATGCCAGGTTTCGAGTGGTATCGATAAAATGTAACTTCGGGAGCACCTGCAAAACAAAGGGATTGTGCTTATTTACCCCATCGTCGTATCGTACTTTTCCACTGTGATTGATGACGCAAGTGAAGGACAGAATATCCCCCTGAAAGGATGGCAACTTTTCTCTCACCTCGCGATTCCACGCCTCATAGTTTTTATATCCACTCACCAAACCGCGCGCATGAAACTGTCGCAAATCTTCTTCGGTAATTTCAAGTTCCATGGCAATTTCAATGTTTTGGCGCTTTTCATTGAAGTCATGCTCCCCTACGCGGTAATGCCCCGTCACCGCACGAATCGCGTCTAATACAGCGGTTTTTCCCGTATTATTTTTCCCCACCAAAATCAAAGCTTTTTCAATCTCCCGGATTTGTAACCGCCGAATGGATTTAAAATTTTGAATGGTCAACGATAGAATCTGCATCGAGTCCCCTCCTTTCATTCCTTTCTATTATGTCGCATTTCCTCCAGCGCCGATTCGTACTATATACGTCAATTATACCATTCTCATTTCGCATCCTCAACCCCAAAAACGCTTTTGATTTTGCCCTCTTTATACAGAACAAAGAGTCGCTTGCGACTCTTTCGCGTCCTCGCGGAATTGCAAAGCAATTACTTTCCTATACAGCAAAAAACTGACTTCAAGTTCCAGTAAAAACTCAAAGTCAGTTTTCTTAACGTCTCACGCTGCATTCATATTACTTACATACACAACTCCGTCAAAATCTCCAGACACTTCTTATCTAATGTCTCAATCTCCCGAATATACTCACACGCCTTCGCTCTCACTTCTTTCTCTGCCAGTTTCGCTGGTCTTTGCTCCATATTATCCCAGCCACTAAGCAATGACCACATCTGTTCCGCCAGCGTTTTTTCCTGTGCAAACATCTCCGCCAACGCCTTATATTTTTCTGCGGTGCCAGCATCCACATCTTCTCTCTCGGAAAGCTTTTCGAAATACTGTGCTGCAGAACCTCGTCCATCCATAAGACAAGTAGTGGCATCATCCTGACAGGAAAGTCGCTCAAACAACAACGCCTCATTGTCCCCAGAAAATTCACTGTCTGTGGAAAGCATTTTCGCCCATGCTTCATACCCCGCCACGCCCTTCTGGTAATCCTTGTCCTTTCGACCTGTCATAACCCGGACTGCCGTTTTCAGAATCTCTTCTTTCGGCAACGGTTCTCCATTTACCAATCCTAGACACATTACCGCTTGGGTGTCCGTATTTTCCCACCAATTATCGCAAACGAAATAACCGCTGTCATCAATCTGCACATCTCCACCAAAGATGGGATCATGTTGGAAAAAGTTCCACCCAAGAAGTACATTTCCATTGTCACGATAGCCCGTTATGATACATGCTTCCGGTGGTCCAATGATCCCCTGTGCAATACACGGATATCCCTCATCAATATGCTGCTTGATGAATTGGATAAACTCTTCTTTGGTGGTTGTTTCCGTCCTTCCCAGCATGGAAAACTCTCTTCCCAACGCCTTTGCTGCATAGGAATACACCGTTTCCTCTGCGCCCTCTGTAAAGGTATGGTAAATGTCTACATTGCTCATGTCCCATGCTTTTTCATTCCAGGTAAAACGGAATGCCCCGCCACAGGTCACTGCTATGGTAGCATAGTCCAAATCTTCTCCTAAGTAATCAGCACACGCCTTTAAACAAATCGGATACGGGGTTTGTCCACCATAGGATCCCCATTCCACTTTGGGAACACCATATAAAATCGTACTGTCACTGTTCTGATACTTCTCTTTTTGTGTCATTTCAACATCGCTCCTTCGCTCTTTGCGTCTGAGCAATCCAATTCCATAAATCCCGTCTGTCAATTCGGATTTTCCCATCAGCGGGCGTTCCTTTCGAAACGCACTAGGTGTCTTCCCCATAGCCTTTGTAAAGGCTCGCGTGTAGCTTTCATGGTTGGAAAACCCGTATGTAAGTGCCAACTCCATCACGGACTTATCCGTATGCAACAAGTCAAATGCCGATGCACACAGCTGTCTGGTTCGCACATACTGTCCCAAGGAAACACCTGTATGCTTCTTGAAAAAATCTCGAATATGAGCATAAGAAAAGCCCATCCTTCGCTCCAGCTCCGTATAATCCAACTTGCCTTCGGCAATGTGAGCCTCGATATAGCCAATGATAGCTCGGGTATGTAATGGATAACTCATAGTCAACTTCCTTTCTTTCGGTTCATCGCGATGTAAGTCCATTATACACCATCGAGAGGATATTTCTTGACTTTTTTGAGGATGTGTAATAAAGATGAAAACAGCCTGAAATTTCATGTTTCTTTCATAATAATTTACTTACTCGAATTATAATACCTATGAATTATTAGATTCATTTCATCGTCATCAAAAGACTCTATCAGCTCTTTTAATGTCATTTCGCCTTCCATTTTATCTAAATCTAACCCATATTCTAACATAAGTTCAAGTATCGCATTATTGTTTTCGTTGATGCTACCAATAGCATCTAAAATAGGTGAATGTCCACTGTTATCATTAATATTAGGATTGGCGCCCATTTTCAAAAGCGCTTCTATCGCTTCTAAATAATGAGCTTGACATGCTCTATGAAGATACGAAAACCCAATATCATCTTGAAAGTCCGGATTTTCTGCACATCTGATTTTTTGTAGAAGTTCTTCTGACTTTTCAATGCCCAATCTAAAAAATATTTCATCTCTGTTATACATTGTAGGGTATGGTCCAGTTGATTTCATTACTATCTCCTTATCCAATTAATATACTTCAAAATCACATTTATTTTTGGGTGTCATCATAACTCCTCTTCCAAATACATTTCATAAGACCAAAATGCCTCCTCTGGTGCATCATCTAAAAGCCACATAAGTGTCTCTTGTATAATATCTACCCACAGATTTAATTGAGTTGTTTGTTCCTCGGTCAGTATTTTATTAGACCCTAGCATCCCATCCGGCGATGCCCAAACTCTAGCTAAATGGGTGATTGCTACGACGTCTGCCACAATACTCCTACCAACCTTATCTTTCCTAAATTCATCCTGTAAAACCTTCATGCATTCCATAACTTCTATAAAATTATGCTCAATCAGTTCACCTTTAAACGGTCTCAAGCTTCCCAAGAAACCATTTATCCATTTAGGATCATCAACATTTCCACTTCTGCCCGAGTGATATCCTAACAGTTCTTTAGCCTCGTCTATGCTCATACTTTACATCCTTTACAATATTTTCACTCAATATTTTCATAGTGATAGTTATTAAATCCCTTAAAACACCTCGAGTGAGAATTCAAAGTTTCTTAACCTATTACGTACCATTATAACACAACAACTATCATATTGCGTCAAAAAAAATGCCGAGTCACAACTAAGCTTGCGCTCGACATCCTTTATTGTCTACGACTGCTTTTCGCTCGCCTCACACAAATGCGGTCCCGTAACTGCCAATGGCAGTTACTACGCGCGCTATAGACAAAGAGAACAATCGTCTGTTGCAAGCAAGCTTGCACATTCGCTCCACGGCCTTCGAGCAGTCATGGCACTCCTCTTATTGGCTCGCTTTGCTCCCCCATAAGCCTCGTGTCATGCCTTCAAATAGTCTGCAAAATAAAAACAGCCGTCCTCGAATGCAAGCACTCGCGTCCAGCTGTTTTTTATTTTACAGACTGCTCTCAGTCCATTTTCTACTCAAACTCGCAAAGTTTGAAGTGTGAGATATTGTTTTTCATTAGTTTTCTATACATATTTGTATTGAACATATGTATATTTTGTTCCAATTATTTTTCGTTCTTATCGACTGTAGTACCATTTTAGTACCAAATTTTTGGTACTATTGTAGGTATAAGTCAGATAAATTTTCCATCACTGTGAATGGTTCCTCTGGCTGGAAATGAATTTTTCAACTCGTTTTCCCCTGTTTTGGCGTTCCTGCCGATACTACCGGAGACAGTGAGTTCCAAGTCACTTTCCAACCATGATTTTATTATAGAATCCATTTTTGCAAATTACAAGAAGAATTTTATGTATCCAAAAGATTCTTATAATAGCTTTACTGAAATAGCTTTTAGTCACACCATTAGTACCGCAGGTAAATCAGGGGCTTCCAAGATTTCTGTGCTCGCTTTTATGGGCTATTTTGCCGCTTTTATAGTACCGGAACTTATTTTTTGGTAATGCTTTATAGTACCACAAAATACCGCAACGCCACACTCACAATCTACAGTGAAATCCTAGTGCCAAATACCCCGGTACTAGAAATAATAATGTCCATTTTATTATCCATTTCCGGTTCCACCGGCTTTCGGGTGGTGATTCTTAAAAGGTTAGTACCACGAGAAAGGATAAGTTCGGGTGGATGCTATGTGTTTTTCTCCAAAAAGGTTAAACACTGTTTAGCTTTTTCAACGCTTCTGATATCACTTATCAGTTTTCGGCGGATATTTCATAACAATGTAGCTTTCCTTTTCATCTGTCTCATAATAATCATGTATCCATGCATTCTTCTTTAACTCGGATAGGATTGCTGTTACTTCATCCGTTTTAATATAGCTTCTAGTCGTTGTATTTCGTTTTGTAAAGATACCCTTAAGTTCAGAAACTCCCAGTTCATCAAAATGCTTTTTACAAGTTTCCTCATTCAACATAGGAATCGATTTAGCCCATACCTTAATCTTAATTGTTTGACTTAATTTACTTTTTGTTAAAATATCAGAAAGTAAATTATCCTCAATTACAATACTGTCATTTATGATATTATTAATATCACAAACTGCTTTTTTTAATATGAGGGCTCGTACTGATTCGTGATACTGCGAATAATGCTGACATAAGTATTCTTTATCAGCACAATCAAAATTATGTTCTAAAATATACTCTAAGACTTCATTTGATAGTTCTTTATCAAGTACAGATATAGGATCACTTGTAAAACCTAACAATTTTATTTTCAGTTCATCATCACAACTAAATTCTAATACTTTTACAGCCTCATCATAATTGAAGATATCTTCTGTTTGAATCTCTACATACTCTTTTACATTGAGTTCAATGAAATGCATACAATGACCTTCATAATTATTACGAATAAAATCCAATCCCATTTCGTTCATCTCAATAATTTGATTGTCTATAAGCACCCTTATCTTTTCATCTTCAATTTCTTTTGCATCATATGTATCAAAATAGTATCCCATATCGGTTAGTACTTTTTGATATTTAGCTGTTTCAATCTCATTACTTATAGCCACAGAATCAAAGAATTTTTCTGCAACCTCCACGCCAAATTCTTCTTGCACACTTGTATAATCCGTGTTTAGATTCATACCATTAATAAATACTACCAATTCAAGAGTTAATCCATGTTTTTGGAAATAGCATATCACATTTGAAACAGACATTTTCACTATTCCATTTACAATCAGCACTTTCCACAAGCTTTGATTATCTACCTTAGTTATATCATCAATTGTAGAACTCAAAAATGCTATATATTTTTCTTTAATTTCTTCATCAACAGAACTGTTGTTCAAGATACTTAATGCCGCAGATTCAACATCCTCAATTTTCTCTCCACAATTCAAAATTATTTCTTCTAAATACGATTTCAAATTCAAATCTACATATTCTGCTAGCGGAGAAGCTCCCACTTCTTTAATAATTGTATAATTCTTATGCTTTATATCATAAGAGCTTGTTACTTCATGCTGACTCCTAAGCATCATTTCAATATTATTAAATGTCAAATCGTAAAGATCATGCTCATAAACTTTATCAAATAACTCTTTGTTAGATTTTTCGTAATTAATTGCTTGAAACGACACCTGTAACACATCAAACTTTGATATCACATCATCTACATCAACACCTTGTATACTCAAATAATCTTCTTGCTCTGATATATAATCACTCAAGCTGTTATCAAAATTCACCTGCGATATTGTCTCACCGTCTGACAAACACAAAGTATCAATAGAATATTTTCTTATTTGCTCTATCGACATTTTTTTATTAGAGACAACATATGAAAAGAATTCAGGCCACTGTTCATTTAATTTTACTATAAATGTATTTACAAATTTATCTGAATCATAATACTTAGTCACAAAATCTATTCGATTATCAGTCTTAAGCTGATCTATTAAAGCCTTTAAGTACATCTGACAATTTGGCAGTCCTTGATTAACAAGCAATCCACTTAAAAGTTCAAAATTTAATGTTTCTTCTTCTCCAAAATCAACAACGCGCAATACAGGAGATATAATAACTTTCTGAACTTCCTGTAATGAATACTCAAAGTCAGCCCCTCTTTTATCTGTTATTCTTCTTAAAAAAGTCTTATCATTAGCTGATAGGCTTTCTTCATAAAAATAGGTCATATAATCGCAATATGTTTCGTCAATATACCCAGAGCGAATAAGAAATTTCAACAACTCAAAATAGTCACTGCCCTTAATCTCATTGAAGTTTTGTTCCTGTCCAATCGGATTAATGCTACTTATCATGAACACCGATTCTGCATTTTTTCTTGTTATCAATTCAGCTAGCAATTGAGTTTTCACTAATGTGATTTTTTGCTCAATATCTGCAACTTCCTTTTCATAGCTAGGAAGCTTTGCATTGGCACGATCCTCTATTGCTTTCTTTCGAAGTTTTTTTTCGTTTTCTAATTCGTTTTTTCTATTTTGCCCTTCCTGTGTAATCCTACCATAATAATCTCGAGGTAACTTTTCATATTTTGCTTCATATGCATCTTCTAATTCCTGCGTATCATTAAGAATTTCATTATTTATTCTATCTATATGTTCAGTCACCAGTTGTTTATCTTCCTCAAGTTGCTTTATTACTTCTCTTCTAAGATTATCTTTCTGCTCAAATAATTCATGAACATACCCTTTGCCCAGTTGAAGATTACTAAAATCTCTAGGGAATAAATTTTTATACACAATAAGTGCTAGCATTTTATTCCAATTAAGGTCAGTATTATCCAATCGATTCATATATATAACAAACTCATTATATACATTTTTTAGAACTCTCATATCATCAATATATAGTGATAATCTTTGTAAAAAGCTTGTTTCAAACTTTTCGAAAATATTACCTTTCCTTAAGTGCCTTATAAATTGTTCATACGAGTTTGATCCATCTAACACTGGAACAATTGGGATTATATAATCAAAGAATTTTGTTCTGTCCTTTGTTGTAAAAATATCATCTCTTAACAAATAAAAGAATCTCAAAGGTTTATACTGTCCTTTTTTATTTGCAAACAATGTTCTTCTTTGCGTATTAGTTAAATGGTTCACCTCCCGCAATCTTTCGAAAATACTATTTGCATTAAACCTATCCATATCTTCAAAAACAATCACATCAGCATCTACTTGTTCAAAAAGATATAATACTTCATTTAAATACTTGTCAAAGTAAGATTCATCCTGCTTTTCAAAAATCTCTATTGTATTTCCTTGAACACTTACTTTATGAAATATGTTTTTATTATGTTGAATTTTTACAACATTATAAATACATATCACACTGCTTACCACAAGAATCAATACCACAACTATTGTTGCATACTCTCCAGTTACTACTGTGAGTACATTTTTTACGACATTCTCCGGCAATGCTCCCACAAATGAAGATATTTTATTTGATAACAATAAAAAGGCTACACTACCAATTAATAAGCATAACACCAATGCCATCAAGAATATTCTACTTTTTCCTGTATCCTTTTTCACTCTGAAATTAGTTTGAGGAATTTTCTCTGATGGAATTTGATGAATTAACTGATTTAAAATTTTCCCTTCAAGTACTGACTCTTTAATCTCGCCATCATCTTTGTTAGGTGTTTCAAAATGCGCTAAAGAAATATGCATAAATTTATATTCTTTATGTTTTTCCTTATAAGTATCTATAACACTACTTTTTCCAGCACTGTATGAGCCAGAAATTGCCACGTTAGTTATATCTGCATTATCAAATATATAATCAATAGCCTCTTCATACACAGAAATATCTATGTCATTTACTGGTGTTAACTTTTCAAAATAATATTTCTTATGTTCCATACAACACTCCTCTTATGCAACTATGATTCGCTCTTAATTAGCTAACCACATCATAACCAACTTGGTCATGATGTGGTTATGAAATCCGCTTATGAATAATACTTTTGTTTTTTACTCTTAGGTTTATCTGGCATAGTCATTTTTAACTTTCCAGTCTCCACCAAATCATTTAAATATTTTCTCCTAAAGCTTGTTCTGCTTTCAAAACCAAAATTATCCATAATTTCCGGTACAGATTTTGCATCTTTGCAAAAGTCTAAAATCATCATGACCATATCATGACCATTTTGGTCATGATGTTGACCATCATTTCTTAACAGTTCCAAATACTTATCACAAGCCTTACACAGAACCATGATTCCCGACTCATTTATCTCATACTCCGGCAAAGGACCATCGTACAGTCCACAAGCTTCTTTAATCTTTTCAAAGCCTCTTCCCCAAGCTTCAATCATACCGCTTTTAAAGAAGACATTTGCCAATTTCGGATTATATGGCTTAGAGGAATGCTTCATAAACAACTTGTCCGTGGAATCCAAATTCGGCGGCATCTCGCCATCGTTCCAAATGTATATCTTGTCCTCGTATACGCTAATCTGAATAGGATTGCAGCTACTATAATCCTTATGCACAATTGCATTCAAGAGAATTTCACGAAAGGCATCTTTATGGAACATAAACTGCTCCACTCTCTGAATTCCCTCATAAGCAATAAGTGCTTTCATGTATTTTGTATAGACCAAATCAACGGTCTTATCTACCTGCTCAATCAATGGACCATGCACTTCATCCTGATATACCAAATCCGCATCCGACTTGCCAAAGTAGCCAATTTTAATATAGGACCCTGTTACCCACTTCTCCGGATCCTTGTAAAAAGCCAGCATGGCTGCTCTTATCAAATATCCCTCTTCATCAATGAGGTGTAGGTTATCCATCAAAATAGAGTCTTCAACACCAGCTTCCTCTTGTGTAAGCCTGCCTCTCTTTACAGCCTTCTCTTTAAACAGCTGAATTGCATCCTGCTTTAAATCAGTCACTGATATTTTAGGCAATGGTACACCATCCCATGTTCTTCCCTGTGTTTTCAACAAAGCTCTTTCCAATTCCTTTCCGGTAATCTCACGCATGGTACTTCCGGAACGATAGTAATACTTTCCACGAAAACTTATTAGTGACGGATATTTATCAACAACTATCTGCAAATACTCAAGGTCGCCTTTATACAATAAATTTACATCCGCGATGATACCCATCATATCTGTAATTTTATTAGGGATTCGTTCCAAAAGCTCTCTCGCATTGTCAATTCCCACCACATTACCATCGTCATCTGTACCTATGTATAGTGTTCCACCGTAAGCATTAGCATATCCACAAATCCACTTCAGATATTCATCTTGCCAAGATTCTTTCCACTCTATGGATTGATGCTCTTTTTCCCTCATATATTCACCATCTTCCTCTATTAGTCATACCACAGAACCGCTCTTCCATTCACACGACTGGCGATTTCCTTTGCTAAAATGAGCGATGCTATAAACTTGTCTTCCCAATCAGCTTCTTCCTTTATGACATCAGCCAACCTGCTCGCAAAATCTTTCTCTGACTCATAACTCACTAAAGCTGAAGCCTTTTGTATCAACTCATCATCCACGATAGCCATATCATCCGGAACAAGCTCATCTCCAATACTGGTATAAAACCAACTCAAACTGCACTCTTTAAACACATTACAGTATATTGATTGTGAAATATGTTCTCTTTCAAGTTGTTTTGCTTCATCTGACGTAACAATATATTTATTACCAGAACATTCAATCACTCGATCACCTAAACAATCAGTCTGCATAGAATAATTATGAATTTCCCCTAACGAATACTTTTCGCAAGCAAATTTAACAATATCACCAAAATAAGCATAAACAGATTTTTCTTGTAAATGTCTATAGTAGACATCGTCCGGCTTTTGATTTAAATTCGCAACTTTTAGAGAAATATCTTCGCTTTTGTATATCTTATCTTCTTCATATCCTTCTATAGGAAGCAAAATTTGCAACGAAAATCGTCTACTCACCTTTAATCATCTCCTGTTCTGTTAAGTTTACTTGTCAGAATACAAGTACTGTATCAATTTATCTTCTCCAAAAATCATATTATCTATTTCCTTCATGACCATCACATTAACTACTTTCTTTTGTTACGTTCTTTTACTAATCTCAAAGGGTATTATTTATATTGATACTTTTGCTCCCTCTTACGAAAAGCATCTTCGCCACCTTCCATAATTTCGCAAATCCCCTCTCTTATGAGTTTTTCTTCAATACAACCGGTTTTTTTACTCTTTCTGAATGTAACTTTACCTTGATTATTACGTTCCAAAACAATAATCCCCTCTGCATCACCAAGTACTGGTATGTTTGGATTATGTGTAACTATAATTATTTGACGCTTATTTTTCATAGTTCTTATAGATTTCACAATAAGAGAATAAATCAAACTATTATCTAAATCATCCTCTGGCTGATCAATGATTAATGGATTTTCTCCACTATTCAAAATAAATGCAAGAATGGCTGCACTTTTCTGACCAGGCGAACCCTCATTGATATCAATCTCTCCGTTTTCATCAACAATTTTGATTTGTAATTTGTCCTCTGGAATCACTTTAGCCATTGAACTTAATGTATCATTACTAAATTTATCTTTCCAAATCTTTGAAAATCTTGCATTTGTTGATAAACCAAACAAATCTCCAATATCGCCCGAATCCGTAATCAACATAAATTTCAAGTATGTTTTATATGATTTCCAATCTTCGTCTATCGATAGTGTTTTTTCAACCAAATATTGAAATTCATTATCAAATGTTCCTTCTTTTCCAAGTTCCTTTTGCATATTTGCCTTCCATCTTGTCATATGCCCTAACGGAATTACTTTAATGGAAATATTATTTAATTTGAGTTCATCAATCACAGACTGTCTCTTTCGTGATAATTCCAATCTTCTACTAACAAATATATTAATACTCTCATCAATTTTCTTTTCTAGATTCTTTTGTTCACTTTGTAACTCTAATAATTCATTATATCTTTGTTTATTTTTTTGCAACTGATCCTGAATAAAATCAATATCCTCCCCACCAGTATTTTTCACTTCCTCCAAAGCAGTCATATATTCATTGCGCATTTTCTCTCTTTTTTCATGAATAGATGACAGTTCGTGTGTTTTTATCATACGTTCAATAAACACTTTCTTCTGATTTAACAAATCAACGAAACTTTGATTTATTTGCTTTAAATTTCTTAATGTATCAATCTCTTCAGCATCTCTCCCATTCTCTTCAATTTCTCTTATTTGTATATCAATGTTTTCTCCTTGTTGTTGAAAATTAGAAATTGTATCACTGACTATATCGCGTTCTGAAATAATTAGTTTTTCTACATTCTTTATTCTGTTATCAATGTTCTCGAAATCTCTTCTCGCTTTTTCAATTCCACTTGCTTTGAATTTTTTTAGAATTGAATCTGCCTTCTCAATCTCAGCTCTGATTGTAGGTATTTCCTTGATTTTTTTCCTATTACTCTTAAATTCATCAGATAATTTCAACATAGTTAATATCGCATCATCAATTTCGTCTGAATATGAATACATGTCTGCAGCTGCTATATCATCAATCATCTTTATTAATGGGCTTGTTGTTTGATTAGAAATATTATTATCTTCCTCAATTAGATTAAAAATTTCTTTCTGACCATAAAAATCAATCTTACACTCTGGAGGATTTTCAACAATGCCATCATCATCTTCTACGTTGCTCACAAGCTGTTTACCTTTTCTTGTCGTTTTTATTAAATAGGATTTTGCCTTACCAAAATTAAAGTATGTAGAAATTATTGCATCTTTTTCCAATGTCTTCTCCAATAACTTGCATTTCGTAAGATCCATTTCATTACACACACCATAATTTATCGCATCGACAATAGTAGATTTACCAGTTCCCCTTCCACCTACAATACAATTCAAATTGGGAGAAAATCTCATGCTCATTTCTGTCATATGCGAAATTCCTTTAATTTCAATCCCACTTATATAATTATACGTAGTTTCATTAGGATCAAATTGCATACCTATCTTTTGAAGCTCGAGCCAATTAATACATCTATGTTCAGGATCAATAAATACCTGCCGAAGTCCTTCAAAGGATAACGTTGACAACTTAACCCATGTAAACATTTTGCCAAATCCTTCGATTGAATGTTTAGTTTCATCCTTACTCGATGGATTATCTGACCCTGTTACCAAAACCGCTTTATTAATTGCATTGTTTCTAAGTTTATTATTATATTCTCTAACATCGTCATCATTTCTTACTTCTATCGCAGAAAAAGAAAGAAAATCTTGATATTTCTTAATTGCATTTTCCATACTTTTTCCAAGACCTTTATTAGATGCAAAATGAGCCGGTATCACAAATATTCTATCTTTTAATTCTATGCACAATTTTTTCAATTTGTCTTCCGACACATTAACAGTAGTATCTGCCCAGTCTTTTCTCTGCAATCCAAGTTGTCCCACTACAGCATCCTCTATTTCTGTCACTGATAACTTATCATCAAAAATTATAAGAAAATGTGTAAAGTCCGACGAAACACAAAGTTCAATTCCGTAAAACACTTTAAAACTATCATCTTCAAAATTCCCTTTTTCTTCTTGAATTTGTTTAAGCCATCCGACAGAATTGTGATCGCTTACCACAACCGCATTAATACCCGAATCTTTAGCTGCTTTTAACCATTGTTTTGGTGACACACCATTATCCAAAAAACATTTACTTTCTGGTGTATGAGTATGAAAATCAATTTTGTACCACTTTGCTAATGCCATATATAGACTCCTTCTTTCTCTTTCAAAATGTTTTTCTCTAACATATAGTAATTGTCAGCTTAACTATTGTTTCATCTACTACACACATTCTCTCTTCAGCATATTTATTTAATGGCTTCTAAAATATTTTCAGCAATACGATTAATAACAGGAACACACACTGAATTTCCTGCTTGTTTGTACAAACGAGCGTCACTCTGATTATCCGGCAGTTTATAAGCCTTTGGATATCCTTGCGTATTAAAACACTCTCTCGGTGTCATTTTCCTTAATCCATGCTTAGTCTTTACAATACACACATTATGTCCACCTTCACCTTGATTCGCTGTAAGCGTAGGTACAACTCCGCTCTTATTCTGTCTCACATATTTTCTTCTCCATTGGTAGATTGCAGGATTCTTTATATCATCATTTTTTGTAGCCTCTACCAACAATTCATAAATTTGCCCCTTGTATTTACCTTCTGTATAGTAATATTTATCATCTTTTTTTTCCTCAAAATCAATTATATCTCTAACAGTTGTTGTAAGTGGGATAGATAATGGCCACTGAAATTTATTAAAATCATCAATATCACGAAATGCAACAATGTATATGCGTTCTCTATTTTGTGCCATATTCCCGTAATTCATAGCATTTAAAACTTGGTATGTATAATGATACCCCAGCAAATGCAATTGTTCACAAATCACTCTAAATGTATTCCCATTATCATGACCAACTAAATTTTTAACATTTTCAAACAAAGCAACCCTAGGTCTTTTTGCTTCCATCATTCTCATCAATTCAAAAAATAACTCTCCACGCCCCTTTTCATCGTCAAAACCTTGCCTGTACCCAGCTATTGAAAATGCTTGGCATGGAAATCCTCCTAGGCCCGACATCTTCTAATGTCAAAGATTATATCAGGTTCCAAATTTTGTGCATCTACAAACAACGCTTGTAGACTAACGTGTGGTCGTCTTCCCTGATTTTTCTGATCTTGAATTGTCTGAGTTTTATTCGCAGGATATTGTCCAAATTCCTCAGAGTTAATCTTCAAGTCATAAATGTACAATAAGTTATCATCCAGCTTAAATCTCAGAAAGACCAGATCATCAAACTCACATTTAGGTCCAAAAGAGGACAAATCTCCTTCAAAGCGGGAAGTGGCTTTAAATTCAATTCGTTTTCCCGTTTCCGGGTCTGTTGCATCACCCACTTCGTTACCACGATTCCATAAATAGCCCATACAATAGCAACCCATCGGTTCACTAATTGCATCTGGCATATTGATTCCTCTATGGCTATTATTGGAAATATATGTATTCAAATCTTTCCATTTAAAGTAGGCATTACAAGTTTCATCAATTCTGGCATCATCTATTGTGATGTATCCAAATTCATTGTATATCGCCATATTTCCTTTTAGAGCGTTTACCCCTGTACTTAAAAGTATATCATATCATCACTTGGTTAGCATTAAATTTCTTTTTTTAAAACAAATTTTTTATCAACTCAAAAAAAGAGAAGCAATCGCAAGTACTGTTGTAATAGTATATGGAACCCAAAACAACAATGCATCATGTCTCTTTTTTTCACAATACTCATCAAACATTAAGTTTGTTGAATAATAAATCAAGGTATCATCTGTAACACTTTTAATCCCCTGCATTTTGTTTTCAACATACTTTGCACTCTCAGAAATATTCAACCCTCTTTTTTCTGCTCATTCATCGTCTAATCCTCCTTAACATATCCCCTCAGTAATCATTTCATTTACTATCTCAGCGGCACTCTCTACCATTTTCGGACAAAATGTTTTAAAAAGTTTCTGTTCTTCAATAAGCAATTTATCTTCTGCCTTAGTAAGGTCATATCCCAACAATTCACGACATACTACACTACCATTTTTCTTAATAAATCGGTCCATAAATTCAGTTGATACCGCATAAGCTTTTGATTTTCCTTCTATATCTTCGCTATCACAATGTCCACATCGTAGTCCAAGAACCATCAAAGCACCTGCTACGGCTCCGCACAATTCGCCTTTTCTTTCACCACCACCAAAATTTGTAGCTAACTTGAGTGCTAATTTTTCATCCATTCCCATTTCTGTCGCAAATGATGTAAATACTCCTTGCGAACAATTAAAATTATTATTGTAGTATTCTACCGCCTTTTCTACATGATTCATTGCAAACACCCTCTTTTAATCCTTTCAAGTTCACCGCAAGCGACATTATATAATTCAAGTGCTTCAATCACCTGTTCTCTTTTATCAACCGGAATTTTATCTAGTATTTCTTTAAATTTTCGATTCATATCATTCTCAATTTTTTCAAAACGCTCTTTTCCTTTGAGTGTAAGATTTAAAACCACAAATCTTCTATCTTCTGTAGATGGTTTTCTTTCTACATAATCCTTCTGAACAAGTTCTTCAACCGTTCTGCTGACACCACTTTTATCTAACCTCAATATCTCTGCCAATTCTTTTACTGAAATATTTGGTTTTCTACCAATTTCAACCAAAACAAAACACTCTGGTTCACTTATTCCACAACAGCAGGAATCTGTTTTATTGATGTTTCCCAGGTGACATTCCAAAATTCTTGTATTTTCTCTAAGTAGCTTTGCTTGATTCATAATCATTCCTCCCTTTTAAAGGAATAATATCTCATTCAGTTGTGTTTGTCAACTATTTATTTTATCAACTATATAGGTATGATAAAAGGTTCAACACATCATATATTGAACCTTTGCCTTTAAATGACCAAATATTTTTTCCGATATGTGCACTGACAAGAACATAAAGTATTCGTAAAATTCAAATTTTCGCTCTCATCGAACACACCAATTATATCATAATATATACAATTTCTCCACCTGTTTTATACTAACATCACCCTTACAATACAAAGGCGAAACATTTCCCCCACTCCACTTCTGATACTACCTTGCCCCTCTCTATTTTTAACATATTCTACTAAAAAAAGCCGATTATAATCAAATACATGAAACACAAAACATATCACATTCCCATCATTTGCATATTCACTTCACCTCCCCATCAAAACACAAACTCTATTTTCACTTACATTTTGCTTACACCGAAAACGGGAAGCCCCTATTTTCAGGGCTTCCCGTCGTTCCTCTCCAGTGTCTTGCCTTCGGCAATCCACACGTGGATGTTCGCCAAATACTTCGTATTTTCTGATAAAACAAAAAAAACCATCCTTGGATGCAAGCATCCTGATGATTTCTTCTGTTTTATCAAGCACTACGTGCTTGGCTCACTATCTTCACGATTATTCAAACTCAATCGTTCCCGGCGGCTTACTGGTCAGATCATACAGCACCCGATTAACCCCCTTCACCTCATTGATGATTCGGTTCATGCATTTCTGCAATACCTCAAATGGGATATCTGAGCACTCTGCGGTCATAAAGTCTGTGGTATTCACAGCTCGCAACGCCACCGCGTAGTCGTAAGTTCTTCCGTCGCCCATGACGCCTACGCTTCGCATGTTGGTCAATGCAGCGAAGTACTGACCGAGACCGGTAACGCCTGCCTTTGCCACCTCTTCACGGAAGATGGCATCGGCATCCTGTACGATTCGCACTTTGTCTGCCGTTACTTCTCCCACGATACGTACACCAAGACCGGGGCCCGGGAATGGCTGACGGCTTACGAGATGCTCTGGGATTCCCAGCTCTCGACCGGCATTTCTCACTTCGTCCTTGAAAAGAAGGCGAAGGGGCTCGATGATTTCTTTAAAGTCGACACAGTCTGGCAGACCGCCCACATTGTGATGGGATTTGATGACAGCAGAGTCATCCAGACCAGACTCGATGACATCCGGATATATAGTACCCTGCACGAGGAAATCCACGGCACCGATTTTTTTTGCCTCTTCCTCAAATACACGGATAAATTCTTCTCCGATGATTTTACGCTTTTGTTCTGGTTCGCTGACACCGGCAAGCTTTTCATAAAAACGTTCCTGACAATTGACACGAATAAAGTTCAGATCATAGGAACCGTTTGGTCCAAATACAGCCTCCACTTCATCGCCTTCGTTTTTGCGAAGCAAGCCATGATCTACAAAGACGCAAGTCAGCTGTTTGCCGATTGCCTTCGACAGAAGAACAGCTGCCACGGAAGAATCCACGCCACCGGAAAGGGCGCACAGCACCTTTCCGTCCCCTACTTTTTCTCGGATTGCTTGAATGGAATCTGCCACAAAGGATGACATTTTCCAGTCACCCCTGCAACCACATACGTTATATACAAAATTGGAAAGCATCTTTGCTCCCTCCTGCGTATGAAGCACCTCGGGATGGAACTGTGTTGCATAGAGCTTTTTCTCGGGCATTTCCATGGCTGCCACCGGGCACACTGGAGTTGTAGCACGGATGATAAATCCGGCTGGTGCCTCTGCGATGTAGTCTGTATGACTCATCCAGCAGATGGTAGTTTCACCAATTCCCTGAAATAGAAGCGAGGACTTGTCCACAGATACCTCTGTTTTCCCGTACTCACTCACGGGTGCCGTTTCCACTTTTCCCCCCAGCACATGAGCCATCAGTTGAGAACCGTAGCAAATTCCAAGAATCGGAATGCCTAGGTCAAAAATTTCTTTCTGGTATCGTGGCGAATCCTCACCGTACACGCTATTTGGTCCACCGGTAAAAATAATTCCCTTGGGATTCATTTGTTGGATGGCATCCAAACCAAGTGTGTATGGATGCACTTCGCAATACACATTGCACTCTCTAACACGTCTGGCAATCAGCTGATTGTACTGACCACCAAAGTCCAAAACGATAACAAGCTCTTTTTCCAATGTCATTTCCTCCTTACGATTAAAACACCCTCTCACATCGCGCATACCGCATAATACGCGCGACACACGCTAATAAAACAGTTTTTAGTATACCACTCTTAGGATTTCTTGACAAGAAAAAAATACGCCCTGCAGTGGCACGGTCGATTATTTACCACTTGCAGGACGCTTTCCTCTCACAATGTTGACACATCGTGCTTTCTCTTATGTGATTTATAAATCTACTGACTCCCCATAAGTCAATTTGATTTTTAATTTATCATGGATTTGTGATTTCCAAGTAGTCAATGTATGCATCCCATTTGCCGTTGTCGCTTGTACATACCAATTTAACTTCCTGATTTCCTGTACCATGAGAAACATTCTTAATTGTGTAAGATGCTGGATAGCTTCCTCCATAGTAGAATGTACCTTTTTTCTGTCCGCCGATGTACAAGTCTACCTGAGCCATCTCGCTGTTATTTGAGCATCCACGAAGTGTGAAGTTATGTGTTCCATAACCGAAGTTCTGTGTGTACTTAGCAGAATCATTGTTACCATACAATGCTACACCAGAGAATGGTGAGCTGATTTTTCCTGCATAAGATCCACCAAGTGTCATGTTCTCACACTGTGTTACGTAAGATCCACTAGAACTGCTGCTTCCTGAAGAAGAACTTCCGGAATTGCTGCTTCCTGAAGAAGAACTTCCTGAAGAGCTACTTCCACCAAATGTAAGGTTGTTCTTGTAAACGTTTGCCCAACCACTACTCTGGTATCCTTCTACACAAAGAGTTACTTCATACAAGCTACCAAGCTTCATACCACAGTTTGCCCAAGCTTTAAAGTGGTCACTTACGGTAATTGTACCGCTTGTACGTTTGCTTGTACGTACACTCCAGTACTGTTTGAATGTTGTGTTACCATCGATAGAAGGCTGATTTACACGAGTTGTCTCGTAAATCTGATAAGTTCCGCCGTCGATTGTAACGGTTGCTTTTGGTGATCCCCCTGGTGGTCTCCAAGTACCCCAGCTGTCTACGATGTAATACTCTACCAATGGATTTCTTGACCATCCGTACACACAGAGGTAAGAGTTTCCGTTTGGCTGGTAGTCAACACCATAATCTAATTTGATGTTTCCATATGATGCATAGTTCTGAACACAACCAAGTGTTTTTCCTTTACGGAAGAGAGCATTTCCGATGTTTTCCCACCAACACTCAAATGTTCCGCCACCTGTAAGTGTCATGCTTGTGTCACCATAGTCTTTCCATAGACAATAGTCGTAACCACCTTCAGTACCAGTTTTTTCGTTGTAGATTGTTGTTGCTGCTTTCGCGCTTACTGTCGGCATCAGTAAAGCCATACACAACATCAAAGCTACAAACCCCATAAGTCTTTTTCGTTGCATCTTTTTGCAACCTCCTTTCTCCGAGTACAAATGTAACACATTTGTAACAAAAAGAAAAGTATTTTTTTGCAACTTTTCATAGGATTTTCGTTATACCTCTTATAACAAAAAACTTATCGAAACCGAGAAAGTTCGATTTTTCGTCACTTTTTCACAAGCCACGAAAAAGTTTTCGAAAACGTTTCAACACATTGCACAAAAACATTTCGTTGATTTTTCGAAAATATTGATCAAAAAAGGGAAAGATGTCTGATTTTTTTCAGAATATCTTTCCCTTTTTGTTTATTTTTACTATATCACATTTACTATTTCAAAGTCTTTCCTTTTACTGATGAGTATGCTCCCCATACTTTTTTACCATTCACAGTCTTATATGCACGAACTTTGTAATAATATTTCTTATATCGAGTTGTTTTCTTTTTACAAGAAATCGTAGAACCGGATTTTACCGTCTTAATTTTTGAGAAACCACTGGTCTTGGATGTGGAACGATAAACACGATATCCATCTGCTCCTGACACCTTATTCCAAGATACTTTCACATACTTCTTAGATGCTTTGGATACAGAAACACCACCCGGTGCTGCCGGAACTGCCTTTCCGGAAACTACATTTGAATACTCGCCAAAGTAGTAATTCCCATCAATCAAACGATACGCACGAACTTTGTAATAGTAAGTGGTACCACAGGAAATGCCCGAATTCGTATAAGATACTTTTGAGCTGGAAGTCACGGACTTGATTTTGGTAAATGTACCATTCTTAGAGGTGGAACGATATACACGATATCCGGAAGCACCATCTGCACCATTCCAAGAGATCTTCACCTTATTGTACCCGGTGCTTTTCGCTGTAATCGTTCCCACACCGCCAACGCTTACAGCTTTTTCAACAAAATTTGTTTTATCCGTATTGATTGTTACCGTTACATTTTGTTTCTTACCTGTAATTTCGTAAGTATATGTGATTTTCGCTGGAACGCCTTTTACCTTGTCCCATACAATACCACGTGTTGCCTCATCGTATGCTCCACTATCCGAAATATTGGATGGCTTTGTTGCCCCCTCTGGGAGAACAACACCACAATAAGATTCGCCGATTGCCTGCACCGGCAATGTCAACTCACTTTTTCTGCACTCCAATACTTTCAATTCTTTCAATGTAGATACGTTGAGATTCACAATGGCATTTCCATCTGCATACAATTCCTCCAACGCCACAAGACCTTCCACTGCCAATGAAGGTAACGCATTGTCACTACAATCCATCGTCTTCAACTGATACAAACCAGAAACATTCAAGTTTGAAATATCATTGTTGCTACAATCCAAACTCAATACAGTAGTCATGGATGCCAAATTCAATGCAGTCAAATTGTTATCACTACAATCAATCACTTCCAGAACATTATCTTTTCCAACTGTCAGCTCGGTCAAGTCATTGTAAGATGTATCGATTGTTTTCAGATTTGTCAATGTGGACAGATCCAAAAGCTGAAGATTATTATGTGCACAATCAAGCTCTGTAATTCCTGTAAAATACTCGATTCCCTTTAAGTTCACGATGCCCATTCCACGTACATCAATCTTTCCTGTATAAGCAGCGATCTGTGTTAACATTCCATCCGAGAGAATGTCTGTATCTTGTGCCAAACCACCAAAAACCAACTCGTTTACCACTTTACGGAATGTCTCATCCGGAATGGCACTTTTAAAGCTAGGCACTGGTGTCGGGGTTGGCAATGGTGTCGCAGAAGGGTTGATGGATGCAGATGGATCCGCCGTCGCCATCGGGTCTGCACTTGGTGTCGGAGCCATGGAGCTCTCTGGTGTCACCAAAGGAGTTGCCAAAGGAGTAATCGAAGCTTCCGGTGTAACCGCTGGAAGCGCAGATTCTACTGGTGTAGATTCAGCATTTGCTGTCGCAATGTTTTTCACGGAAGTGCTTTGCACTTGCGCTGCGTCCATTGGAGATGCTACAAGCATCGGAATCATAAGTACGCTACACACACGCGCACACATTCTCTGAAATCGTTTCGTCATAATTTTACCTCATTTCTTTTTGTCTAATAACTTACATGTTCCCTATGTTACACACCCAAAAACCAGGTGCTAACTCTACGTTCTCTAGTATAAAAAAATAATTTGACAGTTTTTTGACTAAATCGTGACAAAAATAAGTCAATTTCCCCAAACATAATCTATCGCCTTGTGACAACACTGAATTTCCGTCTCCGCAAAACTTCCGCCATTTTCTCCATCCAAAGTAAACGGGATTTTTTCCTCTGAAATAATTTCAAACCGTTTGCTATGGAGTCCAATGATTTGTTCATTCGGAGTCAATTTCACGAACGAATTCAATACTGCCTGAAGCTCTAATGGCGTTTTGGGCATCTTAATAAAAATCCCCTCAAACACACCATCATTTAAAGATACATTTTGCTTTTTGAAAAGCGGAAAGCCACCAATACTTTTTGCATTGCTTACCATGCCAAACACAAAATCATCTTCAATCTGCTCACGGTCTGTTCGGATCGTGGCATGATATGGCGTAATATTTCCAAGTTGCGCCATTGCCTGCATGAGATACGCCGTTTTCCCCAAAAGGTTTTTTGCAGATTGCGGTGTCTCGTAGGAAACCGATGTGAACGCTCCAAACGCAGCCACATAAGTAAAACACCGACCATTCATCAACCCGATATCCACCGGGCGCACATTGTCACCAGCCGCTACCTTCGCCGCCATCTTGACGCGCATGGGAAGTTTTAATCCACGGGCAAAATCATTTACCGTTCCCGTAGGAATGTAGCCACATACTGGCCGCTCCTCGGGAGACATCTGCATCAACCCCTGCGTCACTTCATGAAGCGTCCCATCACCGCCTGAGCATATGATTCGATGGTAATTCATCCCTTGCTCCAACACGATTTCCGTCGCCTCTTTTTCTCTTTGCGTAGCGAAAATCGTCACCTCATATTCCGCCCTCATAAACGATTCAATAACATCGGAAAGCTTATTTTTCATCGTCTCTTTTCCAGCATGTGGATTGTAAATGAATAATAGTTTTTGCCCTCGCATGACTACTCCTTTCCTGGCAATCCTTAATCGGTGATGTACATCGCATCCCCGAAACTAAAAAATCGATATCCTTCCTTCACAGCTTCCTCATACGCACGTAAAACAAATTCCTTTCCCGCCAGCGCAGAAACCAACATAAGAAGAGTGGATTCTGGTAAATGGAAATTTGTAATCAACTCATCCATGATTTTAAACTGATATCCCGGATAAATAAAAATCTCCGTATTTTCCTCTGATGCTGAAAGGGTTCCATCCTCTGTCGCCGCAGACTCAATGGTACGACAACTGGTAGTTCCTACACAGATAATCCGTCCCCCTTCACGACGGGCACGGTTTATTTTCTCTGCCTCCTCCGGCTCGATAAAGTAATGCTCCGAGTGCATATGATGTGCCGTCACATCATCCACCTTTACCGGTCGAAAAGTACCCAAACCAACATGCAACGTTACATTGGCTACCAGCACTCCCTTTTCCTTCAATTTTTGAAAAAGTTCCTCTGTAAAATGAAGTCCTGCTGTAGGCGCTGCTGCCGATCCATCGTACTTGGCATACACCGTCTGATACCGGTTCTTATCTTCCAATTTGTGAGTAATGTAAGGTGGAAGTGGCATCTGTCCAAGTTCATCCAGAATTTCTTCAAAAATTCCTTCATAGGAAAATTGAATCAGACGGTTTCCGTCCTCCAGAACATCCACAATCTCTCCCTTTAAAATACCTTCACCAAAAGAAATTTTCGCGCCGGTTCTTGCCTTTTTTCCCGGTTTCACAAGAGTTTCCCACACATCATCCTGCCGACGTTTCAAAAGCAAAAACTCGATAACGGCACCTGTGTCCTCTCTCGTTCCAAACAATCTCGCCGGAATTACTTTTGTATTGTTCCGCACAAGGCAATCTCCCGGTTTCAAATATTCCACAATATCCGTAAAGGTCCGATGCTCAATCTCGCCAGTTTTTTTATGGAGAACCATAAGCCTGGAAGAACTCCGATCACTCAACGGGTCCTGTGCAATCTGCTCTTGTGGAAGATCAAAATAAAAATCACTTGTTTTCATCTTTCCGCTCCAATCCGAATTCATTTTTCCCATTTCTCGCTCCTTTAAACACCCTGTTGTATATTCTATCTGATTCTCCAAATCTTTGCAATAAAATACTAGAGTTTTTGACAAAATAATAGTAAAATATAGGTAGTATTTGATTCTGCCCAATGGGCTACTTCTGATAGGAGGTTTTTATGGCTATTACGACATATGCAGCCATTGATGTAGGCTCCACCGAACTTGCCATGAAAATATACGAAGTTTCAAAGGCAAATGGCATTGTGGAACTCACGCATCTTCGGCACAAAATGTCCCTTGGCACCGACGTATTTGCCAATGGACAAATTTCATATAAAACCATGTCCGAAATTTGTCGGGTAATGAAGGATTTTAAAAAAATAATGGAAGAATATCAGGTAACTGCTTACCATGCATATGGCACCGATGCCTTGCGCGAGGCATCCAACCAACTAATTCTTCTGGACCAGATCAAATTGCAGTCCGACATTAAAGTCCGTATTCTCAGCAACAGCGAAGAACACTTTTTGTATTATAAAGCGGTTATGCAAAATGAACGAAATCTTGGCACCCTTCTCGATGAAGGGGCCTTGATCGTGGATATGGGTGGAGGAAGCGTACAGCTTTCCCTTTTTACAGAAGGCACCTTGGAATTCACCCAAAATCTCAAGTTAGGTCCTTCTCGAATCCAAGAATTGCTTCACACATTGGAACCGGAGATTTTCAGTTATCGAGACTTAATTTCCGAATACCTTGACAAAGATTTAAATGAATTTTCCCAGATGTATTTGCAAGGAAAAAAAATCCGACATATTATTGCAACCGGTATTATGATTCCGGAGCTTGTCTATCACGTTGCAAATACGCAAAAAAATCTTACCTGGCCGATTTCAAGAAAGGAATTCAATCGCTTGGATTTTCCGTTGGGAATGAGTTCCACCCAAAACGAAATCACCCTTTCTACCACATTGCTTCTGCGTAAAATCGCCTCCCTTGTAAAAGCGAATGATATTTATTTGTCCAGCATCGGGTTGTGCGATAGCATGGTTGTGGAATATGCCGAAAAGAAGGTAAAACTTCTCACTGGCCACGATTTTACGCAAGACATTATCGCCACTGCACAGAATATTGCATTGCGGTATCACGTAGATATGAATCATGCGGAAAATGTCACCTACCTCGCCACGGAGATTTTCGATAGCATTCGCAAACTTCACGGTCTCGGAAAACGGGAACGACTTTTGCTTCAAATCGGCGCAATTTTACACAGTTGTGGGGCATACGTGAACATGGCAGGATCTCGCGAAAATTCGTATAAGATTATTATGAGCACAGAGATCATCGGCATCTCACACAAGGAACGCGTCATCGTTGCAAATATCATTCGCTATGACAGTGGATATTTTCCTCCATATAGCGAGATTGAAGATGAGATTTCCCGTGATGAATACATTACGATTGTTAAGCTTTGCGCAATTCTTAAATTAGCGAACGTATTGGACAAAAGCAATACACAAAAAATCAAACGCGTAAGTGTGACGTTGGAGGATTCTTCTCTCCGCATCGTCGCACATACGATGGCAGATATCACATTGGAGAAGGGGCTTTTTCACAACAAAGCAGATATTTTCGAAGAAGCCTTTGGTATTCGCCCAGTATTAAAAAAGAAAAAATAGTGAAATGGGGGATTCTATATGAACAAATTTTACAACCGAGAATTAAGTTGGCTTGGCTTTAATTACCGCGTTTTATCCGAAGCAAAGGATAAAAACAATCCTTTGATGGAACGCCTCAAATTTTTAAGTATTACGGCATCGAATCTGGATGAATTTTTTATGATTCGCGTCGCTTCTTTGAAGGATATGGTCCACGCCAAATACACGAAAAAGGACATTGCCGGGTTGACGCCAAAGCAGCAGCTGGAAGCCATTTCTCAAGGCACCCATGAATTGGTGGAAACCCAATACAACACCTATAACCGTTCCTTCCTTCCCGCGTTAAAACGCCAAGGATTGAAGATTATCACCCAATATGAGAATCTGACAAAAGAGCAAGCCGCTTATGTGGATCAATATTTCCTTAAAGAAGTGTATCCCGTACTTACCCCAATGGCGGTGGACTCTTCTCGTCCATTTCCTTTGATTCGCAATAAATCGTTGAATATCGCGGCACTTTTGATGGACAAAAAGAAAAAGGATACCATTGACTTTGCCACCGTGCAAGTTCCGTCGGTACTTCCTCGCATCGTCACAATTCCTTCGGAAAAGGAAGGGGATACTACCATTATTTTATTGGAACAGGTCATCGAAAAAAATATCCAGCGACTCTTTTTGAATTACAAGGTACTTGCCGCAACGCCTTATCGTGTCATGCGCAACGCGGACTTAACAATCGATGAAGACGAAGCAGCAGACCTTCTCATCGAAATTGAACGCCAGATCAAAAAACGCCAATGGGGTGAAGCCATCCGTTTGGAAGTGGAAGCTGGTATCGACAAGCGCCTATTGAAAATTTTGAAAAAGGAATTGGCGATTCAGGAAGAGGACATATTTAAGATCAATGGACCGCTGGATTTGACTTTCTTGATGAAGGTTTATGGAATGGAAGGATTTGACCATCTCAAAGAAGCCAAATACATTCCTCAACCACCGAAAATGCTAGATATGGACCGTGATTTATTTGAACAGATTCAGGAAGGTGATATTCTACTTCATCACCCATACGAAACCTTTGATCCTGTGGTAAATTTTGTTCGTCTTGCCGCCAAGGATCCCGATGTCCTAGCCATCAAGCAGACGTTATATCGTGTCAGCAGCAATTCACCGATCATTGCTTCTCTTGCTCAGGCAGCGGAAAACGGAAAACAAGTCACGGTACTGGTGGAATTGAAAGCACGTTTTGATGAAGAAAATAATATCGTGTGGGCCCGCAAATTAGAGAAGGCCGGGTGCCACGTTATCTACGGTTTGGTGGGCTTAAAAACTCACAGTAAAATCACACTGGTAGTACGTCGCGAAGAAGACGGTATCCGTCGTTACGTCCATCTAGGAACCGGTAACTACAACGATTCCACCGCGAAACTTTACACCGATATGGGTATGTTTACCTGCAAGCGGGCATATGGCGAAGATGCTACTGCAGTCTTTAACATGCTCTCCGGATATTCGGAGCCTCTAGCTTGGAACAAGCTTGCCTTAGCGCCAATCTGGCTACGCAACAAATTCATCGCATTGATTGAGCGCGAACGTGACAATGCAAGGAACGGCAAACCTGCAAAAATCATTGCTAAAATGAACTCGCTCTGCGACGCTGGTATCATCGAAGCTCTATATGACGCTTCCTCCGCCGGAGTACAGATTGACTTAATCGTCCGTGGAATCTGTTGTCTCAAGCAAGGCGTCAAAGGCATGAGCGAAAACATCCGTGTACGCTCCATCGTTGGTACTTTTTTGGAGCACTCCCGCATTTACTACTTTGAAAATGATGGAGATACGGAGATTTACATGGGAAGTGCCGACTGGATGCCTCGAAATCTGGACAAAAGAGTGGAAATCCTCTTCCCTGTGGAAGACCAAAGATTAAAAGATGAAATTGTCCACATCTTGGATGTACAGCTGGCTGATAACTTGAAAGCACATCTTCTCCAACCAGACAACGTAATCAGCGAAACCGATAGCCCGGTTATGATTTATGGTGGTGTGTATAAGAAAATCGAACGTCAAGGAAAAGCACCTGTGGGATCCCAGATGCAGTTTTGTAGGGAAGCACGGCGATGATTGGTTGGCATCATTCATAAAGCATATAATAAAATAATATCCTCGACGAGACCGTTCGCACTAATGGTTGGTTGCCATCATTCATAAAGCATATAATAAAATTATATCCTCGACGAGACCGTTCGCACTAGCATTTCGCGCAGCGGTGAGGCATCATAAAACACATGATGCTCTCACCGGCGTGAAATAAGTCTCGTTCGGATATTATTTTATTATTATGCTTTGATATGAAAGCCAAGCAACCTAATACAGAAAGGCTCCGCGAGATGGCGAACTTACTAAGCGAACTATCCTCTCTAGTTCGTGCTTACAATAATATCCTGTAGCCATTGGACATATTTGTCCGGTTCTTCACACGAATACGTCATGTGCCCATGCCCCTTTTCTACCCGATAATTTGCGTTTGGATATGCCTTTTGAACCAGATTATAACATGTCTGATATGCTTTTTCTTCATCCCCATAAAAGAAATACGTATTCTTTTGCATTTCATCATCCAGCTCTGGAAAATCAAATGTATAGCAACACTCTACTTCATTCTTGATAGAATTCACACTCAAGTACGGAGCAACCACCACCAAAGATTCAATCATCGGTTTTAAACTTTTAATTCTCCTCCCAGCAAACTGCTTTAGAAATCTCATATTCATAGCTTCATCCATTGTCTTATCTCGAAACATTCGAATCATCGTACGGAACTTAAAACGCATAAATCGTTTATATATTGGGGACAACCGAATCATAGGTGCCCCATCAAAAAACATATGGTCAACTTTGATTCCCGCATTCAAAAGTTGCCGATAAAGTTCCATCCCTATTTCTGATCCCATGGATTGTCCGTATATCATATGGATATGATCAATATGAAGTTTGGATAAGTATTCTCGTATTTCTTTTGCCTCCCCTTCCCTCGTCGTAAAATCTTTTGCTCCTTCGTAATGTCCATTGTACGTTGGAACAACAACATAATAATTCTCCATTCTTGAATAAATATACTCCAGACATTCTCCCGGACAAAAAGAACCTGTAAGCATGACAACGACCGGATTTTCTTCGTTTCCCATAACATTAAATTTCATGTGTATCCTCCTACATCTCGTCGAATGATTCTTCGATTACACGAATCATTCTCTTCATTGCTTTTTTACTTTCTTCTGGCAACTCGTCTAAAATCATATTCAATTTGTTAAACATTTCATTATGCATATTCCTATGATATAAAAATACGGTTCTGCCTTTTTCCGTTAACGAGATTAACACCTCATTATTTTTCTCCTTCGAAGCCTCTTTTAGAATCATATCTTTCATCAATAATTTTCGAGTAATTTGGGAAACAGCACCTTTTGTTATCCCTAATATCTCTGCCAACTTTGTAGTTGTAATCCTTTCTTCAGAACCAATAATTTCAATCATATGGACCTCGGCAGAGTATAACAAATCTTCCGTCCCATAATGCTTTGCCACACGAGACTTCTGATTATATTTATTTATCAATCGATAGATGCTTTCAAACATATATGTTGCCCCTCTCTTTTATTGTTTAGCTTCTAAACAATACTATAAACAAAAAAGGCTTGTTTGTCAAGCCTCACCTCGCAACATACCGCGATATCACAAGCATGAAAGGAAACATTCGCTGAGTTTCCGGTTCATGCTTGCGATATCGCCATTACTCCACCCGAAGATTCTCCGCCAACCGTTGCATTTTTCGATCCGCCCGCGCCATCAAATCAGCACAGCGCTTCAACTGCTTGTGCATATCAGGTGTAAATTCATTTTCTTTTTTATATCGCAGCTGATGTTCCGTACTTGCCCAAAAATTCATAGCAATGGTACGAAACTGCAATTCGATGGGCACCTTTCTCATTTGATCCGAGAAAAACACGTCCACCATTACGATCACATGCAAACTACGATACCCATTTTCCTTGGGATACTGTATGTAATCTTTGACGCGAAGCACTTCTACATCCGTCTGATTCATCAACATACGAGAGACATGGTACACATCCGTAATAAACGGACATACCACACGCACTCCCGCAATATCGAAAATGTTATTCATCATACAACTAAAGGTCAAAGGCAATCCCTTCTTCTGCATCTTCTGTATGATGCTATCCGAACTCTTCACCCTGCTTTTGATATTCTCAATGGGATTCCGGTCGTTGCAGTACTGAAATTCTTTATTGAGGATTTCCAGTTTTGCTGTCACCTGCTGAATCCCCGCCTCGTAAAAGAACATAATTTGCCGATATTGTTCCTCCATGTCCAGACGGTCACTGGCCTGTGGAAGCAACAATTCTCCTTCATCGGCATCCACCACATCAACAATTTCGATATCGCCCTCTTGCTTTGTTGTCAGTTTTGTTAATATATTATTTTTCACATAATCACATCCTAGTTGTTGTTCATTTTCTCTATCATACACAACAATCTTGAATCCTTTATCACGATAATGTTAATAAAATGTGAAACTTTTAAAAGATAACACTCTTTGCCAATTCATCTGCCAAATCGTTATACTTGTCACCGGAATGTCCTTTTACTTTTACAAATGTAACATCCACCTTGTCTCGAATGGAATCATAATATTCCTTGTACGCCTTTGTCCCCTCTTTGTTGGTCTTCCATTCTCCCAGACACCAAGAAGCAATTCCCTGATAATCATGATAAATGGACAATTTACTCAGACCAAGCTCCACTGCCTTTCTCATGGCAAGTTCGGATCCAAGGATCTCTCCCGCCACATTTCGCATGGTAGCAAGTTCCCGATTCTCACCCTTTTGTGCCATATGAAGTTCTTCGCCACCAGTCATAAACACCACACCACAGCTATACTCTCCCGTGGCCACATTGTAACTTCCGTCCACGTATGCCACTGCCGTTTCGCCCTCTTGTGCCAATACTTCCTCCTGCATTGGCAACTCGGCCGGTTCTTCCAGCTTCATTTGACCGATTCCTATAAATCTCTTTGCTTCTACAAGTGTAGAAAAACTTTTATATATCGCTCCGGAATACCCCGACACTTGTTCTTTACACTCATTCCATGTATGGTAAATCCCAGGAGTTTTTCCCACTTTCACTGCATAATATTTATTCTTTGCCATGACTATCTCCCTTCAATTTCATAATCTCTTCTTCCGTCATAAATCGCCATCCACCACTTGGTAACATCTCGTCTAGTACAACCCCGCCCATCGACATTCGTTTCAAATACACCACATGCTTTCCCAGTACCGCAAACATTCGCTTCACCTGATGGAACTTTCCTTCTGTAATCGTAAGATAACATTCCCTCTCTGCCAAAATTTCCAATTCTGCCGGTTTTGTGATACGCTTCTCTCCAATATCCAATCCACGCTTCATCGCTTCGATGTCACTCGCTTCTAAATCCGCATCCAAACGTACATAATACGTTTTCGCCACATGGTACTTCGGCGAGAGGATGTGATGAGCCAATTCACCATCATTTGTCAATATCAATAAGCCCTCGGTGTCCTTGTCCAATCGTCCCATGGGAAACAAATCCTTTGCAAAAAGAGACAATTCCTCTTCTCCCTCAAAAGGCTTCGTCTGATGCAACAGTTCTACAACTGTAGTGTCATGGTTGTCCGTGGTGGCCGACACTACCCCCGCTGGTTTGTTTAACATAATGTATTGATATTGTTGTCCCCGGATTTCTTGTTCTCCCCAAAAAATAGAATCGGAGAATGACACCTTGTCATCCCCCTTCTTGGTCACAGTTCCATTCACACGAATCGCTCCGTCGCGAATCACTTTTTTCGCCTGAGAACGCGTCAGTTCTGTGTAATCTGCTATAAATTTATCCAATCTCATTTTCATTCTATTATATTTCCTTTTTCCACGTTGGATTGTATAAAATGTTCGTAAGCATAGTCCCATAGTTGCTTCGAGCCCTCTGCCGTATATCGGTTGCGTTTCATAATTTGCTCTTTGTGGACACTGTGCTCTCGCCATGCCTTTCCATCGGTGGCATCGTTCAACATCATCGGTTGAATATTGTCCAACGCACGGGCAAATTTTGCTTCCGGTGTCTCTCTTGCTTCAAATTCTTCCCACAAATCCCGGAATTTTGTTGCCTGTTCCTTTGGTAACATACCAAAGATTCGCTCCGCCGCTTTTTCTTCTCTTTCCCGCTGTGTCTCCTTTGCCACTTCATCGTAAGCATAAGTATCTCCCGCATCAATTTCCACAATATCATGAATCAGTATCATGGTCACGGTTTTCAACACATCGATTTTTTCATTGGCATAGTCGCTGAGCAAAATTGCCATGATTGCCGCATGCCATGCATGTTCCGCATCATTTTCCTTTCGCTGCGCTCCCGTCAACCAAGTCTGACGACCAATCTTTTTCTCATTATCGATTTCACGAAAAAAATCAAACAACGCATCCAATTTTTCCATCTATTTCTCCTTACGCATAATCTCCAAAGGATTCAACACTACTTTTCCTGTCCGGAACCAATTCCAAAGAATCATTGCTGCCGCCGCTCCCACTGCAGTCAAAAATACAAGTTGTACAATGGTTCCCGCAATTCCCGGTATCACGGAGCCAAGCAACAAGTTTACCAACGTAACTACTTCGTAAAGAATTCCCGCAAGAATGCTCATCTTCTTTACATCTTCTTTCAAATACAAATGCCCCATGATAAGCGCTAAGGCAAATACAACGAAAAACATCAGAACACAGCGATAGGTGTCCAGATAAATCGTCGTTGTACTAGTTGATAGAATCGATGCCTTGATTTCCGGATCTGCCTGAAAGGTCCCGCCATTAATCTGAAATGCAAAATACACACGATACAAATTAGAATAAATCAATTCAATCGCCATTTTACCACAAGAAAATCCAATACCAATCGCCGCACTTCGATATAGCGAACGTTGCTTCTGATTGGTAAGATAGATTCCCCAAAACAAACTCAAAATAGTAAGCGCAGTAGACGCTAAGGTCATCAAAATCTGTAAAAATACGCCTGTATTCTTCAACGTTCCCATCACAAAAGTCGCAAAGAAAATAAAAAAGATATACTGCCATACATAGCCTAAAAATCCGTAACACAATGCTCCTAAAAGCCCTGTTTCCAGCTTACTAGAACGTTTCTTAATCATCAAGCTCGGAATCGCAATAACAGCAACGCATATTACCACGCAAAATATCATGGAAATTATTTTTCCCATCGAAATCATTTGTATTTTCCACCTTTCTTACATTATGAATTCAACATATATTCTGTGGTTATCATATCCACATTCGCATTGGTCACAAGGTTGTATGCCTTGTCCAGCGCATTAACGGTCCACACATTAACCCTTCTACCACCTTCATGAAGTCTAGAAACATCGGAAGGTGAAATCAATGTATGTCTAGCATCCAAATCTATGGCATTTTGTATACACCACTCGATAATACTGTTATCTACTGCTGTAGTCTTATTGCCACTTTCTGCTCCATATACATATTGCAACTGGTTTTTCTTCACATCCTCGATTTCTTTCAATGCCAATAAATTGGACTGGTGCATGCTGATAAAGTACGTACGTCCTAACACTCCATAGCTCTCCACAAGTTCCACCAGTGTTGTCAATTCATCCACCGAGCATTCCTCTTTCAATTCGATAAACGGATGAATCGTATCACTGGTTGCCATAATCTGTAGGTATTCCTTCAGCGTCGGCACCTTCAAATCAGGGTATTTCTCAATGTTATTTCCAGATACAATATTACAGGTTTTCAATTGCGTAATATCCAGATTCGCCAATGTCCAGGACTTTCCACACATGCGACTCAAATCTGCATCATGCATAATTACGAACTCATCGTCCAGTGTTTTTCTTACATCACATTCCACACCCCAGAACCCATTATCCACTGCCAACTGGAAAGCTGCTGTCGTGTTTTCTGGCGCTTGAGAACTAAATCCACGATGGGCAATTAATTTTTCATTTTTCAATTCCATTTTATACACCTCCACATCAATGGATGCCGTAGAACGTCCATCGGCGGCATCGACACGAATTGTTGTAGTCCCTGGTGCAACACCAGTCACTTTTCCCATTTCTGACACCGAAGCTACTGCCGGATTGGTGCTCACAAAACGTAACTCTGTGTTGGATGCATTGGTTGGTTGTACCGATGCACGAATCTGAAGGCTCTCCCCTGTGGAAATTCGACGTTCCGTATTGTCGGTGTTAACGGTAACCGATTCGGAAGGAATCACTGCTTGAACCTTACACACTTCCTTCTTTCCAGAACCATCGGTAGTGCTAATCGTAATGCTTGCAGTCCCATCTGCCTTCGCTGTAACTACACCTGTAGAACTCACGCTTACTACATCTTTATTCGAGGAAGTATATTTTATTTTCTTTCTGGTTGCATTGGCTGGAGTTATGTTTGGTTTTACGCTTGCCTTTGCCCCCACATCCAAATTCAATGTCGTAGTTGGAATTTCGATTTTTGCTATCTTACGTCCTACTTGCACTTGAATTCGTGCACTTTTCCCGGAACCGTCTAATGCTCTTGCGGTAATTGTTGCTTTTCCGTAACGTTTTCCATAGATAACTCCCTTTTTGGTCACAGATACAACTTTCTTTCGTGAAGATGTCCAACTTACCGCCTTACTGGCTTTTTTCGGTGTAACTTTTATCTTCAGACGTTTTTTCTCTTTTTTATTTATTAATAATTGTTTGCTGGCATCCACACGAATTTTCTTTGCTCTTGGCTTCGCCATCACTTCTTTATCGGCGCCACTACACCATAGAAGCCCTGCCACCAGCATCGTAATCCCTACTCGGAGATACCCCTCAAATCGATGTTTCATATATTTTTCAACTCCTAGTTTTGTAAATTTGCATACATTATATATTTTCCCACTTTCCTCTAGGATTGTCAAGTAATAAAAGAACCGCTCCCACATTATGCGGAAGCGGTTTCTCTATCATTTAACCCAAATATTTATTAGTATGTGCTCTGGATTGCCTGTGCATCATTTTTCACAGTCTTCTTACCGTCTTTTACTTTAGCAACTACTTTGATGTAATATTTTGTGTACTTGCTCAATTTCTTTTTGCCCATCTTTGTAATGGTAATGGACTTCTTATTCTTGCCAAGGCTCTTTACTTTCTTAAATCCGCCATTGGAGCTCTTAGAAATATAAACGGTGTAGCCTTTCGCACCTGTTACTTTTTTCCACTTCATTTTGATCTTACATGTGCTACCGAGAAGCTGATAGTGTCTCTTACCTGTAATCTTATGAAGTGTGAAGTAACGGTATGCGGAATATCCGCCGTACAACTTCTGTCCATTGGACAATGTGTAGAAACGAATACGGTATTTGTATGGTGTATTCTTCTTAAGACCTACAGTAGGGGAAATGCTAGATGTAGAATCTACTGTCTTCACTTTCTTTCCACCTTTGATCTTGCGAATTTCTACTTCATATCCAGCTGCCTTCTGAGAAGGATCTGTTGCATAGAAGGAAACGGTAGCTGCAGAAGAAGAACTAGAAGAGAATGTCTGTACACCGAAGTTCGAACCACTTGCTGTTCCTGGTGCGGTAACTACAACTGGTGCCTCTGCTGTTCTGTAAAGATCGTACAAACGAGAGGCTTTTGCTGTATATCCGCTGATGGATGTACGAACTGGTGTTACATACAACCAGTAAAGTGTATCTGCTGCCAAGTTTGGTACCGTAAAGGATGTATCGGTTGTCGTTCCCTCTACCTTCTCTGCACCATATCCACTAGCTACTTCATAAGCAGTAGCACCTTCTGCTGCTGTCCATGACAAGGTAATGGAATTTGGCAATGTGGATACTGCTGAAAGTGGTTTCATTCCACTTGCATCCGGAGCAGTAACTACTTCCAATGGTGCAGACCAATCACTGTAAATGTCAGGATCGCTATAAGTTGCGCCCTCTTCCATGGTACATACTCGAACATAGTATGTTTTTCCAGGACTAAGGTCGTAATACGTATCATCTGCCCCATAGGCTCTCGCTCCATCCGACCAATTCACACCATCTGTACTCCAGGATGTGTAATAATCATCTGCGTTTATTACTGCATCCCATGCAAAACTCACACTTGAGCCAGAAGCATCTGTCTGCTTCAAATTCGTTGGCACACCCGCTGCATCTGCTACATTTGGTACCATAACCATAGCTGCTGCCGCCAATGCCAATGTTGCAATTGCTTTTGTTAAAGTTCTCATCTCAACAATAACTCCTTTCTTATTTTGACAAAACGCAATCGTTTTCGACTACATTTTATACTGATTTTACCTTATATTAGGTATATTTGTCAACATCTAACATCTCATGTTCTTACTAAGACACAAACTAATTTACCGCAACTGCTCGAATAATAGACTGCGTATCATTTTTCACCGTCTTCTTACCATGTTTCAATTTCATTACAACTTTCGTATAATACGTTTGTGTTTTCACCAATTCCGTCTTACCATATTTGTAGAAAGAATATTTTTTCTTGTTCTTTCCCAAAGTCTTAATCTTCTTATAACCACTTTTTGCCTGTTTCGATATGTATATCTCATACTTTTTGGCACCTGCCACCTTTTTCCACTTCAAATCCAAACGCGTGGATTGGCCGCCTAAGCTATAAACCTTTTTCCCACTTACCGCGTGCAAGCAAAAATAGCGATATGGAGAATATTTCCCATAAATCTTCTTTCCATTATTTCCCACCGTATAATATCTCATTCGATATTTGTAAGCCACATTCTTTTTAAAGGAATGACTAACGGATACATTGGTGCTGGACTGAATGGTTCGAACCTTTTTCCCACCCTTTAATTTGCGGATGTCCAATTCATATCCCTGAGCAGTCAGACTCGGATCCGAAGCAACAAACTTAACGGTTCCAGCTAACGCACTTGACTCATAGATACCAAAATTTGCTTTTTGGGCTTTTGGAGGTTTCACTTCTGCTTTCGTGGTGGTAGCCTGGCCTGCATAATAACCGCCCTGTGCCGCAAATCCTGATGCCGAATTACGCACGGCATATACACGCACAGCATACGTATACCCTTCCCCAAGGTTCTTGGCAGTATACTGCGTATCCGTTGTAGTTGCAATCGGTGAATCATAATATTTCACCACATACGAAGTCGCTCCCTCTACCGGAATCCAGTTAAAGGTTACGGAGTTACTTGAAACTTGGGTAGTGATTCCATTTACCGTGGAAACGATCGGCGCTGTTACCACTTCAATCGCTGGTGTCCACGCACTATACACGTCGTCATCCTCTGTGGACGTTCCCATATTGTCTACACCACATACCGAGATAAAATAGCTTTTTCCCGCTGTCAATCCCGTCGCCGTATACTGCAATTTACTGAAATTATTTTTCGGCTCCGACCATGTCTGTCCATCTTCACTCCACACTACATAATAGCGATCCGCATCGATGCTATTATCCCATCGCACGGTGATGGAGTGGTCGGTTCCCACGGTCTGTTTTACATTTGCTGGTTCACTTACTGCTTTCGCCACATTGGGCATCATAGCAACCGCCGCCATTAAAAATGTCATTGCGACAATTGCCTTCACATAGTTTTTCATAAACAATTTCTCCTTTTCGTGTTTTATCGAAATGCTTCTCGTAAAAATACGACATAGCCTTTCTTTGTCTCATATACATCCGCTTTGCTTACAATTTCCCATGGTGCATGCATATTCAATACTGCCACACCACAGTCGATCACTTCCATACCATACAGCGCCATAATGTAAGCAATGGTTCCTCCGCCCCCCACATCTACTTTGCCAAGCTCAGCGGTCTGATATTTCACATTTTCATCATCTAAAATTCGACGAATTCCCGCAATATATTCTGCGTTAGCATCGTTGCTGCCGGATTTTCCACGCGCTCCGGTAAACTTATTGAATACCATTCCCTTTCCAAAATAAGCCGCATTTTTTGGCTCATAAGCCGCCTTAAAGGTAGGATCGTAGGCTGCACTCACATCGGAGGAAAGCATTTTAGAATTAGCAAGGCAACGACGCAATGCCAAATCACTATACGCACCCATGGAATTCAGAACCTCTGCCACTGTATTTTCAAAGGTTTTAGACTGCATTCCCGTCGCTCCCACACTGCCGATTTCTTCTTTATCGACCAAAAGACAACAAGTCGTGTATTCTGTCCCTTCTACTTCCAACATTGCTTTCAAGGACGTAAAGGCACAGACACGGTCATCCTGTCCATAGCCCATGATCATGCTGCGATCAATTCCTGCTTCTCTTGCTTTTCCTGCCGGCACCACTTCCAACTCCGCCGAAAGAAAGTCTTCCTCTTCCATGTCATATTTTTCTTTCAAAATCTGAAGTACACCTTTTTTCACAGAATCCTTCTCTTCCTCTTTCAACGGTATACTTCCAAAAAGAATATCCAGTTCTTCCCCTTCAATCACTTTATTCGCCTTCTTCTCCATGCGCTCTCCCGCCAAATGGATGAGAAGATCCGTCACACAAAATACCGGATCCGTTTCGTCTTCTCCGATATTTACATCGATTACGGTTCCATCTTTCTTTGCAATAACGCCATGAATCGCTAACGGAAGTGTAACCCACTGGTACTTTTTGATTCCACCATAGTAATGAGTATCGAGATACGCAAAACCGCCTTCTTCATACAACGGATTTTGTTTAATATCCAAGCGAGGGGAGTCAATATGAGCCCCTAAAATCACCATTCCATCTGCCAATGGTCTCGTTCCAATCTGAAACAAAGAAACCATTTTTTTCATTCCAACGGAATACACTTTATCTCCCGCCTTTAATTGCTCCCCAGCCGCCACAATCTCATCCAGGTTTTTATATCCTGCCGCTTCTGCCATGGCAACTGCTTTCACCACACATTCACGCTCTGTTTTTCCTTCATCTAAAAACTGACGATATTCGTCATTCAGAGCATTCAGCTCCTTCAACTCCTTGTCAGAATATTCTTTCCATGCATTTTTACGTTCCATCTGTTTCTGTCCTCCTATTCATCAAATTCTACAACGACGTAAAAGCCCTTTTCATTCTCCACAACATCTTTCACGACTCCTTCTCGGCTCTTTAATCGCTCCGAAAAAGGAATATTTCCTGACATTGCCACCGCAGGGATAATGGTGTAGTAATACGCACTCGGTAACACACCTTCATTGATTTGAACCGTTTCCCCGGCGCTCACCAATCCCTCTCGCTCCATTTTGAACTCCATTTCTCTCATAGAACACTCCATTCCCTTCTCTAATCGTAATATACCTTTGCCAAAAACAGACCTTGAGCAGGCGCCGTCTCTCCCGCATACTTCCGTTCTTTGCGTTCCAGTATTTCTAACATCTCTTCCGGCTGACGTTTTCCCAAGCCAACTTCAACCAATGTTCCCACCAAAATCCTTACCATATTGTAAAGAAACCCATCCCCCTCAAAGCAAATAACCAAGTCCTGTTCTGTCTCTTTAAAGGTAATGGAACGAATGGTTCGAACGGTAGATTTCTTCTTCGATGCTTTGGAACAAAAACTTCGGAAATCGTGCTTTCCAACTAAGAAATCTGCCGCTATTCTCATCTGTTCTGTATTTAGTATACCCAACACCTTCCACGCGTATTTCCTCTGAAATACATTTTCGCTGGTTGCTTTCATAATATGATACTCATATCGTTTCCCGATGGCGTTCAATCGACTGTGGAACCGCTCGCCTGCGCGCTCTACAGCTGTGACACGAATATCTTCCGGCAAATATTCATTGATATACTCCTTCAGTTCTTCTGGGGTTCCCGACACATTCTCCGGCACATGCACATTCGCAATCTGCTCCATAGCATGTACTCCTGCATCCGTACGTCCTGCCCCATCAATTTGTATCTCTTTTCCAACATATCGTGACAAAACAGCTTCCATCTTCCCTTGAATCGTAGCATCACTGCCACTTACGCCACCTTGTCTCTGCCAGCCCTTGTATCTGGTTCCGTCGTATTGGATTTTCATTCGGTAATTCATAGTCGTTCTCCGCGTTTCCCCTCGTATCTGCTACGTATTTTTAATTCAGACATAATCAATGCATAGCCATCCATTCCATCCTCAATGGAAAGATCCAGACTCACCGCCATATTGTTAAGCAAATGATCATTCAGCGCTTCTTTCATTTCTTCCAAAATTTGCATCTTTTCACGATACGTGTCCGCATCCAAAAAAAGAAGCAATCGATCCAGCGATGTTTTTTCCTCTTGCACTTCTTCCATTCGCTGTTCCTCACTGGCACTTTTTTCACAAACCGGCTCTTGCTTCACCATATCCGCCAAAGCCCCTTCCGAATCATATGACATAAACGTCGCTTCAAACATATCCTTTGTTAGCACATACACCGACTGCGACTCATCCATTTCCTGATAGCACACTGCCGCCGCATTGTCTGGCAATATTGCACATTCTGTGATAACCAGGACACGCTTCCCTGTTCTACGTGATATATATTGTTTCTTATTCATCCAGTTACACCCCCGTCTTGTTCCTCATTCCTTTGCTGCGCAAGCAACCACTTCTATTCTACTCTAATTATTTTCAAAACACAACCACGAAATTCCATTGACTTATGGAGTAAAAAGAGTATAATTATACTTGGATTATTAGGGTACAAACAATTTTATAGAACTAAATTTAGAAAGAAGGATTTGAAAATGAACGACACTCTCGTAAAACTTTCTCAAATCGGTATTGTACCGGTTGTAGCTTTGAATCGTATTGAAGATGCAAGACCTTTGGCAAAAGCATTGTGTGATGGTGGTCTTCCATGTGCTGAGGTTACTTTCCGTACCGACTGCGCAGAAGAAGCAATCCGCATTATGGCAACAGAATTTCCAGAGATGTTTATCGGAGCTGGTACTGTTTTGACTACAGAGCAGGTTGATCGCGCGGTAAATGCTGGCGCAAAATTCATCGTAAGCCCAGGTCTCAACCCTGAAGTTGTAAAATACTGTGTAGATAAAAATATCCCAGTAACTCCAGGTTGTGCAAACCCAAGTGACATCGAGCAGGCACTTGCCTTTGGCCTTGATGTAGTTAAAATCTTCCCAGCAGAAGCAATTGGTGGATTAAAACTCATCAAATCCATGGCTGCTCCTTACGTAAATATGAAATTTATGCCTACTGGTGGAATCAACGCTAAAAACTTGAATGATTATCTCGCATTTGATCGTATCATCGCTTGCGGTGGTAGTTGGATGGTAAGTGGTGACCTTATCAACGCTGGTAAATTTGATGAAATTACAGCTTTGACAAAAGAAGCAGTGAATAACATGCTCGGTTTCCGTATCAAACACATCGGCATCAACTCCGCAGACGCTACAGCAGCAGCTACTACAGCAAATGCATTTTCTTCTATGTTTGGCTTTGAGAAAAATGAAGGCAATGGTTCCTATTTCTGTGGTGAAGGCGTAGAAGTTATGAAGTCACAGGGCAAAGGCACGATGGGACACATCGCAGTTGGTTGTAACAATGTTGATCGTGCTGTATATCATCTTTCTCATCAGGGCGTGGAGTTCGATATGGATACTGCACTTTACACCGATAAGGGTGCGATGAAATTCGTTTACTTGAAAGGTGAATTCGGCGGATTCGCTGTGCATTTGACGTTGAATTAAAAGAAAATAATCGCATATAGAAATAGCAAAACCATCCAATTTATCAAACCCGATTTCTTAGGCATTCCAATGAACTAAGGGTTTTATAATTGGATGGTTTTATTTATTTCATATAGGATTATTTTTCTTCCAAATTTTTCAGGTTACAACACCTTTGCAAACATCCTAGAATCGGAAATCTCTTTTTCCTTCGTGAATATTTTCGATGTATTCTGTAGCCTTTTCTTTCACTACTGGATTTGTAATCACTTCCAATTCTCTCTGAATGACAGCTTCGCCTTTTTTCTTTGTATCTTCTGAGGCATAATCTTCCAAATACTCCTTCAAAGTCATCAACGCATTCGGCTGACAGCAGTTGACAATCTGTCCGGATTTTAGAAGTTTCATAAAGCGGTCGCCAGTTCTTCCTTCACGGTAACATGCCGTACAGAAACTAGGGATGTAGCCAAGTTCCAGAAGCCAGTTCACTACCTCGTCCAATGTTCTACGGTCGCTGAGATCAAACTGAGCAGAATTTTCTTCTTCCGGCTCCTCTTCCACATAACCACCAACGCTGGTTCTGGAACCACCGCTGATCTGAGAAATACCAAGATCTAGTACTTTTCGTCTTGTCTCCTGAGACTCACGAGTAGATACAATCATTCCTGTGTATGGCACTGCAATACGAATCACCGCTACAATCTTTTCAAAAATTTCATCGGAAATCGCATTGGAGAAATTGTCTGGATCAATGTCATCTGCCGGACAAATACGTGGCACACTGATGGTGTGTGGACCTACGCCAAACTTCGCTTCCAAATGCTCCGCATGCATGATAATTCCCACAAGCTCATACAAGTATGTGTCCAAACCAAACAATACCCCAAGTCCCACATCATCAATACCGCCTTCCATAGCACGGTCCATGGCTTCCGTATGATACGCATAGTCGTGCTTTGGCCCTGTCGGATGAAGCTTCTCATAGCTTTCTTTATTATAGGTCTCTTGGAACAGAATATACGTACCAATGCCTGCATCTCGCAGCTTCCGATAATTTTCAACCGTCGTAGCCGCAATATTTACGTTAACACGACGAATGGCACCATTTTTGTGCTTGATACTATAAATCGTCTCAATGCTTTCCAAAATGTACTCAATCGGATTATTTACCGGATCCTCTCCCGCTTCCAACGCCAAACGCTTATGTCCCATATCTTGAAGCGCGATCACTTCCTGCTTGATTTCTTCCTGAGTCAATTTCTTTCTACGAATGTGTTTATTGGAATGATGATATGGACAATATGTACATCCATTAACACAATAATTGGACAAATACAGTGGCGCAAACATAACAATACGATTTCCATAAAAACGCTGTTTAATTTCTCTTGCTAATTCTTCAATTTGCTTATTTTCTTCTTCCAAATCACACTCCAAAAGCACTGCTGCCTCTCGATGTGTAATTCCTTTCATCTCTTTGGCTTTTGCAATAATAGAATCAATTAATTCTTTATTACTCTTATTTTCTTTTGCATATTTCAATGATTCTTGAATCTCTGCATCATCGATAAATTCTGTTGCGATACTTGATTTCGGATTATACATGTTTCTTCCTCTCCATTCTTCTATTATTTGGTGGCATAAGTCGCCTTACTTGTCACACCATCAATCATTCCGAGTTTCCCCGACAAGGAACTAATAATATCATTCGGTCCATCCACCACAACACTAATTACTGACATATTTCGTTCCCGATATGGAATCCCCATTCGTCCAACAATATACTCTCGGAACTCATGTAATATGCCATTCACAAATTCTGCCGAGTCCGGATTCTCCACAATAATACCAATTACTGCTAAGCGTTTTTGCATTCTCAACCTCCTCTGAAATAGAACGAATCGTTAACATAAAAAGTCCCGACGTAATGTCGGGACACCAATAACAGTATACAAGAACATAACATGTGTTGCGCATAAAATTCGCACAACCTATGCATCCTATTTCACATATATACTGTCGCCTTCCCACTCAGGAACTCCTTTGTGTGTCAGCACGACTACATGAACATTATACCACTATTGAGATTTATTTTCAACTACGATGGCTATTTTTCAAAACGAATCGTTACCCAAAACAAAAGAAACGCTTTCTGGCAAGCACTCTCACTTCCAAAAAGCGTTTCACTGTAGGTAATAAATAGTAGCGATTCCAGACTCCCCTCCACATTGATCCTGAATCGTTACAATAAATACAAATTAGAAGTCCATATCGCCTGTAATTTTATCATTAATTACATAATAAGCTTTTGACTCTTCTGGTTTTACATAGATATTAAGGGTTTTCAAAGAAGTCTCTCTCTTACCCTGCTCTTTCCACATATCCTTTACACGAGTTACAAGCTCTGTATAAGTTACTTCTTTTTCGCCAAACTGAACGGTAAGCTCTACTGTTCTTTCAGAAGCTGGCTTTGGTCCTCTTTTAGCACCTTTTTTCTTTGTTGCCTTCTTTGCTGGAGCTGCTTTCTTTACATCTTCCTTTTTCGCTACTTCTTTTGCTGGTGTAGCGGTCTTAGCTTCAGCTACTTTTGTCTCAACCTTAGCTGTCTCTGTTTTTTTTGTTTCATTTACTGCCATAATAATAATCCTCCGTTTTTAATGAAAGTAATACTAATTATAATCGACCCTACGCCTTAATCATACACTATTTATAAATAATTTACAATTACTATTTTTCACAAATTTAATTTTTTTTAAATAAGGAAATTATCAGAATTGTATAAAACCCTTTACATTTTTATATTTTTCACGTAAAATATGTATATAAATCTCCGTAATTGCAACAATAAATATACGGAAAGAAAGGACGATGAAATATGAAAAAATTTCTTAAATTTCTTCTGGGGGTAGGAGCTGTCGTTGCTGCTATTGGAGCCGCTCTCTATTTTCTGAAAAAAGTGTTGATGAAGGATTATCTTGAAGATTACGATGATGATGATTTTGATAACGACATTTACGAAGAAGATGATGTGGAAGAACGCGACTATGTAACGATAAATGTTCCTGGAAAAGAAACGGAAGATACCACACAGAAAACAGAAGCTGATGATTTCGATTTTACATCGATGGATGATGACGACGAAGTTTCAGCAGAAATGGAAGAAACGACAAAGGGTGATTTTGAAACCTTTGATTCTGTATCCGACTAATTTCAATAATACGTTAACATTAAAAGAACTTCACGCCTGGCATGAAGTTCTTTTCTATTTCTTATCTGGACAATCGATGTGTTAAGCTATACAAGTGCTCATCGATATCTTTTGTCATCGCAAGTGCTTCGTCAATATCATAATCACAATATTCGCCATCACAGTATGCCACAACTCGATTGGTCTTACCTTCTAACAGAAGATCCACCGCAAGTGCTCCCATGGCAGATGCGTATACGCGATCACGACAAGTCGGGTTACCACCACGCTGAATATGTCCGATAATGGTAGCTCTTGTTTCAATTCCGGTAGCTGCCTCGATTCTCTCCGCCATACCGTAAGAATCACCCGTTCCCTCCGCATTTACAATAATGTGATGTTTCTTTCCAATACGTCTCTTTGCACGAATCTTTTCGATGATTCTCTCCTCATCATTAAATTGACCACGCTCCGGAACCAATACATATTCAGAACCATTACTAATACCACACCAAAGTGCCAAGTGTCCTGCTGTACGTCCCATTACTTCGATGATACTGCAACGCTCATGGGAAGCCGACGTATCTCGCACTTTATCAATCGCTTCCATCGCTGTATTACATGCTGTATCAAATCCGATGGTATACTCCGTACAGGAAATATCCAAATCAATGGTTCCCGGTACACCAATTGTGTTGATACCGTTGTTCGACAATTTCTGTGCTCCTCGGAAGGAACCATCTCCTCCGATAACAACCACACCATCGATTCCATGCTTACGACAAATATCCGCCGCTTTCTTCTGTCCCTCCGGCGTCGTCATTTCCTTACAACGAGATGTATAAAGAATGGTACCACCTTTTTGTACAATGTCAGAAACGCTCATCGTACTCATATCGATAATATCCTCTTCCAAAAGTCCTGCATAACCACGGCGAATTCCTTTTACTTTCACCCCACTTGAAAGTCCGGCACGCACAACTGCACGAATTGCTGCATTCATGCCTGGCGCATCTCCACCACTTGTTAAAACTGCAATGGTTTTTATCTCTTTTTCTGCCATAGTAACTTTTACCTCCAATCACCAAAACTACTATTATTTTACGACATTTACAGAGTTTTTTCAATACTCATTTGTACAACTTTTACATTGTCCTCACCGAAAATTTCACAAAGCCTTTTAAGCAATTCCGGACACACTTTCGTCATGCGACTATTTGGCAATTGTTTCTTCGCTCGTTCTTGAGACAAGTAAATGATCACTGTGTCTTGTCCATCGTAATCACCAAGAGTTCCAAAAAGCTGACTCTCCTTGTCCAGATACTCTTCCTTCGTCCGGCATTGAATCCATAATTGTTTCGGAAGATCATCAAATGGCACAATCTTCTGACAGATCATTTTCGCCGGTTTGTCTTCCTCTACTGTCACTCGACCTTTCACAAACACCTTGCGGTCTTCCTCTAACAATGGTCGATATTTCTCATAATCTTTTGGAAATACGATAATTTCCACGGTTCCCATAAGATCTTCCAACGTCACAAAGGCCATAATACTATTGGTTCGCGTAGTTTTTACAACCTTTTCTACCAGCATTCCTCCGATGATAGCATTCTCATTGTCTCGTACTCGTGGTACCATTTCCCCTTCTGCTACGATGAAATCTGCTGATGTACGAGTAATGCTTTTTTCCATTACAGAAATATAATCTTCCAGTGGATGACCACTCAAATACACACCGAGCACTTCTTTTTCAAAACCGAGAAGCATTTCCTTATCGTACTCACCCACATCCGGAAGCTTCGTTTCCAATTCTTCTTTTTCTTCCTCCCCTGCAAAATCAAAGAGAGACATTTGTCCTGTCATTGTAACACGTTTTTCCTGGCTGATTCCTTCCAGAATCCCCGCATAAGCACTCATTTTTTGCTTTCTTGTTCCCTCTAAGCAATCCAACGCACCGGCTTTAATAAAGCCTTCCAGCGCACGCTTATTCACCGTTTTTCCTGACAATCGAGTACACAAGTCCTTTAATGTATGATATGGTCCACCCGCTTTTCGCTCCTCTACAATCTCTTCAATTACAGGACGTCCAACATTTTTAATGGCAGCAAGACCATACACAATCCCGTCAGGTGTACTGGTAAATTTTGCTTCTCCCTGATTAATATCCGGAGGCAAAATTGAAATGCCCATTTTCCGACAAGTCATTGTATATTCGGTGATTTTGTCTGTATTTTCCATTACCGACGTAAGCAATGCCGCCATAAATTCCTTCGGGTAGTAATATTTCAAATACGCCGTCTGATAGGACACCACCGCATAAGCAGCAGCATGAGATTTATTAAAGGCATACTTTGCAAAATCTGTCATCTCGTCGTATATTTTCCGCGCCACCGCCTCTGGAATCCCACGCTTAATACAACCTTCCACGCCCTCTTCTTCATTTCCATAAATGAAATTGTTTTTCTCTTCTTCCATTACCGACGCTTTTTTCTTTGACATAGCTCGACGTACCAGATCACTTCTTCCATAACTGTATCCTGCCAATTCACGCACAATCTGCATTACTTGTTCCTGATAAACAATACAGCCGTAAGTCGGTGCCAAAATATGCTCCAGTTCCGGACAATCATACACAATATTATCTTTGTCATTTTTTCCTGCAATATACTTCGGAATAAAATCCATTGGTCCCGGACGATACAGGGAAATTCCTGCAATAACATCTTCCAGAGACTCTGGTTTCAACTCCTTCATAAAGTTCTTCATCCCGGCACTTTCCAGCTGGAATACACCTTCCGTCTTCCCGGCAGAAATCATTTCAAATACTTTTTTATCGTCGTAATTGATATCTTCCAGCTTTAAAATACCATCGGTGGCATTTTTAATCACGGTAAGATTACGAAGGCCTAAGAAGTCCATTTTCAAAAGCCCAAGTTCCTCCAAAGTTACCATGGTATACTGTGTGGTGATGGTTCCGTCCGCCGCTCTGGACACAGGCACGTAATCATCTACTTCTCGAGGACTGATTACCACTCCCGCTGCGTGAATGGATGTGTGCCGTGGCAAGCCTTCCAGACGCATAGACATATCAATCAATTTTTTTATCTGCTCATCTCCATCGTACATTTTCCGCAACTCTGGATTCATATTCAAAGCCTTGCTGATCGTAATTCCCAATTCCATTGGCACCGCCTTCGCCACACTGTCCACATAGGCATATGGCAAATCCAATACACGTCCCACATCGCGAATTACCATCCGGGCCGCCATGGTACCAAAAGTTACAATCTGCACCACATGATCTTTTCCATATTTTTCTGTAACATAATCAATCACTTCCTGACGACGTTCCACACAAAAGTCAATATCAATATCCGGCATGGTAACACGTTCCGGATTTAGAAATCGTTCAAAAAGCAAACTATATTTAATCGGATCGATAATATCCGTAATTTCCAACACATATGAAACAATACTTCCGGCTGCCGAACCACGTCCAGGACCTACAGGAATCCCGCGATCTTTGGCGTATTTGATAAAATCCCACACGATAAGGAAATAGTCCACAAATCCCATATCTACAATCGTATCTAACTCATATTCCAGTCGACTCTCCAGCACTTCCATATCATACTGGGATTCTCCATATCTTTTTTGCAGACCTTCCGCACAGAGCTTACGCAAATAGCTTTCCGCATTGTATCCCTTAGGAACATCAAACTGTGGTAATTTGTATTTACCAAATTCGATTTCCACATGACAACGTTCTGCAATTTTGTGTGTATTTTCCAATGCCTCTCGAGCATATGGGAACAACTCTGCCATTTCTTCTGGCGATTTTAAATAATATTGTCCCCCATCATATCGCATACGATTCTCATCGCTTACTTTCTTACCTGTCTGTATACAAAGAAGAATGTCATGAGCTTCTTGGTCCGTGTCGTAAATGTAATGAATATCGTTGGTCGCCACCAGATCAATGCCCGTTTCTTCATGCATGCGAAGAAGACCTTGGTTTACTGTCTGTTGCGGTTGCAAACCATGATCTTGCAATTCCAAGTAAAAGTTTCCTTTCCCGAAAATGGACTGCAATTTTAACGCTTCTTCCTTCGCCTCTTCGTACAGTCCCTTTACCAAACGTGTCGCAACTGCTCCCGCTAAACATGCGCTTAGAGCAATGATTCCTTCATGATACAGTTCCAACACTTCATAATCCACACGAGGTTTATAGTAAAATCCTTCGGTAAATCCCTTGGACACAATCTTCATAAGATTTTGATATCCCTGATTGTTTTCCGCCAGAAGCACCAAGTGATTGTAACGCTCTTCTCCTTGTCCCGTTTCCCGATCAAACCGGGAACCCGGTGCCACATATACTTCACAGCCAATGATAGGATTGATTTCTGCAGCCTTAGCTGCACGATAAAAATCAATCACGCCATACATCACTCCGTGATCTGTAATCGCAATGCTGTCCATCCCCAATTCCTTTGTTCTAGCAACCAATTCCTTAATCTTACTGGCGCCATCCAACAAACTGTACTCGGTATGGACATGAAGATGTGTAAAATTCATAGATTCCCTCCATGTCTCGTTGTATACAGAAAGACACCCTCCCGTCAAAAAAGCGGAAAGGTGTACCTTTTCAGAAATGTTTCATTCATTATTTACCTAGCAAGAACTGCTCAATGCTATTCATGGCATCCGCTTCATCTTCACCATCAACGGCTACTTCCAAGCTCTGTCCTGCCACCAGTCCCAAAGTCATCATTCCCATGATACTCTTGGCATTCACCAGTTTCTCATTTTGTCTGATATTTACTTTACTCTGATACTGACTTGCAATCTGCACCAACTTGGCAATTGGTCTTGCCCCTTCTTCGGCAATGTTCACTTCTACATTCTTTTCAATCATTTTTATCCTCATTTCTGCACGCGTTTTTTGTGCATACCACGATGTTTGTGCGACGCATGCAAGCACAAACTCGTTGCTGAATGTCTTTTTCAGCCTTCCTCCATACCTGTCACTTCAATCTGTGACGTTTTTCTCAGCGACTCCGTTTCTCATCTCTTCCGCAATCGCACTAAGCTTGCGCAGACGATGATTCACACCAGATTTGCCAATCGGTGGATCCAACATCTGTCCCAACTCTTTTAATGATACTTCTGCATGCTCCAAACGAATTCGAGCCATCTCCGCCAATCCTTTCGGCAACATACCAAACCCTGAAGTTTCCTTGATGTATTGTATATCCTCGATCTGTCTTGTGGCAGCCGAAACCGTCTTTTTAATATTCGCCGTTTCGCAATTCACCTGACGATTGATAGAATTACGCATCTCTTTTAAGATACGAACATTTTCAAAATCCATCAATGCCACATGCGCCCCCATGACATTCAATAAATCTACAATACGTGCCCCTTCTTTTACATACACAATATAGTTTTTCTTTCTCTCTACACATTTGGCTTCGACATCAAATGCCCCCAAAAGACGAATAAACTCCTCTGCCTTTTGTAACGTCCCTAACGCCAGTTCAAGGTGGTACCCTCGATCTGGATCCGTCACAGAACCACAAGCCAAAAATAAACCTCGGATAAATGCTCGTTTACAACAATTCCTCTGAACTACAAGGTCATGTACCAGAGCTTTTCCTTCTAATAGTTTCATCGCCTGAAAAAAGGTGAATGCTTCCTCCGGTTCCAATATGTACAATATGTACTGATGTCCCCGAACAGTCATTTCAACGTGAAAATGAAACGCCTTATTAATTAAGATAGAATATTTCCTTGCAACTGTCAAGTTTTCTGTGACAAATTTCGCAGAAAATTTCCCATCTTGATTACGAACCACCTGACCACAACAGTGAAACAACGCAGTTAATTCGGCGATTTGACAATGCCTCGCCTTGCTTACCTGTTCTGCCAGTTCCTCTTTTACTTTTCTGGAAAACGACATATATTTCTCAACCTGTCTTTCTCAATATCTCGATGTTCCTTCTTACATCCATACTCCGAATTCTCGTATGCCCCATACAATGCATTGGTAAGCGTAACCGAGCGATGCTTTCCTCCCGTACATCCCACGGCGATTACCAACTGATTTTTTCCTTCAATAATATAATTCGGAATCAGAAAATCCAGCATATCTTTACATTTCTCTAAAAATTCCTTTGCATTTGGAAAACTCATAACATAGTCAAATACTTGCGCATCATTTCCTGTCAAAGGCTTTAGTTCCTCAATGTAAAACGGATTTGGTAAAAACCGCACATCAAATACCAAATCAGCATCTGTGGGAATACCATACTTAAATCCAAAGGAAACAAAGGTCAGATAAAAGTTACAAGACCCTTCTTCCTTTTGGAAAATCCGTTCCATTTCTTGCTTCAATTCTCGTATCAGCAAAGTACTTGTATCAATAATGTAATCTGCATTGCGCTTTAACTCCACCAAAAGTTCCCGCTCTGCCTCGATACCTGAATCGATTCGTCCCCCTTTTGCCAATGGATGAAGACGTCTCGTCTCCTTGTATCGTTTCACCAACACCTGTGTGCTGGCTTCAAAAAACAGAATTTCAAATTGGTGTCCGCTCCCTCGTAGTTCTTCCAACACGCTGGCAGTTTCTCGCAACGCTTCTTCGCCAACACGGATATCTAAGCCCAGAGCCACCTTCTTTATCTGCTCACTGGAATCCTCCGTCAACTGCATAAAGGTTGGCAGCAAGGACACGGGAAGGTTATCCACACAAAAATAACCATCATCCTCTAAAATGCGCATCGCAGAGGATCTTCCTGCCCCACTCATTCCTGTTACAATGATAAAATGCATGGGAGCCTCCTTTCCTAACGTAGCCTAATATTCAATAATTTTCACTTCTGTCTCTAACCTCACACCAAAGGTATCCATTACTTTGGTTTGCACATCCTGAATCAACTGCTTCACATCTTCCGCTGTGGCAGCACCACGATTCACCACAAATCCGCAATGTTTTTCGGATACTTGAGCATCCCCCACACGATACCCTCGCAATCCTGCATCCTGAATCAGTTTTCCGGCAAAATACCCCTCTGGCCGCTTAAAGGTGCTACCAGCACTTGGATATTCCAACGGTTGCTTTTCTCTTCGCTGTGCATTTAACTCCTTCATATGAGCAAGAATTTCTTCTTTGTCTCCCTGTTCTAACTGAAATTCCGCTTCCACTACAATGTAATTTTCCTTTTGTATCACACTGCTTCGATAACTGAGTTCCAACTCATCCTTAGACAATGTGCGAAGATTTCCTTCCTGATCCAAAACCATTGCACTGACGATACCATCTTTGATTTCTCCGCCATAGGCGCCTGCGTTCATTGTAACAGCGCCACCAAGCGTCCCTGGAATTCCTCCGGCAAACTCCAATCCCGTCAAGGACTCTCTCGCCACGGCACTTGCCAATGAGCTCAAAGAAACGCCTGCCTGGGCACGTACCTTTCCGTCTTTCTGAATGGTTATCTCTTCCATCCCCTTGCCAATTTCAATTACAACTCCCGGATATCCCTCATCAGCAAAAAGAATATTACTTCCACGCCCAATGGTCAGAAACGGTAATTCACGCTCCTTTGCAAAGGAAATGGCTTCTTTTATTTCTTCTGCCGTAGTTGGAATGGCATAATACTTTGCCGCTCCACCAATTCGAAACGTCGTATGAGCACGTAACGGCTCCTGCTCCAGAATTTGCATATGCTCCTCCAGTCCATTTGATGTGATTACAATACCATGCGCACAGCACCATAGATTCCTGCATCATTTCCAAGCTCTGCCAGATGGAAATTCTTATCCCGCAACGCATACAGTACATTATCATTATAATACTGTTCCACTTTATTTATGATAATATCTCCTGCTCTTGACACTCCGCCACCGATAACAAAAGCTTCCGGATCCACAACATGAGCGATATTCGCCAATGCCACGCCAAGATATTTGGCAAATTTATTTACAACTGCTTCCGCATATTCATCTCCCGCTTTTGCTGCGTCAAAAATATCCTTTGCTGTGAGATTTTCAATGGCTGCCAAAGAGGATCTTGCATCCATCTCTTTCTTCGCCAAACGAACGATACCTGTAGCCGAAGAATACTGCTCCAAACAACCTTTTCCACCACATCCGCATGTATCGGTCTCTTCCAATTCTACTTTAATGTGGCCAATCTCTCCACCGGCACCTTTGGTTCCCGTCAAAATCTTTCCACCTAAAATGATACCACCACCAACACCGGTTCCCAATGTTACCATAACGATGCTGTCATATCCACGACCGCCACCTTTCCACATCTCACCAAGAGCTGCCACATTAGCGTCATTTCCAATTTTCACATTTCCTACACCAGTCAAATCCACCAGTTTTTCTCTTACATTAAATACCGGCCAGTGAATATTTGGACATTTCAACACCGTTCCATCCTCGGTAATCGGTCCTGGAACTCCCACACCGATTCCCATAATATTTCCGTTCTTTTCCGCACGTTTTTCTTCGATACTAGCAGCCACATCGGTAAGAATATTTTCCCCTTCATTTTCCGTTCTGGTAGGAATTTCCCATTTTTCCAAAAGCTCTCCGGTGTGAGAAAACATACCAAGTTTTACAGTTGTTCCGCCGATATCTGCCCCAATATAATACTTTTCCATTAGCTCTCAAATCCTTTCGTTACTCGGTTGTAAAGTTCCACTGCCGCATTGTATCCCATCTTCTTCTGGCGGTAATTTACCGCCGCCGACTCGCAGATAACTGCAAGATTTCGCCCCGGACGAATCGGAATTTCATGACACACAACACGATTTCCTAAATACTCAATATAATTTTCTTCCAGTCCCATTCGATCATACTCCTGATCGCGATTCCACTCCTGAAGTTTAATAACCAAATCGATGGACTGCGTATTTTTCACGCTCTCCACACCAAACAATGCCTTGGCATCCACAATACCGATTCCGCGAAGCTCGATAAAATGTCGTGTAATATCCGGCGCCGTTCCAATCAATGTCTCATCACTTACTTTCTTTATTTCCACCACATCATCCGATACCAGACGATGTCCACGATGAATCAGTTCCAACGCCACTTCGGATTTACCGATACCACTTTCTCCAGTAATCAATACACCCTCTCCGTAAATATCCACCAGCACTCCGTGAATACTAATACGTGGCGCCAACTCAACTTTCAACCAACGATTCAACTCGGAAGAAAAAGAGGAAGTTGTTTTCTTGGAACGAAAGATTGGTACCCCATGTTCCTTTGCCAAATCCAAGAATTCCTGAGGCACTTCAATCTCACGACAGAATACAATACATGGAACTTTGTAGGACATAATTCGTCCCATAACTTCCTTGCTGTACTCAATTCCCTGCTGTTCCATATAGGTATTTTCCACATGTCCGATTACCTGAACACGATGATGATCAAAATAATCAAAATACCCTGTCAACTGCAATGCCGGACGATTCACATCCGTCTGAGTAATGACAATATCATCGATATCTACTTCTGGTGTTAGACATTCTACATTCATTTTCTTAATAAATTTTTGCAACGAAACGGTATACATTTCACGCACCCCTTTCCTTCTCCGATATGAACTAGTTACTCATTACTTCTTTCCATTTTTCATTATACATATCATCCACTTCCGGCCCCAAGTATTTAAAGGTCTCACAGTTGGTCAGGGAATTGTAATCCGGGAAGGCAATGGTACTATTGCGATATGCCTCATCCTCGATTAACTTCTGACCTTCACTATTTGGAATGGAATAGGTAATATAATCAAAATTCATCTTTGCAATTTCCGGTTTGCAAAGGAAGTTCAAAAACTTCTCCGCATTTTCTTTGTTTTTTGCGCCCTTTGGAATGACCCATGCATCCATCCAAAGATTGCTTCCCTCTTTTGGAATCACATACTCAAGGTCTGGATTCTCCGACTGACAAGTCAACGCTTCACCAGAATAAATAACTCCGATAGCCGCCTCATTTCCAATCATCTTATCTCGCACTTCATCCACCACATACGCTTGAACAACGCCGGATTTTTTCTGCTCGATCAGTTTTTGCTTGGCCTGCTCAATTTCCGCTTCCTTGGTACTGTTAAGAGAATATCCGAGATATTTTAATGTAATACCAAAGGCATCACGGACACTTTTTTGCATCAAAATATTATCTTTATACTTGGTATCCCACAACACGCTCCAGCTGTCAATCGGTTCTTTTACCATGTTTTTGTTGTAAAGAATACCAACGGTTCCCCACAAAAACGGAACACTGTATTTGTTATTCTCATCAAAACCTTTGGCTGCATCTTTGTACACCTGATCCACATATTTGATGTTTGGAATATTTTCAAAATTAATTTCTTCCAAAAGATCTTCGGAAATCATTCGCTGAATCATATAATCCGACGGACAAACCAAGTCATAATCTGCTGCTCCGTTGGCTATGATGGGATACATTACTTCATTGGTTTCGTATTCATCATAAGTCACTTTAATTCCTGTCTCTTCTTCAAACATGGCAAGGGCATCCGGATCAAAATACTCCCCCCAGTTATATACGTAAAGTTCGCCCGCATCGGCACTTCCTGAATTCCCAGCACCACAACCACTCAGGCAACTTACCGCCAAACTCATCAGACAAATCATCGCAACGATTTTTTTCATTTTTAAATCTCCTTCTTATTTTCACTCTTTTTCGCATTCTTACGATTTACAAAAATCAGCATCACCAGCACCACCACAAACATAATGGTGGACAGTGCATAAATCTCCGGCTTGATTCCTTTTCGCACCTCCGCATAGATTTTTGTGGACAAGGTATCCACTCCCACGCCTTTTGTAAAATGAGTGATAACAAAATCATCCAAAGACATGGTGAAGGACAGCAAAAATCCGGTCAAAATTCCCGGCATAATATCCGGTAACATTACCTTGGCAAAGGCATAGGCCTTGGATGCTCCGAGATCCAATGCTGCTTCATATACGCTTTTATTCATTTGCTTTAGCTTCGGCAATACGCTTAACACCACGTATGGCAGATTAAAGGTAATGTGTGCGATCAGCACACTACTAAATCCCATGCGGTATCGCAGAGCAATAAACAAAAGCATCAACGAGATTCCTGTTACAATATCCGCATTCAGCATCGGGATATTGGTCACTGTCATCAGTATGGTTCGTGGCAATCGCTTCATGCGATTCATGGCAAATGCCGCCACGGTTCCCAGTACAGTAGCAATCAGTGCAGACAAAAATGCCAGCGTAAGTGTGGTCCAAAGCGCTTCCATAATGTCACGGGAAGAAAATAAACTCTCGTACCACTTCAAGCTAAATCCGCCCCATTTTCCACGAAAACGCGATTCATTAAAGGACAGCACCATCAACGTAAGAATTGGTCCATATAAAAACAAGAAAATAAGACCAAGATAAATTCGTCCACCGATTTTCTCTAGTTTCTTTACCATAACGATGCCCCCTCTCCGTCCTTGTCATAACGGGACATCACAGCCATGCTTCCCAACACGAGAATCATGAGCACAATGGATAAACCGGCACCTTGGTACCAGTTGTTCGCCGTCGTAAATTCCTGCTCAATAATATTACCGATCAGGTTAATCTTCGCGCCACCAAGGAGATTGGATATCACAAAAGTCGTCATGGCCGGTACGAAGACCATAGTCACACCACTGACAATCCCCGGAAAAATCTGTGGCAATGTAATATACAAAAGAACCTGCAACCGATTGGCTCCTAAGTCCTTCGCGGCATTGAAAGTATCTTCGCTGATTTTAATCAGTGAATTGTAAATCGGAAGCACCATAAATGGCAAGTAATTGTATACCATACCAAGAATAATGGCGCCCTCTGTATTAATTAAATTCTGCCCCGGAAGTCCCAAAAGCCCAAGAAATGTATTGATGATTCCTGTCTTTTCCAACAAGGACTGCCAAGCAAGGGTACGCAACAAAAAGTTCATCCACATCGGCAAGATAAAGATGAAAATAATAAATCCACTGCTGTTCATTTTCATCCCACGGATAACCGATGCCAACGGCAATGCCATGACAAAGCAAATAAGCGTACTGATCACAGACAACCGTACCGACAACCACAAAGCTTTCAAATGTACCGGATCCGTGATGCTTTTTACATTTTCAATGGTGAAGTTCCCGTCACGATCCGAAAAGCCATAAATACAAACAATAATAAGCGGCACTATCACAAAAATTGACATCCAGACGATGTAAGGAAGGGACAGGCGCTTGACAAATTTACTCTCGATCACCTGTAAATGCCTCCTCGTCTTCACTTTCCGGTTTGTTCATAATCTGGATATTGAACGGATCCACCCAAAGCCCCACTTCTTTTCCCACTTCTGCCAATTGTGTGCTCTGAACCAGCCACGTAAATCCCATGGCTTCAATCTCCATTTCATAATGAACGCCCTTAAACACAAGAGAAGATACGATTCCACGAATCTTGCCCTTTTCTGGTGGCACCAAAATAAGATCCTCCGGACGAATGACCACATCCACCGGCTGATACCGACCAAATCCCACATCTACACACTCAAATTCTTTTCCTAATATATTTACTAATTTATCCTGCACCATCATCGCAGGGATAATATTACTTTCTCCGATAAAGTCCGCCACAAACGCATTTTGTGGCTCATTGTAAATATCCTCCGGCGTACCAATCTGCTGGATATAACCCTGATTCATAACCACAATGGTATCTGACATCGTCAATGCCTCTTCCTGGTCATGGGTTACATACACAAATGTGATGCCCAGCTCTTCTTTCAATCGAATCAACTCGTACTGCATGTCCTGACGCAATTTCAGATCCAATGCCCCCAGCGGTTCATCCAACAAAAGAATCTTTGGTTCATTTACAATGGCACGGGCAATGGCAATTCGCTGCTGCTGCCCGCCACTCAGAGAATCCGGCATACGTTTTTCGTATCCATCCAGATTCACAAGTTTCAACGCATATTTTATCTTATCACGGATATAATCCTTTGATTTTTTCTTGATTTTTAGTCCAAATGCAATATTTTCCTCAATATTCATGTGCGAAAACAAAGCGTATTTTTGAAACACCGTATTAATCGGACGCTTATTCGCCGGCACCCCTGCAATATCAGCGCCATTTAGCAGCACTTCACCTGCATCCGGTGTCTCGAAGCCTCCCATAATACGCAAGGTCGTTGTCTTGCCGCACCCACTCGGTCCCAGCAAGGTAACAAATTCATTCTCATGAATATCAAGATCCATGTTGTCAAGAACGATTTGTCCGTCAAATGATTTTGTGATTCCTTTTAGCTCAATACATTTTTCAGCCATAACAAATCCCCCTACATATTCTGTTTTCCCGTGTTTTTCTAATTTAGACAACACTTGTGACTATCTTATCATAAAAAAAAGGAATATGCTACAACTTTTTTCGGGATTTTGTATATTTTGTTTCAGGTTTGAGTATGCAAAATAACAACTCAAATCCGAGACAAAATATGCACTATCGTAAAAAGCTGTAGCATATCATGATTTACTATGTAGCTTTAGTGGTTAATGTTTGTTTTTTACTTATTTGACGTAGCCATATTTCGAAAGCATTTCTCCATCCGCATCCGGCACTATTCCTGTTTGCTCGTACTCTTCCCAAGCTTTATGTAACTTAACCATCGCTTCTGCCAAAAATACTGCCGCCGCCAATGTGTGTATCGCGATGACACTTCCGAGAAACGCTCCTCTTAAAAATGCTTCAATCAAAGTTATAAGTACAGATATTCCCATATAAATAGCTAACGCAAGGGCACATCCCTTACTTTTTCTAAGATGTGCACCTAGAGTAAGCCCCAAAATCACCAAGGCCTCAATTGCAAGCCAACTATCCATCAATAACGTCGTCACCAAAATGGAGAGTGCTATTCTCACATATAAAAATATGGCACAAATATTTATGATTCTCTTTATCTTCGGATATTGTTCCAGTTTCATAAATTCCTTTTTTGTCATGAGTGCCCCAGTCCAGACCACTGGCTCTGGTTCTGGCTTTTTAACCGCTTGTTTCACAAAGGTTTGGCAATACGGACATATCTCCAAGTTATCTTCTATTTCAAACTCACAATGTGGACAAATCATCTTTTGCTATACTCCTTTTCTTATTTATAATACCTTCGTAATTTTATCACAGTTAGCTGACAGACGCAAACATTTTTTAAGGCTTTCGTTGCAAGGTTTACATAAGTTCCTTTATGTCTTTTACCCGTTTCAATCCATTCTTATTTTTTCTATAGGTTTTCCCAGCAATATGTAAAAACAGATCAAACTTGTTTTCAGATAGCACCTTTTCCAACAATTTTATAGATTTTATTATGTTACCTTCAGACAATTGATTTTCAAAATGCTCAATTCTATACAAAGAAGTCATAGCTTTTTCCTCATCTTCTATCACTATCCCAAACGTACGAAATTCATTTTCTACTATTATCGCATAATTCAACGGAACATAAACATAATGTAATTTGAAATAACCTCTGTGTTCAAAAGAACAACATTTATCTTTTAATACCAAGTTTTCACCAAAAACTTCTTGGAAATCCCTCTCAAAATCACTTACTGATTTTCTATAAAACGAATACAATTCATCGCACAACATGCCATATTTCTCCTTCATCTACAAATCTATAGCTATTTTCCAGCACAGCCATGGTAGATACCGACTTCGCACCTGTCATCTCTTCCCAAATGAGATTTTCATACAGTGACGATAGCATACCATTCACTTGCATGTATGCCACTTCATCTTCCTTGTTTCCGGTAAGACTTACCACTCCACGAGAATCGTGATCCACATCAATGATGAAACTTCCTTCGCTGAGGCTTTATTATAACTCTTCCTTTACTATTTTAATTTCTGCCTCATCCTTTCTTATCCACTTTTGGTATACACCTTTATCGATACATTGCATTCCTAGTTTGAGAAATTCTCTGTAATTACCCAAAAAACCAATTATAGAAATCATGTCATCTTTTTCTTCAAATACCTCGAATTTGAGTCCCTGATAGATAGCATATATTGTTATCTTATAATATTCCTCAACTTCATCATAATCAACAAATTTAAGGCAAACAATTTCTCGTTCCTCTCCTTTATACTTGAAAGGTTCACATGGTTCAAAACCACATTGCAAATCCTCATAATCTGTCGAACGCAATATAACCTTACCTTCCTTATTTTTTTCGGCAGTGTATTCTTTTCCCAAATATACTGCATATATTCCATCTTTCATAATTGCCCCTTTCATTTAAAACAACAAATCCTCCTTTATAATTCGAATTTCTGCTTCATCTCGTCTTATCCATTTTTGATATATTCCCTTATCTATACTGATCATTCCCAATTTTAAAAACTCCCTATAATCGCCCACTATGCCAACTATGGAAATCATATTCTCTTTTTCATCAATAACATCAAATTCCTTCCCCTTATATAAAGCGCGGATTCTTTTATCATAAAGTTCTTCTACTTCCTTTTTATCTACATACTTAATATATATTGTATTCTCTCCAATTGCTTTTTCAAAAAATCCTAATTTCATGTCCTGTTGTTCCCATGAACGCAACACGATCCGACCATCTTTTTTTATTCCCGCAGAATACTCTTTTCCATTATAAATTGCAAACGTTACATTTATCATTATATTTCAATGCATTTGTACCTCAATGCATCTCCCACCTCCTTTTCTTTTGTAACAAGATTTCTTCATTTTGGATAACTTTATAATTTCCTATTTGTGATGTGTACAAAACCACATCCCGAAATTCCACAGAGGCATGAACCTCCCGCCTCTGGAAAACGGAAAACTTGAATCGGTTACAATAAACTAGACAAATTTCTTAAGGGCATATACAATATATCTAAACACAGAAAGGAAGATTGCTTATGTCCGAAGAAAAAAAGCCTAGAACTCGGCGTACATATACGCCAGAATTCAAACAACAACTTGTTGATCTTTACCGAAGCAGAAAACGTAAATGCGATATCATTCGAGAATATGACATTTCCACTTCCATGTTGGATCGGTGGATTGCACAATCAACGAATTCTGGTTCTTTTAAAGAAAAGGATAATCGTACACCTGAACAACAGGAACTGATCGAACTTCGCAAACAAAATCAGCAGTTAAAAATGGAGAATGATATTTTAAAACAAGCTGCGCTTATCTTGGGACGAAGGTAAATGTAATCAAAGCCAATGCTCACAAATACCCTGTATCAGCAATGTGCAAAGTCCTGCAAATATCAAGAAGTACCTATTACTACGAAGCAAAGCAAAAAGCAGATGAGTCCGAATTAACGAAAGCCATCATTGATATATTCAAAGCAAATCGCAACAGTTATGGCACGAGACGTATCAAGAAAAAGCTTGCGGAACGCAATATAATTGCATCACGCCGACGAATCGGAAGAATAATGAAACAGGAAGGACTTGTTTCATGTTATACCGTCGCTCAATTCCATCCACAGAAAGATTCTTGTAATGAATCTAACATAGCCAATATTGTGGATCGCGAATTCGACAATCAGCCATTTGGTTCTCTTTCCGATAAAAACAAACATTTCAAAACCAACTTTGCAATCTACAAAATTAGATTTTTTACAATAACTTACAATCGTAATCAATTTCTTTTCATCAAATTTAACGCCCTTAATCGTGCAATAAAACTTTCTAGTGCCAGAGATTCTTTATCAAAATTTTGTTCTGACCCCGTAACTGCACTCGCTCTCTCATCAGTTGCATATACAATCCACCGATTTTCTTTCTGCGTGATAACGACTTCGTATTCTTGATTATATCTTTTCTCAAAGAAATTGTAACCAGATAACTCTTCTTTATTTATAATATCAATTACTTCTTCTCTTGTCATTTTAGTAAATCACCTCTATTACTCTAATTTTCTTATTAATTTCAAGCCTTGTAGTTGCTTCATCGTAAACGGAAATTCATATTGTACCGCACCGCCTGCTCCCCATCCTTCAATAGCTGCAGCTTCTCCTTTATACACTGCGATTTTACTATAATCACCTGCATAATATACACTTACCATTTTATCAATTTCCGTTCTTAATTCAACATCAACACAGTCATTTATATAATCTTCAATTTTACTAAAATCTCCAATTACTTCATACTTATGATAATTTGACAAATCCTCCACATATGGTAACGAACGTTGTGTATATGCATAAGATTTTCCATTAACGACAGGAGATGTGTAACGTCCACTTGAGGAACCATATCTATCTATTACCTCGCCAATTTGCGGAATAAATGCTTCTTTAATCGCATTTCCATCAGAATCCAACACATACCCTCCTTGCGGAGCCTTTGACCAATCAATAGAACCGTCTGCATTTAACACCGAAGAACTTTTTGGTATTTGTACCCCGTCAGGCCACTTTCCATTGTCTAAAAATGCTTTAGCCGCATCTTCATCAGCATTTTTTAATAAATATTTATAAAGCTCCTCATTAGTACAAGTTGATTGCTTAACTAATTCTTCTGGCGTTTTTATTGTTGTCCCAGTTCCACTTCCAGAACCGCCAGAACCTGCAAGATTATCATTCCCACTCGTTCCACCAGTTCCTCCAGTTCCTCCAGTACTACTTGAGCCTCCTCCAGTTGTACCTCCCGTACTACTTGAACCAGTTCCTGTCGTTCCACCATCTTGGGTTCCTTTTCCCTGATCCATATCATCTATAATCGGAAAATCATCCTTGTTTCCCGGATCCGTATCATCTATGATAGGAAAATCATCATCCCCGTTTCCCGGAAGATCATCCGCATCATCTGCCACTCCAAGAATCTTTTTCACTTTTTTTATCAGCCTAGATCCCAACCATTTTCTCACTGCCGGTGTATCCAACAAAGCCAACACTCGCCTTGCTGCCACGTGTATCGCCGCAAACGCAAGCGTTAGTTTTAGTTGCCACTCGGCATCCGATATGATCTTCTCTCCAGCTTGTAAGTCTCCATAGAAAAAGTAATCCGTATAATCAATAAAGAGGTTGATTACTTGTGCAATGGCTAATCCAAGTCCAACCAATGCGAGCAAAAATCCTAAAAATGCACCTCCGGAAATTGTTGTCATCGCTAAAACAGCAATGATAATTCTTAACGACTCAACAATTTCAACAAAAGACAGGATCAGACCAAGCATCGCGTACCGCGTTACTTTGCCACTGGTTGTTCCACCGTTCAATCCCCCGCTGATTCGATACGCTCCCGCACCTGTGTCTGGATCCATGATGATGTACCCCGAACCGGTCCATCCGTCAATGGATACTTCTTTTGCCGGAATCGTCACTTCTTTTCCATTTCCCACCGCGGTCTTGATATCCTGAATGACAGCATCACTAGCTTCCAGTTTACCAACCATCTCCTCATAATTCTCTGAGTTGATGACAAAAAGTTCAATATCCTGCTCCGTGGCATTTCTAAGTACATTCACAGTAGATATCGATTCTGCTCCTGTCAGTTCTTCCCATATCAGATTTTCACACAAAGATGATATCATGCCGTTGGTCTGCATGTACGCCACTTCGTCTTCCTTGTTTCCGGTAAGACTTACCGCACCACGGGAATCGTGGTCAATGTCAATAACCAGACTTCCTTCGCTGACCCCTACCGGACTTCCGTAAAGAGAGCTGGTTTCTACCTGGTATCCAGTCATTCCCTCACTGAGACTTCGGGTAGTCTTCACATCGTACATCTCACTTGCCACAGTTGTCATGATATCCAGCTGAGCAAAGTACAACTTTCCAGCTACATCCAGCATCTTTCCAAGGTACTCATCGGAATACACGTTTTCAATCGTAGCACTTTCCGCCAGAGCTACCACTTCGTCATAACATTCTTCTAATTCACTACTGGTGATGGCCTGTCCATCCAAGGTCACCTGATACATGGAACCAGCCGTGATGTCATTGCTGATCGGGGTTTCCATTCCACAGGAAGATACCTTCATAGAGAAGTTTTGCTTTGTACCAAGGATCACAGCATTTCCACTGGCAACAGTTTCCCCATCCAATTTCAACACCGGTTTCATGGACATCAAGTATGCCGGAGTCTCAAAAATGGATTCATACGACTCCAGTGCTTTTGCATCCTCTTCCGTCTCCGGTTCGAATTCGATGCTGATACGTTTCCCTGAAAGTTCTGTATACTTGTATGTACCAAGTTTCTTTCCACCGATGGCAAATGTCACACGGTCGGCATCCGCATCTTTTATTTTAGCATAGGTTTCTTCTTTTGTCAGTACTTTGTACTGCAGGGAGAGGGGAAGGTAGGAGACTGTTGTGTCAGCTTTCATCCGATTTTTAGTGTAAAATTCTTTCGTCGAATCTTTAGAAATCTCTGCTACCATTTGCTCTTTTACACTGTCAATCTGTGCAATAAACGTATCGGTATCTCCCTTTTCCAAAAGGGTGTTCCAATCTTCTATGATACCTTTCTCGTCCAGATAAGAAACCACACTGTCCACTTCTTCATACTGGGATATCCCCGTATCTAAAGCGATCCACATGCTCTTTCCTGCACTTTTTCCTGCTCCACGGTAATCCGTGTATGGCACATATGCTTCCACCCATGTATGAGGAAGAGAGACAGCTGTCACCTTGCCACCGGAGGACAACGTAGTCACCGGCACACCGGCAGATGCCAATACAGTAGCTCCTCTCTTAATACTGTTAGCGCCAGTGAGATTTTTTATCTGCTTCTCATTCAGTTCAATGGTTCCCTCCACATAACGTGCCGGATATCCAAGGTATCGGAGCATGGCGATAAGAAGGCTCGCCTGATCCTTGTCATTTCCTGCCAAAGCATCAAAGGTTTCCCCCGCTCCTTTTCGACTTCCCGAATACAATTCGTAGTCGATGGTGTTTTTCAGATAGTTGTATACGTTCAAAGGCGTAGCAAGTTCATCCGCCTTTGCCTGGATGTCTTCGGTCAGTTCCGTCTCTTCGGAAAGTTTCAGAAATTCATCTTTGGTAGCATCTTTCTCGTCACTTTCTACGGATTTTTCCTGCATGGACTCCTCGTACGCTTCCAGGTCATCCACTTCCGTTGTGGTTATTTCTGCCTCTTCTGCTACGTTGATAGGCTCGGTTCCATAGATTGAAGCTTCTTCCTGTCCCAACAACGTGTTCAAAGATTTCAAAGATTTTTTCTTAGCTTTTTCGCTGGCATCACCGGAAAGCGTTACCAAAAGTTCTTTTGCCTTATTCGTGTTTTCATGATATGTTTTTTCATAGGCTTCCTGTCTCTTGTTTAGCGTCTCCGAACCAAGGGAAGCCACCTTTTCACGGTTCTCTTGAAAGAACCGGTCCATTTCAGACTGAGACTCTTTTAAAAGTCCCGTCAGTTCCTCTGCTTTCTCAGCCACCTTGTCTGTTGCTTCCTTGGCGGAATCTTTTGCCAGTTTCTGAAGCTCTGTCAATCCTGCCTGCAACTTTGCCGCCAGGATCTCAGCATCATTATACACCACTTCGGTATATGCCGCGGTATCCACTGGAGATTTTTCGTCCGCTTCCTTCTTGTTCGGATCTGCTGCGCAGCTGCACAGGTTGATAAGCATCGTAAATACAAGTACCAGTGCAATGGTCTTGCATGGTTTTTTTGCTTTATTAAATAAAATGTTCTTCATGGTTCTCTCCTAACTCAACATTTCCCTTTGGTTACTGATTGATTCGGATATAAGATCCGTTTATCTTGATTTCTTTTGCAATGATGGTTCCCACTAAGTCAAACTCAGACACGTTGATGGAGACCGTTCCATTTGGTGCATAGATCAGACCATATGCCTTCGCCTTTGTGGCATTGATGTTGATATCGCCATTCATGGAACAAAGTACGGTCTTCTCATTTTCCGTACCTATGGTTGCCTCATTGCAATTCAAAGAAATACTTCCTTCGGATACCAGACGTTCTTTAATATCTAAGTATGTACAGTACGCTCCCGTCGTTCCCTTGCACAAGGTCGGAACAGTAATGGTAGTGCTATTGTACATGTCAAGACTTTCATATTCCTGACTATCTTTTTTGATATCTTCTACGATTTTATCCGTGTAATCTTCTATCGCCACAACATCTGCTTGTTCTTCTTTTTTCGGTATGTTAATGATCCAGCCATATGCCGCCACATTTCCAGAAGTTTTTACCTGAGAAGCGGCGTTCAGGATGGAACCACTAAAGAAGAAGTTTCCTTTCGCGTAAATATCCTTGTTAACATCCGCCTGACAACAGTTGATGGTTACGGCGTTTTCCGTAGCGATCAAAGCATGTCCCATTGACAGATAGGCGGGTGTGGTATCTTCTACTGTAGGTGTCTCTACCTCTGGTTCTTCCACAACTGGTGTTTCTATCTCTAGCGTCTCCACAATCGGCGTATCCACTTCTGGTGTCTCCAGCATTGGCTCTTCTGGAGTAGGTGTCTCTACCTCTGGTTCTTCCACAACTGGAGTCTCTGGGATTGGCTCTTCTGAAGTAGGTGTCTCCACTTCCGGCAACTGCTCTTTTCTTGCCAATATTACTTTGACTGTATCCAAAACTTTTTCGGAACTTTCTCCAGCATACAAAGTCACAAGATACTCGCCCGCCTCGTACTGCTCAGTACAAATATCAAGTTTTCCTGTTTCCTCTGTTTTCTTTTCAATGGTACATGTATCCGTGCAAGCTTCGACTTCTTGCATCTCTGCCAACTTGATAACTCCAACTTTTATTGGTATATCCCTGATGTCATAGTCACCTTCATTTTTCAACATATAATCTATAACAATATCATTTTCTTCTACTACTACATCCAATCCTCCCACAAGATTATATCTGGAAAGATTTTTTTCTTCGATCCATAATGTTTCTTCGCTGGAAGTAACACACGTATCTCCCCGATAAACTTGGGACTTCACTGTATACTTCCCTTCCGACAGAACATTTGTCTCCAAAAGGCTTGAGACTGTCTTTTCTCCTTCTGGGGCCAGTTCCCCGATGTCATGGTGAAATTGTTGGATTAAGACATTATCTGCATCCCACACACTTAACACTACTTCTAAATCTTTGTCTGGTGTATTGGTACTGGTATTGCGGACGATATCCTTAACACTGACCGTGGTTCCGGCTGGAACCTTTTTATCTGACAACGATAGTTCATCCACCAACGTTCCATTTGGAAGAACAAAAAATGGTTTTTCCCCACTTCCTACAATCTCTTCTCCGTCGTACCAATTTATAATTACCTTGTAGTCTCCTGCCAGAATATCTTCTGGGATATTCCAAGCATATGTATGAGTTACTGGTGTTCCTGCTATCATGTCCATGGCAAGGATATCCCCTATCTTTTCCACCTCATTCCCTTCTGTGTCCATGGCTAAAACTTCTCCTCTCACTCGACGTTGAAAAGCAGAAAGTTCACTAGTGATGGTAATGTCTATAGTTTCTGCATTAGCATACTCCTCTTGATCTAATACAATCACAGATTCTACTGTTCCTGGTTCTTCCTTTTCATAACTTCCAGAAATATGTAACACATAAAGAAATAAATCATCAAGAGCTTTTTTTCCAAATTTTACATGATAGAAATAATTATTCTCCCATGTAAGCGCTGAAGCAATAACCACTCCTTCTCCAATCCTGTACTCGACCAATGTTGGATTCCCCTCTTTGGTCTCAAATATAATGTTTGTATTTTCAGGTAATGTATCCTTACTAAAATATTCATGGCTCGCATAATTTCCGTACATATCATCATCTGTCAACGAAATACCATCACTATACATAGCTGTCACAATAGGGTGTTCTGTGTCAACAATGTAATTATTATTTTGATACTGATAGTTTACCTTTACGTCACCTGGTATATATGAATTACTTGCCCCCCAATTCCAACCATGTCCACAAGCTCCATAGAGCAATATTCCACCCTCTTCTACAAACGCTTCAAGGCGCTCTTTTTGCCGTTTCAATATAGTATATGTCAACGAATTCTGATCATTAGCAACAATCACAACCCGATAGTCCGAGTACTCTATTGATTGCGCTTCCTGTGCAGTTACTTTATCAAAAGAGATTCCCAATTCATTTAATACTTCTTCATTTGTAGCTGTCTTCCATGGAGCCACTGTCTGAATCAAAAGCACATCTGTAGTTGCTAACTTTTCCCGCACTTCCACTGCAGTCTGTGCTCGATACACTTCTTCTCCCATAGCATCATATACAATTGCTTCTATCAAAAGTTGTGTTGGTGCTTCTTCTTTTACAGAAAAATCTAGCACATCCACATCCATTGTAGTGTCCTCTCCCCCTAAAGTTATCGCAGTCTCTTTTTCTGCAATTTTCTCTTCACTTTCATATACACTTGTAATCAGTCGATAGTCTGTATCATAGGTGGCCTTATATTGAATATTTGCAGTTACACAAATATCTGCCGCGTTCCCTGCATATATGTACCCTAGATTACTCGTTAGTGAAACCTTTGAAATGCTTGTCTTCTGCTGAATCTCTTGGCGAATTTTCTCCAACACTTCAATTGCCATCACTGTTTCATCGATGCAATCTCCAAAACTACCGTTTTCTTTTTGCAGTTCTACAATCTGCTCAGCATACTCATCTAACTTTTTGCCCCGATGTTTTTCAATCATATAGTGAATGTTGTATATAGATTCCCGTAAAGAATCCTCCTTAATTTCCCGTGGAATATTTGCCAACACATATGCATTTGCTTTTTCAATGGCATACTCCATCGCATCACCACGTAGCTGGTATTCATACTTTCCTCTGCAAAGCATCGTTGCAATATTAACTGTTAATATGTCATCTGATTGTTCACCATCATAGGTCCATCCCCCATCTTCACGCTGACTTGCAAGAAAATACTGCATTGCCTTTGCAATGTTATCTTTATATACATCACCATATGCTAACAGACACTCCAAAACCAGCCATGTATCATATACATCGCTTTCATATTCTGCTGTTACCCCAAACCCTCCATCCGTATTCTGACATTCTAAGAGTTTTTCTATTTCTTCTCCATAATCATTCTTTGCCCGACAAACTCGAGCCAACATATCTGCATTATTTTTGTAATCTCTCTTCTCTAGCCAACGATAAGCATCTTCCACACCTTCGGTATCCCCCATAACGGCCAGCACCGCACAGGTATCATTGATCAGCGCATCGTCTCCCCAATGCCCATCTTCCGCCTGTTGTGTCTTCAGCCATTGTCTGGCTCTCTCGATGCTATCTGTTTCTGGCGATGCTTCCGCCGCCCCTTCACTTGCAGCGATGGCACTTTCTGTTACTGTAGTGCTTGTTGGCACCTCACCTTCTTGCAATGCCGCTCTCGCTTCATGTTCTTTCGTTCCTAAACAAACCACTAAAGCAAGTATCAAGATACTTGCTAAAATTCTTTGGTATGGTCTCATTTTGTAATCCATTCCCTTCTCTAATTTTTTTATTATACAAATTTGTTATTGCATAATTTTCAACGCAACACCTTTCTATTTTAAGAATTATCACTTCATTTGTCAAGTGAATTAATGCATCATTTTATGAACATACTATTCACTCTATAATCGAAGTAATAATTCAAGCAAAGAGGTGAAACCATGGATACCACCGCATTAAATACCATTCTCGGAACACGAATCCGACACTTAAGAAATCACAAAAAAATGACTCGAGAACAACTTGCCGAGAAAATAGATGTTAGTTCTCGCTTCCTAGCAGATCTTGAATCAGGAAAAACAGGTGTATCTCTATCTACACTTATAAAAATTTGTCATGTCCTTGACAGTTCCGCCGACTATTTGTTAGGAATTTCCGACTGCTCAGAGGAAGAACAACTTCTTACCGAACTAAGCTTAAAACTGAAACGAATCGATTCTCCGTACTTACCGTACTTAAACGAAATCATCGACTCATTCATTCAAGCAATCAACGAGCATAAAAAATGAGGCTCGCATATATGCAAAGAAACCTCCCCTTGCAGCTTACAGCGAAATAGCAAGCATGAGAGGAAACATTTAGCTGGGATTCGTCGTGGGAGCAGGTTTCTGCTAGATAAATTCTACACCGGCCATTATTGATATTTGAAGTTGTATGTGAACATATTACGCGAAGCGTAAGAAAAAAGAATCGAGGTTGGCATCATGCTTGCATAGATGTACAATCTCGATTCTTTTTTGCTATGTTACATGTAACATTATATTTCACATACAACGAGTTCGATAATGGTTGGTGTCGCTCAGAATTCAGATACAGAAACCACGGACACAGAATCCCTTAGCGTCGTTTCCAGTTCATGCTTGCTATTTCGCCTTTAACCCAGGCTCTATAAATCCATAATAACACGGCTTCGGATCACAATCCCTATCATACAGATACAAATTCTGCGTGAAGTCCTCATACAACGGATAATCGTCGCAGATACCGAACACCGTTACACTAGTGATATCACATTCCCCACCGAAATCCTTGTCCTCATGCAACAACAACCACATCATTTCCTTGTATCGGTTTGCCTGCACCCGAAGAGTGTCTTCATCCACACGCCCTTCTTGAATTTTAAAATTCAACTCTGTAATATGAATTTCCAAATCCAGCTTCGCGTATTTGCGCAAGCAATTTTTAAAACTACCTTCGCTGTCAGAGTTGATCTCCGGCCAAGTGAGTCCCACCGTCGGCTGAAGACCGATGCCATCTAGGATTCCTTTTTTCTTCAACTGCTTACACATCTTGTAAATGCTGTCCATCTTCTCCACTTGGAATGGATTATAGTCATTGTAAAAAAGTTTTACATTTTTCTTCGCATATTTTCTTGCAAAAGTAAACGCTTTCTCTACGTAGGTTTCGCCCATGGTAGCATACCACATATTAACCTTTGCTTCCTCGTGAGAAAAATCATTATCTTTCTTCGTCTTACCACGAAGTTTCCAGCCACCTTTGGTTTTCACATATCCACCCTCGTCCGTGGACACACATTCATTTACGACGTCCCAAGCGTATACCACACCCGGATATTTTTTCTGACAGTGTGTGAGAACCTGCTTAATATAACTCTCAAGACGCTTTGTCATCGTTTCTTTGTCAACCAGCTTTTTGCTCTCGTTGTAATCCTCATAGAAGAACCATGCTGGTGTCTGATTGTGCCACACCAATGTGTGACCGCGCATTTTTATATTATTTTCCTGACAAAATTCCAATGCCGGATCGCATGTATCAAAGTTGCACACTGGCATGCCATTCTTGCTTTTCTTGGATGCTTCCTGGTCCAGAAGATAATCCGGTTTCATCAGATTGGAAAGCGTAGTACTATTAAAATTCTCTTTCAGAATTTTGGTCATCCCCTCATGATGCAATGCCATAGTGTCCAGAGAACTTCCATTAATTGCTGCTCCCACAAGGAAATAGTCTTTATAAACATCCTTTGCCGGCACCGCTTCTCCCGGATCCTCCGTCGGCGTCGCTGTTACTTCTGCCGTCTCTTCCGGCTCCGCTGTGGATGCGCCCGCCCCATTATCCTCTGACGTTACCGATATATCTACCTGCTTTTCAGAATCCGTCTTTCCACAACTAGCAAGCATGGAAATCGCCAATGTTGCTGTCAGTGCCAATGCAATACATTTTCTTTTCATTGTACCTCACTCTCCTTCGCTGCCAGCAAATCCAGCCCCGGCTGGATATAGGAATAGAAACATGGTTTTGGCAGACAATTCTTATCCCACAAATATATATTTTGGATAAAATCATCATAAAGTGGGTAATCATCGCAAATACCAAATACGGTTACACTTGTAATATTACATGGGCCACCATTATCGGAATCCATCTCCAGCAAAAGACCCATAAATTCATTGTAACGCTGGGTCTGAATTTCCATTTTCTCTGCAATGGTCTCTTCATCGCCATCCTCTATGTATTGGTTTGGAATCTTGAACCCAAGTTCTGTCACCTGTAGCTCCAATCCAAGCTCCGCAAAGGTTTGGAGACATACTTTAAAGCTGCCCTCATCATCCGAGTTCAACTGTGGCCAAGTCAATCCTACCGTTGGCTGAAGACCGATACCATCGATAAGATCTTTTTCCTTTAACTGTTCCACCATCCTATAGATATTGTTCATTTTCTCAGTCTGAAACGGATTGTAGTCGTTATAAAAAAGTTTCACTTCCGGATCCGCATATTTTCTCGCATATTCAAATGCTTTCTCCACATATCCTTCTCCCATAGAAGCATACCAATAATTTTTCTTTGCCTCTTCATGAGTAAAATCGTTATCCTGCAACGTAGATGCACGAAGCTTCCAACCACCTTCTGTCACAATGTAACTGTCGTTGTCCACACACACGCACTCATTTACCACGTCCCAGCAGTAGATGACGCCCGGATAATTGTCCTGACAGTGTGTAATTACCTGACGGATATAGCTCTCCATACGCTTGTCCATAGTCTCCGCGTCCACAATTGGGTTCGATGTATCGTAATCCTCATGGAAGAACCATTCCGGTGCTTGATTGTGCCATACCAAGGTATGTCCACGCATCTTCAATCCATTATCCATGCAGAATTGAAGGGCCGGATCACAGGTGTCAAATTTACAAACTGGCATACCATCTGCACTTGCCTTAGATGCCACTTGATCCAATGTATACTGTGGCTTCATAAGATTGGAAAGTACCGTGCTGTCAAAATGCTTCAACAAAATACCGTTCATCCCTTTGTGGTGCAAGGACATGGTAGACAATGAGCTTCCATTGATGGCCGCTCCCATCATGAAGTAATCCTTGTATATCTCTTTGATCGGCATTTCGTCATCGCCATTGTACTCCGCCTCAAAAGTAGGAACAGGTGTCGCTGTTGGTTCCCCTGTAATTACTGGTGTTGCACTTGGTGTAGCACTCGGTATTACCGACGGAGTCGTTGTCACAGCTACCGTTGCTTCTGGTGTCGTTGTTGGCGCTAACGTCTGCAAACCACAACCATGCTGCAAGGAAGAAACCACAACCTTTAATTTCGACGGATACGTTTTCTTTCCCACCTTAAACACGACACGAAGTGTAGTTGTTCCGGCTTTCTTACCAGTAATCTTTAGCTTCTTGCTTTTTTTGACCCATTTTGCTTTAACAATCTTCTTTGACTTTTTTGTCTGTTTAATTGTCACTTTCGTTTTCTTGGTAACCTTCTTTGTGGCAATCGATTTTGATTTTCCTCTTACAACTCTTACGACAGAGTTTTTCAATTTCGGTTTCTTCGCCGCCTCTGCGTCTGGTGCCACCGATCCAGCTAGAGCAGAAACCACCATAACTCCTACCATACATTTTGCTACTATTCTTTTCATTGCTCATACCTCCATTCACAAACAGCTCATCCTTATCCTCATTATATCAGACAATCTTCGACAAGTCTTGGCAAAAAAGAACCGAAACCTTGCGTTTTTTTACTATTTAAAAAGAGACTGTCTGTCTACGCAAACAGTCTCTTAAAATAATCCAATTATGCTCTTGGACTTTCATCCGGTCCAAGGTAAGATTCTGGCAAATTTTCACGATAAAGAACAAGCTTCTGCAATACCAAACCTGCTTCCACACCGTACACACGAATTTCGTTTACTCCTGCATTCAACGCATGTTTTGTCACGCCAGTATGACAGTTATTCAAAACACCCAATGACCATGATCCTGGTGTCCATGGTCCACCTCCGATGCCGAAGTTTTCTGCCAAAATCGTATCTCCGACCTGCATCTCGCCATCGTTGGCAACCACTGCATAGCGCATGGTTCTTCCATCCTCCAGGTTATTGCTTGGAGCTGTGATCATTTGCAAGGTGTAGTCTCCTGCCTCTTTCACATAAACCGAATAGGTCAGGCAAGGTGCCTTTCCAATCTCATCAAAGTTTCCAATGGTCGGATATATTTTCATAGAAGACAACGTCTTACCGTATGCCTCTAATTTCTCATACTGATGGTCTCCATATGCCTCATTTTTCACAAAATGCTCCGCTTCCATGGATACAATGCCATCTCTTTCGATAAATGTGCCTACTGGTACCGCATCCGTCAATGCTGTGTACACTACCTTTACGGTTACGTCGGTTCCAGGTCCCTGAATCGCAATGTCGCCTACCATGCTTTCTTTCGCATTTACACAAACATCCAAAACAACTACATCACAATCCACTGCACCACTCGTAGCAGATACCTGAACCCACTCTGGCGCTTTTACTTCATAAGAAACTGCAGTAGCTCCCGTGTTGGCAAGCTCAATGCTATAATGTTCTGCACCTACACTCGTAAACTCTGGCAATGAAATGGTTCCTTCCGTTACGAATGTCTCTGCATTTTCTGCATGCACAAGAAGTTTTCCTTCTGCTGCCGCTTCCACCGATACGGTCTCCGGGAAATGCCACCCTTCCTCATTCCATGTTACAAAACATGCATGTTTGGAAAGCATCATGCCATCCCATTTTCCATTTGCCATTTCTTTATGATAAAACTCTGTCATGTCCTCGTCACGCTGAATCGCTTCTTTTACCTTATCTGCATAAACATTGGCAGCCACAATTCCCTGCTCTGCGTACCAATTATTCAATGCTGCATAAAGGCTCATCAATTGCAAATTCATACCTGCCACCGCTGGATAGTACACAAGACTATAGAAGCTGTCCTTTGACTCCTCTGGAATGGCATCCTTAATGGACTCTGCTTTTTCTATCAGCGCTTCACAACGTGCAATCATTTTTTTTGTCTCATTGAAATGCGCCACATGATATACCTTTGGATTCATGGCCTCTGGTCTTCTCATACCGTGAATCCGCGCATATTCGCGCAACACATCTGCAATAACAACTTTTGTATTTTCTTCTTTTATGTATGCACCGAACTGTTCCTCGACCCATTTTGCAAGGAATACGTCAGTCTGATTCGGATTGGCTGTTCCCATGGATTCAAAATCATATGCCAATTCCATGAAATAGGAAAGTGGCAATTCATCCGGGCGGATATCTCCTACGTTTACGATCCACAGATCACGAATCCCATAATCATACGCCATGGAAACCTGTTCCCACACCTTTGGCAATGGTGTTGAGTTTACCCACTCATAAGAAATCGGTGCGCCGTGATAATCGAAATGATAGTACAAGCCCCATCCTGCTTCACGATCTCTCAAATCTTCTGTCGGAAGGGTACGCACATTGGCAAAGTTGTCATCCGACAAAAGAAGGATTGTATCATCCAATCCATCCCAGTCGCGAAGACCTTTCACACCATTTCCGCCATAATAGAATCCCTCCACCTCTTTGTAGAGAGCCAACATTTTTGGCATGTGATCGCAGCCTTTTTCCTTGATGATTTTTTTCTGATCTGTAATAATTTCTCGAAGAAGTTCTACATTTTCCTGAATGGTAGAATTCTCTCCCAACATCATGGTATCACGCTCACCACGCATACCGATTGTAATCATATGCTTGAAGTCTTTGTCACGCTCCGCACCATCTTCCCAATAACGATACAAGCCTTCTTTATTGGTGTAGTAGTTCCAGTCTTTTCCGTAACCCACGTTATTTTCGTCGGATTTCACTTTATCCCATTCCTCGCTGGCACGCATCAGTGGCTCATGATGGGACTGTCCAATGGTAATACCAAGATCTGTGGCCAATTTTACAATAGCCAGTGGATCCTCGGAACCGTCCAAAGGAAGAGACGCAGACCACATCGCTGGCCAGAAATAGTTTCCTTTCAAACGAAGCAATAAGTCAAATACCTTCTCATAGAAAAACTCATTGAAATCTCCAAAGGTTTTCATAACAAAGTTTCCAAGAGCCGGCCATTCATCATTCATAAAGAAACCGCGGAACTTAATAGAAGGTTCCTTGGACACAAAATGGATACTCTCATCAAAGATGATTTCGGACTGTTTTGCCGGTTTTACGTCAGCCCAATACACCCAAGGGGACACGCCGATTTCCTTGGAAATGTGATACATACCGAAAAGTGTAGCGATGGTTTCTGTACCAGCAACCACAAGTTTCTCACTTCCATTCACTTCCGTTAATCGAATCATATAAGACTCTCTTTTGCCTTGCAAATCGGATACATCCACAGCTCCCGCTGCCACCAATTCATCCAGCATCGGGCTGTGGCCCAATGTTCCCACCAAGATCTGTGGCCCATTCGTCACAGTCTCGTCCAAGGAAAGAGCCTTGTCTGCCACTAACTTAACATCCTCCGCTAAAATCTTCGCCACATGAGAAAGACCTTTCACGTCAGAAGCCTTTTTATCTACATAAATTCCTGCTTTGTTTAATTCAAATTTCATCCAATCTTATCCTCCCGCTTTTATCATTTAATGGGAACTATTCCGGCCTTCCCCCACCCACACATTGGTCCTGAATAGTTACATTTTATAGGTCAAAGCCAAAATAACGAACGGCATTATAATAAGAAATATCCTTTACCAATTCGCCCAAAATGTCGTAGTCCTCCGGATACTCTCCGTTCTCCACCAACTTCCCGATGAAATCACAGAGAATTCGACGGAAATACTCATGTCTCGGATAGGACACGAAACTACGAGAATCGGTCAACATTCCTACAAAATTACCAAGCAAACCAAGGCTTGCCAAGGAAGTAATCTGTTCTGTCATTCCTGGCTTGTGATCATTGAACCACCATGCGGAACCCTGCTGAATCTTGCCCTGCACACCATCTCCCTGGAAGCAGCCAATCATCGTGCCAATCACAGCATTATCAATTGGATTCAAAGAATACAAAATCGTTTTTGGCAACTCGCCAGTACGACAAAGAGCATTTAAGAAATCAGCCACCTCTGCCGTGAAGCCCTTTTCATTAATACAGTCGATACCTGCATTGGCACCAGCACTCTTGTAAACTCGCTCATTGTTTTCTCTTTTTGCACCATAGTGAAGCTGCATTGCCAGATTTCTCTTTGCATATTCTCTTCCCAAGAACAACATCATCATGGTACGGAACTGAATCAATTCCTCCACACAAAGAGTCTCTCCTGCAAGACTTCTCTTCACAAGTGCCTCCATATCTTCCTCAGAAATCGGACGATATTCTGCATAATCCAAACCATGATCCGTGATCAAGCATCCATTTTCCACAAAATAATCCAAACGTTTTACAAGAGCTTCTTTCAGAGAAGCAAAATCCGTAATGGCAACGCCACTAACGTCTGCCAGCTTCGCAATATAGCCCACAAACTCTTCTTTTTCCGGGCTCATGGCAAGGTCCGGACGCCATGCTGGAAGCACCTGCACGTCAAAACTTGCATCTTCTTTGATTTGTTTATGATATCTCAAATCATCCACCGGATCGTCGGTTGTACATACCAAAGTTACATTGGACATTTTGATCAAATTTTTAGCAGACATTTCCGGGCTCTGCAATTTTGCATTACAAGCATCGTAAATTTCTTTCCAATTTTTTTCGCTCAGTGTGTCGTGAATATCAAAATATCTCTGAAGTTCCAAATGACACCAGTGATACATTGGGTTTCCGATGGCTCTTGGAAGTGCCTTGGCAAACGCATGGAACTTCTCTTCATCGGAAGCATCTCCCGTAATGTATTTTTCATCCACACCATTGGAACGCATAATACGCCATTTGTAATGGTCGCCTCCCAACCAAAGCTCCGTAATATTTTTAAACTGACGATCCTCAGCGATTTCCTTCGGATCCAAGTGGCAATGATAGTCCAATACCGGCGTCACTTCCGCGTACTCGTGGTACAATTTTTGGGCAACCTCTGTTGTCAGAATAAAATCCTCATCCATAAATGTTTTTGTCATTGTTCATCTCCATTTCTGGGAGTTACTTTCTCCCGTGTAAATATGCTTTACCATTTTCTATCTTCTTGTCATTACGCTCCATCAATTCGCTGACAGTTAGTACATCATAGCCCTGCTCCTGCAACCATGGAACGATTTTTTCTACTGCTTCTGCGGTGGAACCATAGATATTGTGCATCAATATTATGTCTCCATCCTTCACTTTCTTCTTTACTTTTTTGAAGATTTTCTGGCTGTTTCGACTCTTCCAATCCATGGTATCCAAGCTCCATAAAATCATCGGCATATCCAGCTTCTTTCGCATCTTTTTGCTAATCGAACCATACGGCGGGCGCAATAGCTGGATTTCATATCCGTTGGTAAGCTTTTTTACCACCTTGTTGGTTTTATCAAGTTGACGTTTTACCTTGACCCATTTCAGCTTGCTAAGCTGTGGGTGATTCCAAGAATGACTACCAATCTCACAATCCGCCTCCAGATACATCTGCATGATATCCCCATCTACTCTTGCCCGGTCTCCCAATACAAAAAAAGTAGCGTGGGCACCGTACTTTTGTAATGTTTCCACAATCTTCGGATCATTGGCACGGGATGGTCCGTCATCAAAGGTCAGCGCCACCGCCTTGGGTCTTGGCGTCGCTGGTGTTGCCATCGTTTCCTCTACTGGTGGAGTTTCGATAGACACCTGTCCTTCTTGTTTCTGTGCCACTTTTTCCGACGGATTTCCCGAAAAAACAGAGCAAAATTTCACAATAGAAAGAACCACAACTAACATCACAGCTGCCGCAATGGAAACCATCAAAACGATGTTTAGCTTTTGTCTCTTACTCATTCTTATGTGTTTTCGTAATCTTTTCCACATTGTCCTTGGTTCATACTTCTGTCTGTTCATACTCTTTGTCTCCCTTCTTATTCAGCCACACCGACGTAACGTTGGTGTGGCTGATCGTTTTAACAACCCTAACAGACAAAGTGTACCACTATTTCTCTGGATTTTCAATGACTATTTTTCCATCTATCATTTCCAGTTTCACTTTATTGCCTTCCATTCCCATCTCTTTCAGCAACTCTGCTGGAATCTGGATACGTCCGGCGCGGTCAAGTACAACAAACTCTTCCTGTACCTGCTCCTCATTCCAGTCGATACTAATGTCTTCCAGGCGTTTTTTGTATTCACTTTTCATGATACGTTCACTACTAGTCTTACCATCTCGGATGGAAATTACTCGGTTAACTTTCGACGCCAATTCCTTGTCGTGAGTTACGATTACAATTGTAATTCCCAACTCTTCGTTCAATCGACGGAACATATCCAAAATATCATCTGCGGTTTTACGGTCCACCGCTCCTGTCGGTTCATCCGCCAGGAGAAGCTTTGGCTTGTTGGCTAATGCAATGGCAATGGCCACACGTTGTTGTTCTCCACCAGACAACTGGCTGAGTTTGTTATTCTTACGGTGTCCCAGCCCAACTAGTTCAAGCAATTCTGCCGCTCGCTGCTTCTTTTCCTGTTCTGTCATCGAATCCTTCATAAACAGCATCGGCGTCATGACATTTTCCCATGCAGTCAGATACGGCAGGAGGTTTCTGGCATTGTTCTGCCACACAAATCCGACAGTACTTCGCTTATAATCAACCAATTCCTCTTCTGTCATTTGAAACAGATTCTTACCGTCTACATATAATTTACCTGCCGACGGACGATCCAAACCACCGATCATATTCAAAAATGTAGATTTACCGCTACCACTATTACCGATGATCGCCATCAATTCTCCACGCTTCACCGTCAGATCCAACCCCTGCAGTGCAAGCACTTCAATGTCTTTTGTCTTATAGATTTTTACAAGACCATCGCACTCAATCATAACATCACTTGGGATATCCAACGATTCTTCCTCACTGACACCACCGGAAGTCTGTTTGTTGACATGTTTAAATTCTTTGATCTTCATCATAACCTTATTTGTTATCTGTTTATTCTTCCCCAACAATCTCACCGTCCTCCAAATGATAAATACAGTCTGCAATTTCCAGCAATCCCATATCATGAGTCGTCATTACAATGGTCACGCCTTCCTTCTCGATCAATTCTTTAAATATCTTCATAACCTGAAGTCCTGTCGCAGTATCCAATTCTGCAGTCGGCTCATCCGCAAATATGATTTTCGGATTATGAGCAATGGCGCGGGCAATGGCCACACGCTGCTGCTCTCCACCAGACAATTCCTGAGGCATATGATGCATACGTTGTCCTAAACCTACTAGCTTCAAACATTCTTCCGCACGCTTCTTCATATTTCCTTTGTACTTTGCTAAGCGAAGCAAAAATTCCACATTCTCATACGCTGTCATCATCGGAATCAACGCAACCGACTGAAAGACAAATCCTACATTTTCCTTGCGGAATTCTTCTCTTTCTGTCTCACTCATGGATTCCAAATTCTTATCTTCAAATGCCACCGTTCCGGATTTTGGATAATCCAACGCACTTAAAATATTCATCAATGTGGTCTTTCCCGAACCCGAACGCCCGCGAAGCATGGTGAGCTTACCGGCTGGAATTGTTATATTAATCCCGTGTAGCACTTCCAATTCTTCACCAGTCGCAACCGGAAAGCTCTGCTTTACATCTGTTGTAACCAATATATTTTCCATGACCAAACCTCACTTTCCTTAATCTTCGCCCAGCTTCAACGCCTGGGAAATATTAATCTTCGAAATCAACTTGCCTAATACTACCATACACACAACAATCACAATGCCGATAATACTAAACAATCGAATCATATCCAATGGACGATTTACCACTTCCAATGGAATCGCCTGGTCTGTGGATGCATAGAAAATCTGCACCAGTGGAACAAACATTTTCGACGCCAAAAGTCCGATTACCGTTCCAATAATAATGGAAACCCCGGAGCTAAAGATTTGCTCATTGATCAACATTTGTATAATCTCTCGCTTCGTCATACCCATGGCACGGAACACACCGAAGAGCAACTCTCGCTGTCGAATCGAAAGAATCCAGTAAATCAAGAAACCAGTACAACACAAAATGAGAATTACGATAAAACTCATGGTCAAAATACCATTGGTTCCCTGGAACAACGCATCATTTTTCACAGCTACAAGCTTTGCTGACACATCCTCAAACGTGGTATATGTAATGTTGTTTTCCTCTGCGTATTGGTAAATAAACTGCGAAGAACCATCCGTCTTTAACCACACTTCATATGGGCGCAATCCAAATACCTGTTGTACTTGGGACAGGTTTGCCACGATCAAATAGTTCTCGGTGGTTATCAATGTACTTTCTTCGTTTACTGCATGAGTTTGTTCAATATAACCTGGGAAATACTCTACAAATCCATAAATCACGCCCTCGGTACTAACTCCATCCTTATCTTTGTACTCAATGGTATCTCCCACTCGCATACCGTAATTGGTATGATAATTCATGCTGAGGAGAACCGCATCCGTACGAGTTGCCATGGAGTTCAAATATCGATTCAAGTGCACCGGCAAAAGATCTGTCTGAAACTCAGATACCGTCTCACCGAAACTCTTAGTATCAATGGCCATCAAAGTGGTCTTCACTTCATTTCCGCCTTCGCTCTTTTCATAAGAAGTGGTAATCTCTTCGTCTTTATAAACCTTCGTTGCCGATGTGACGCCTTCCATGTTTTCGTACACACCGAAATCCGGTTCCGTATATGTCAATTCCAAATCTTCATAATATTGCAACAAAAGGGAGTTATCTTCCCATGGCTGCTGCAACACCAAATCCGTTCCCGTGCTATACTTAATCCCCTTTTCCGAGTTGGACAAGATTGTCCGCGCTACAGTGGCATTGAAGATACCAAGGGACACAGTAAACATTAGGAACACCATCATAAAGCCCTGTTTTTTTCTTGTTCGTATAATCTGCAAGAAAGAGGCAAAAAAGGCTGGTTTCCAAAACTTTCTTCCGATGTAATACACCAATTTAATCAACCATGGTTGCAAACGCAATCCCACCAAGCTGGCGCTAATGATAAACAACGAAGAACAGATAAACAGGAATGGATCGATGGACTCGCCCTCCAACATACTAGTCATCAATTCCTCTCTTCGTGCAGTGAAGGAATACAATCCATACAAGGATGCAATCAGCATGATGACATCCAAATACACACGTGTAAATATGTTCTGACCATTGCTATTTTTCTTATGCTTTACATTTACAATCGTAACATTGGCATCCTTAATAACCGGAAGTACCATGAAAGCAATGGAAATCAAAATCGCTCCCAACGTATACCAAAGTACTCCACTGTTCAAGCGCACATGCAAGGCTTTTCGTTGAATGAATTCCAAAAATCCATTGGTGGAGCCCAACGCTTTTGTCAAAAAATACCCCAGCGGAACTCCTACGATACTACTGCTAACAGAAAGAATCGCCGATTGCAAGAAATAGATGAAAATAATCTGCATCTTACTGCTTCCTCGACTTTTCAATAGGGCGATTTCATTCTGCTCCAAATCCAACATCTGTCTGGAAATCATAAAGATAAATGCCAATAGCAATGCTAATACTGGAATCTGTAAAATCAAAAGGGTGGTAGAAACTTTTTTCGCTGCCGTCTGATAGTCCCGTAACACTGCCTGATATTCCGGTTCCTGTACACTTGAAAAACGATTGCCGGAACCTTCCAAAACAAGGTCATCGGTATCCTCTATAAAGGCATCGATTTCCGATGGCTTTATCTTCTCATAATCAAATACAAGATCCCACGTAGCAGTTACGTTAAACTGTTGTTTATCAAAATTAATAAATGTCTTTTGGAACAATTCCGGATTCATGAATACTTCCATATAATATTCGCTTGGACTTTGAACCCAATAACTGTCTTCATAATCTTTGGCATCAAATACACCTACTACCTTGATGGCCATTTCCGTTCCATCGGCATTTTTCAACTTAGCAAATGAAATCTCATCCCCTAAAACCACGTCCAACTTGGTCATGGCACGCTGACTCATAATAACTGGAATCATACCGTTGTCCAATAATGCATCGCCGTAATCCTCACCGGCAAGAATCGTCACGTGCTCTGCCAAATCTGTCATCGCCGCAATTCGCATGGTCTTTGTGGAACTTTTATTTCCTCTGGATTGAAGATACGTACCACGAAGTTTCGAAGTCCCTACCGTATTAATCAAATACGTCTGCTCCACGCCCAACTTTTCTGCTGCGGATGCCGCAAGTTCCTGCATATTTTTGTACTCCGCTTCGTGACCTTTTCCAACATTCATCGATGCATCGAAGGAAACGATTCCCGGATATTTATTATTTGCTTCGATGTATGCAGAATATTTGGATTTCAATGTCTTTTCCAGTGCCGCTTCCCGATACATCGGGTTACTGCTAGCAATAGCGGAAAGAAGAATATTTCCGATTAAAAGACAGACAACCATCCATTTTTTATGTATTAATTTCTGTTTTATGAATCGTAACACGTCAGTTCCCCCTTCCTAAAAACATATCATCAATAATCGCAAGCTCCTGTCCCTCACTGACTCCTTGCTCCACAAGATATTCTTCTTCATTGTGATAATTACTCACGATAAATCGCTTGCGCAAATTACCATTTTCCATGACATACACAAATAGTTTGTTCGTATGTTCCACCGCCTCTTGATAAACCGCTTTTGCATCCACAAGAAGGGCATTCTTTACTGCAAAAGAAACGGCATAGACATAGATGTTATTCTTTTCATAATCGTATTTTTTCTTGTCCGCTTCGCTTATCTCGATGTAAACAATATTATTTCCTTCTTCGTCGGTCTCTTCCACGCCCGTGATATCGCTTGATGTCACAACTTTTCCTTTTACTTCATGGGCATAGTCTTTCATGCTCTTACCAAGCCGCACAGAAACATCCATATTATAGCGAAGTAACCCATCCGGATCCTTTACTTTCAAAATCCACTCATCATTACTTCGAAGCTCTACAACTTTGTCGGATGCAGAGATATCTTCTCCCACAAGAGATTTGGCCGTTTCTGTTACCGTTCCGCTTCGTTTGGCAATCAACTGAGTTTTTCCCTGCATTTTCACAAGTTTATTATATCTCTTTTCCTGCTCTTTAATCTCTTTCTCGCCTTTTTTGTAGCTATCGATTTCTTTTTTCATCTTCTTGATTTCCAGTTGCTTAATCTTACGTTCTGCCGCAGTGGAAATCTGTTTCAAAGCTTTTTCTTCTCTGGCAAGCTGATTGATAAGATTACTCAGACCAGACTCATAATTCGCTCTTGCCTGCTGTACCATCAAACGTTCTTTTTCCAGCTTTGTTTCGGAAGTTTCTACGTGATATATCGCTAATACGTCACCTTTTTTTACTTTGTCGTATTTCTTAACTTTTACCGCATCCAACACAGCATCTTCTTCCTGAATATACACTTCTTCTGTGTCTGTATACTCCAAATCTGCCGTGTCATAATACGTTTCTTTATAAGTCTCTTTTCGAACCAATGTAGTCTCATATTCTTCTTTTTCTTCTTCCATCTTTCCACTTTCCACGGATGGTTCGTACAAAAGAACTTCCGATGAAGATTTCTCTGCGGTTCCACATGCCGTCAGCGCCACTGCTGACACAAGAAGCAGAGATACCATCTTAACTTTCCACATAAACAACATCTCCCTCCTTCACTCCGGTAACAATCTGAATGTAAGCATCCGTCTCGGTTCCGGTAGTTACCACAACTTTGTTTTTCGCATCGCCATTTACCACATATACGTAGCTCTCTTCGCCATTTTGATATACTGCATTGGTTGGAACAACCAACGCATCTTTTACGGAATCTGTATAAAGTTCTACCGTTGCAGATTCACCAATTTCAATATTTACATTTTTATCCACAAAGTCAAACCATGTATTTTTCGGATATTGCCCCATCTCGATTTCTTCACGAGTCAACTCTTGTTCTTCCACTTCGATTTCATATTTCTTTCCATCCACCACCGCTACATAACTACTGGCTTTCGCCAATTTAGAATCGGATACATATGCTGTTCTCAATCGTGGTTCCTTCATATTTGCCACCTGAATCGCCACAGCACCTCCCTGCACCATGTATCCACTTCCACCTGTTGTACTAATTACTTCACCATCAATGGTAGAGTACAATTTGGTTCCTTTGGAATTCTTTTTCGCTTCGGTTAAATCTGCTTGCTTTTGACGAATTTCCATCGTCTGCATCTCCTTTTGCTGCGCCAATTTCTCCTTTGCGATCTTGATATTTTCTTCTGTTTCAAGAATTTGCGCCCGAAGACTCTTTTTCTCCATCGTCTTTTTCGCCTGCTTTAATTGCTTTTTCAGATTTTTGAGATTTTCGCCTTGCATGTCAATATCGTATTGACTTTGTTTATTGATATCTGCATTGCTCTCTTTCATGCTTGCAATTTCTTCTTTTAATCGCTTGGCATTTCCTGATGCTCCAGACAAAGTAGCCAAAAGTTCACCTTTTTTCACTCGGTCCCCAATGGTAACATACAAATCTTCGATATTTCCGGAAGATGTAAAAGACAAGCCTTCGATCCCTGGTACCACCTGCGCCGTGAAGGACGTAACTCCACTTAAATCCATCTTCTTTACTTCTTCCGTATCCATATCGACACCCACGGCATTGATCAGTTCCGGTGCCTTTACCGTCTCTTCGGCACTACCACAACTACACAAAACCAATGTCGCCGCCATACATATACCTACTATTCGTTTCATATCGCTTCTCCAATCCTGCACATCACGTTGTGCATTAATTTGCTATCACCTGTTCATTTTCTTCCAATCCGCCTGTGATTTCGATAAAGTTATTTACCGTCTCTCCTACTTGGACTTCTTTCGTAGCTTTCAAACCATTGGCATCCTCATAATAGACCACATATTTATCGGACATGGAATACACGATTGAGGACGGAAGATGCAATACATCTTTCTTTTCTTTCAACACCACTTGATATGTACATACGGTGTCATCCTCCACATTCAATTTTGTTTTTGGATAAAAATAAATGGAATCCGTCGACTCTTTATCCTTCTTTACGGTTGCTTTGTATTCTTGCCCTTTCACTTCAATGGTGACCACATCTCCCGCTTTGCAATGGCTGGCAAGTTCACTATTGGCCTCAAAACGATTTTTCTTCGCTCCCTCGATGATGATGGTCGGTTCTTCCAAATCACCATAGGTTCCCACTGCACTCTCGTCCACAAATGTAACAACACCAGACACGGAAGCGGTTATTTCTTCCGCCTCAATCTCTTCTCTTGCAATTTTGGCATCCATGCGAAGCAATTTCAAGCTCGATTCATGAGACGTAATCTGCTGCTGATATTGTTTTTTCACATTGGCAATGTCTGTTTTGCTACCACCCAGTTTTTTCTGTTTTGCCACTTCTAATCCCATTAAGCGTTTTGCGTGCTTGATCTGTAATTCCAATTTTTCAATCTGATTTTCTGCTTCTTTTAACGCCTTTTCGCTTCCCGGCAAATTGTAGCTCAAAATCGTATCGCCTTCCTCCACACGCTGGCCCTCTTTTACGTGAATTTTTTTCACAACACCAACGCCATCGGTAACGTATTCTTCCCGAACAGTACTTTTATATTTTCCCATGATTTCTTCCGTTTTCCGTAGAGTTCCACGAGTTACTGTCACTTTATTAAAGCTAGCGCCTTCGTATTCCTTCACCACTGGCGCCGCATCAAATTCTTCCTCTGTTGGAAGAATGCCACAACCAGTTATGCTCATGCAAGCCACTGCACTCATAAGCGTTAATGCAATTATCCTTCTCTTCATTGATTACCCTCCATTTTACGATAAAACGTAACTATTCAGGACCAATGTGCGGAAATCAATGAATCGTCGTGCTTGCACGTAAGAAGCATTGATTTCCACACATTAAGTCCTAATAGGGTTCCCCACCCCATATGAGCATTTTTAGCCTTGGCAAAAGGCGAGAAAGAACACGAAGTGTTCAAAATGCGAATTAGGGGGAGTCCTGAATAGTTACACTAAAACAAACTAAGACAATTTTACCATATCTGCTATATGAATTCCATGTAAATCTTGTCATTTTTTATTAATTTTTGTGATATTTCGTTTACTTTTTTCTAATAGTGAAGCGGATAATTACTTATCCACTTTTTTTGCTCTGTATAATTTCTATTTGCTCTTCTTTGTTGCAATAATAGCCGATCATTTCCGGGGGAATCGTCTCGATATCTGCAACATTTTCAAAAGACGTATCCGACGCAGTTTTGCGTAATATTCTCCATTATCGCCTTTGATACTGTTTGTTCCACATACACTTCTTTTGCCTTTTCCGGCAACTTTACTTCCTTTGGTTCGGAGACAATACCACAACTACACATCAACACTGTCACACACACGCATATCGCCATTACTGTAGATGGCTTCTTGTATCTCATAATGCTGATAATACGTTCTCTTTCGACATCCGATGCTGTCTCGAATTCTTTTTCTTCTATTTTGTCAACAAATATGGTATACTTTCAATAATGAAATTGTTGAAAAAGGAGGACAAAATATGGCTTGGTATGAAGAAGCTGTGTTTTACCACATGTATCCATTGGGGCTTTGTGGAGCTCCAAAAGAGAATCCTTATGGAGAGCCGGTTCATCGCTTGAACACACTGCTCCCATGGATTAACCACATCAAAAAAATCGGTTGCAACGCGTTGTACATCGGTCCACTTTTCGAATCCGTTGGGCATGGGTACGAAACGACAGATTATAAGAAACTAGACAGTCGTCTTGGTGACAACAAAGACCTTACAGAATTTGTGGCTGCCTGCCACGAAAAAGGGATCCGCGTTATCCTGGATGGGGTATTTAATCATACCGGAAGAGACTTTTTTGCTTTTCAAGATATCAAACAAAACCGTGAAAATTCCCCTTATCGTGATTGGTACTGCAACGTAAACTTCGGCGGAAACAATGAGTATAATGATGGATTTTCCTACGATAACTGGGGAGGATATAATCTTCTTGCGAAACTGAACCAGCAAAATCCAGCCGTTCGCGACTACATCTGCGATGTCATCCGTTTCTGGGTCAGTGAATTTGATATTGATGGTATCCGATTAGATGCTGCAGATGTTTTAGATTTTGAATATATGAAGGCGCTTCGAAATGTGGCAAATGAAGTAAAACCGGATTTCTGGCTCATGGGCGAAGTAATCCATGGCGACTACACTCGCTGGGTCAATGAAGGCACGTTGCATTCCGTCACCAATTACACACTTCACAAAGCACTTTACTCCGGTCACAACGACCACAATTATTTTGAAATTGCTCACACGGTAAAACGCTTATACGAGATGGGTGGCAATCGCCCGGACGGATTGAAGCTTTATAATTTTGTAGACAATCACGACGTGGAACGAATCTATACGAAACTGAACAATAAGGCACATTTCATGCCAGTTCATATTATGATGTATACCTTACCTGGTGTTCCATCTATTTACTATGGTTCCGAATTTGGAATCGAAGGAAAGAAGGAGCAATTTTCCGATGATTCATTACGACCGGCATTGAATCTTGCAGACTATGCTGACAGTTATGAAAGCAATCCGCACACCAGATTGATTTCTCGTCTCGGAGAAATTCGTCAGCAAAGCCATGTTCTCTCCTATGGTGCCTTCACCGAATTGCTTTTATTAAATCGACAGTATGCTTTTGCTCGAACGACAGATTCGGATTGCGCACTGATTACCGTGAACAACGACGATAGTGATTATGTTATGACGCTTCCTGCCTATGGCAGAGACTCTTTTGTAGGTGCTCTATCTGGTGAAAAAGTTTCTACAAATGGCGGAAATATTACGGTAAATGTTCGTGCCAATTCGGGAGAAATCTGGTTGCCGGACGGCGAGATAGCGGTAAATGTGACAGAACCTGTACAGTCTGTCGTGAACGCTCCGGAGGTTTCTATCGCGCCACCATGCGAACCAATTCCCGAACCAGCGACTTCACCAATCGTAGAACCAATGCCATCAACCCATGGTTCCTTTGAAGAAGGTCGCATCGCCGGGCTTCAGGAAGCGATTCTTGCCATCATGGAATGCAATGGACCAGTGACAGAACAGATGCGTCAGGATGTATATAACCAACAAGATCACCAGTCATTGCTCAACTGGATAAAGAGTTTTCGATAAATCAAATATTGAATCCAATTCAAAAGGGCCCTTGCCACAGCAAGAGCCCTTTTCGCTTGTCCCAAACGGGATATTATGTTCATCTATTAGCGATTCAAGATCAATTTTGTCAGCTCAACTGGCTCAACAATCTTACCATCTTTGTATACACGCATGTTTCCAGATGCGATCTCGTCGATGAGGATTACTTCGTCGTTGTTGTAACCAAATTCAAACTTGATATCCCACAAATCCAAACCAATGGATTTCAAATCTTTGGCAACAATCTCAGTGATCTTCAAAGTCTGCTCTTTCATGCTCTCGAACATCTCTGGAGTCATAACACCAAGTGCGGCAAGACCTTCACTTGTTACAAGAGGATCACCAAGTGCATCGTTCTTGAATGTACATTCTACATATCCGCCTTCCAATACAGTACCATCTTCCATGTACTCACCATATCTACGGATGAAGCTTCCTGTAGCTACCAAACGGCAGATAACTTCAAGACCATGGCCAAATACAGTTGCTGGAAGTACTTCCATCGTAGCGTCTTCAACATTTGCGCTTACATAGTGAGTTTTGATACCAGCTTCTTTCAACAACTCAAAGTAATGAATGGAAGTCTGCAAGTTTGCTTTTCCGATTCCTTCGATTGTCAAACCAACGCTGTTTTCGCCTGGATCAAACACACCATCTTTTCCAGTACAATCGTCTTTGAACTTAAGCATTACATTGCCATTGTCAAGGTTGAATACGTCTTTGGTCTTTCCTTCATAGATCTTTTCCATTGTTCAAATCTCCTTACTTATAAATAATATCACCCTGCGAAGACCACCCTCGCAAGAACAACTACAAAAATACTTTAGCACATTTTTTCTCATATGAAAACATTTTTTTTCAGAAATTTGATTTTTTTTTGAAATCTAACGATTATAACGAATCAAGGAGTATATCTATCCCTCGTTGCAATGTTCCCTTGTCCAGAGCGCCATTTCCCTGTGCTACAAAAAAGCCTTCTGCGTCGATAAAATACGTTGTGGGAATAGAAAAGACCTGATATGTCTGCCCCGCTTCGCTGTCTTTGTCATAATAGACCGGAAAAGAATATCCACTCTCTTCCACAAATGTGGTAGCTTTCTTCATCGTCTCCTGGTACCCATCCGTCAGATTTACCATAAGAAAATGAATCTCTTCCCCATACTTCTTGTACGCCTCGTCAAAATCCGGCATCTCGCTTTTACATGGTCCACACCAGCTCGCCCAAAAGTTCAGTATCACTGGCTTTCCTCTAAAATCCGATAATTGAACTTCCTCTCCATCACGATGATATACCGTAAAATCAGGCGCTTCTGTTTTTTCTTGTGTTTCTCCCTCCACGTCAGCACTTTCCGTCTGCACTTTCGTCTCACTGGTTTCCGCCTGTTGCACCGTCAGATTATCCCTTTGCACTTGTCCCCCCAATCTCTCATAAAGCAAATACGCTCCTCCAATGAGAAGCACCAGTCCCAACGACACAACAAGAATTGTTTTTTTGTTTTTCATTGCTATTTCCTCCATATTTAAGCCAAAATCACACCAATCATACCCGTGGCCATGAGAATCCCTACCACAACCAGCAGCGCCCCACTGACGATATTTATCACGCGATAATGTTGCTTGATAAAGTCAAAGGCACTTTTCAAACTATCGATCAGCACCGCACTGAGAACAAATGGAATTCCAAGGCCGACGGAATAACACAATAACATAAGAATCCCTATCAACATCTGCCCCTGCTGGGACGCAAGCATCAACGCCGAGCCAAGGAACGCTCCTACACATGGTGTCCAGCCAAGAGAAAAGACCACACCAAACAAAATGGTGGTCCCAAAACTGGTATCCGTCAGATCCATGGACTTTTGATTTCCCCGAAAGAAATTTACCCTTACTACACCAATAAAATTCAAGCCAAATAATATAACAATAATACCAGATGCAAGATTTACAATGGTCTGGTATCTGGTTAAAAAACTTCCAAAGGTCCCTGCCAATGCTCCCATGCTGACAAACACGGTCGTAAAGCCGAAAACAAAGCCAAGAGCCCGGAAAATCGTCTTCCGGGTACTGCGCTCGCCACCTCCCACAAAAAACGTGACATATACCGGCAAAAGTGGCAACAAGCAAGGAGAAATAAACGTAATAATTCCCTCCAAAAATGAAATGATATATTGCATGTCCCAATCCTTCCTTTTCCTATTACTCTTTTTCACACTATTACATTATCACACCCAAAAAGGAAAAGCAACACCTTGTCATTGGCACATTTTGGTGCTATACTGAGGGCATTCAAATGAAAAATGATTCAGCCGGGGGGGACTGTCATGAAAAAAGAAAATATTGTACTAATCGGTATGCCTGCCGTGGGAAAAAGCACCATCGGAGTTATCTTAGCAAAAGTGCTTGGGTATGATTATCTGGATTCCGATCTTTTGATCCAGAAAGAGGAGAATCGCTTATTAAAAGAAATCATCGCGGACGAAGGAATCGAAGGTTTTCTCGACATCGAAAATCGCATCAACGCTTCCATCCATACTGAAAAAATGGTGATTTCCACCGGTGGAAGTGCCGTATATGGCACGGAAGCCATGGAACATTTACGTAGCATCGGAACCGTGGTGTATCTGGAAGTGGATTTTCCAGTTCTATCTCGTCGTCTGGTGGATATTCACAATCGCGGTGTGGTAATCCGCAAAGAACAGGATATCAAGGACTTATATAACGAGCGCGTTCCTTTATACCAAAAATATGCCGACATAACCGTGAATGTCAGTCATGCCGGCATAAGCGAAACCGTGGACATGGTAATGCGAGCATTCCAGCGATTGCATTAAGCCGTGCATTCTTCGCTTGCTACCGCAAGCTCATCATTAATGCGAACTCCGTTCGCTATGGCTTGCGCCGCATAGAATAAAAGAAGCACTTTTACCTGTGAGCAAGCTCACGGAAAAGTGCTTCTTTTATTCTGCACGGCTTAATGCTTACGCGCAAAAAGAGTTCTACTTTTCAGTAGAACTCTTTCCATTCACCTGTGGGTTAGAGGATTCGAACCCCCGACCTTTTGGTCCGTAGCCAAACGCTCTATCCAGCTGAGCTAAACCCACATCTGTGTGTCTCTCAACACGCAAAACCTATCTTATCATAACGTTGTCCGTTTGTCAATATTATTTTTAAATTTTATTTATTTTTTTTCGCATGTTCTCCAAGATTCTTTTTTCCAATCGACTCACCTGCACCTGACTAATGCCCAAAATCTCCGCAATTTCCCGCTGTGTCTTCTCTTCATAATATCTCATATGAATCAATTTTTTCTCCTTTTCATCCAAAAAGACCATCAGTTGCTCGATCATCATTCGATTCAACAAGTTTTCGTTCCAATCGGTCTTTTCCGGTATTTTTTCTTCCAACGCCACTTCTTTCCCATCCGCAAAGCTTACCGTTCGATGCAACGATTCCACTTCCGAATTTGCTTCCAAGGCGATAACGATATCTTCCATAGCGATTTCCGTTGCTGCCGCCAATTCTTCAATGGATGGTTCCCGATCCAATTGCTGTGACAGTTTCTCCACCGCTCGCTTGATCTTCCACCCATTTTCTTTGATACTCCGGCTTACCTTTACCATTCCATCATCTCGCAAAAAACGTTTGATTTCTCCACTGATCATCGGTACTGCATACGTACTAAACCGAACATCAAAGCTAGTGTCAAACTTGTCCACTGCTTTAATGAGACCAATGGCGCCAATCTGGCTCAACTCTTCTCCGTCGTACCCTCGCCCCACATAGCGACTTACAATGCTATAGACCAATCCCATATTGTTTTGTATCACTTGGTCTCGTGCCAATTTATCCCCTGCTTGTGCCAATTGAATCAATTCTATGGTTTCCATTGACAAGATCCCTTCTATGATATTTTCATTGCGCTATAAATCACTTTTTTCATTCTTACTCGAGTACCTTTTCCCGGTTCGGATTCCACATGTAGTTCATCCATGAAAGCTTCCATAAATGCAAATCCCATTCCGGAGCGATCCAGTTCCGGCTTAGAGGTATACAACGGCTCCATGGCTTTGGAAATATCCGAAATCCCTTCTCCCTCATCTGCGATTTCTAAATATACCGTATTATCTTCAATTCTCCCAGCAATCTTTACCATTCCCTGTTGCTTTTCGTATCCGTGGATGATGGCATTGGTCACCGCTTCCGAAACTGCTGTCTTGACATCCGACAACTCTTCCAATGTAGGATCCAATCGTGCTACAAATGCACTTACCACCATTCGCGCAAAACTTTCATTCTCCGAATTACTTGTAAATTCTAGTTTCATTTCATTATATGTACTCATATTTCCCTAAGCCTCAACTTTCTGAATGATTTTATATAAGCCGGACATTGAAAAAATCCGATCCACACCAGCGCCAACCCCTGTGACGTACACATTTCCACCACAGTAATTCATTTTCTTGTAACGCCCCATTACCATGCCGATTCCAGAACTATCCATAAAAGTCATTCCTTTAAAATCAAACACAATGTTCTTTACACTTCCTTTCTCGATCATCACATCCACTGTCTTACTGATTTGCGCTGCTGCATGATGATCCAGCTCCTCACTAATGTGCAAGATCAAATTTGCACCATTTCTTTCCAATGAAAAATTATCCATACCTAACTTCCTTTCTATTTTTTTGTAAACTTTGCGTATTCCTCGTTTCTTTTGCAACTCGTCATCGAGAGCTACGCATCCTAAGCGGAGCGTTTTTTGCTTTATAGGACGAACTTTCCTATAAAGTAAAAAACCACGAAAGACGCAAACACTTTCATGTCTGTCATTCTTTCGTGGCTCCTATCATTTATTTTTCTTATGTTTTCTATTCTACACTGACACCAAGCTGATTCAGACGACTTCTCGCCTCACTGGCTCTACTCGTTGTATCATCCACCGCAAGCACTTGCTCATAGTACTTTTGTGCCTTTTTCTTCTTTCCACGCTGATGATATACACGTCCCATAAAATACAACGCATCTTGATTCTCCGGCTGAATGGAAAGCACCTGGGTCAACAGACGCTCTGCCTCATCGTAGTTGCCGGAATTGAATTCATCTCGACCATCTTCAAAAAGCTTCTGCACATCTTTCTCGGTAAGTTCCTTAGAAACCATTTGATACAATGCCTTGGCTTCTGCAGAATCGAAGTCGGATTCCTTGTACTGACTGACTGTGGAGGCAGCCAAAAGTTGATCTCCATCATTGTAATACTTCACTGCCAAAAGAAGATGATTAGCCATCTCTAATTTTTTCGCATTGGCAATCTGCTTGTTCTCAATCTTCTTCTGTAATTCAGCAACTTGACCTTGCAACGCTTCTTTTTCCTTCTCAAGACCGGAAATCTGCGCCTCTTTCACAGACACTTCCTGCTTGCTATCCACAATTCCACTGGAATTATTTCCAAGATTATTGCCCTTCATCGTCGGATAAATCAGCACAAGACTCACAACCAAACCGATGATTACACCAATAATCACCTGAATCGCCGGCATCCACTGACGTTTTTCCTCTTTATACGTACCAACCGGTCGTACATTTGCCAATGGATCCTTCTTCGCTTGTTGCTGATATGTTTTCGTCATATTCTCACGACTTTTGGCTGTATCGCTAAATTTGTCACCGATTTCCTGCATATAGCGCAACGTTGTGGTATTATTAAAGTCAATACGACGTGCACGTTTCAAGCACTTCGCCGCCTTCGGGTACTCTTTTGCTTTCATATACAACAGCGCCAATAACTGGTGCGCTCGTACAAATTTCGGATTTAGACTCACCACTTTTTTTAACTGTATGATTGCCAAATCCTCATTTCCCGTTTTCGCCGCATTCAAGGCTGAATTGTACTTCTTAATCGTCTGATTCACAGCTCCCAGCGCTGTCTGATTCTTCTGAAGCACGTTCAAATAGTGCGTGGCACGATTTTCCTCTGGTTGAAAATGACTACTGATCAGCCATTCATTCAAAGCAGCCACTGTCTCACCCATTTCATAATACACAAGCCCCAAAAGATTACGAGCATTGGTATTTGCTTTATCATACTGCAAACTTTTTTTCAAAACCAGAATAGCGCCTGACAAATCACGAACCTGCGCCTTCTCAAGTCCCATATTGTAATATGCGTTGGAAATTCTTCTCACATGGTATAGGATCGCCAGGTTCTGACCGCAAAATCTGCACACTTCATGTTCATCATTTACTTTTGCATCACATCTTGGACATCTCATTTTATTCTTGTTCCTCCAACTATATTACAACGTACCTTTCGCTTCTGTTATCAATTCTCTAACGATGTCTGTCACATCCGTCAAGTTATTATTATTCACTACATTTTCTACCTGTTCTACATCCAAACTTGGTTCATATTTATTCAATTCTTCTTCGAAATTAATCATGTCTTACCTCTTTTCTCTATTCGTTAATACCCTATGAAACATGATACCGATTTTCGCACAAAATTGCAAGAGGGAAACCGTTCTTTTTCAGAAAAAAATTCGCATTATTTGACAAAGAAAGTCCCCTCCCACACATAACCTGTGCAAAAGGGGACATTCTTAGTCTTTTATTTTCTTACTGCAATTGCGCCAGTCGTTCTTTTACCTGAGCCATCATGCTCTGATATTTTTCCAACTTCGCTTTTTCTTCTTCAATCTTCTGTGCCGGTGCTTTGTTGACAAAGTTTGGATTACCAAGCATCCCTTCCGAACGTTTCAACTCGCCCATGAGTTTCTTCTCTTCCTTCTGGAGACGCTCAATCTCCTTCGCTACATCTACAAGCTCTGCAAATGGCATGTAAATCGTACCCTTGTCAATCACTACAGATACCGCATCCTGCTCGATCCCCGTCTTGTCGCTCTGAATCACTATCTCGCTGGCAAATCCGAGAGTCGCGAAGAATACCTTGTTGCTTTCAAAGATTGCTTTTACATCTGCATCCTCTGTCACAACGATCACTTTTGCCTTTTTGCTTGGTGGCACATTCATCTCACCACGTACATTTCGAATGCCCTTTACGGCCTCTTTGATACGCTCTACCGCATCCATATCCGCAGCGTAGTTCTTCGACTCATCGTATACTGGCCAATCTGCGATCATAATGGACGCATCCTCATCGCCAACCAAAGTACAATAAATTTCCTCTGTGATAAATGGCATGTATGGGTGAAGAAGTTTCAATGCATCGATAAGCACCGTCTTCAATGTATAAAGAGCGGCTGCCTTTGTCTCGTCCTCTTCGTTGTACAAACGGGGTTTTACCATCTCGATGTACCAATCGCAGAACTCTTCCCAGATAAAGTCGTAAATCTTCTGTACCGCGATACCAAGGTCAAAGGTCTCCATCAAACCAGTAACATCCTTTGCTAACTGATTGCATTTTGCCAAAATCCATTTATCTGCCTGTGTAAACTGGGATGGATCCACTTCTTTATTGATCAACTCTTCGTTTTGTGCAAAGTTCATCATGATGAATCGTGACGCATTCCATACTTTATTGGCAAAGTTACGGCTTGCCTCTACACGCTCCCAGTAGAAACGCATATCGTTACCCGGTGCATTTCCGGTAACCAATGTGAGACGCAATGCATCCGCACCATATTTATCAATAACTTCCAATGGATCGATACCATTTCCAAGAGATTTACTCATCTTTCGTCCCTGAGAATCACGAACGAGACCGTGAATGAGTACGGTGTCAAATGGCACCTGTCCCGTCTGCTCGATACCACTGAACATCATTCGCATTACCCAGAATGGGATGATATCATATCCGGTAACCAATGTATTGGTTGGGTAGAAATATTTCATTTCTTCTGTCTCATCTGGCCAACCAAGCGTGGAGAATGGCCACAATGCGGAACTGAACCATGTATCCAATGTGTCCGGATCCTGACGCATCTCTTTTCCACATTTCGGACAAGTGCATGTATTTTCTTTGGTAACTACCAATTCACCACAGTCATCGCAGTAGAAAGCTGGGATCTGATGTCCCCACCAAAGCTGTCTGGAAATACACCAGTCACGAATGTTCTCCAACCAATGGAAATATGTTTTATTAAAATGGTCCGGAACAAATTTTGTCTCGCCCTTCTTAACTGCATCGATGGCAGGACCAGCAAGTGGCTTCATTTTTACAAACCACTGTTTACTTACACGTGGCTCTACGGTTGTTCCACAACGATAACACGTTCCTACGTTATGATCATGATCCTCTACCTTTACAAGTGCCCCTTCAGCCTCCAAGTCTTTGACAATTGCCTCTCTGGCCTCATAGCGATCCATGCCGGCATACTGCGGATAATCCTCTACGATCTTCGCATCGTCTGTCATTACATTTATAATAGGAAGATCATGACGAAGTCCTACTTCAAAGTCGTTCGGGTCATGAGCTGGTGTAATTTTAACAACACCGGTTCCAAATTCCATATCTACATAGTCATCCGCAACCACCGGAATTTCGCGATGTACGATTGGAAGAACCAACATTTTTCCAACCATATCTTTATATCTCTCGTCGTTTGGATTTACTGCTACTGCCGTATCACCCAAAAGTGTCTCTGGACGAGTGGTTGCCAAGTTGATGTAACCGCCTCCATCGGCAAATGGATAACGAAGATGCCAGAAATGTCCTTTCTGATCTTCATACTCTACTTCTGCATCCGAAATGGATGTCAAACAAGTCGGACACCAGTTGATGATACGCTCACCACGGTAAATCAGACCCTTATCATAAAGTTTTACAAATACTTCTTTTACCGCTTTGTTGCATCCTTCATCCATAGTAAAACGCTCTCTGTCCCAATCACAGGAAGATCCCATTTTCTTCAACTGGGATACGATGCGTCCGCCGTACTGCTTTTTCCAATCCCAAGCACGCTCCAAGAATTTCTCACGTCCGATGTCTTCTTTGGAGATGCCTTCTTCCTTCATGGCCTCTACAATCTTCGCCTCGGTGGCGATGGAGGCATGGTCCGTTCCCGGAAGCCAAAGAGCCTCAAACCCCTGCATTCTCTTAAATCGAATAATAATGTCCTGTAACGTGTTATCCAGTGCATGTCCCATGTGAAGCTGACCTGTGATGTTTGGTGGTGGAATCACGATGGTATATGGTTTCTTATCCGGATTTACTTCTGCATGAAAATACTTTTTGCTCACCCATTTCGTATAAAGACGGTCTTCAATGTCTTTTGGGTCATAATTTTTTTCCAATTCTTTTTTCATTGTTTTCTTCCTTTCTTTCATTTTTATGCGAACACCGTTCGCTATGGCTGGCTACTCATAGAGAGAGCCCCGGGCTGTTACCAGTCCGAGGCTCCTAACGTCGCATCTATATCGGTACCAACCCATCGATAAGGGCGAACTTACGTCGCGGTACCACCTTATTTCAAATAAAAGTAATCTTTTATTCCTCATTTTAGCCGATAACGGGGCGAACCGTCATTTCCTAATAAGCACCTGCTGTTCAGAAATCCTGCTCAGAAGCTACCTTCCACCATGCACTACCCAGATGTCTTTCAGCCGATGAACATCCTCTCTTTTGGGGTTACATCATGTACTCCTCTTCGTCAAAGCATTTATACAACTCTAATAATAGAGAATTTTAGAGCTAATGTCAAGGAAAAAAGTCTTTTACTACTTCTTAAACTTTGCTCCTTTACTTACCCCACGTTTAAGAAGCATTTTCTTGTATGTCTTGAACTGCTTTTTTGGCACCTTCACAATCATCTTCTTTCGTGTTTTACCAAATGCCTTGCTACCAATATTCTTTTCCTTGAGTTTGGTTGATTGAATCGTGAGCTTTTTCAACACGCTGCATCCCCAAAATGCTTTCGCCGCAATTTTCTTTACATTTTTTCCAATGGTTACGGATTTTAATTTCTTACAACCCTTGAAAGCATTTTTGGCAATGGATGTCACCTTGTAGGTGATACCATCGATTTTAATGGTAGCTGGAATATTGGCCGCAGTAATTGTCTTCTTGGACGGAGCGACATATTCTACCTCTCCACGAGCAGTTACTTTATAGGTAGCTTTTCCACTTCCGCTACCAGCCACAAGCTTGGTGCCAATCTTCGCACCTACCGGATCAGTTTTTTCATTTTCAGCACTTGGTGTCGGCGTTGGTTGTACTCCCACTGGTGCTACCGTTGGTTCCGCGGCACTTGGTGCCACCGTTGGCTGTACTCCTGCCGGAGTCACCGTTGGTTGTGGGACAATCGGAATCGCTGTTGGCTGACTCACAATTGGCGTGGAGGATGGTTGCGATATAACTGGCGGTGTCGTTGGCATCGCTGTCGGAGCAACTGTCGGTGCCGCCGTTGGTGCTGATGTTGGAATTACCGGGGCTTCTTCACGCGTAATGGAAATTTCCACTTGCTCCGTTACATAGTTTCCTTTGTCGGCACCGTTGTATACCGCCGTTGCCGTTACTACTTTTCCTTCCTCCAAAACCTTCGTTTTGTCCTCATCCTGCCATACCCAATCAAGCAATGTTATCTCTCCCACCGTCTCTGTACTGTACGAAACGGTCATTTCCTTGCTTGGTATATTTGGTGTGTTTTGTGCCGGATTCACGGTTACCATGATTTCAATTTCAACTACATTCCAATTCGTTTCATCCTCCGGAACAAACTGAACCACATACAGTGTTTTTTCGCTATCTGCTACCGTCGGTTTTACACCGGATTCTTTCCACGAAAACGTACCTTCGATCGGGCACGTCTCTGTTTCACCACATTGAGCCACACCACCGTTCAAGACGTCGTTGCTCAATTCTTCCCCATATGTAATTGTTGCGGTTGGAGTCGTCTTAATATATGGTTCTCCTTTCAACACCGTTATGGTAATTGTTTTCGTTCCTGCTGCATACACACCATTTTTTTCAGTCCTTACTTGGATGTCAAACGTTCCCACTTCGTCAACTACTAAATTCGTTCCATCCAAAGAACCAATTCCTGTAGACGTATCCAACAACTCATAGGTTGCTTTTCCAGCATGGGCATCGATGTTAAAATATTGACACACATCCATTGGCTTTGCGTTGTATGGCACACTCACATCAGAAGCTTCAATCGCGACTTCTGTATAATCCTTATTTTGAATCGAAAATGTTCCTTCACGCATTTTGGAGTCACCAAAGAGATATGGATAATCCCACCAATTTTTCACTTCCCAGCTAAAAATGTTTACGTTTCCCGGTGTCGGATCGTAGTCCACAGAATATCCTTCTTCATTTACAACATTCCATTCTACGGCCATTTCCACCGTTTCCGATTCACTAACACTTTCGATTTTCGCTACAACTGTTTCCCCCAATTGAGAAGATGCCAACACGTCTTCCTCCGACTCATAATAACGGTCAAATGTTTTCGGAACACTTGGTGCTACGACGTTTTTGATTGGTTTTTTTCTTGTGTAACACTGGTATGAATATGCTGTAACCGAGCCATCTCCATTTTCTTCGATTGTGTCTATTCCAATATCATCACTATTTATTATTACGTTTTCGGAAAATTCATACCCCGCCTCTGGAACCAAGGTCAGGCAAGCAATATAAATACTACCCCAGTCCGCATTTCCTGTCGCCTCCGGCAAACTAGTGATAGCACTCCCCGTTGGGGCATTGATATCTTGCGTCTTCCATGAAACATCCACTTTACTACGAACCCCTTCCGTCGTAGCAGTAGCCTCTGTATCAAAAGGCTCATCCGGTTCGGGTAGAGTCAAATTTGTAATCACAACATTTTCAATTACAATTGTCTCTTCCGCTTGGACCGTTTTCACTGGTATCGTTATTCCGGAAACGATAAGTGCCAGACATAAAAGGACACTTAGCCATTGTTTGGTAAATTTGGTTATCTTCATCTTATTTTCTCCTCCTTTGATCATAATAAAACCAACACATACTTCGTTTTTTATTGTACCACACAACGTTATAAACTGTCCACTACCCCGAGGGACAGTTCTTCGACACCTGGCACCATTTACCAAAATCACTTCCACGCTGTGCCTTCGCTAAAACAACCCTTCTTATGTCGCATCAACGGATACTTTTTCTTCTCTAGAATCTTCTTTTTCCATCCCAGATAATAGGCAGTCACACGACTCACCTCATTTTTTATGCGATAAGTTAACTGTTTTCCAGACATTGTATAGGTAGAAAACATAATATCATTCGGGTGACGTTTCGCAATGTATTTGACAAAGGAAAATGTAATGCCATCCTGTAGTGACTCATTGTAAAGATCCCTTGCCCCATACAGATGAAGAATCTCGTGAGCGTAGGTAGCAGCGCCTTCCGGTACACCTTCAAACTTGCTAAACAAAGTGGCGCATTCATAAAAATACTTCGTATCCTCGATATAATGAACCGCCGTAGAACTCACACCTGACTTGTTCATATGAAGTACAAATCCAATGCTGTCCGTGTCATACTTCTCCCGCAGTTCTGTAATCGGCAATGTCGTATCAATATACTTGTGTATTTTACGATACAACTTGTCCTGCTTTTTATCCGTGTCATTTACGTTCATTTTCGTCTGATACACATAGCAAAGATCCGTGTTTTGGTAAATATCTGTCACCAAATCCACTTTTTTCCCATACCGCTTTGCCTGCTTCTCGATATATCGTTCTGACACGCCAAGCTTACGATTCGCCTTTTTCTTCGCAGCCTCCGTCCACTTGCTATTTTTATCGTCAATAAATATGCTAACGATTATCGACTTTCCTTCCAGCACGCCAGCACTTCCCGTCTCGAACTTCTTCCACTCTTCCTTGGCAACACGTCCGGCAGCATTCGCCTCCCCCGACGTCATCTCGATGCCACCCACACAAGCCAGCAGCAAGATCATAATCCATATCACCTTATATTTCATCTCTCGTTCCAACCTTCACAAATATTTTTCTTACTTTGCACATACACTTACGCAGTCACCACATTGCGTTTCTCGCTCTTTTGCCAGCTAACGAGATTTTCATGTACTTCATCAACACAACGCTGTCTCGCCTCACAAGTAGCCCAGGCAATATGTGGTGTAACAATCAGTCTCGTACTGTCTTGAATCTGGAGTAAAGGATCCTCTGGCAACATCGGTTCCACTTCCAATACATCCAGACCTGCCCCTGCGATTTCTCCTGCCTGCAACGCCTCCGCAAGTGCCGCTTGGTCAATGATCGGTCCACGACCCAAATTCAGTAAAACCGCGTTCTTCTTCATCCTTCGTAGTGCCTCTCCATCTACTAATTTTTCTGTTGCCGCATTCAAAGGTGCATGGATCGAAATAATATCGGATTCCGCCAAAAGAGTATCCCAGTCCACACGTTCATACATTGCATTATCATTTTTTCCTGACGTGGAATAGTACACAACACGACACCCAAAAGTAGTAGCCACCTCTGCCACCTTACGCCCGATTTCCCCAAGACCGATAATCCCCCAAGTCTTTCCATCCAACTCTTGAAATGGCAAAGCGAAGTGTGAAAAAATATCACTGCGAGCGTACTGTCCTGATTTCACAAAAGTATCATAATATGTCAATTTCTCATACACATAAAATAGTAACGCAAAGGTATGCTGTACCACAGACATAGTAGAATATCCCTTTACATTTGTCACTGTAATTCCACGACTTGTTACATAGGAAAAATCCACGTTATTGGTTCCTGTCGCGGTAAGACATATCAATTTCAAATTTTTCGCTGTCTTTAATATCTCTTCATTCATCGGAATTTTATTTACAATAACCACATCGGCATCTTCGATTCTTTTTGCATTTTCCGCTGGAACCGACGTCCCATATATTACGACATCCCCCAATGATTCAAAGGCGGACAAGTCTACATCCTTCCCTAATGTGTCCGCTTCCATAAATACAATTTTCATTTATTTTAATTCCTTTCTTGTCACCGCACATGCACACGGCAAAATATCCTCTCCTATTTTACCTCTTTTTTAGCCATGAAACAATGGGGAAATCTTTAAGTTTGTGTTAAAAAAAACTTGAAAAGATTACGTTTTCTGTTTATAATAGTGAAATTAGAAGAGTTTGTATAAAATCGTTTCATATAGAAGGAGGTAAACATGGACAACTTTAGTCATTTAAATAAGGAAGAATTGCTGGCACTCAAATCGGAACTAGAAGCTAGCTATGAAGAAAAGAAAGCATTGAACCTTCAACTTGATATGTCAAGAGGAAAGCCAAGCGGAACTCAGCTTAATGTTTCTCTTGATTTGTTGAATGTTCTCACTGCTGATTCCGATCTTACCGCAAGCAATGGTATGGATTGCCGCAATTACGGAGTATTGGATGGAATTCCGGAAGCCAAACAGCTGATGGCCGACATGATGGGAACAACTCCTGATCACATCATTATATTTGGAAACGCAAGTTTAAATATTATGTTTGATTCCATTTCCCGCTCTTATACTCATGGTGTCCTTGGAAGCACTCCTTGGTGTAAATTAGATAACGTTAAATTTTTGTGTCCGGTACCTGGATATGATAGACACTTTGCCATTACCGAGCGTTTCGGCATCGAGATGATCAATATTCCTATGACAGAAGATGGTCCGGATATGGACATGGTAGAAGAATTGGTAAGCAAGGACGATGCCATCAAAGGTATCTGGTGTGTACCAAAATATTCTAACCCACAGGGCATATGCTATAGTGACGAAACGGTTCGCCGCTTTGCCAACTTAAAACCTGCTGCTGAAGATTTTCGCATTTACTGGGATAATGCCTATGTCATTCATCATCTTTACGAGGATAATCAAGTTGAAATTCTTGACATCATCAGCGAATGCGAGAAAGCTGGTAACCCAGACATGGTTTACGAATTTGCTTCTACTTCAAAAATTAGTTTCCCAGGCTCTGGTATCTCTGCTATAGCAACCTCCGCCGCAAACCTTGCGGATGTGAAAAAGCAAATGACCGTCCAGACCATCGGTCATGACAAGCTCAATCAGCTTCGCCATGTGAAATACTTCAAAAACATCGACGGATTGAAAGCGCACATGATGAAACATGCCGCTGAAATGCGACCAAAATTTGAAGCAGCCTTGGAAGTTCTTGACCGTGAACTCGCCGGCACAGGCATCGGTAGCTGGAACAAACCACTTGGTGGATATTTTATTTCCTTTGAAGCAATGGAAGGTTGTGCAAAGAAAATCGTAGAAAAATGCAAAGAGGCCGGCGTCGTTCTGACAAACGCCGGAGCAACTTACCCATACGGAAAGGATCCAAAAGACTCCAACATCCGTATCGCGCCTTCCTTCCCTACTCCCGAAGAGATGGCACAGGCAACGGATTTGTTTGTACTGTGTGTGAAGCTTGTGAGTGTGGAGAAATTGTTAGCAGATAAATAATGATCGGAAGAAATTAATATATTTGTAACTATTAGGACCTAATGGTTACAATTTAGAGAAAAATCTTGGATTAATTCTTTGATTTTTCTCTAATTTTTTCCCTAATAATACACAAAGAGAAAGGATTATGATAATGAATACAAAAAAAACAGCTTTTGCTACATACACACTTTTGCTACTTTTGTTTTTGAGCATCGGTGTCGGTACCCATTCTTGCAATGTACAAGCTAAAACAAAGCGTCTTAAAGTAGACCTATTTCTAGGACAATCCAGACAGTTAGCGAATAATGGTGTACTGTCTTTCGAAAGCAAGGATGAATCCATCGTATCGATTACCAAAAAAGGTCGAATCCACGGTCTCAAAGCTGGACACGCAAAAATCATCGCCAAAACGGAAACAGAAAAACGTATTTATCGAATTACGGTCAAAAAACGCGGCCTGGTATATCCGACATTTTCCATGATGAAAGGCGAACATTTAGACATGCAATTCAGTAAAAACACAAAGAAAAAAGTCCGCTGGACCTCCTCTAAGCCATCGGTTGCAAAGGTTTCCAAAGATGGTGTTGTACACGCAAAAAAGAAGGGAGATACCGTAATCAAGGCAAGATTCAAGGGCGAGATTTACCTTTGCAAACTTACGGTTACCCCAAAAGAAAAAAGTGTCATTTATCTCACTTTTGACGATGGACCAAATCGCTATTCCACGCCAAAAGTATTAAAGATATTAAAGAAAAACAATGTAAAAGCTACTTTCTTTCAGTTGAAGCCGGCAAGAGCGGATTTTGACTTAACAAAACGTGTCCTAAACGAAGGACATGCTTTAGCGATGCATGGGTATCAGCACAAATACGACATCATTTATCAATCCGTCGACACATATCGCAACAACTTAGACAAGCAACGAAAATTGTTTTTCAATCGTTTTGGTGTATGGTGTACCGTAACTCGTTTTCCTGGCGGAAGTTCCAATACGGTAAGCAAATACAATCCAGGTGTTATGACAAAGATTACAAACAAAATTCACGGATGGGGCTACCACTATTTTGACTGGAATGTGTCTTCTGGCGATGCGGGCGGAACCAAAACGGCAAGTGGCGTTTATAAAAATGTCACATCCGGTCTCAAAAAAGGGCGTGAAAACGTAGTATTAATGCATGATTTTGGTGGCAACGATAAGACAATTAATGCACTGGATCGAATCATAAAATACGGAAAAAAACATGGCTATACCTTCCGTACAATCACTGCCAGCACAAAAGAATATCATCATGCTGTAAATAATTAGCCGCAACTCTAATGTATGGTATTTCTGGTGGGATCAATTACATATTTCAACAAAAACGAGCTGTGAAACAAGCGCATTTTCACGCTTATTCCCCAGCTCGTCCCATCTCGCTTATTCGTATTTTCCACTCTGTAATCGTTCTATTTCTTCCTTATACGGTGGGTAGGATTTCTTCTCATCCTGCTCATCTTTAATCCACGGTGTCTCTAATATCTTAGGTATATTCTCAAATCGTGGGTCGGATACCACTTTGTACAACGTAGCAAATCCTAGACTTCCTTTTCCCACATTTTCATGCCGATCTTTATGAGCCCCCAGTGGATTCTTGCTATCATTAACATGAAATACGGCAATCTGATCCAAGCCAATCACTTCATCAAACTGCTTCATCACACCCTCATAGTCCCCCACCAAATCATAGCCAGCGTCATTGACATGACAGGTATCAAAACACACACGCAACTTTTCCGGATATTTTACTCCGTCATAAATCGCTTTTATTTCTTCAAAACTTCTGCCTAACTCACTACCCTTTCCTGCCATAGTTTCCAGTGCAATATACACAGGCATGTCCGGTGTCATGACCATGTCAAGCCCTTTGATAATCTGAGCGATGCCCGCTTCTTCACCAGCTCCCACGTGTGAACCCGGATGAAGGACAAGCACGTTTGCACCCATGGCGGCGGTACGCTCCAACTCCACTGCCAAAAACTCCACGGCGATGTCAAACGTCTCCTGCTTTATTGTGTTGGCAAGATTGATAATATAAGGGGCATGAACCACAAAAGTCTCAATTCCATTTTCCTTCATACACTGCTTCGCTGCATCGATATTTAACTCTTCAATTTTCTTTCGACGTGTATTTTGTGGGGCTCCCGTATACAGCATAAACGTATTCGCACCGTAAGACACTGCCTCTTTTACCGATCCAAGCATCATATCTTTTCCACTCATTCCCACATGGGAACCTAATAAATATTTCTTTTCCATTTGTGTTTTCCTCGCTTTCAAATCATTTATTTAATTCCAGAACCTCCACCAATATTCAGCATCTGTTTCCGTCACTACTTTACTTTCACCTGTTTCAAAATCAAAGCATTCATAAACCGTATCCTCAGAAGAACACCGTCTTCCATTTCTCGTGGTAGTCCTTTGGGCCATTTCATCCACTTCTTTTTCTTTATACTATAAATACAAGGAGTACCATAGTTTGCATTTAGATTTTCTCTATTATAATACACGAAATTATCGCTTATGTAAACCGCATCACTAATGCCTTCTTTTTCCAAGAAAACCTTCTCCTCTTGGTGGATTTGCACTTCATCGCCGTCATCTGTTTTTATAATCGGCGCTCTCCAATGTAAATGTTTTCTGCAATACTCCGTCCAAATCACGTTGCTCAATACTCCAATCATCTTCCATTTACAAATTGGTGCTGTTACGGTATTTGTATTTTACAGATGTTTCTGCCGCCTTCTCGTTATCTGTTTCTTCACGAATCGCAGATTCCGAAACGGTATCTGGTATAAATTCTTGTTTCACATCCTGTGGTGGTGTGCAGGATGTCAGGAATATGCAACCAGCCATCAATGCTATCGTGATAATTTTACCAATATTGCCACCAGTATTCCTCATCTTTTTTTGTAACCTTCCTCACTTCTCCAGTGTTGAAATCAAACACTTCGTATTCGCAATCTCCGTGCCACAAAACTTTGCCGTCCACAAACCAATCCCTCATATCCCGTATAATCCGCCTTATACCAAACACCCCAACTTAACCATTTTAGCTGATTCCCTTTTGAGGATTGACGACCATTTTTTTGAACATCTTGTTCAAATAATTCCACCATACTCTCACCTCTCAATTCGAATCCAGTAATTATCTTCTGCCATTCGTCCCTGTGTCTTCTCGATAATCATATATGGATCATAATACGGTATCCCTAATCGCTCCAACTCGAGTTTCATTTTATCCCTTGTTCTCGGAAAACAGCGGGACTCTAAAAATGCTTCATACTCTTCATAAGTAGGTTTCTCATTTACACCAAAAGCCTTCGATATGTTATCTTTTGTATAATTCATCACCTGAACTCTTCGCATCCTCGTATCCACATCAATCACTGAGCATATTTGATTATCATGCATATACCATAAGCGAAGTGGATATTGCTTTTCAGGAATTTGAAATTCAACCTCTAACTGCGGATGTTCAAGCATGATTCGGAGCAGTGGAACAATAGGTCCCGTAATCGGCTTATCACTGGACTCCCATCGTTCAACCGTCTTAACGGACACATTAATCAAGTGTGCAAATCGCGCCTGTGTTAATGAAAACTTAGCTCGAAACATTTTTATTTCTTTTCCTGTTACTTCTGTAGCAAATGCATATCTTTTATTATCCATACCGAATCACCCGACATTCCAAGTATTATTCACCACAATTATACCCTTATTTTGAGGGGTTGTCAATCAAAAATGCCTCCTTCGTTCTCAATCCAGTATCTCCGCATCACAGTTCCATCCACTTCACTTACCACCTCATCCTCCAGGACACCACCACACTTTTCGATAACACGTGCCGATGCCGGATTGCTCTTCTCACACACAACCAATACCTTGGATAATCCGATAAAACGACAGAAGCGAAGAGCATCCTCTAGCAGCTCCGTGGCGATTCCCTTCCCTCGTTCTGAGGGGCGGACACTATATCCGATGTGTCCCCCTTCTCGGAACAAGAATGCATTTAATCCAAATCGTATATTTGCCATACCCACGATACAATCATCCTCTTCTCGTACATAAAAAAATGTAGCATCATTCACTTTGCCTGGAATCTTCACTGACGTATCCGAATTCTTTTCTAATTCCTCCAGCCAACTCTCGTAATTCTCTTTCACTAAAAACGTGTCAAGTGCCCCTGTTCCGTTGATTGAGGAACCTTCATCGATAAACTCTTGGATGTATTCTTTTGCTTTTTCTTTGTAATTAATATCCGGTGCCACAAAATGCACACCCGTCACTCTCCTTCATTTTGCCAGTAAATCTGCTGCCCCGTAATCAATGGATAAGTCATCACTTTATCTCCATCCAAATCTTCCTTGTGCATATCCACCGCCGTAATCTGACTATTTTCATAAGTGCGATAATAGTAAATTCCCTTGTCCGTATTACAACAAGAGCTATATAACGTAATCTCGTATTTTCCCTCTCCCATGTGCACACATCCGCGCTGCTGTTCCACCGAACCTAAAAGATGAAAAAACTGACTGACACTCTCGGACTCCGACTCCCCACATTTGCTATTCATCTTCGTAAATACCGCCTTTACAAAACGAGAGGTGGAAGACAAATCCCCTGGCAACCCAATGGCTCCCATACCTCGGCTATAAGTCTCCAATCCGATTTCGGAAGAAAATGTATTCTTCGGTTCTTCCGTCGTCAATGCCATGTATCGATTCAATTCAAACATCTGCATGTCAAAGGTTGGATTATTGGTCAGCACTCCCACAGGATTGTCATACACCCACAATCCCTCCTTCACGGACTCCACGGTAATACACTCTTCCCGATCTGCCATCAGCCAATGAAGAGGCGACAATGGATATCTCTCACTAAACGGAATATTCACCAGATTAATTTTCTCTAGTTTTCCCCGCACTTCCTTAATATTTTTACACTGTCCCAACAACCATGGAATCAGTTCAAATGGAGTAATATTATCCTTTCCTTCCACCGCCGGCTTATAGTCTGCATTTCCTGCAAACAAAAGTCCTGCGATGCTCAGTCCCTTCTCGTTCGTCGCTTCATAATACAACGGATAATTATCCACCACCGTCGCCATACCAATCATGGCATAATGCTCGTTCATATTCGTCATTTTCCGAAACGGAAACGGAACCCGTCTTGGTGTCACTGCCACTTGCTCTCCATAGGACAATTCATAATCTAGATTTCTCCCAAAATAATGATCTTTTGTGCGAAAGCTAATTGCTGTACACATATTTTTTACCCTTTCTTACTACGCTTCAAAAAACTCTTTTACCACCTGCTCCAAAGCCACCTGATCCACTGCTGCCATCAACTCTCTAGAAGAATGCATGGCAAGCATCGGCACTCCCATGTCCACAATCTTCATCGGCAAATACTTGGACGCAATGGACCCCAATGTACCACCCTGAGATACATCCGAACGACTAGCAAACTTCTGATACGGAATATCCGCATTTTCCATGATCATCATAACACTTCCGATGGCACTACTATCTGTCACATAATTCTGGGCACTGGAACGTTTGATCACCACACCTTTCCCCAATGGATTCAGATTGGTTGGATCAGACTTTTCTGACTTATTCGGATGGTAGCCGTGGGCTACATCAAGAGAAAGAGCGAAACCATTCACAATGGCCATCTCCGCCACATCCTCCGCCACTCCAAGAGACGCATAGATTTTTTCCAACACCATAGAAACCAAGACCGAATCCGCCCCCTGCTTGGTACGACTTCCAATTTCTTCATTATCAAACAAAAGAATTCCATTGATTCCGCCATCGCGCATCGCTTCGCAGATTCCTTGCAAGCATGCTTCCACCGAAGTGATATTATCCAATCGTGGTGCTGAAATCATATCTTCGCGGATTCCCAATAAATCCCCAGCATCACAATTGTATAAATACAATTCATAGTCCAAAATCTCAGACGTAGATACGTTGCATTTGCGCGCCAGCATATTCATAAAAAACTGTTCATCCAGCTCCTCTTCACTGACACTGGCAAGGGGAGCCATATCCGTCTGGCGATTCAGCTCCACACCTTTATTCACTTCCCGATTCAAATGAATGGCAAGGTTCGGAATGGTAAATAGTGGTCTTTTCATATCGATAATACGAATCTCCGGCTCAAACGGATGATCCGACTTAATGACCACTTTCCCTGCCACCGAAAGAGGACGGTCCAACCACGTATTTAGGATAGCTCCGCCATACACTTCCACATTGAGTTTCCCATATCCCTGACTCTGCATCTCCGGTTTGCTCTTCACATAAAGGCACGGATGATCCGTATGAGCCGCTGCTAATCGGAGCATTTGCTCGGGCTCCGTGGCTCGTTCAGGGTCAAAATCTTCCCCTATCGTAAAAGCATACACCGTAGAATCATTCACATTCAACACATATCTCCCATTTGGCTTAATCTCCCATTTAGATTCCTTTAATGATAGTTCTTCAAAGTCCTTTTCCTTTAACGTGCGCATCGCTTCCGCTGCGGTGGTAAAACTACAGGTAGATACCGAAATTCGGTTCAACAATCGATCAACCGTGTCCGCCAATATTTCTTGTCGCATGTTTGTATTCATCGTGACTCATTCCCTTCTGAATATATTGTGTCTTTTATTATTGTAAAATATGAGAAAGTTTTTTACAAGAGTGTATAAAAAAAATACAACTGGCTATACTTTATCTTGTACCAAAGAGAAGATAGAAATACTTATCCTCCCCCTTATAAATATCGCCCAGGTAGCAAGGTGCTATCTGGGCGATACGTTTTTATTATTCTTCTTCCATCCACTGTCGTATTTTTTCAAAATCAATCTTCAATTCTCCCTCGTAAATCCCAATCCCCACCGGCTCTTCCAGTCCGCATATCATCGGTATTTCCTCACTGTCAAAGCGATATATTACAAGTCGTTTCTGATACGGATCTACGATCCAATATTCTCGTACACCTGCATCTGCATATTTTGCAACTTTTTTGGTACAATCCTTTTTTCGCGATGAAGGCGAAATAATCTCCAACACAAAATTCGGTGCTCCATACACCCCCCACTTACGCACCTTATCCCGGTCACATAAAATCGCAATATCTGGTTGCACCATAGTTTTTTCATCACAATCTAACTGCACATCGACCGGTGCAATCATTGGCTCGCAGTTACCACCTTGTTCCGCAATGAAGTTCGCAAGCTGTCGATATATTTCTCCTGCAATTTTCTGATGCAGGTAACTAGGTGCTTCCATTACATAAAATCTCCCATCCATCAATTCCACTCTTGGTTCATCCGGTAAGCTCCGATAATCTTCGACCGTATACTCCCCCTCTCGTCGAACCCGATACGCCATCTCCTCTCGTAATTCATTTGAATCTGCAATTTCCTTCATCAGCCCCTTTAAAACAGCATCTATTTTCTCATATGTGTAGCCTTGTTCTTTCAATTTTTGTAATACTTCCTTAACCATCACAAACCATCTCCTTTAGTATATTTTCCTATATTTTAAAGCATTAATCTGCACCTGTCAACAAAAATCCCTCCCCCCTCCTACTCACTTACCAAATCATTCAAAATAGCCGATATATATATTGTCGAATTGACCGAATTCATAAAAGACTACGTTAGGAGGCGCAAGGAATGATTATTTCACACAACATGTTAGCCATGAATGCAAATCGAATCGCATGCATGAATGATAATGCCTTGCAAAAAAGTACAAGAAAATTATCCTCCGGATATCGCATAAATATTGCAGCAGATGATGCTGCCGGTCTTGCCATTAGCGAAAAAATGCGCTCACAAGTGCGAGGCCTTAAGCGTGCATCCGATAACGCTCAAGATGGTGTTTCTTTGATACAGGTGGCAGACGGTGCTGCTGGACAACTACACGATTTGGTTCACCGCATTCGCGAATTAGCCGTACAAGGAGCCAATGATGTAAATGCTCCTGAAGACCGTGCCGCAATCCAGGAAGAAATCGATGAGCTCATCGATCAGGTGCAACACGTATCGGAAACAACAGAATTTAATAAAAAACGACTTTTTGATGGTTCCTGTGCAAACACCAGCACAACACCATTGCCGATTTATCAATTCACATCACATGCTTCCACTGATAATTTTGCAAAAGCGTATTCCTTGGAAGCAATCAATGGCGCGAATGCCGGCGAATCGGTATCGCTCCAAGAGGCATTGGATGCGGATGGGTTGACCATTATTTACGAGGAAATCACAGATGATTTTGAAACGACTCAGACCCCAGGGTCCACAAGCACCATCAGCGGTTATGATACTTTGAAGTCTATATTGCAGACGGAAATCGTACCACAAGCAGTAAAATCCATCTTAACTACGTTCTCCGATACCTTTGGATACTTAAGCGATTCCTCCATCGGTATTGGACTGAAATTAGAAAACAATCCGTCCAGCACGGCATTGGCTTCTGTAGGAATCGGTTATAGCTATTATTCCGACGGAACCGTTATATCTGATCGCTTCAGCTACCAGCTCACTGTAAACATGGCATATCTCAACTTAGATCCAACCACCGGTGCCTTTGTCGCCGGGGAAGCTTCCGGAAGCCGTAGTGCCTTAGAAACAACCATTGTCCACGAAATGATGCATGCCTTGATGGACGAAACACTAACAAACGGTATGATTGGTGTATCCGACGGCAAAGTGGATGCCTCCAACAAATTTCCTGGTTGGTTCGCAGAAGGTATGGCACAAGCCGCTGCCGGAGGTTGTACCCCATATAACGATTGGGTCAATGGTAGTCTTGGCTTAACCGACGAATCCTCTTTGACAGATATTCAAAATCGCTTAAAAAACGCAAGTTACTCTTTGACTAGTGGAAGCACTGCTTCTGAATACGGCACAGGATATCTTGCTTGTATGTATCTTGGTTATCTGGCAAGTGGATCCTCTTCAGCGAGTGCCTCCAGTATTTCTTCTGGATTAGATACCATTATGAATGAAATGAAAAATGGGAAAAGTCTGGATGATATTATCAAAGATATCTCACCTTACACTGGTGGACTCTCCGAATTTCAAAGTAGTTTTGGCGACGATGCCTCTGCTCAATTCACTCAAAGTCTTTTAGTGGCAGTAGGTGATGATGGAAATGGGGCGTTGATAGGAGGCAACTATCAGAGTTCTGACTTGTTACCCGATGCCACTTATAATACAAATTTATTTCAACTCAATACCACCTCAGAATCCGTCACAAATACATATCCTTCGAATGTGGATAAACTGAACACCGGTGGCTCCAGTTCTAGTGGTTCTAATAGTTCTGGTGGCTCGGGCGGTGGTGGTACCGGCGGAGCGGGTGGAACTGGTGGTACTGGCGGTGGTGGTACTGGTGCTACCAGCGGTTCCGGTGGCCTTGTTTTCCAGATTGGTGCAAATGCCCGCCAGACGATTCAGCTTTATATCGAAAAAATGGATGCTTCCACATTGGGACTTGAAAATATATCCGTGGCTGACCACACGGTTGCTGGCGATGCCATCACCGCAGCCGACAATGCCATTGATAAGATCTCCAGTCTCCGTTCCAAGTTAGGTGCATATCAAAACCGCCTGGAATATTCCATTAAAAACTCTGATAATAGCGCTGAAAATATGCAGGCATCGGAAAGTCGCATCCGCGACTTGGATATGGCAGACGAAATGACGATTTACAGCAAAAATCAGATTTTGTTGCAAGCAAGCCAATCCATGTTAACACAGGCAAGTCAATTGCCACAAAGTGTATTACAATTATTACAATAAAATAACAACAGCTATGACGTGAACTCTCCCGCCATAGCTGTCTTTTCATTATAATTATAATTCGTTATTTGACAAATCGTCCATTTCAAATCACAAGTGCAAACTCTTTACCACCCATTTTCCATACACTTTCTTACCCTTTCCACCAACATTCGCCACCGACTGATATGCACGAATTCGAACAAAGTATTTCTTTCCTTTTTTACCATTCTTCATCTTATACTTCGTTTTCTTCGCACCAAGGGAAATCCTTTTCGCTTTCTTAAATTTCTTATTGGTACTGATCTCAAGCTGGTATCCGTTTGCTTTCGTGGCCTTTTTCCACTGTATCACAAGATTCTTTTTCTGTTTCTTTAATTTTAATTTCTTTACTTTGGAAACCACGATTTTCTCTTGCGAAATATCGGTTTCTTTTGCATTCTCTTGATTGATCGTAGTATCTGCCACATTCGTTGGATTCTCACTTCCTGTTGAAGCATCTCCGGAACCAGATGGCGATAAAACTTCACTATTTCCAGAACCGCTTGTGCCCTCTCCTGTCTCACCGGATGGCGGTGTCGTCGGCGTCGGCGCAGATGTTGGTATAGGTGCTGGCGTTGGTGTAATCACAGGACCAATCGGCACGGAAGATTCTTGGATATAGAAATTTCTCCATTTTGTCATCTCCGAATACCAGAACACATAATTCGGATTTAATAGCTCTATTTTCACATAATAAAGCCCAGCCTCCAACGGCGTCACCAACGTCTCTTCGTAATTTTCTCCCGCCTCATCATATTCTCTACGATAACAAGTCACCTCATAATCTTCGCCAGCCACCAGATCGCCGATAACCACCTGTGGCAATTGAACCTCGCCCGTATATGGCACTGTTCCATTCGTAACAACCAGCTCTTCCTGGGCAATTTCTATTGGCAAAATCTGAAATGTTCCTGTCACAGAACCCTCATAATTCCCGATTCCCTGTATCGTAATCGTCGCCGTTCCTGCTTCCACATTATCCGTCACGGTAAGAGTGTAATCCTCATTGACAACATATCCGATATCGTCTGTATAATCATCCACATAATTAACTCCCGGAATGTTCGGCACAATAGCCTCCCCGGTATAACGCTGGTTCACAACTTGCGCCAGCGCATTTTTCAACCGGCTGTCGAAGGACAAATCCCTCTTCACAATCTCAAAGGTGGAGGACAATTCCCCAGCGAATCGTCCATCACCTGTAACCGTTATTTTAGCCGTTCCTACTTCGGTATTATTTTCATATTTTACATCGTATTCTGCACTGGACAGCGTACGATATACACTGCCATCATCGGCGTGCCAAGTTACTGTAATAGCTGGTTCCCATGCTCCTTTTTTATAAACAAATTCATTGGTAGAATCCACGGCTACCCGGAACTCTCCCTCCGTCAATTCCATTGGTTTTAGTGGAAATGTTTTTTCTACAGTTCCCGTGCAATTATAGCGACCTTTTACCAGCACTTTTCCTTCTGTCATTCCACTAAATCCAGTACAACTTACCGTGTATTCATTTTCCGGTGCATTCACTGTCACCTCCGGCCAGGAAAAGCCACCAGCCTTATCCACGTCCATATTCCACACAAATTCTTCCTGGGAAAATGTCACGTCTGCTTCTGTAATTTCCTTCGGAACAATGTCGTACTGCACCACGTAGCTGTCATAATATGAACCGATTCCTTCCACTGTCATCCGTGCTTTTCCCGTAGCTTCTGTTGTAACTGTGCGATTATTATAATACGAAACCGTGTAATCTACACCTTTCTGCAACACCGTATCTCCATGCTTAATTACCGGTTCCGGACAAATATTTTCTCCCGTGTAAGTAAATGACGTGTTCATTTCTCCTCGCTCCATCAAATCAATCTGATAGTAGCTCTTACTTTTTTCCTTTGCATAGCCCACCATATCCTTGGTGAAGTTTTCACTTTCTTTCGGAAATACGTATTGTTTTCCATCGATGATCTGGGTTCCATATACTGGATATCCTTGACGCACATACCCTTCATACATCCAGATTTCGTACCCTTTTTCCGTCTCTACTTTTTCTTCCCATGTCACAAAACCATTATTCTGCAGGAGCTTTCCATTTTCATCCGTAGAAAATGCCTTACTCGCGTAATTGGCAATCGGCCCTGTTCGATTCATATAATAGATCCCGAGATTCCCCTCATCATCAAAATCATAGCAAAGTGCCGCAATGGGGTCAGTCAAATCTCTCAGCATCATTTCATGGCTGATATATACACCTTTCTGGATAAAATTACAATATTGAAAACTCATCGGCTTTACATAACTTGTGGTACCACTCTCCCATATCGCCATGGCATTTGTCGGATCACATACGTACCATTTACCATCCAGTTTTAAAATGTTATAGGCATGATCCGGTAATTCTCCTTCCGGCGAACGCTGGTTACTCAGCATTCCTCCAAGGGAAAAACACGGAATATCATGGAACGTGCAAAGTTCCATCAACGCAGCACTATAATTGGCACAGGTTCCCCTTTTTGTTGTTAATGTTGTATACACATCTTGCATCACAACACCACCGACGTAATCCACATTATATTTCAAATAGTTCACAAGACCTTGCGCCTTCATATAATCGGTATACTCTTCCTCTGGAACTTCGGCATTGGATGGCTCGAACATCGCCACATATTCCTCTGTGATTGCCACCTCAGCTGCTTCTTTTAAATATGCCAATTCCGCTTCCGTATAATCCATAAAAAACTGAAAGGTCTCGTCTGCAAGTAAGGCATCACAAATCTCAGAGGTCAACTTTACACGATCATTAACATCCGCATTCACCGCAGCCAATTCCTCTTCCGTCGGTGCCTCTTCTCTTACAAGTTCATAATACGGCAAGGACTGAGCACTTCCAAATTCACTGAAATTGTATTCTTCTCCATCAATTTCCACCCATCCCTGAAGCACTACTCCGTGCTGAGAATACGCCCTTGTCCATCGCCAAGTTCCATTGGTTACACCATCGATCGTCGTTCGCGTCAAAATGCCTGTTGGCACTTTTCCATCGGTATCGGTTTTCTGATCCGAACCGTAATAAAGAGAATCCGCAATGACCGTACCACCCGCTCCCCTTTTAATTACCGCCTGTTTTTCCTTCTCATACACCAGATTAAAATTATTGTTTCCTGTCTCCATGGCATACATCGTAGCATTTACGTAAATGCTGCCTGCATAGCCAATCACCGAATTTCCTCCTGTATATCCAAAATTCACCTTTGCCGGCTGGAAGTTTTCATGCAACGCAGCATATAACTCACTTCCCTCCATAAGCGTGGAACTGGCAAACACATCACAGAATTTCCATTGATTATTTACATATATCATGACAATTTGATAATTGTGGAACGTATACGCATTTTCATCCCCTACAAGAAATACCGGAATGTCACTCAGCGCACACAAATCCCGAACCGCTAATGTATAATTGTACACATCTCCTACAAATAGAGCTCCATCATTTTCTTCCGGGTACTGGCACAACATCTCATACGTATTCACATAATCCGGACTTTCCTCTCCTTCATAAACCGTCATATGCAAACGTACATAGGCGATGATCGCCGCCGCCTTTTCTGCCTCCGTCGTAGCATTTGCCGACGCAAAAATCTGCGGCAATAACTCTTCTTTCAAAGACGTTGTTTGTGCTTTGGTCAGACCACTATTTGCCTCATAGATAAAGTCCTCATCGGCTCGAAAAAACTCCGCCAGTCCTATCGTTTCCTCCACTACCGTGGCATACTCTTCTTCCGTAAGAACCTTAGATGCTGCCTCTGTCACCCGACTCACAAGCAATGACAAAACAAAAAACGTTGCCACACAAAAAATCACATATGCTGTACTTCTCCTGTTTCTCATACAACATTCCTCCTTTTTCATACTTATTCTCCTTCCAAAGTCCTCATTCCAGCACGATCTTCGCCACTTCCTTTACCGCCTTACAACTCCCTGCTGCTGCCACAGAAAATGGCACCTCACGTATCATTTCCAAATCTGCCTCTGAGTTTCCAAATACAGCGATATCGTCCAAGGACATTGTAAGCTTCTCGCATATTCGTTGAATCCCCGCCAATTTACTGGCGCCTTTTGCGGTTAATTCCACCTTATTATCTTCTATCATCACATGGCAGACCTTACGTAACTTCCCTATATCCTTTAACATCTGCTTCGGTAATTCATCCACCCAAAAGTTTAATACTATTTTATAAAGTTTCTGTCCTCTTTTATATGTATGAATCCGAAATACATACGTACTTCGCAATCGTTCTACAAAAGGCATAACCTCTTCGTGAATGGATGCCACTCGATCCCAAAAAACCATTTCACTCTCTTTCATTTGTATTCGTACTCTTCCGCCTCCCGCGAACACACCACCAGAAACCAAAGATGCTACTGGCTTCATTTTACGCATTGCATCTTCATAGGGAAGAGAGGTGGCAAGGTAAATATCGCTGTGCATTGCTAATTTTCGTATCCAAGCCGCTTTCTTTTCGGAAAGTTCCTTCTCTTCCTCTGCCACAAGTGTACCATCCACATCAAAGAAAATAGCTTTTTTATACACAGGGATTCGAAAGGCCGGATAAGGTTGAAAGAACACCAATTCTTCCAAATCTCTTCGATTACCATAAGCAAGATAGCACTCACATTCTTTTTTCTTGCAAGCCTTTCTTTTTCCGCACTCGCGAAACAACCGTTTCAGAGATGTATCGTATATATTTCCAACACTATTTCGACACATATTACAAGGATGACATTCCCCACGTGAATCCACAAAAATCGCTGTATTACACTTTTTCGCATCTGCTTTATGATGTTGTAATTCCAGTTCAAAATATTCATCTATTTCACAAAGTTCTTCCACTTCTTTTTCCGTATAATTTCGCCCCAAACCATCCATCTTATTGATCCATAGATATACAGATGAGTCCAGTTTACTACGCAATTCTTGAAGCAATGAAATATTTCCCGGAACACCGACACTTCCTACGCAAAAACTTACTCCTTCCTGTCCCAGGGCAGCACAGGTCATAAGGAATTGTTCTATCGAAACCATCTCTGGATGAAACGTCCCCCATAAACGTAACTTTTCCACCTTGCCACCTGCTTCTCGATATATCGAAAGCATCCGTTCCACCGGAAAACTCAGATTTGTCTGCGCACCAACCGCTTCCACGCCGGGAATCCTGCTCATGCATGCCAAAGCCTCCCAATAATAGTCATGTATCAGTGCCTCCCCATAAGGCACAATCTGTACAGCACCTCGAAACTCACTTACTTTCAACTGGTCCACAAACCGAGTCAGTTCCTCTCTATCTTGTTGTAACTGCCGCTCACTACCTTTTCCTTTCGAAAACGGACAATAACTACAAGAATAATTACAGAAGCTCAAACTGCCTCGATAAAAAATATGTTTTTTTGCATTCATAGCAATTTATCTCCTTGTAAACGGGGAAACCAAAGACCGCTCCATCTTTCCCCTTACTTCTTCTGAAATCAACATTGGTCCCAGATAATCCGATAACCCAACACCCTCTTCTGTCAAATACATACGATTCTCTGTGACCACTGCCATCCCTTCTTCTATCCATTGTTTTAACTCCGGATAATCTTGTTCCGGCTCCCCTGTAAAAAGCAGTCGATATTCTTTTTTATCCAACCCACATCCAAACAAGATATTCTTAATGACATAACGTCGCCGTTGTTCCTCCGTCGACAACATATACCCATGGCGCACTTGCAAATAATCTTCTTCCTCTATGTATTGTTGTAAAATACTCAGACATGTACTTTGTCGCACAGCATATGGCGTACAAAAATGCAGATTCCCCACATAACTTCTGCCACCACATCCGATGGATAGAGTACTATCAAATCCACAGCTTCCCATATCTGTCGGATTTCCCTTCTTCACAAATCGACGCATAGAATAAGGCACATACCCTTCGCTTTTTAGGTATTCACGCAATGCCACATACATTTCATGAGTATCCTCCGGTGGCACCGTTCCACGACTGGCAAGATAAGTTCCTTCCTTGATATAGAGCGGATACACAAAAAGTTCCTCTGGTTCGTAAGATACTGCACGCTTCGCTGAAGTCAACAAATGCTCCAATGTCTGTCCTGGAATCCCATAAATCAAATCCAAATTCAGACATGGGAATGAGGCATCCTTCAAAAGCTCCATGGCACGCTCCACTTCCGCCACACGATGAGCACGATTTAGTGTCTTCAGTTCTTCATCAAAAAAGCTTTGCACTCCCATACTTACTCGCGTCACGTTATGTGCTTGTAAAATCTCCAATTTCTCTTTTGTGGTCTGAGCCGGCGACGTTTCCACCACAACCGGTCCACTTCCACACGCAAAGCCAAGCACCGACTCTGCCATCCCAAACACCCGCTCCAATTGTGCCTCCGAAAGCAACAACGGCGTCCCGCCACCTAATGTCAAATCCACAAATTTAGCCTCTTTCGGTAGCACTTCCGCCAATTGGTGGGCATGTCGCTCCATGGCGTCCACATATGCTTCCATAAACACTTCCTTCTGTCCTGTCACAGAAAACAAATTACAATACCCACATTTGCTTTGACAAAATGGTATATGAAAATAGAGACTATTTTCCTGCTGTGATAGCCTGTCTACATAATCTCTAAGATGAATCCCCGTCAGCTCCCCATAGGCAGTTTTGTGAGGATAGCTATACATATATTGCACATATGGTGAAATCATATTCAAATCCCTTTCTTATCTGTTATCCTTTCGTATTTTTATTTCTATATGACGGAATCGTTACATTCTTTCACAAGCGTCTCGCAAGGAAAAAATGTTTGTATGGAACGGTATTCACAATCGGATGATTGAATCCATGATACAGATAACCATCCTCTCCGTAGCAAGTCCCGTGGTCCGAACAACAGATTACAAATGTCTCACCCTTTTCTTCAAACGCTGCAAACAACCGTCCAAGCTCCTGGTCCACATAACACAATGCTGCTGCATGACTTTCCACACTATCCTTCTTTTCTCCCGGAATATAAAAATAATTCGGATAATGAATGGCCGATATATTTATGTACATCATCATTTTCTTATCCACTGGTAGTTCTTCCATCTTTTGAATCGCAAAATCCACCTGATGTTTCGGCGATTCTTTCACTTTACATCCAAACGTCGGACGCCAATAACTATTTTGAAAATACCCTGGCATCACTTTTCCCACATCCGTCCTTTTGTCAAAAAAGCTGAGTCCTCCGATACAACAAGTCTCATATCCTTCAGCCGAAAGCCCCTCCACAAAAGTCGCCCCTTGAAAACGATACGCCCCTTCGGGAGCCTTACGCCCCATTCCGATATCCTCCGAAAAAAACAACGTTTCTCGCTGTTTCATATTTTTTACACCGACTTCGATGGGGAAAAAGCCAGCAAACATCGCCTGATGAGAAGGGTACGTAAAATTCCCCGGTGCATGACATTTGCGCCAGCTTCCGTACTGATTCAGCACAGGCGTCCCACCTTGCTCTTGCTCCTTCTCTGCCACGTCATAGCGAAGGGAATCAATGCAAACAAACAGAATATGGCATCGTCCTACCACTTCCTTCATATCCATCACAATCCCCCCTTTATTCTTCCCACGCTGCCATCCACTCCAGCTGCTCTCGGTAAATCCGATTTTCATTAAAAATGTCCTGATACATCAAATCTCCCTGCCCATTTACTTCAATGACATACGGACGCAATGTATCTTTTTCCAACAAGACATCGATTCCAGCCATGCGAAGCTCTGGAAAATGCTCCATGGCTTGCCGACACACGCTCTCAATCTCTCTCATTACTTTTTCCGAAAGTCCTAGTTTCTCCCATGACAATGGAGCATTGTTCAAATGTAGATTGGTAATTGGGCCAGAGGACTGTCGTGCAACCATAAAAGCAATTTTACCAAACTGATACACCACTCGAAGATCGAAACTTTTCCCTTGAAAAGATGCTTTGGGCTGCCAGCGCTCCACCACACAATTCAAGGATAACACCGCCTCTAAAAGTCGTCGCACTTCTTCCGGTTTCTCCAATTTTCTCAGTCTCTTTGTGTTTACTAACTCGTTATCTTGCAACACACAGGATGTATAAGCCGTCATTCTTCCGCTTCCCGGCACCATGCGAAATGCCGTAACCCCTGCCGCTCCCGAGCAAAGAATCGGCTTAATAAACACAGAATATGTCCTGTGTCTCTCCATCGCCTCCATCAACGCTTGTACTGTATGGATTTTCTCTGGAAACATCCACGTTACCGGTACACCATTTTCCTGTAAGATCTGTTTGCATGTTCTCTTATCCAATACCTTGGTAATCCCTTCTGGCGCATTTAAGAAGGAACAACCGGCATCTGAAAGACGCGCTATCATCTGCCGGTATGTCTCAATTTTTCCATTCATTTCGTAAAGATTAGACGTTTGAAATGCGGGTGGATCTATTTTAATCATCGATGATGATACTACGCTTTCCTCCACCTCATCCCAATCCACAAATGTCACTGGAATATGTAATCCCTCTGCCGCCTTTAGGAAATAATCGGTTCGCTTCGTTCCCGTCTTTCCGATTAGCTTAATATCCATTGTATCTTCTCCCGACTCCTTACTCTGTCAGCATTGGATAACGCCAAATCTCTCCGTCCCACTCTTCCTCTTCCTGTGGATCAGACATCTGGATATCCATATCATTTGCCTCCATCATGTCATCTAATTGATCCATCATTTTTTCTGACATGTAGTGATATTCCAAATCCACCATCTTGATATTTTTGTGCTTTGGAAGCTCGTTTAACAAGATTTCACCACCCTTATCGGTCAAGGTTCCATAGCACAGCTCCAAAAGTTCCACTTGGTCAATGTATTTACAAGCCATAACCACTTCTACCACTTCATCCTGAATCTCACTATCCTTGATTCCCAGCGCCTTCAGCTTAGGAAAATCGGACTTATCTAACATTCCTTTAATATCTGAAATATCGCCGTCAAATCCGTAATCCTCTACACCGATATAAAGCGCCAGTTTCTCGAGATTTGGAAGCTTTGATTCACCGATACTTGCCAGTACATCCTTTGGCAATCCACCACAGATAATCTCCAACGATTTCAAATTTTCATGTTCTATTTTTCCAAGAGAAAGGTTTGTGCTACCTTTGATGGTCAGCTTCTCCAACTGAGGCAATGCCGCCCACAAGCCTTCATAATTTCCCTGCTCAATCCAGGAAACCTCGCACTCTTCAAAGTCCATATCTCCCACAAAAAGGCTCTTGATATGAGAAAACTTATCCTTATTTTCTATGATTCCATCAATAATTGCTTGCGCACTATTATCCCAAGACTCGCCCCAACAACCGATGATGACCTCTGACAATCCTGGAAGCTCCGGATCCGCCAAAATTTCCTCCACCATCGTTTTTGCGTCTTTGTTTCCTTCCTCATACTCTTCCCAATCATAAGAATATTTTTTGCTATCTGCCATTTGTAATCCCTCCATTTGTAATAATTTCCTTCTTACAATCCCTCTTTCCTTTAAAATAAAAAGGTGATTGCAACAGCTATTCTTATGCTATCACAATCACCTATTTCTGTCAATTTATTTACCCAATACAACTCAGTTTGAATCACTAATTTTCTGCCACATATGCCTTAGTTTTTCCGGTTCTCCGACACCATAACTCCGGCGCTACATAAACCAACACATACATCGCTGCATTCAGTGCAAGTCCCCACAACATATCCGTAACAGAATGTTGCTTCAAAAATACAGTGGATAAGCACACCGAAATTGCAAGAACCAAAGAGGCCAACTTAATCAAACGGTTATGCTTTCCAAAATCTCGTCTTACAATCGCAATATGCATCACAATGGTTCCAAACACATGAATGCTTGGGCATACATTCGTCGGCGTATCAAACCCTTGCAACATCTGCACCACTTGCGTAAATATATTATTATTTGGGTACACTTCCGGGCGCAAATTCTGCCAGTTCGGAAAAAATGTATAAACAATAAGACATATTGTCAATCCAATTTCCATGGCTGTCATCATCTTTACAAATTCACCCTTGCGATCCTTGAAATAAAAGTAAATGCACCCGCCATACAAATATACAAACCACAAATAGTACGGAATTATAAAATACTCACAAAATGGTACATACCTATCCAGCGGATTCGTCACAAGATGCATCCCTTCGATTCCTCTCTGTTCCAATGCAAAAAACCATACAAGGTACAGAATGAAATACGCAAAAAACAATGCTTCTTTGTGCTCTCGCCAATTAATCTTCATTTTTTTCTTCTTCATTATTCACGTCTGCCTTTTCTATCATTTCATTTCCATCGTCAGCCGTGGTTGTCTCTGTAGCTTCTTCCTCCGAAGCCGCCCAATCGTTCTCCTTGATCTCCACACGTCGAACTTTTCCGCTTATCGTTTTCGGAAGCTCTTTGGCAAAATCAACGATTTTAGGCCACTTATAAGAAGCGATATTGCTCTTCAGATATTTTACAATATCATTTCGCAAATGTTCATCGCCCTCTGTACCATCTGCAAGTACCACTGTCGCCTTAATCGCCTGACCTCTGAGACGATCCGGCACAGAAGTTACCGCGCACTCCAATACATATGGAAGCTTCATAATCTCATTTTCGATCTCAAATGGTCCAATTCGGTATCCAGAAGACTTGATTACATCATCCACTCGACCAACGTACCACAAGTAACCATCCTCATCCATATAAGCTGTGTCACCTGTGTGATAGTACCCATTATACCAGACGGACTCGGTCTTTTCAACATCATTATAATATCCCTTAAACAGTCCATTTGGTACACCATCCTCGGTCTTTACCACAATTTCTCCTTCTTCACCCGGATCTGCAAAGGTTCCGTCTGCCCGCATGATCGCAATGTCATACAACGGACTCGGTTTTCCCATAGAACCAGGTCGAGGTGTCATTCCTTTGATTGTTCCAATCAACATCGTAGTCTCGGTCTGCCCAAAACCTTCCATAATATCAAATCCTGTTTTTTCTTTGAACTTCTCAAATACTTTCGGATTCAAAGCTTCTCCTGCCGTCGTCACATTTTGCAAAGAAGAAAGGTCATAATTCTCCAACTTCAAATGCACCATAACGCGATACGCCGTCGGTGGCGCACAAAATGTCGTAATCTTATATTTTTCAATCATCTGCAAAATCTTTTTCGCATCAAAATCGTCAAAATCATACGTAAATATCGGTGCTTCGCAAATCCACTGTCCATAAATTTTTCCCCAAAGGGCTTTTCCCCAGCCCGTATCTGAAATCGCAAAATGAATTCCATTTGGATCCACTTGATGCCAGTATTTTGCCGTAATATAATGTCCCAATGGATATTTGTGGTTATGTGTCGTAATCTTCGGATATGATGTGGTCCCTGATGTAAAGAACATCAACATCGTGTCATCGCCACCCACAGCATCCGCCGGACGTGTAAAGTTCGCAGAAAAGAAGCGAATATCTTTGTTGAAACAATGCCAGGACTCTCGCGCACCTCCAACCATAATCTTGGTCTTAAGGTTTGTATTGCCCCACGCCGCTTTATCCACTTCTCGGGACACTTCGCCATCTGCTGTACAAACGATAGCATCCACTTCCCCCACTTTAAAACGATACTCAAAATCTTTTTTCGTCAAAAGGTTCGTAGCCGGAATGGCAATTGCTCCAATCTTATGAAGAGCAAGCAAAGAAAACCAGAACTGAAAATGTCGCTTCAGCACCAGCATAACCTTGTCACCTTTTTTAATCCCAAGATAGCTAAAGTAATTTGCAGCCATATTAGAATATTTCGCCATATCACGGAACGTAAAACGTCTCTCGCGACCATCCAATGAAATGTGAAGCATCGCCAATTTATCTGGACATTTTTTCGCCATGACGTCTATCACATCATAAGCAAAATTAAATTTTTCATCATTCTTATATTCAATGGATTTCAATATCCCATTTTCATCTAATTCTGTATCAATGAATCGATCTGCAATTCCGACAAGATCATACATCTTTCCTCCTGCACACTCCATAGCCAAAATCCTTTCGTCGTAATCTTTTTTACTTGACGTAGTTTTCAAAACCACGTCCTCGCTTATTCATTATCATATACCACCCTAAGCCTTATGTCAAGGTATATTTGATGATTTGCCACACTTATGTTATAATATCCAAGATCATAAAATTATTTCATTTTAACGGAGGGACATTATGAAGGTTTTGCACAAATCAGACTTAATCACCATAACTATTTTATTCTTCATTGGTTTTGTCGCTTCTCTACTTATATATATGCCCTCCAAAACCAACGGTTCCTTTGTGGAAGTCCGTGTCAACGGAGTGGTAACAGAACGCTACGCCCTCTCACAGCCTCGAACGGAGACGGTACACACCGAAAATGGTTCCAATACTTTCTATATTAAGGACGGCAAAGTTACTATGCAACACGCAGATTGCCACGATCAAGTGTGTGTCTCGATGACCCACATTTCACGACAAGGGCAGACCATTGTCTGCCTTCCTCACAAGCTCGTTCTTGCTATTACCAATGGCGACACAAAAGAACCAGCCTATGATGCGGTGACAGGAGGTGCTTCATGAATCACACAAAAAAAATCACTGAATTTTCCATCTTTACAGCTTTGGCATTTGTGTTTAGTTATATGGAAGCATTATTCCCCTTGCCCCTTCCTTTTCCAGGCATAAAACTAGGCTTTGCCAATCTTATTCTCTTATTTGCATTATATAGGAAGAATTATCGTTATGCGCTTTCTTTGTCTTTATTGAGAAATATTCTCAATGCTGTAACCTTTGGAAATGCATTTTCTCTTATATATAGTATTGCCGGGGGATTGCTCAGCCTTTCCCTGATGGCACTTTTCAAAAAATGGGGACACAAACGGTTTTCCCCAATATCTGTCAGCGCCGTAGGGGGCGTCGCCCATACGATGGGGCAACTCGTGGTGGCTGGTTGTGTTGTAGGATTTGATTCCATCCTAGGCTATCTTCCTTTTTTATACTTTGGCGGGTTAATCACAGGGGTTCTCATCGGTACAATTACCAACCAATGCATGAAACGTCTACCAATACAGCACTTTTGACATACTTCGACTTTTTTTATATTTCTTTTATTTTTTTTCACAAGAAATTTATTGACCAATTCTCAAAACTGTGATAGTATATAGCTACATCAAGAGACGCGACACCTTGATAGGTTACATATTGAAGGAGATTCCATTTATGAAAGACACAGGAATTGTAAGACGTTTAGATCGTCTCGGACGAATCACTCTTCCAATTGAACTTAGACGTTCATTAGGAATTGCAGATAGAGATTCAATTCAGATTTATTCAGAAGGAAATCAAATTGTTTTAAAGAAATATGCGGCATGTGATGTTTTCACTGGCGAACAAGCAGACGATTTGGTTGAATATGAAGGTTTGATGGTTTCTAAGAAATCCATCAAAAAATTATCAAAGCTAGCTGGTTTAATTTAATCATATATCACTTTAGTGTGGCAGGAGCCCCCCTAGACTCCTGCCTTTCCTTTTGTCTATTTATTTCCAATTTTTTCCATATTTTTATAAATTTCCTCTCCATGGTGGAAAGCAAAGGGGATGGTGGTTTTTTCCTTTCATCTTGTTGCATTGGCAAAAAAGCAAGGTAATAGAAAAATGGAATCCGTATGTAACCTTACAAACGCGCCGATCCTTGAAACGTGTCTTTTGCGTTTCTAGTACCGCTGCGTCGTTTGTCGAGCAAGAGCGCATTACATATGAATTCCATTTTTCTTGTTTACTTATTCTTTTCTGAATCAACCAACAAACCTTTATACACCTGATTCTTCGTCATCCCACGATCCTTCGCCACCGCCTTCATAGCCTCTTTTCGGTCCATTCCCTGAGACATATACCGCTCCATATGTTCCTCCAGCGAAACATCATCCCACTTCTTTTGTTCTTCTTTTTCCAACTCATTTGCATCGGCACCTTCCAACGCAAATACGAACTCGCCTTTGGGCTCATTGGCATGAAAATATGCAATCGCTTCCTCCAGGGTACATTGCAACACTGTTTCATGACGTTTTGTCAATTCCTTACACACAGCGATTTTTCGTTCTCCCGGAATCACCTCCGCCACCGCTTCCAAAGTCTTGACCAAACGATGAGGAGCCTCATAAAACACCGTTGTATACGTACTGCTACAAAGATTTTTCAATACTCTTGCCCGCTCCTTCTTATCCTGAGGCAAAAAACCTTCAAAGGCAAACCGTCTCGTTGGCAGCCCGGATAACGTAAGTGCCGTCACCACCGCCGAAGCCCCCGGCAGCGAAGTCACCTCCACACCTGCCTCGTAAGCAGCCAAAGCAAGATCCGCACCTGGATCCGAAATCGCTGGTGTTCCTGCATCTGTCACCAACGCGATATTTTTACCTTCCAAAAGTTCTTTCACCAGAATCGGAGTCTTTTGAAATTTATTGTGTTCATGGTAACTAACAAGAGGTGTCTTAATATCAAAATGATTCAACAACTTAATCGTCTGTCTGGTATCTTCCGCTGCAATCACATCCACTTCTTCTAAAATCCGTAGAACACGCAACGTAATATCCTCTAGATTTCCAATTGGCGTCGCACACAAATATAACATTCCATTCGCCTTTCTTTCTTACTAATACATACCTCGCACTTCTTTTGTGTATACATTTACCGATTCATACACGATCAAGGGTGGCTCTACCACCATCCCGGAGTTGCCCCCTCGGGCACCCTCGATAAGCACCATATTAGGCTCCTTATCCACATAAGGATACACCAATCTCATGCGCTTCGGCTCGATGCGATATTTTGTCATGGTATTCATAATCTCGCTCAAACGAAACGGACGGTGCACCATAAAGAAATGTCCCCTTGGTTTCAAGAGTTTCGCGCTTTCACGAACAATATCCTCCAGCGTACATAACAATTCATGCCTTGCTATGGCTTTATGACCCGTCGGATTCGTCAGCCCATGATCCCCGATCATGTAAGGTGGATTCGTAGTGATAACATCAAAAGAAGCCGCCTCAAAATACGAGGATGCCTCTTTGATATCTCCTGTGGTTATATGTACGCGTTCCTCCAAGTGATTGTAACGAACGCTTCGTTTTGCCATTTCCGCAATATCTTCCTGGATTTCCAGCCCCTCAAAATGTTCTCCCTGTGTCTTCGAAGAAAGTAAAATCGGGATAATACCATTTCCACATCCAAGATCCAGCATCTGAGCACCTTTTCCAGCTTTCACAAAACTAGACAGAAGAACGGCATCCATCCCAAAGCAAAACCAGCTTGGGTTCTGAATCAACATCAAGCCGTCTCGCTGCAGGTCATCCAACCGTTCTCCATCCAAAAGCAATTCTCTATCTTCCATCAGATTTTCGACTTACCTTCCTTTTTCTCCATGGCTTCCAATGCCTTCAATTCCTTATCATGATCATTGTCATGACGCTCGCGACGGCGCTCCTTCTTAAACTTCAGCTCTGCCACCTGATACTCACGAACCTCTTTCTCGTCATTTTCCAATGTCACAATTACTTTTACTTTCTGCTTCAAAACGCTAACACTTTGCACTTCACCAGTAAGCCCCTCTGGTGTTTTTACGCGACTGCCTACATTCGGAAGACTACGATTCAATTCTTCATACGCCTCTTCCTCATTTTTCAGACAACACATCAAACGACCACACACACCAGAAATCTTGGTAGGATTCAACGAAAGATTTTGCTCTTTTGCCATCTTAATAGACACTGGAGCAAACTCAGAAAGATAGGTGTGACAACAAAGTGCGCGACCGCAAATACCGATGCCTCCGCGAAGCTTTGTCTCGTCCCTTACACCAATCTGACGAAGCTCAATTCTCGTACGAAATACCGAAGCCAGATCCTTTACCAACTCACGGAAATCAATTCGTCCATCCGCAGTAAAATAGAACAACAATTTATTCTTATCAAATGTATATTCTGCCGCAATCAGCTTCATCTCAAGCTCATGCTTCGCAATCTTTTCAAGACAAATGGAAAACGCTTCCTTTTCCTTCTCACGATTTTTCATCTCGCTTTCCTCGTCCTCCGGCGTAGCGATGCGAATAATCCCTTTCAAAGGTGCCACAATTTTCTCCTCTGGCATCTCCGTCGGCGGAAGCACTACGGTTCCGTACTCCACACCTTTCGCCGTCTCCACGATTACATGAGTTCCTCGTTTTATATCTTTCTCGTCGCCGGGATCAAAATAGTATACTTTCCCTGCCTGACGAAATCGTACTCCAATGATAATTTTCAATTCATTATCCTGCCTTTCTATTGTTTTAACGCCAAGATCATAAGCTCCATAGCTACCTCAAAATTCACATTAGCCTTGAGACGCAACTTGGCTTTATCAAACGCTCGAAGAATCTCTTCCAGCTTTTCATAATCCCGATGGCTTGCTTCTGAAGAAATCGCGCTGAACTCACTTTGGAACACAAGCTGGTTCATATTTTTCGTCGCCTTAAATAGCAACACATCGCGATACCACAAAACCATCAAGTCAATATAATCTTTTACATTATCTTTGTCTTCCCCGATTTCTTTAATAATCTCCAGAATTTCAGAGGTATCCATATTATGCACATTTTTTAGGATTTTTAGCACTTTATCTTTTTTCTCTTCAAAATCCTCCGACTCAATGTAACGGATGGCTTTTCCTAAATTTCCCTGCGCAAATATCGCACTGGTTCTAGCGCGATAATCCACCACCTGATACTTTTCCATCAAATATTTTTCAATGGTTGCTGTCGTCAGTGGACGAAATTCCAGTTTCAAACATCTGGACTGAATCGTTGGCAAAAGCGCATTGATATTACTAGTTAAAAGGATAATAATACCATATTCCGGTGGCTCTTCGATGGTCTTCAACAATGCATTTTGCGCCGCCTCCGTCATTCGCTCTGCTTCCGGCACAATATAAATCTTATATGGACTGGAAAATGGCTTAATGGCGATGGAACCATTGATTTTCTCACGAATATCATCCACGCCAATACTGGAAAGCTCGCGATTTACCCAGATGACATCTGGCTGATTCCCCGAATCCATCTGCTTACACGATGGACATTCACCACAAGGTCTGCCCTCCTGCTCGGATGAACATTGTAGCCCTGCCGCAAAGGTTTTTGCCATGGTTTCCTTACCACATCCCACTTCACCTTGAAAAATATAAGCGTGAAATGGCTTGTCTCCCCGAATCGCCATTTGCAAATGTTCCTTTATATCATCATGTCCCATAATCTCTGAAAACAAAAACATAAGCAGCCCTCCTATCTTTCACTTCTGACACTCTGGTCATCACGTCAGTATATCAAGTAACAATCCCCGTATCTCGTCAATTTTCCCCAAAATGGAAAGGTGATCCTTCTCATCCTTCATCAATTCTTGAGCCAACTCATCCAGCGCTGCATTAACCCGCTTAATCATACCATACACTCGATGTCGTCCTCGCCGATCCAAGAAGTTTTCTCTGCTAAACTTATGGGATCGATTCACAATCTCATTCATAAACTCTTGAATCAACTTCCGATAATGCTTCATATCTCGGACGTCCATATGCTTACTCAGCTTTTTCCCTTGCATCGTAATATCTTGCATCATCAGGGAAAGACGTGCCGACAAGCCCTCTTCTTCGATGGAGCTCATCAAGGTGAATTTGAAATCTTCGCCCGTATTCTGGGTATGCTTTGTCGCTGTGGTTTGTATCGTCTGCTGCATCGGATCAATCTTTATATCCACCTACTCATCTCCTTCCCTGCTTCTATCTTGTAACAAGAACACTATGAAATCACTTTATTCCACAAGCCTTCTATCTATTATACCATTTTTTGACGACATCCGCTAGCCTATATTGGATATAAGTTTCTCAATATTTTCCACTGCCTCGTCAAAATCATCGTTTCGGATTCTTCGCTCAATACCAGCCATCTTTAATTTCTCTTTATCGAAATCTTCCTCATCCGCCATAAAGCGACGACACAACTCTTGTGCACAAGGGCTTTTTTGCAATTTTTCCCGCACCAAGGCTCGCTCCAGTCGCACCAGATCATCCACCTCGATATAAATCGGCACGATATTTTCAATACCATAAAAACTTTGCAACTTTTCATAGCCTTCCAAGGTAGAAATCAAAATGTACTTTTTATCTGCTTTTAAATCAATCTGCCCGTCATCCGCTGTAAAATAAAACCAAGGTCCATGCACGGTATCATACTTGCGACATTCAATGAGTTTCCCCTGTTCTCTCATCTCATGCATCTCTTCTTTGGATACAAAAAAATACTCTTTTCCGTATGTCTCTCCAGCACGGATTGGTCGCGTTGTATAACTGACAATCTCCTGCAATTCCGGATGTCTCTTAACGATTTCCTGATACAAAGAATCTTTTCCTGTGGCGCTTTTACCCATGATTACAAATAATTTTCCCATTCGATCAACCTCCATTTCAAAAAACAGTGCTATCGTAGCACCTCCGTAGTTCCATGATCTACCCCTTTTACCTCATAACCCGCCTGCTGACCGGCAAGAAGCAATGTTACAATATCCTCTGAAATGCGTTCTCCCGCTACAATAATGGGAATCCCCGGCGGATACAAATAAATATCCTTCGCCGCAATTCTTCCTGCTGCCTTCTTAAGAACAATGGTCTCTGTGTCACAAGTTGGCACTTCGAAACTGTATTTCACACGTTCTGGCTGTTGCCACGTATAACGAAATGTCGAATGTGAACGCTCGGCTTTCTGAACCATTTTTCCCATCTTACCATCCAGCACCAGCAATGCCTGTGCGAACCGTTCAAAGCTCGCCGCTTCATCACACACACTGGTCATGGCAATGCAATAATTTCCGCAGCTCATCTCTAATTCAATTTGAAAATCCTTATACAATATATCGGCAAATTCCTGCCCGGTAACACCCACGGCATCTGTTGTAATAACAATTTTAGAAATTTCTTTTTGTGGTGTTTCAAAAAGAGCCAGATACTTTAAGGTATTCATTTTTTCTCGAAATGCTTCCAGATTTTTTACATATCGGCCAAAAGCAGCCTCTCCTTCCTGCTCCAAATAGTGAAAACAACGGTCTATACTCGCCATAAGCAGATACGACGGACTGCTGGATTGATACGTCTGCAATGCCCATTCCAACTGTGTTTTCGTTACCCATTGAAACCTGGCATGCAACACTCCTGTCTGAGTAAAGGCCGGCAAGGTTTTATGTAAACTTTCAATTACAAGATCCGCCCCCTCTTCCAGCGCTGTCTTTGGAAACGCCTGGTGCCACTGAAATGCGCCCCATGAGCCTCATCCACAATCAAAGGAATCCCCTTCTCATGCACCACCTCGGCAATTTCACTTACCGAGGACACGATTCCTTCATAAGTGGGGGAAGTGATCATCACACAAGCAACATCCGGATATCGCTGCAACATTTCTGCCACCGCTTCTTTCCGAATACTTCCGGCGATTCCCAAATGCTCCATCTCGCCACCATCTCCGTCCGGAAACAAATACACCGGTCGCAATTCCAACAGTCGAATGGCATTGTACACGGATTTGTGACAATTTCTCGCCACCAATATCCGATCCCCCCGCCGGCAACACGCCGTCAAGGATGCCAAAATCCCGCAGGTGCTTCCATTAACAAGCAGATACGACTGTTCCGAACCATAGCATTTGGTCACATGATCCATCAACTCCCGAAGGACGCCCTCCGGATGATGGAGATTGTCAAATCCGGTAATCTCCGTAATATCTAACTCATATGGATTTTTCATTTGAAATGCATGATTTCGCTTATGCCCCGGCATGTGCATCGGCAGCACATCTTCTGTGGCATACTCCGAAAGCATGGTGTATAAATGTTTCTTCATCCTCGTCTCCAATTCCATTGGCGCTTTGCCATATATACGAACAAGGCCAACGGGATTCAAACGTCTTCCGTTGACCTTGCTTATAGTATACAAGAGGGACTCCCCTTTTGTAAAGTTTTTTCCGAATTATTGCTCATTCGATGCCGCATCGATCACTGCATCAAAGGCAGGCTTTTCTTCATCCAGATATGCTCCAAAAAGTACTGGTGCCCGATCTTCTTTTTCTGACGTTGCATCCGTTAGACTATCAAGCGTTACAGAAGAAATGTTCGCTCCTTCCCTTCTCTGTCGAAGAATCGCTGTCATAATATCCGAATATACCTCGGCACTGGCATTCCATACTCGCATTTTTTCCTCATGATCCGTATCCGCATCCACGGTACCAATGTTCGTTACTCTGAGCTCCGTAATCTGAATTTCATAGTTCTGTTCCGCGAATGCCTGCAATGCCGTTTCAAAATTCTCCACAGTAGCGTGTTCATCATCAAAATGAGATTGCATGGCTACACCAGCACAAATCTTTCCTGCGGAATTGACATGGTTGATTAACTGGATAATCTGCTCTGCCACTCCCGGTTCATAGGTATTATAGTCGCTATAGAACAAGGAAATCTGCTCTGTTTTTCCTGCTTTCACAAGCTCGTCGTACGCCCAAACAAAAGCATTTTTCACTTCCTCCGAATCCGTCACCGCATTCTCGCCATGCATATAATCACGAACCACATCCACAGCATAAAGAGTATCCACATATGGACTATTCAGTATGTGATTCATCACTGTGCGGACGTACATTTCCTTTCGCTCGCTTAATGTGTCTGCATCCGTTACAACCACAGCATCTTCCGCCGTACTGTACCCCTCCGTGTAAAAATGCGCCGGGATTTTTGCTTCATCCAACAAGGTAGAATAACGAAGCTTCAATCCATTTTCCTGTGCAAGTCTCATGGCCTTATCCACATAGGTAAAATCAATGCATGGTAAAATGGCATTTCCTTCGGCATCCTGATTCCCTTCTCGTGTTCCATAGGTGTCGTTGACAATGTAATCTGCTGCTGCCACAGAATCCGCCAAAATCGTATTTTCTCTTTCGATCATGGCATCTGGTGACATCTGCTTTGGCAATGTAACGCTACTGTACTGTGCTTTGGTAAAATTCATGACGTTGTCGTTCAAAAGCTGATCATCGGTTACCACTACACCAAAGTTTTCCAAGCCAACTTGGGCGTAGGTGTCTCGGATGCTTGGTTGTCTTTCTGGTTCCCCTCTTGAAGGAAGGCTAAGACATAAATCATCAATGAGATAGGAACTTGCATTATTTCCCACTGCCTCAATATTAAGGGTATAATAAATCACATGTAGAGGAAGCGCAAACTCTACTTCCACACGGGTCCATTCCCCCTTTTGAATCGTGTAGGTTGTATCTGCCGGATAACACTCTGTCACTTCTTGCAAATGAGCCTCTTTTTTATATGTACCAGTAATCTTCAATTCCATCGTCTCCGCTGCGGATGCATTGGTATCTAAACTCTTCGCCCAAAATATCAACGTATACATCGGACTTGCGATGCGATTTGTCATATCCATGCAAATACCTTGATTTCCAGCTTGATTTCTCGACACCAAAAGCGCTCCTGCTCCGGTATGTGCTTCATTGGAAATCGCTATGGTGGAACCACTCTTCGCAGACCACAAACCTGTATTTGTATCAAAAGTCTCCGTGTAATTTATTAACGGCGTTGCACTCGGTGTTACGGTTGGAGTTAGCGTAGCCCCCCCACTTGACGTAGCCGTTGGTAATGGTGTTTCGATTCCCTTCTTTTCCACCTTTTTTACTGTTACTTTTACTTTTTGTGTCATTGTCTTCTTGGCAGTTTTTACTTTTACAGTAACAACTGCTTTTCCAGCTTTTTTTCCAGCAATCTTAAACGCTGTTTTTCCGCTTTTCTTTACGGTAGCAATTGCTTTCTTATTGACCTTGACTGTCAATTTTTTTATCTTTTTTGCCTTGATTTTTTTCACTTTTATCTTGGCTGCTTCTCCCACCGAAATCGTCACTTTCTTTTTGCTCAATTTCAGTGCTGGTGCTGCTTGTGCTTCTGTCGAAAATACACTTGGCATCACCAATGCGGAAGCCAATGTAAAAGCCAATACTTTTGCCAGTTTTTTTCTTGTGTTTTTGTACATACTATCCTCCCAATTATATAATTATTTTATTTACTACAACTAGTATACCATACCCCCCATAATTTACAAGTAATACTTTTTGTCACTTCCATAATTTTCCTATATTTTTTCCAATCCCCAACCGCGCATCACGCCACAGCTGGCACTCGGATTCTTGCTATATTCTTCTCATCTCCGTTTAAAACCACCAAAAACTCGTACACTGGTTGTGCATAACCTTTACTATCCACTTCATGAAGAAGTTCCACGCCTGTCACAAGCATTTCATGAAGCTGATCCACTCCCTCGGGTTTGATAAACGTTCCCTCTTTCAGCTGCTCATATGCCTCTTCTTCCGAAATAATCTTGACCTTCTCTCGCTCTGTAAATTCCAGTATTTCATTTCGAAAAGATCCCACCCGATCCTCTGCCACCGGAAGCACTTGGCACCATCCACATTTCCACGTATTTCCTTCCTGTGTCATAGGCGTTGATAACTGATAATTTCCCTCCTCTACTTCCTGACATTTCACTTCTGCCGGAAGCTCGACATGATAGGTCTGAAGTACGGTTCGCACTTCCTCTTCTGACAATCCAGAAAGATATGTCTCAGAATTCTGCAGTTCTTGTCCTTCTCCAAAATCAATTAATTCATATCCTCCACCGCGATAATATACATTTAATATGTACCGTCCATGTTCCGTTTTAAAAATCGCCATATCTTCGTAAAACATGGTCTGCTTCTCGTCTATTTGATACCCTAATTGTTCCAAATAATGCGTAGCAAACATCTGACATTCCCCTTGCGACAGTACCTTACCATCGTATATATAATCCGCTGTTTTTTCCGTATTCCACTGACAATTTGAAGCGACATTTATTCCTGACATATTTACCATTGCACTCGGACGACAAGCTAATGTCCCCCACTCCATTTGCGTGTATGTAAAAAATACAATCAAATACCCCGCCACAACCACAACTGCCGGAAGCTGATACCATAAAATCCCACGCAGCTTCGCATTTTCCTTCTTAATTCGGCTAATTACCCAAGCAAAAAGACGATAAACCCCATAGCCAATCATGGTTCCCACAACATTATTTAACACATCATCGAACTCCACAATTCCCCGTTTAAATACAAATTGCAGACACTCGATGAGAATGGACACAATGCCGCCGGCAGCATAGGCGCACCAAAACGTCTTCCCTTTCTCCCACAAAAATGGAACGAGAAAACCAAATGGCACAAAAAGAAGAATATTAATGAATAAATTTCTCCACTCAGCCGGAGATGCACTGTTCCACGCCATGATATAAGAGCTAAAGGGTTGCAATTTTAATGCATTCTCATACCCGCCACTTCGTGCCAATGTGGCACACAATAATACCACAATATACATTAGAAATACAAATCCCCAGAATATTTTAACATCGGAAATCGGCCGCCCCGCCTTCTTCTTTTTTCTCCGATAAAAGAGAGCTCCAATCAGAAATACAATGCTAACCAATACACCCAGTTCCAAATACTCCATTGCCATATGAATTAATGTTCGTATACTCATCTTATCCCTTGTACCGTCTTAGGGTACATTCTCCTTTGTTCTCTAAATTTGTCTATTCCTGCTCGATATATGTAACAGTCAAGGAATCGCAATATTTAAACGCTTTTCCCCATTTTTCCTCATAAAGTGTTTTTGTCCCCTTCGGAACATAAACCGTAAGTTTTTTTACAAAACTTTCTATCACGCACGTAAGTTTAGGCGGGGTTTTTCCTTTCATCACGCAAGTAAATTCTTCCGTGCTAGAAAATTCAAGTATGGAGTCGATTTGTTTCATACTCTCTGGCACAATCATCTTACTTGCCACTCCACCAAACTCGTGAATTCCTGCATCATCAACTCTAATACCGCTTTCAATGTAATATGATGTAGCATATGTTATTCCTTCCGGGATACGAAGCACTCCATCCGGTGCACATGTTGCCACCAGTTTCTTTGTTTTCTTATTGTAAAGACAACCATATTTTGCAGCATATTTCTTATTTCCCTTAGCAACCTTTATTGTCAATTTGCTGGATACTTTAAGACCTTCCGCTTCGATATTACATAATCCTTTCGGAAGCACAAGCGTAGATATCTTCGTATGTGTCAGAGAAATATTTTTCATCGTTTTTACTGTTTTAGGAACCACCATCTTCTCTTTTTCCTTCAAAAAAGAATACAGTATTTTCCCATCTTTCGACAGCAAACATCCATTTACTATCTTGAACTTCTTATTCTTTTTCGATATCGTAATTTTTTTCCAATTATTATAGGCAAAACTTCCAACATCCTTCGTTACGCCCTTGGGAATGTTAATGCTTGCTCTATCATGAAAATAGTTAAAACTCATTCTTGTAATCGTCTTTACGGTATCCGGAACCTGAATCTTCTTTATCTTCGTTGTCAGCTCAAAGACATCCGTCGGCTCATAGATATAATTCGCATCATCCGGTGCCAAAGCTACACCAAATACGTTTTCACTATATCCGTTATCCTGCCACTCTGCATTTTTAAGCTCTTTTGTTCCGAATTTCACAACCTTTTTTCCTTTTATTTTCGCCGGAATTTTCAACGTAGCAATGCCTTTATCCGAAAGTAGATTTACCCTGGTGATCCAAACACCACCTTTGGTAGGTTCATACTCAAATTCGAAGTTCCCACGGACAATCGAGTCTGTATACGCTTTCGCTTCATGGACATTTAGCATCCCTACAAAAAGCAACATCATGATTACTAATATTTTTTTCATTACAAATTCACTCCTTTTTCATTCGATACTTCTATGATGAAACAAAAATATGTCTGATGTGTGGCATCTTCATATTTTTATACCTTGCTTTCCGCTTTCCCATAAGGTATGATAATTGTATTACATAAAAAGAGATTGGAGAATCACTATGAATTCATTACTTGTAGCCACCCGTTTTTCCAGCAGTACATTGACCACCATGATCGTGGTTGCCTTAGTCTGTACCGCTGTACCTTTTCTTTTGCTGGCATATTATCGTGTCAAAACAAGCGCAAAAATTTCTTCCTTCTTTGTAGGAATGGGATTCTACGCATTGTTTTACTTTGTTGCCCAAGGATTGCTAAATGCGTTCCTATTTAACGTGTGCAACTTGAAAGACGTGTTTAACATGTCCACACATCCGATTTGGTACACTCTATATGGCGCCTTGGTTGCTGGCATTTTCGGTTTTATGGGAAAATACATAGGACTTCGTTTTGCCATGAAAACGCGCACCGGAAAGGACAATGGATTGGTATTTGGTGCGGGATATGGTGGATTCGAGACCATTGCTTTCGGAAGCTCCATGATTATGGGAAATGTCATTCTGGCTTTTATGGTAAATTCCCTTGGCATGGACGAATATATTGCCAAACTTGGACTTACCGGCAAAGAATTAACGGAGTTCCAAAATGGACTTCAGCAATTAATGGCTGTGCCGGCTATGGAATATGTATCTCAGGGAATCGAGCAGATGTTAACATTGTTTTTCCAGACCGCCCTTGCCATCCTTTTGTATCTAGGTATCCACGGGCAAAATGAGAAACGACTTTTCCCAATTTGCGTTGTTTTGGAAATTCTCTACTATGTTCCCGTCTATTTGACACGAGCAGGTATTATTGAGAACCCAATGATCAATCTAGGCATCGCAGGTGCCATCGCCGTTTTGACTGCTGCTTATGCTTATCGCCGGTTCTTTTTGACTCCTGAGGAAGTGTAGTTACATATTTATTAAATTTACCTCTTGCCAGTTTCCCCAATGCTTGTTAAAATAGATTGGTAAAAGAGGATAAGCTAGCGCATTTTGCGCAAAATTAAATATCATCAGAATAAGGAGATCATCATGGGCGGATTTTTTGGAGTTGCAGCAAAAGAGAACTGCATCTTTGACTTATTTTTTGGAACCGATTATCATTCCCATCTGGGAACCAGACGTGCCGGTCTTGCCGTATATGGAGAGGAAGGCTTTGACCGTGCAATTCATAACATTGAAAATTCCCCTTTCCGTACAAAATTTGACAAGGACATGCAGAAAATGAACGGATACTACGGGATTGGTTGTATTTCAGATTACGAACCACAACCATTGATCGTGCGTTCTCATCATGGAACCTATGCCATTACTACAGTAGGAAAGATCAATAACACACAGGAAATTGTGGATACCCTTTTCTCAAATGGAAATTCTCATTTCTTGGAGATGAGTGGTGGAGATATTAACCCTACGGAATTGGTGGCATCCATTATCAACCAAAAAGAAAATATCATCGAGGGAATTCATTACGCATTGGAGTTAATCGACGGATCCTTAACTCTTATGCTTATGACACCGAAAGGAATCTACGCTGCCCGTGATAAATACGGACGTACCCCTCTTGCCATCGGCAAGAAAGAAGATGCTTACTGTCTTTCCTTCGAAGCATTTGCCTATCGCAATTTAGGATATCAAGATTACAAAGAATTGGGTCCTGGAGAAATCGTTGTAGTAAACGAAAACGGCGCAAAAACATTGATGGCACCGGGAACCGATATGAAAATTTGTACCTTCCTTTGGGTATATTATGGATATCCATCCAGCTCCTACGAAGGTATCAGCGTGGAACAGATGCGTTACAATTGCGGTGCTAAAATGGCCGAACGAGATCATGTACAGCCGGACATCGTTGCTGGTGTACCGGACTCCGGTATCGCTCACGCCATTGGATATTCCAACAAATCAGGAATTCCGTTTTCCCGTCCGTTTATTAAATATACACCGACTTGGGCACGTTCCTTTATGCCGACGATTCAGAGCAAACGTAATCTCATCGCAAAGATGAAACTCATCGCCGTGCATGAATTGATTCAGGACAAGCGTCTTCTTCTCATTGACGACTCCATCGTTCGCGGAACGCAGCTTCGTGAAACCGCAGAGTTCCTGTACGAAAGTGGTGCAAAAGAAGTACATATCCGACCAGCTTGTCCACCACTGTTGTATGGTTGTAAATATTTGAACTTCTCTCGTTCTAACTCGGAGATGGACTTGATTACCAGACGTGTCATCGCCCGCTTAGAAGGAACCGAGGATGTATCCAAAGAGGTTTTGGCAGAGTATGCCGATCCGGAATCCGAAAAGTATGAGCAGATGATCGAGGAAATACGTAAAGAATTGAACTTTACATCTCTTCGCTTCAACCGTTTGGATGATATGTTGGAATCGGTGGGCATTCCGGTGGAAAATCTCTGTACCTATTGTTGGAACGGAAAAGAATAAAAATGAATACTGTGAAAATCTCCGTGCGCAACCTGGTGGAATTCATCTTTCGCGAAGGCGACATCAATTCCACCGGCCTCGGCACAAAAAACACCGAGGCGATGCAACTGGGGAATAAGATTCACAGAAAAATACAAAAACGTATGGGCATCGGCTATGAAGCAGAGGTGCCCTTATTTTCGTGCGTAAATTTGACAAGCAAAGAATATGGAGACGAGTTTGAACTTAAAGTAGAAGGACGTGCCGACGGTATTTTCCGAGATGGTTCGGAAATTATGGTGGACGAAATCAAAGGTGTCTACATGGACATCCACCAGCTAAAAGAATCTCTTATGGTCCACAAAGCCCAGGCAATGTGCTATGCCTACATGATCTGTGAGCAGGAAAATCCCGCCTTTATCTCCGTGCAAGTCACTTACTGCCATCTGGAATCTGAGGAAGAACGTCGTTTCAAAGAAACCTATACCGGCGACGAGATTCGAAATTGGTTTGCTGACCTGATTGCCCGCTACGAGCCTTGGGCAGTGTACGAATACGACTGGCGTAAAAAACGAAACGCTTCCATCCAGTCCCTTACCTTCCCTTTTCCATACCGAGAAGGGCAGAAGGAGCTGGCAGCCTACGTATACAAAACCATCGAGCATGAGAAAAAAATCTTTATCCAGGCGCCAACTGGCGTAGGAAAAACCATTTCCACCGTATTTCCGTCGCTAAAAGCTTTGGGAGAAGAACTGGCAGACCGGATTTTTTATCTCACAGCAAAAACCATTACTCGCACCGTGGCACAGGAGTGTTTTAATCTTCTTTCAAAGCAGAACCTTTCCTTTAAGTACCTTACCATTACCGCAAAGGAAAAACTTTGTTTCCTAGAAGGAAGACCCGAATGTAATCCTGTCTCCTGTCCCTATGCGAAGGGGCATTATGACCGCGTCAATGATAGCGTTTACGATATGCTGATCCACGAAACCAATATGGATCGGGATACCATTCTTTCTTATGCCGAAAAACACAAGGTATGCCCTTTTGAAATGTGTCTGGATGCCGCGCTTTTTGCCGACAGCGTCATCTGTGACTACAACTACGCCTTTGACCCGAATGTGTACCTACGTCGTTTCTTTTCAGAGGGAAAAAAAGGTTCCTATATCTTTCTCATTGATGAGGCGCACAACTTAGTGGAGCGTGCCAGAGAAATGTACAGTGCCATGCTGGTTAAGGAAGATTTTCTAAAAGTAAAACGAATTCTCAATGCCGAGGCAAAAAAAGCATACCCACCGGAAGTGCAATATACCATTAAAATTTTTGTGGCAGCCATCGATAAATGCAATAAAACCTTACTGGACTACAAACATCAATGCGACGAATTTGAAGTATGGGAAGATATTTCATCCTTTGCATTTCAACTGATGCGGGTCATCAACAGCTATGAATTATTTGCCAAAGAAGTACGGGATCTCCCGGAACGGGAAACGATACTGAATTTCTTTTTCGATGTGCGCCATTTTGTAAATATGTATGATCAAATGGACGACAAATACCGGATTTACAGTGACTACGATGGGGAAGGTAACTTCCGCATCAAACTGCAGTGTATGGATCCATCCTCAAAACTATACAGCTCATTGGAATACGCCAGAGGAACGGCTTTTTTCTCCGCTACACTGCTGCCAATTCGATACTACAAAGAACAGCTTTCCACCACACCGGAGGACTATGCCGTGTATGCAAATTCCTCCTTTTCCGTGGAGCAGCGTCGCGTTATAATTGCCAATGATGTAACGAGCAAATACACCCGCCGCGGACCTGCAGAGTACCGAAAAATCGCCTCTTACATCGAAGAATTTGTCTCGGCAAAGCAAGGAAATTACATGGTATTTTTCCCTTCCTATGCCTTTTTAAATCAGGTGTATGAACGCCTAAATCTCCCTGAGGACACGGATATTCTCATTCAGGACAATTCCATGAGTGAAATGGCAAAGGAAGAATTTCTTGCCGCCTTTGACGCCCAGAATACGCGGACGCTTGTGGGACTTTGTGTCATGGGTGGAATCTTTGGCGAGGGCATTGACTTGAAAGCCGACCGCCTCATCGGTACTGCCATTGTAGGCACGGGACTTCCTCAAGTGTGCAACGAACGTGAACTTTTTAAAACCTATTATGACTCCAAAAAGGGCAATGGTTTTGACTATGCCTACCTCTATCCCGGCATCAATAAAGTATTTCAGGCCGGGGGACGCGTCATCCGTACTGCCACAGATCGGGGCGTCATCCTTCTTTTGGATGAACGTTTTTTAGGGCGTAGCTATCTTGAGCTTTTCCCACGGGAATGGCTTCCTTATGATGTCACAAATAAAAAAGGAATGAAGGACATCCTCCACTCCTTTTGGAATGATTAAACCAATTATTTCAATCGAATTCCGTCTTTCAGAATCTCGATTTTCTTTTCTTTCATCAAACGACCAATGGCTCTCTTAAAGGCATTTTTACTCATCTTGAACTCTCGTTTCAAAATCTCTGGTGACGTCTTGTCATGAAATGGAAGAGAACCTCCTGCTTCCTGCAAGCGTTTTAAGATCACCTCGGCATCCATTCCCATCTGCACTGGAAGTTTTTCCTGAAGACTCAGCGTCAACTTGCCATCCTCACGGATTTCCTTGATGCGCGCCTGCACCGTATCACCCACATGAAATTCCCGATTCATTTCATTCTTTGGAATCAAGGCAGAATATTTATCTTCCACTGCCACAAAAACGCCAAAAGATTCCGTTATCTCGTACACCATTCCGGTCACACGATCATTTACCTGAAATTCTCCGCCATTGGTGAGATAATCGTAAATATGCATGGTTCCACACAGACGATTGCTCTTATCGATATAAAGGGCAACAAGCACTTCTTCTCCCTTTTTCACGCGGTGCGTCTGCTCTTTGAAAGGAAGAAACAAATCCTTTGCCAGCCCCCAATCCAAGAAAGCTCCAATCTTTGTTACGTCGGTTACTTTCAGGCGAGCCACTTGTCCCAACTGCACCAATGGAATCGTAGTTGTGGCGATGAGACGATCCTCGGAATCCTTATATAAAAATACGGATAAAATATCGCCACGCTCCGCATCCTTTGGCACTTGATTGTTCGGCAACAGTACATTTAGTTCCTTATGCTCATAGGAGCCAAGATATACGCCGTAAGGACTTTGCTTTGTTATATATAGACGTGACACACGTCCCAGCACTTTTTCTTCTAAATTCATCTTCTACCTCATTTCTGTCACCAAAGCTGTTCGTCATTGCTCCGTGGCTTTAGTAAAACATGTAATGGCATATGGTTTTTTTTGAATATCCGCCAACACGACATAGTACTCTCCGTCTTTTTCCTTCGTATACACATAGATAGAATCGCCCAATTTTGCCGCCAGGCGATACTCTACACGTAACTCTGACACTTCATATCCTTCTGGCAAATAATTTGCCGCAATACGGACATACTCGCCATTGTTCATATGCTCATTGGTGTCCAAATGGTTTTCACACACATACACGGGATCCCATAATTCTAACTTTTCCGGGTACACGATTTTTCTCGGCTTATGTTCCATAGGATACGGTTCTTCCAACACAAAAGGTGCAACCGCTTCCTCAGTAGCTCGGGTTGGCGTCCCTGTCTCGTGGTTAAAATAAAACCATTGGGAATCTGCGTATGCAAGAGTCTCCCCTTCCATATTTTCCATCAAAAAGTTTCGCATGCCAAAGACACCACGAAACTTATAGGGCCATGTTTTCACAACAAACTCTTCGCCCATACTTGGTCGTCGACGAATCACTACATGCCACGAATTTACCAACCAGGCATGAGATTCTTTTTTCAGATCCATACAGGACCGTCCCACCTCTTCACTGTGAAACAAACAACAGTCCTGTAATGCATTTACAATCGCATGCACCTTTAACTTTCCGTCTTTATCTACTCTGCTATAAGAAACTCGATCGTTATACTGATACAAAATGTCATCTCCTTTATTTCGTGATCCAGCGTGACATACCGGAACCATGATTCTCAAATGGTCTCCGATGGAAGCCAAGCTTGCTATAAAAATCTTCTTTGTTCATAGCAGACATGAGATTAACCATAATGGTTTCTCCTTCTTCCACCTGATTTTCCAACCACGCAAGCACATTTTCAATGATTTTTCGTCCCAATCCTTTGGATTGGTAAGATGGATGCACGACTACATCACAGATGAAGTACACATATCCGCCATCACCTACCACACGAGCCATTCCCACTGGGCGCTCCCCATCCATGGCAATTACCTTATACAAAGAATTCCCTAATGCGCGTTCTGCTCTCTTCGGGATTACTTGAATAAAATCCACACTGGCACGAAGTTTATTGTACTCTTCTACCGATATTTCGTGCTGAAACTGAATCTGTTCCATTGACATAAACAATTTTATATGAACTGGTTTGTCACCTCATCATAATGATAATCCACACTGCCAAGACTTGTGCACAATTCCTCCTGATCGATTTCCTTCACCGCACAAAACTCCTCCAGGGAAGAAAACTGATCGCGCAACATGGTGTTGGCGTAACTCAATAATATAATGGGGTCACTTGGTATGCTCATAATATCCTCTCTTTCTTTCACTAAAAATTTATGTATCTAACCTAACATTTTATCTGTCATATGTTCATTTGTCAACACCTTTTCCTCATGAATAATTTTTCTTCTTTTACACATACTCCTAAACATATAGGAGGAATTTGGAATGACGAATAAAACCAACACCTTTTCAAAGGATTTTTCAAAAAACAAACAATATATCGACGACCTTTTTCAAGTTCAAAAGAGTTTCGATCTCATTTATCGCGTCATAACCATCGGTGGACGTCAAGCTTGTTTCTATTTTATCGATGGCTTCTGCAAAGATGAAGTTATGGAAAAAATCATGGAATTTCTTTACTTGATTCCCGTAGAAGAAATGCCCCAAACCGCCCATGATTTTCTAAAAAATAAACTGCCTTATGGAGAAATCGACCTTATTTCTGACGAAGAAAATCTGATTCAGCGACTTTTGTCTGGCGTTCCGATTCTTATCGTAGACGGTTATGACAAGTTCCTTGCTATGGATTTTCGCACCTATCCCGCCCGTAGTGTGGATGAGCCGGAAAAAGACAAGGTAATGCGCGGATCCAAGGATGGCTTTGTGGAAACCGTGGTTTACAACACCGCCTTGATTCGTCGCCGCATCCGTTCTCCACAATTAGTCATGGAGATGAACGCCATCGGAAAAAGCTCCCGCACCGATGTGGTTATTGCATATATGTCAGATCGAGTGGACAAAAAAATATTGGAAGATATCAAAAAGCGCTTACGCAATATCGAAGTGGATGCATTAACTATGAACCAGGAAAGTCTGGCGGAATGTCTTTACCAGCACAAATGGTACAACCCCTTTCCGAAATTTAAATTTACAGAACGACCGGACACCACTGCTGCCAGTATCTTAGAGGGAAGTATCGTCATTTTAGTAGACACCTCCCCTTCCGCCATGATTTTGCCAACCTCTGTTTTTGACATTATCGAAGATGCAGATGATTACTACTTTCCTCCCATCACGGGAACCTATTTGCGTCTATCTCGCATCATCATCAACATCATTGCGGTTTTAATGACGCCTACCTTTTTATTACTATTTTTAAATCCGGAATGGATTCCCGAAAGTCTGCAATTCATTCGGATTACAGAACCTGTCAATGTCCCCATTTTCCTACAGTTCCTAATCCTGGAATTCGCCATTGACGGATTGCGCCTTGCCTCCCTAAACACACCAACCATGTTCAGTACCCCTCTTAGCGTTGTAGCTGGTATTGTCCTGGGCGACTACACCGTCAGCTCTGGTTGGTTCAATTCCGAGGTAATGCTATACATGGCATTTGTGGCTGTAGCCAATTATACGCAGGTCAGTTTCGAACTGGGATATGCACTAAAATTCATGCGTATCATTCTCCTTTGCCTCACTGCCGGTTTTGGAATCTATGGATATATCGCAGGAATCCTTTTCACCCTCCTTTGCATCGTTCGAAACAAAACCATTTCCGGAAAAAGCTATATTTATCCACTGCTTCCATTCAACCGAAAGCAAGTTATGCGCCGTTTCTTCCGTATCAGTCTTCCTAATGTACAAAAAAAGAATTCTTAATGGAAAAAGACTTGTTTCTCATCTTCTAGTGTGCTAAACTAGAATTAGAAAAAAATACTCCAAGGAGGATAGAATGGAAACATTTTTCACAGACGATGATCTCTTCGATATATTGGAAGAGCTGGATCAAGAGAACTCCGAATTGGAGATTCTAGAGACCGAAGCTGAGATGCAGGCGTCAAATCGCCGTTTCGAAGAAATCATTTTAAAACACAAATCAGTATAAGTAAAAGGAGCATCGAAGATGCTCCTTTTCTACTCACTTTATTAGATACACAAAATGTACATGTAATACAATTTCTTAGCTCCACTCAATTCCCCATAAATACTTCGGCGAATGTCACGATACGCTTTTCGGAAATCCATGATATGCTCTCTCGAAAATGCATTTGGACTAAAGCTTGCGCAGAATACGGTACTCACAAATACATGCACAATTTCTCGTTCTACGTGATAGCTCTCCGCGATTTCATCGGTGTAAGTATCCACACTTTGTCCCTTATAACGGATTCCTTTCTGTTCAAATGCAACTTCCAAATGACGATGATACATCAATATCTGACGACGCACCTTACTTGTGCGCAGCTGTCTCTTGAAAATAAAGATTCGAATTCTCCGTTGGCTTTCCATCACCACCACAAAAAGCAGCAGGCTTCCCACTATCGCCAGCAATATCTTCCACCATATTGCCTCCGTTTTCTCCTCTTTCTTCTCCGGCTTTTCCTTGGATGGTGTATCTACTTGCGGAGTCTCCTCCCTATCATCTTCTCGGTTATAATTGTCACTTTCAATATTCTCAAAGGTCATATCTTCTTCCGGAATCGGTGTCGGTGTCGCCAAAGAAGGTTCCGGCTTACCACCTTGGTCTTCCGGCTTTTTGTCGTTCGGCTTCTTGTCTGACGTATCCTCCATGTCATCCTCTTTCACCGATGATCCTTCCGCTTCTTCTTCCCCTCGTCCCGGCGTCACCTCCACTGGAACGAATCCATAGTTTTCCTGATATACCTCGATCCAAGCATGAAGTTCCTTATCCGTCACCTCAATTTCAGAAGTTTTTGTAGTCAGATCTGCCAACTGTTCTTTGCTGACATAGATACCTTCCACATAACGTGTCGGAATTCCCACACTTCGCAGCAACATTGCTGCTGCCGTCGCATAATGGGCACTGTATCCTTTCTTATTTTCTTGCAAGAAATAGGTCACTGCCTCTTTCTTACGTGGTGTTTTTCCCGGTGAAAGAGTATACTTGGTATCCATCATAATAAAATTCCGCGTCTCTTCCAGCACCTCATACACCGAAGCAGTTCCTTGCAAATACCGATTGTATAAGCCACCTTGGGAATTCAAATAAGCTTGGTATTCCTCCGTAACCGCCTTCAATTCCTCAGGCACGTCCAGATAATATTTTTTAACAAATGTCTGCAAACGCAATCGATTCTTCTGGTTTCCTGACCAATACTCATTGCCAGCCAGTCGATACGTATTCGCTGCCAAACCAGCTTTTAATTCCGTCAGCAACGCCAGGAAATATTCCGTCTCATACTGAACTCCCGGTACTGTAACCTTCGTTCGTCCTCCCTCTGCCGAAAATGCAGTAGTTGGATAATATGGCACCAGATAATTTCCATATCCAAATGCCAGATTTTTCACCGTCAACTTACCCGTTGTCCATAACTTTTCATTACCGGTTTTCTGACTTTCACCAATTTGATTTCGCAGTGTCACATGCCAATTATCCACCGACAATCCATCCGACGCCAATGCCTTCTTCTCATTTTCATACGCACCACTTTCATCCTTTACCTGGCGCCAACGATTATTGGAATATTGGGCGCCTATATAGCCCTTAAAATAAATGCCGTGATTATGATCCACATCTCCCGAAATTTTCAACAATGTCTGGCCACTTCGATTGACTTTATTCTTCTTTCCAATTTTTCCATAGTCCATAACATCGCCACTAAAATACTGACGAATCCAGGTAAGCACATCTTCCTTACTCCATGTAGTCAAAGCCAATGCCGTATTTTTTGTCTGTACAATGGTAGTCATGTTGTTATTGTAACGCTCTGGTGGCAAGTACAAATAAGTTACCACCCCCGTCACCAATCCAACCGTCAACAAAACCAAGGAAAGTTTCTGACGCATCCGTTTATCTGTAGCATCGGATCTCAAATATCTGGTTCCTACAATCGCCATAGAAACAAATATATAAGTTACCACATTGGAAAAATAGCCCACTTTCCCTATCGTAATGGGAAGGATAAAAAACAACACCGTCGCCACCACGTACACCGCAGAACGTCTTTTTCGATAGAAACAACTACTAACCAATGCGATGAGATAGACACCAATCAAAATCACAACCAAGGAAACACAATACCCTACACTGGCTTTTTCATTGATAAAGCCTTTTCCACTTAACAAGGTCAAGTTTGTCTGGGTAGCATTCATAAATTCTTTAAGATAAGTATTTACAATCGTAACCAAACCCTTTTGTATCACTGTCTGAAACCGCAAAAATACAACAACGTAAAACGCTGTCAACCCAAGCATTCCATAGAGTTTTCCATGACGAAAGGTTTCCAACACCGTGAATAAACCGTAAAACAAAAAGGCACCGCCCAATAGAACCAATGTGGATATCAATCGATTCACTGGTAAAGACACACTTAACGTAGCGCACATAAGGGCGGAATACACACCAAGAAACACCAAAAAAACCTGGCTGATTTCCAATATGAAATTCAAGAATTTATTGGTTTTCATCCGTACCTCCTATGCCTCTTCACGTAAATCTAATATTTGCAATTCTTTTACTTCCAACATCCCAAGTTCTGCCACGTCATGATCTGTCACCGTAAGATACAAGCCAGCTTCCTTTGGTTTTCCTTCTTCCCACTCCATATATGCTCGAACCAATTCGTCTGGATTTGTCGTTGTCCGACATTTAAACAAATCTTCGAACATCCAAAACAACTCTTCCTCTTGCTCGATCAAATGCTCTTGTACGATATCATTTACGTTATCATACCATATATAATACTGTGGGATTTTTTGCTCCATCAATTGCATGGCAACGGAATAAATCCCTTGCACAAGCAAGTCCGCCTCCCGACTGGTGGCTGCACACAAATCAATATAAATGTGAATCGCCTTCGCCAGTGGCAAACTTCCTTCTTTCACCATAAATTGTCCTGTTTTACTACTGAGTTTCCAATGAATCTGCTGGAAACGATCCCCATCTTTAAACTCACGAATATCAAAAATCTCGGATGGATCATCGCCTTTTTTGTAAAGTGAAAATCGGTCACTATCCTCATTGGTCTCATTGTACCAACGATCTCTTCCCAGATAAATCTCCTTCAATGGAGGCATTACAAGGATATCCTGACGTTCAAATTTTTTCCCAACGGTCATAGCAAACAGATTCAAATAGTCATAAATCTTAACTTTCTCTACCTGAATGGATACATTTCCGCAATGATGTACTACAACTGGAATTCTTCTTCCTCTTCGTTTTCCCGCATCCACTGAAAAGCGAATTTTCATCCTTCCTTTTTCACCAGAAAAGAAATTTTCATAACGAACCCAGACAACTCCCTTCGATATCGGAAGTATCTTCCCCTCATTCTCCACCGAAAGAGCAATGGTTGCTCGGGCAGGTTTTTCAAGAGTATCTTTTTCTGCCACTGGATTTTTGCAGGTCACTTCAGCCGTTGTATGAATTCGCATAATAACCAAAAACAGAAACATAAATACAGGCACAATAAGTAATGCCCCCATTACTGCTACTGTGCCGTATTGCAGACATATTGTGGAGATCACAGCCCCCCCCAATAGGATGAACAAATATATGAGTGTACCAAGTGTCATAGCACCAGCCCCTTACCTTCGTATTTTCACAAACCACTAGCTCAGCTTTGGTGCCTGTACTTTTTCCAAAATTTCCTCCACCACATCATTTGCCGTGGTATGGCTCATACGAGCTTTTCCGTTCAAAAGAAGACGATGGGCAAGGACCGCCTTAGCCACTTTCTTTACGTCCTCTGGAAGTACGTAATCACGCCCCTCCATAAATGCATGTCCCTTGGACATATCTACAAATGCCAACGTTCCACGAGGGCTCACACCGAGAGACAACATGGAATGGTTTCGTGTCGCATCCACAATTTTAGAAAGATATTTCAAAACTTTATCATTTAAATGCACGGAACGAACCATTTCCTGCATATCCAAAAGTTCCTGCTTGGTAATGATTTCTTGGATATAATCAATGGGATTAACCTCCTGACGCTCCTTGATCAGGCGCATCTCCTCTTCCATTGTCGGATATCCCATGGAGATACGAATCATAAAACGGTCCAGCTGGGATTCCGGAAGCATCTGTGTTCCCGCAGATCCTACCGGGTTCTGTGTCGCCACAACGACAAATGGATTTGGTAACTGTCTGGTAACACCATCCACTGTTACCTGTCCTTCCTCCATAACTTCCAAAAGCGCAGATTGCGTCTTTGTCGAAGTACGGTTAATCTCATCCGCCAACAAAAGATTACAAAGAATCGCGCCCGGCTTGTACTGCATCTCGCCATCGGCATCTAACATATTAAATCCAACCACATCACTTGGAAGAACATCCGGCGTAAACTGCAAACGTCGTTCTGTCAACTCCATTGCTCGTGAAAAAGCCACCGCAAGCGTGGTCTTCCCTACTCCTGGTATATCTTCGATCAAAATATGCCCTTTGGCAAGAATCGCTGTCAACACAAGGCGAATCGCCTCATCTTTTCCTCGAATTACTTTTCCCACTTCATCCAAAATATCCTGTACCTTACTATGCATAACTTCCTCCTAATTTGTCTAAAGAACGCCCACTCAATGAATGGACGTTCTGTATTTGTCTTATTTACTTCAACCCACTTTTAATCTGAATTTCTGCTTTGCTCTTTCATCGTCAGCATCTACTTTTTCAATAATGCCACCAAGTCCTCTCAGCTTCTCTTCGAAATTCTCATAGCCACGCTCTACATACTGAATATCCTCTACCGTTGTAAATCCTTCTGCTGCTAATCCAGCGATAACAAGCGCTGCTCCCGCACGGAGATCCGGTGCACTTACGGTGGCTCCAGTAAAGCCTTCCACACCGGTAATAATGGCTACATTTCCTTCTACATTAATATTGGAGCCCATTCTACGAAGCTCACCAATATATTTAAAACGAGTCTCAAAAATCGTCTCCGTCACAATGCTCACACCTTCCGACAACGCAAGCAATGTAACCATCTGTGGCTGCATATCCGTAGGGAAACCTGGGTACGGCATGGTTTTCACATTGGCATATCCCAAACGCTTCTCCGCATATACACGAACACAATCATCGTACTCTTCCACCTTTGCTCCAATCTCGATGAGCTTGGCTGTGATGGCTTCTAAGTGCTTTGGAATAACGTTACGAATGTACACGTCTCCTCCTGTCGCCGCTGCTGCCATCATATATGTTCCTGCCTCAATCTGGTCTGGAATAATAGAATACTCGCTTCCGTGAAGACTTTCTACACCACGGATACGAATCGTATCGGTACCAGCACCTTTGATATTGGCTCCCATACTATTTAAAAAGTTTGCTACGTCTACGATATGTGGCTCTTTCGCCGCATTTTCCAAAATCGTCTTTCCTTCTGCCAAGCACGCTGCCATCATAATATTGATCGTAGCACCAACACTTGGGCAATCCAAATAAATGTGACTTCCCACAAGCTGCTCTGCACTGGCATCAATCAATGCATTATGAATCGTCACAGTAGCTCCCAGCTGTTCAAACCCTTTCAAATGCTGGTCGATTGGACGACTTCCAATCTGACATCCACCCGGAAGAGCAACAACTGCTTTCTTATATTTTCCAAGAAGCGCTCCCACCAAATAGTAGGAACCGCGAATCTTACGAATATCATCATCATCTACGTTGACATCACGAATAACAGCACCATTGATACGGACCGTATGACGATCAAAACGCTCCACAATTGCACCGATTCCTTCGATGGCATCTAACAATACCTTTACATCATCAACGTCAGGAAGATTTTCAATGGTTACTGGTTCATTGGCCATAATAGCTGCCACAATAATACCAAGTGCCGCATTTTTTGCACCACCAATGAAAACCTCTCCACTTAATGGCGTACCGCCTTTTATCATATATTGCTTCATATTAATCTCCATCTTTACAATTCAATAAGTAATACCATTAATACAGTATACCACAGATCCGAAATTTGTAAAATGACATTTTCTTAATTTTTATTAAAAATCTATTAGGATTTCTTTACAGAATATCCAAATTTACCAAGTTTCTCGCCCAAAACAAAGTATTCACCGTGGGAATATGCCACGAGATCCGTGCTGTTCAGCTCGAATTTTCCGGTTTCGTTCATATATCTCTCACTCACTTGCACACCTACTACTTCGGCAATGAACATATGATGGGAACCGAGTTCCTTGATTTCTTTTACTTTACACTCCAAATTCAACGGGCTCTCGGCAATAATCGGAGCATACTCAAGGTGATTCGCTTTTGCCGCTGTCAAGTTCATCTCCTTAAACTTATCCACATCACGACCAGATTTCACACCACACCAATCCGTTGCTTTCGCCAATTCCTTTGTGGTCAAGTTGATAACAAACTCCCCTGTCTCCTTTATCATACCATATGAATGGCGTTCTGGTCTAACGGAAATGGATACCATTACCGGATCCGAGCAAATTGTGCCGGCCCAAGCCACTGTTATCATGTTCGGTTTTTCGCCTTCTCTTCCGCAGCTCACCATAACTGCTGGTACGGGGTATAGCATATTGCCTGGTTTCCATTCTTGCTTCTTCATCGTTGTTCTCCATTCTACAACTTTATTTTATACGTAATCTTTTCTTCAAATGCTCGATTGTAACTGAAAAATGCCTCCATCTCCTGGTAGCCACCTTCCAGAATAAATACAATTTGCTTTTGATACTGATCCATCATCTTGATAAGCTTCGCAATGCTATCTGCCGAAAGCTGCGGGGCATCCAAGATATACATACAGCCTCCAATAAACTTTTCTGCCCATTCATCCAGATTTACTTCTTCCAGCTTATCCGCTGATATCTTACCAATATTCTTTGCTTCAAAATACTGAATCTTCTTTAATTCCTTAAATAATTTCTTCGCCACTGCAAGGGAAATTCCTTCCGCCCCGCCCACAAGAGCAAAGTTCACAATCCCCTTCTCATTTTGAAGCCGACCAATGGCTCCTTTTAAGGAATTATATCGAATTCCGTTTGGGGAAATATCCTCCTGAATCACTGTATTCTCTCTCTTACCAAGGGGATGGCTCTTAATCTCTTTGGGCACTTCCACATCCATGGTATCATCCAGACGAATTACCTGTCTCTGGTCTTCCATTTCCCGAAGCTGTGCTTCCAAAGATTCCACTGGAACACGAACGGTTTTTGCAGTCAAAAGAGCCTCTCGCTCCGCCTGTCTCTCTTCTTCCTCAATAATTCCATCTACACCTTCTGCCAAAATCGCTTTTACATTCAGCTCCACCGTAGACTGCTGCTTATATGTGTCCAATTCCTCCGGAAACTCATCAAAATCTTCATCTAGATCCACACGGAAATAATTTGCCAGACGACTCAAGAACCCTCGCTTTGGTGCCGGAGCAGGTTCTTCCTCGGATTCTGCCTCATCCTCAGCGGTTTCCTCGGATTCTGCCTCATCCTCAGCAGTTTCCTCGGATTCTTCCTCCGTTTCTTCTTCGGCCACTTCTAACGCTTCCTCGGATTCTTCTTCCAACTCTTCCTCTGGAATGTCTTCAGCAACGTCTTCTATCGCTTCCTCTTCGATTGTCTCTGATTCCTGAGTTTCGACCATCACTTCGGTTTCCAATTCCATTTCTGGTTCCACCGCTTCGTTCTCTGGCTCTTCTTCCCCTTCCGGCTCCGTCACGATTTCTTCCACCTTCGCCGGTGCATACGCAAAGGTTTGTGGCTCCACCTCCGGATCCAACAGCTCCACTTCCGGAATCTCATCCTCGATTGGTTTCACCCAATCCGGACTCATACAACGTTGTTTTAGTTCTCTCGCCTTGTCCACAATGGGACCAATTGCAAACCAACGTTCCAGTTCCTCACATTCTTCAATGCATTTTTCACGCATTCCTTCCAGTTCGTACAATTTCGCCAACTGGAGTCCCCATTCCTCCGTATATTCTTCGCTTTTTAACTCTTCCAATATCTCAATCAACTTCGCGTAGGGCTCGCCTTCCGCCTTCGCCAAGCGATATTTCAATTCATACGTATCCAAAGTCATTCCTGCGATAATCTCGTATGTTAGGTAAAGATCTCTCGCCTCTTCCACATCCCCCATTCCAATCACCAACATCAGTAGACGATGCAACGCCGGACGGGACGCTGTTCTTCGATACGCGGTATAATATAGTTCTTTGGCAACGTCCATTTTCTCTGCCTTCAGAAAAATGTCCGCGAACAAATACAGATCCGAAATACTAGGTATCTGCTCAAAGTTCAGCATCTCGATTTCTTCCATCGCTGCCAGATATTGATTTTGTTCAATTAAATTTCTTATCTGCGTACATCGAACCGCAGTATCGTACTTACCCATAACAACCTCTATTCTGTGATTCCATCACAATGTACTTTATCCTTTTAAATATTCCAGCGTCTGCTGAATCTCTGCCGGAACCTCCACGCCATCACGTTCAAACTTATGAACCAAAAGTTCCACACTCTTCCGTTCTGCATGATTGTCACGTATATATTTCTTTGCCGCTTCGGCATACACCGTCTGCGCCTCTAAATTCTTGTACACCTCATTGGACAACGGACAGTATGTAAACATGATATTTCGCGCCACTCGACTGAGTTTCATGGCACCACTTGCCTCACGCTGTATCCAATCAACATAATCTCTTGCAAACACTTCTTTGTGCTTATTATTACACTGCTGAAGCTGTGCACGAATTTTTGTTTTACGCTCCTGAGACAACTCACTATTCTTACGATAGAACTGCAAGTAGTCCGTATATTCGCTAGTTAATGACGGATAACGGAAGTCATTCCAACGATTTCCCATATCCGTTCGACATTTCTCCCAGCGGAAATTCGCCAGCATTTTTACAACATCCGTCTCCAACTCACGTTCAAACAAAACAGGCATCAAAAGACGTCCTTTGGTAGTTCTTCGTTTTCCTGTAATATCCTGCCACATGATACAATTCTTTCCGTATATCGGGAACAAAATAACATCTGGCGTAATTCGGTCAATCACAGTAGCCTTCGGCACACCATATTTTTCAAAGGACATGATGTGATCTCGATAAAAGATGGAATAATCAATATCCTCCACCCGCTTAATGGCACGGTTAATCTTTTCCTCTGTCAAATATGCATTTCGAATATTATTGTAGATTCCATCGGAGCACAAAATCGGTACAAATGCACTGATATTTCCACTGACAACACGATCCGCATAACGGAACAAGTTCTGACATTCAAAATGCATCCTCTTCTCACGGTCGGCAAGCTCATCTGCCATTTGTTTCTTGTCCAACCGATTTTCCTTCACCTGCTGGCGCAAATGCTCTTCAAAATCCATATCATATTCATTTTTTGATGTTGCCTTCACACCATCGTAGATGGCTTTTAACCACTTGCGCATGGTATATACTCGACATCCATCGCCGTCGGTGTATTTTTTTGGTTTCAACGCCACCAAAAGAGAAAGCTCCTCTTCTGTCAACAATTTTTCACTTACAAAACCATAATCCAAGAACATTCGCACTGCCAAAGGCATCTCGGAATCTTCAAAACTCCGATACAAAATCGCCTCATATATTTCAAAAAAGCCAGCTGTAATTTGCTTGCGAAGCGCCATCGCTTCTGGTGTTTTCTCAAATTTATCTCGCATCCCCATGAACGTTTCCACGTGCTCCATAAACTCGCTCTTTACTTTGATATGAACCGGCGCATACTCTGTTATCTGCTCCAATGAATTGTACAGATATTCCACTCCTGGAGTGTCCAATTCTTCCATCTCTTCTTCCACCGAAGACTCGCCAGACAAAAGCGCATAATACAAACGCTCCATGCGGTCACGATCCAAAGAAATCATCATGCCCAGTTTCTCCACTAAAAATCGTTCCGTATCATTAATTTTTTCAACAATTTCATCCACCGCTCGATCCACCAACGGATTCTGCACACCTTTATCCAGCATCGCTAGAGCAAGACGACCGATGGAATGGAACAAACTGTCTTCATCCATAACCATTCCACGGAAAAATTTGTATAATTGTTCCCCATAAAACGCACAAGCAGCAAGCAAAGAATACACCACTTGACACTGTTCTTTGTAATGAAAGAAAGAAATGTATGCACTTCCACTGAAGTACTTTTTCTGAGCCTCCATCGGAAGGCTTCCACTTTGCAAATAATATTCCAGCTTCTGGTCCAACTCAGCATCGCTAGAAGAATACCGAGTAATCTTTTCCAGTGCATTGCGAATCTCTACCTCAATACCAATGGTTTTTCCCATTTCCTCGCACAACATATATTTTTGCTTTAAAAAGTCATGAATGTGCTGATTTTCTGTTTGAAGTTGTTGCACACGCTTGTTTAGTTCCACAATAAAAAAATTCAGCGAAGTTACCAAGAGCCCACAATACTCTTGTTTCATACGCAATAGATTCTCTACACTTGCTGTTCCATTTACTGGCAAAACATATACAACCGCATCATCTTTTACGGTATATGTGAATCCATGCGTCCCCTTCGCCACATCACAAATCCCCAAAAAATTCCCCGAACCAAGCACCATGCAGACACCATCCGCCGTCAACTCGACTCTTCCTTTTACGAGAAGACCGATGGAATCTACTGCGTCACCCTTTCGGTACAACACCATACCGTCTGATATGGAATTCATGCTATTTAACGTAACTTCAACTCTTTCTTCCATAACATTCACCTTCTCTATAACAAAGAATCCCGCAAGCGGGATTAATCATCTCTTTCAACGATTCAGAGTCCCACCCCCACATTCGCATTTTCGCACTCGTTACGAGTGCTCACTCGCTTTTTCAAAGCTGAAATGCTCATTCGTTGGGGAGGTAACTCGATTCGAGTTACCTTGTGATGTGACAGACAAATTCTTACGCATAAATGCGATGAATTTGTCTGTCACATCACAAGGACTCTGAATCGTTACCATCTTTAAAAAAATCCGTGCGCCTCGCTTCGAATCAATCTCTACGGACGTTACCTCTACAGTTAACTCGATCCAGGCACCCCTACGACACACAGAAAGGTTTGCTTAGTGCTGCTTCGTTCCCGACCTGACACGGTTCACAAGTTCCTGTTGCGTAAGACCCGAATGTCAACGCCACTTATAAAGGGCAGCTCCTTATCAAAAGACCCTAGGCAAGACAACACCCCTGCTATAGCGGATTGCAGGTACAGGGCACCGCTATCTCCCCGGCTGCACGGAAATCTTAACAATATTCATCCCGAGCACATACACACACTCGTACTAAATAAGTATAATATTTTTTCGCATTTATGTCAAGATTTTCACACCTAAAAAACATTCGACATATATTGATCATAAATCCCCTTTTCGGAGTTTTCAAATGCAACCACTTATCTCCGTTATTCCATCTGACGAAAGAATGGTACATTTAGCCAACTACCTACAGGAAAAAGGTGCAAAAATGTGCGACAATCTCTCCGCTATCGCAGATTCAGGATTGGTTTTGTGTGCCACTCCTTTCACCAAAGACGGGGTACACCTCAACACAACTCTAGATCCAGCTCCTACCATAGCAAATTTTCTAGATCGCCTGACTCCAAGTCACACACTGATCGGGGGAGGTCTTCCATCTTCTGTCACATTTTTTTGCGTCCAGCATGGTATCCCCCACTACGATTTGTTATCTTGTGAAAATCTCGCCTTGCAAAACGCTCGCCTAACAGCAGAGGGACTATTGATTTCCCTTCTCTCTCACACCAATAATTCGATTTGCAAAATGGTCCCCCTCATCGTAGGTTATGGGCGATGTGGAAAAGAAATTGCTGATATTTTAAACTATTTTATCGAGGAAATATACATTTATGACATTAATGAAAATGCTCAAAAAGAAGCAGATACCCGTTATTTTTCACCTCTTTCCGTGAAAGAAATACAAAACAAACACTCTTGCGTTTCACACATAAATACCATTATCAACACCGCTCCCACAAACCCATTCTCGCCACAAACCTGGCAGTGTTTCGAACCGGATTGTCTGGTATTTCAAGTAGCATCCGGGGAATTGTCGCTCCCATTTCCTCTTCAGAACCGTTGCATCGTATGCCACGGCATTCCCGGAAGTTATGCTCCAAAAACTGCTGGAATATGTATGGCAAAAGAAATATGCCGCCATTTTCGTTTCTCTTAAACCATAAAATATTCGCAAAGAAAGAGAGGTAACATTATGTCCATTGATTTCAGAAACAAAAATATAGGAATTGCCATTACCGGTTCCTACTGCACATACGAGAAAGTTTTTCAGGAACTAGAAGTTTTGGCACAAACCGGCGCCAACCTCTACACAATTTTTTCAGACCACGCTTCCACCACAGATAGTCGCTTCGGAAAATGCGTTGATTTCCTGCAACAAGCCGAAACCATCACTGGCCGAAAACCCATCACGACAATTCCAGCGGCAGAACCCATCGGTCCAAGTGCTTTGTTTGATATTCTCGTCATTGCTCCATGTACCGGAAACACGCTTTCCAAGCTCGCCAATGGAATTTCCGATACGCCCGTTCTCATGGCTGCAAAAGCTCATCTTCGCAACAACCGCCCATTGGTAGTATCCCTCTCCACCAATGACGCGTTAGGGATGAATTTGAAAAACATCGGAATTCTCCTCAATACAAAAAATATATATTTCATCCCATTTGGGCAGGATAATCACATTGCGAAGCCAAACTCCATGATTGCCCACATTGACTTACTCACAGCCACCATCGAGCAAGCTCTGGACAACAAGCAGCTTCAGCCCGTCATCTTAGGTCCTAGCGCAGACTAGAAAGGAGAACAAAATATGTGTGGAATTGCAGGTTTTTACCAAAACAATCGTGATTTTCTATCACCAGAATATGGCGGAACAAGTCCCGAGAACAAATGGCGAACTCGTCTTCTGAATATGCAACACTCCATCAAACATCGTGGTCCCGACGACGACAATATACTTCTATTTTCCCACGTCGGTCTCGCCCACACGCGTCTATCCATTCGTGACATCGATGGTGGCAAACAACCCATGACCAACTCTTACCACGGGCGCACAGCAACCATTGTTTACAACGGGGAGATTTATAACACCCACGAGCTTCGTGCCAAACTTTCCTCTTATGCCATGCGCTGGTCCACCACCAGTGACACAGAAGTAATCCTTAAAGGGTTCCTTGCCATGGGTGAGAATTTTTTTCCTCTTCTAAACGGAATTTTTTCATTTGCCATCTATGTTCACAATTCCGAGGAATTACTACTTGTGCGGGATCCACTTGGCGTCAAGCCATTATTCTATCAGGAATTCGGAGATGCGCTCGTCTTTGGTTCCGAACCCAAAGCTCTCTTTGCTTACGGAATCACTCCAGAAGCAGACACGAATTGCTGGAATGAAATATTTGCCCTTGGTCCAGCCCGCACTCTTGGAAGTGGCGGATTCAAACACATGAAAGAAGTCCTTCCCGGACATTATCTTTGTTACTCTCCAGCCCGCACTGCTTCTCGACACCGTTGTATCGAAAAAGCCTTTTGGTCTCTGGAAGGGCAACCACACACCGATTCGTATAGCGATACAATCGAGCATGTACGTTTCTTGATTCATGATAGCATTGAACGCCAAATGGTTTCTGACATTCCCATCTGCAGTTTTCTTTCCGGTGGTTTAGACAGTTCCCTCGTCTCTGCCATTGCGCAAAGAAATTTGCTTGCACAAGGCAGCAAACTTCATACATTTTCCTTTGATTTCAAAGGAAACGACCGAAACTTCAAAGCCAACTCCTTTCAATCCTCGCTAGATCGTCCCTTTGCCCAATTGATGGCAAAGCACATCGGAAGCCAGCACACCTTTTTGGAATGTGATAACCAGACCCAAGCCGATTACTTGTACAAAGCGGTGGATGCCAGAGATTTCCCTTGTATGGCAGACGTGGAATCTTCTATGCTTTATTTTTGCGAACAAGTAGCCGCTACGAACCAAGTCGCTTTGACCGGTGAATGTGCCGATGAAATCTTTGGCGGCTACCCTTGGTTCCACCGTCAGGAATTGTGGCAAAAAAACACCTTCCCTTGGTCATGGGATATGGAGGCAAGAAAATCTTTGCTTTGCGATGATTTCCTTCATTCTCTAAACATGGAAGAATACGCACAACATGCTTACGATGTCACACTGGCCGAAACACCACGCTGTGAAGCTGACACAAAAGAAGAAGCCAGACGTCGCGAAATCGCCTGGCTCAATGTTCGTTGGTTTATGATGACATTACTGAATCGCATGGATCGCACAAGTATGTATTCCGGGCTGGAAGCCCGCGTTCCCTTCGCCGATCCTCGCATCCTTACTTATGTGTTCAATATCCCATGGGAAATAAAATGCCACCATGGACAGACCAAAAGTCTGCTTCTGGAAGCCGGAAAAGATCTGTTACTGGACTCCGTTCTCTATCGAAAAAAGAGTCCTTATCCGAAAACTTACGATCCCGCCTACGAACAACTTCTGTCTCATCGTTTGCAGGAAATGCTCCATCAGACCAACTCCCCATTAGCCGGAATTGTAGATCCTGCCAAGCTGGAACATTTCCTCGCTAGTCCTCGCGATTACGGAAAACCATGGTACGGCCAGCTTATGGCCGGACCACAGATGCTTGCCTATCTTCTTCAAGTGGGGTATTGGAAAGAACACTACCACATCTCCTAGGAAGTTTCGCCACAGTCCACCCAAGTTTCCGTGGACTGTGGTTTTGGAATCGCCAACATCCAATATCCAAAGTCACCTAATTGACATTCCTTTTTGTGTATCCCTTTAAAACGGCCAAATCCAAACATATCCGCCATATATTGATCTCTTCGATGATACTGTCCCGGTATTCCTACATATATCACTTCATCATTGGTTGCCAAAATCAAATGCCGATAATTGTAATATCCCTGCAACAAAAATGTATTGCTTCCCAACTGCCAATATTTCTTCGGGAAGTCCGAAAAATCAGATGGTTCAATCTGTACACATGTTGTCATTTCATCATCCTCAAAAGGGTACATATTCTTGTGGCCGGCAAATAATTTTTTGAATTGATACGCTTCATCATGCACCATCTCCATTTCGATTTGTATGATTTCCCCCTCACTATCCATATCTGGTTCCAATTCTATGTATTCCAATACATCCTCATTCTCTTCGATAACCTCAGCGGCCCTTATCTCTTGTTCCCGCTCTGGATTAAAATAGTCCGAAATACAAATCTTTTTATCCTCTGTTCCTCCGCAACTGGTGGCATATTTCCCCTCGATCATTACACCCACGATTTCTGAATTATTGTTTTCTATTTCTGCTGTATTTCTTTCCATGTTAATATCCTTGTCTTTGGATAAAACTGTACCAAAAAGTGTTTTATTAATCGCATGTTTGTCCCTCTCTAACACATATATTTTCTGCCCATACAGTCCATAATTTCTTTCTATATGTATTTGTATTTGCAATTTTGTGCCTCGCTGAAACAACTTCGTATACCCTATATTTCTCCCAATGACTCCATCGACATATTCATTTATATAAAATATTTTACGTTGATATTTCATCGCCCGCCTCCTATTTGCTCTGCTATTTCTAGTATATTAGAAAACAGCAAAAAAAGAACTGGGCGACTAATTCGCCCAGTATTTTATAAAGTTTGTTACCTCTCCGTCGTAATTTCCATGGGATGACAATGTGTAAAATTCTCGCTCCGATATAGGAATGAAATCCACAATGGTTTTTCCGCTTCGCAAGGAATAGTTCGTATCGTTGGCTCCATCCACAAGACATTTCCATGTTCTTGTACGGTCTTCGTACACATAAATCCCTGACATATATGCCGCATACAACTTTCCATCATATCCTGCAATTACAATTTCCTGATCTGTGATTGGGTATGCATCCTCCGTCTGTTGTCCGTGCAACTGCGGAATTCTGTTTCGAATGTCAGTGGCATCTATAGTAGAATCCAAGCACTTACACTTTGTTCCGTATTTCAAATCGTATTTATAAATCATATCCGATGATTTTCCAGCAATTCCGATATTTTTCATCTGGAACTGATAGAAGTATATCTCATCGCCAATTATTTCATATGTGTCGGACACATTTTTTATCTTCCATACAACCTTTTTGGTCTTGATGTTAACACATACCGCCTGTGGTGCTTTCTTTTTTCCTGTCTGGCAAATAAAAAGATATCGATTTTTACTAATCTGGCTCATATCTTTTACTGCGTATTTCTTCTTCCAGCCTTTGATTTTTGCAAACTTTTGCTTACGCATTTTTTTCCCTTCATCATTGCGCAAAATCACTCTGGATGAATCCGGTGCCACCTCCGCGTAACCATTTTTTGTAGGATAAATGGTGTAATATACCTTCTCACCATCCACGTTCATACTTGTATCTTCCACCATTTCCGTAGACCAACTATTTTCTTTTATATTATAGATTGCTTTCTGATTAATGCCATCCTCATCTTTGTAATATGACGCAAATGTTTCGTGCCACTCTTGAAAAATATTCGACATTTCATAGTCGCCCGCCTTTAATTTTACCTCCGTGCACTTCCCCGTGGAAGTTGGCACTTGTACTTGCGCAGATGCAATCCCCTGGACACTCCCCACCAACGTCGTAAGGCAAAGCACGGCAACTGTTATTATTTTTTTGTCTTTTCGCATTTCCTTTTCCTCCTTTTGTTTTCTTATTGATAAGGATAATGGAAGTATGTGGCAGATTCAAGGTGGAAATGTGTCAGTTTGGAGTCAGTTTTCCTTTCGCGTTCTAGCGGTCTGACTTCGTCATCCCGCACGCGGATGCTCGCCGAATACATAGCATGCAAATAGAGCTAATAACAATCCATTGCTTCGCATCTTTGTTCAAGCACCACGTGACTATTTCCTTTCGCGTTCTAGCGGTCTGACTTCGTCATCCCGCACGCGGACATTCGTTGAATGTCCTCTCAAAATCAAAAAGAGTAACTCGTCTGCAAGCAAGCTTGCACGAGTTACTCTTTTTGATTTTATCGAACGCTCAACTCAAAGTTTTCGCGATTATTTCAATGTGATCTTAGCGCCTTCTGCCTCGAGCTTAGTCTTGATATCCTCAGCCTCGTCTTTAGCAGCTGCTTCTTTGATTACTTTAGGAGCTCCGTCTACTACTTCTTTCGCTTCCTTAAGTCCAAGACCAGTTACCTCACGTACAACTTTGATAACCTTAACTTTGTTTGGTCCTACTTCTGTAAGCTCTACATCGAACTCGTCTTTCTCAGCGCCGCCTGCTGCTGCACCGTCTGCTGCTGCTGCAACTACAACACCTGCTGCTGCAGAAACACCAAATTCTTCTTCACAAGCTTTTACCAAATCATTCAACTCTAATACGCTCATCTCTTTGATAGCATCAATAAATTCCTGAGTAGTCATTTTAAATTCCTCCATTATAATATATTTGTTATTCTTGATTTTGCAGCGAATTACTCTGCTGCTGGTTCTGCTGCTTCTGCAGCTTCTGGAGCAGCCTCTACAGCTGCCTCTGCCTCAGTAGCCTCTGCTTCTGCAGGTGCGCCACCTTTCTCTGCAATCTGATTAAGAACACGAGCAAGGTTTGTAACAGGTGACTGCAAGCTTCCGAGCAATTTGGAAATAAGAACGTCTCTTGAAGGGATGTTAGCAAGAGCTTTGATTCCAGCCTCATCGTAATATGTTCCTCCAACTACACCGCTCTTGAACTGAAGTGCATCTGCCTCTTTTGCAAAATCATTCAAGATTCTTGCTGGTGCAGTCTCATCTTCTGCTGAAAATGCGATAGCTGTAGGTCCTTCCAAGTCTTTTTCCAACTGAGCAAAATCTGTTCCCTCGAATGCACGAAGCATCATTGTGTTTTTGTATACTTTGTATACAACACCAGCTTCTCTCAACTGCTTACGAAGTCTTGTATCCTGCTCTACGGTAAGTCCACGGTAATCAACAAGTACTGCTGCTTTTGCGTCAGCTGCATAACCTTTGATTTCCTCAACAATCGGCTGTTTTAACTCGACTTTAGCCATGGTTTCATTTACCTCCTTATAGATTTTCTGCCGAAAAAGGAGAGTTATATATACAACAGCCCCCTCTTTGCCTAGACAAAGAGAGGGCAGAAAAATTCTATCCTTTTACTCCTCGGTAAGCGGCTCTCGCACTTACAAAAATAAATCTCCGATTCATCTTTACTTACTGTCTACGGCAGTCATAACGTATATTATATTAACACATCCTTACAGATGTTGTCAATAACGAATTATTAAACAAGTTTAGCTGTGCTAACTTTTACTCCAGGTCCCATTGTACTAGCGATTGTTACGCTCTTAAGGTACTGACCTTTTGCACTTGCTGGCTTAGCTTTGATGATAGCATCCATCAAAGTGTTGAAGTTGTCACTCAACTGCTCTGGTGTGAAAGAAGCCTTTCCAACTGGGCAGTGAATGATGTTTGCTTTATCCAAACGATACTCGATCTTACCTGCTTTAATATCATTAACAGCCTTTGTAACATCCATTGTAACTGTTCCTGCTTTAGGGTTTGGCATCAAGCCTTTTGGTCCAAGTACACGTCCGAGACGACCAACAACACCCATCATGTCAGGAGTAGCAACAACTACGTCAAACTCAAACCATCCATCGTTCTGGATTTTTGGAATAAGCTCTTCACCGCCAACAAAATCAGCGCCTGCTGCTTCTGCCTCTGCAACTTTATCACCCTTTGCAAATACGAGAACACGAACTGTTTTTCCTGTTCCATGTGGCAATACAACAGCACCACGAACCTGCTGGTCAGCGTGACGTCCGTCTACACCGAGACGAATGTGTGCTTCAATAGTTTCATCGAATTTTGCAATTGCTGTTTTCTTCACAAGGTCAATCGCTTCCGCTGTTTCATACTGAACAGTTCTGTCGACCAACTTTGCTGCTTCAATATATTTTTTACCTCTCTTCATGATAAAAACCTCCTAGTGGTATTAGCGAACAATATAGGGAGAACCTTCGGTTCTCTGTCGCAAGAACAACTTGTTGTTCTTGCCATGTCTTGAGCCCGCTCAAGACATTGTCTCCCACAACGTCCAAATGACATAAGTCTTTTACGATGTCTAAATTTAACGATGTATCATTTACTCTTCTACTGTGATTCCCATACTTCTTGCTGTACCAGCGATCATGCTCATAGCAGCCTCAATGCTTCCTGCATTCAAGTCTGGCATTTTCATCTCAGCAATTTTCTGAATCTCATCTTTCGAGATTGTTGCAACCTTCTGCTTATTTGGTACACCTGAACCAGACTCAATCTTACAAGCCTTTTTCAAAAGTACTGCAGCTGGTGGAGTTTTTGTAATAAAACTAAAGCTTCTATCTGCATATACAGTAATAACAACTGGAATGATCATTCCTTCCTGTCCTGCTGTTTTTGCATTAAACTGCTTTGTGAACTCCACGATGTTTACACCATGCTGTCCAAGCGCTGGACCAACTGGTGGTGCTGGTGTTGCTTTTCCAGCTGGGATCTGTAATTTAATATATCCTTCAACTTTCTTAGCCATTTCAAGTTTCCTCCTGTTTTTATAGCTTTTCTAATTCTGAAAAATCGATTTCTACTGGTGTTCCACGTCCAAACATATCGATTTCGATAACAACCATCTGCTTTGCCGGATGGACTTCTTGAACCACACCATGTGTATCCTGCCATACACCCTTGGTAACCACAACGTGGTCTCCAATGTTGTATGGAGCTTCTTCTGCCTCTGCCAAAAATCCCATGTTAGCAATTTCTTCTGCCGTCAATGGAACCGGTTTGGATCCAGGACCTACAAAACCTGTTACTCCACGAGTATTGCGGACTACATACCATGTCTCATCATTCATGATCATGTTAAGGAGTACATACGCCGGAAACATTTTCTTCTGAACTTGTTTCTTCTCTCCATTCTTGTCTTCCACAACGGTTTGCATCGGCACCATAACTTCAAGAATTTGTTCTTGAAGATTACGATTTTCAATCGTCTTTTCGATATCTACTTTTACTTTATTCTCATAACCAGAATAAGTATGCACTACATACCATTTTGCTTCTTCTGCCATAGCAACCTCCTAATTAAAGACCGATAGCATTCAAGCCCAAACGAATCACCCAATCCACTGCTGCGATAATCGCGCCAAGCACGATTGACACAACGATTACCAGTGAAGACTGGCGAATCAATTCTTCTTTTTTAGGCCATGTACATCTTTTCAGCTCTGCTTTGACATGTTTGAAGAAGTTGCCTTTCTTCGAAGTCTTTTCTGCTTCGCTCACTCGACACACATCCTTTCCGTAACATCACACGAAGCAATTATTTTGTCTCTTTGTGCAATGTGTGTGTTTTACAAAATCTACAATATTTCTTTGTTTCCATTCTGTCCGGATGGTTCTTCTTTTCTTTGGTCATGTTGTAATTACGCTGTTTGCATTCTGTACATTCCAAAGTGATTTTAGTACGCATTACGTCACCTCCGTGATTTTTTAATAAATTTGTTACATTTCGTTAAATCTAGGCATAAAAAAAAGACCTAAGGAACATAAAGTTCCATTTCATCGCCATAATAGAATAACACAAGTCATGGGGGGAAGTCAAGAGGAAAATTGTTGGTTTTCTTTCATAAAGCCATATCATGTGTAGCATGACAAACAAAAAAGATTGTCGTCATGCTCGCATGAACGCGCAATCTTTTCTGTTTGTTTCGCTACGCAGTAGCGTAATATACTGTATACAACAAGTCCTACCTATTCTCATCCTGCTTCCCCTTGTAGCTCACAGCGATATCGCAAGCACGAGAGGAAACATTAGCTGAGATTTGTCGTGGAAGTAGGTTTCTGTAGAGGAATCCTTCGTCAGCATGAGTGATGTCTGAGCTGCACGCTTTTGGCAGCGAGTTCGCGAAATGCGGACGATGCTTTGGATTCCGATTCGGAAACCACTGACACAGAATCTCTTAGCGTCGTTTCCGGTTCGTGCTTAGATATCACAGGCGATACACTTCCACACCACTAAACCGTACATTTCCTCGAATGGTCACGGTAGGTCCTTCTTCTCCATTGTACTGAGAACGATGTTCTTCAAAACCTCCAAACATGCAATCTGTCTCATTGACCACTGTCCAAGATTTTGGTATGTAAAGCTCCACACCGGAAAACGCCACATCCAGATCAATTACTGCAGTGCCTCCCTGAATTACCGCATCGTCAAAACTGATTTCCACACCACTGAACTTTGCAAACACACTTGCTTTCTTAAAATCATCAGAGGATACTGTCTTTTTGTAACCATTAAAGATTCCAGCATTCAGTACTACCTCTTCTCCGGACACATATCCGCCTTCGACGGAATTGGAGCTACTCTTTTTTTTTGCGTTATCATTTCTCCAAATTATCTGTTTCCCAAAAATCATATCCAAACCGATGCTTCCTAGCAACGCTGCACACAGTACCGGCCACGGTGTGATAGCTTCGATTCCCAACTGCTGGTCAAAGGTAATAGCAAATATAGCAGCCGAAAAAAGCATGCCGCCAAACTGTAACCGATACAACGACTTACAAAATACCATTACACAAATGATACCAATTGCTAGTCGCACCACATTTACATCCGGCAAAAATCCCAAGCTATTGATAATAATGTAAACTGCTGCCAACACAAGGATAATTCCCCAAAACACATTGTCTTTCTTCATATTAAAGTGTCCCCCTTTGTAATTTTCTTTTCATTATAATATATAAACACTGTTTTCGTCTACTGTCACATCAAGAATTCCATTTACTGAACCGGTGCTTCAATTTTGATGTCACCCATGTCCACATCCAACTTAATTTCACCAGCTTCTCCAGATGTCGTTTGTGCTGTCTGATGATACTCGCCACCACGGTCCTCACCATTTATTTTGATGTCGCCCATATCCACTTTCAAATCCATCGTGTAGTTTGCCAATGTCTTATCCGCCAATTGACAAGAAATACTTCCAGCATCTACATCTCCTTCCAATCTACGAATCACAGACTGGAGAACTTTTATATTTCCGGCATCCACATCTACTTTTAACTGATCCTGGAACGTACATTTCTCAATCGTAAGATTTCCGGCATCCACATCAAACTTCGCTCCCTGTCCTAACAGATTCGTCATCGTAAGATTTCCGGCATCCACATCCATCTCATACTGTAAGCCCGTCAGAGAGTTAGGTACAATCACGGTAATTTCGCTGCCTTTCATCGTACCTCCAAAGAATGAAAAATCAAAGGAGACCCATTTCCCTCTGCTTTTTTCTTGCACCTGTACAACATTTCCATCCTGCTTGATCACTGGTTTACGACGAGAATCTCCCGAATATTTTACAATCAATTTTTTATCCGCCGGATCCGTCACATTGCTACGCTCAATTCTTACGTTGGCTGCATCTGCATCCACCAATAAGCTTGTAGCATCTCCCATTTCAAAAGTCTGCTCCGTCTTTTGGTATTCAATCTTTTCTGAATTGTAATTCATATATTGAATGACACCTACCGCCACATTGATCCCCACAACGAGAAAACCAATTGCAATGATTCCCAAAATCACTCCGGCACCCATTCCTTTTTTCGGCGCTTGCTGCCAATTTGCATTTACATATTCTACATTGCTCCCCTGCTCTTTTGCTCGTTTCACCGCTTTGCTCAGTTCTTCATAACGATTTCCAACACTGCAGGAAAGAACCAAAAGCAAGACACCCACACCTACGATTACCAACACACTGCTATCCAAAATCTCACTTACCAGCGGATTACTCACATAATTCATACTGGTAGGAACCACACTAAGTACACACAACACAACACCTGTAATTCTTAACTTCAAGCGATATTTTTCGTCCGCAGCCTGCTTCTGTGTCAAAAACTCACCCGCTTTGGCATCCAAAGCCACATAATATTTTCCTAAATTACCGTACTTCTTTTTCATCGAGGAAGCACTGCAGAAAAGACCAACTGCCACTGCCACCATACCAAACAAGCCAAGTGTCCCAATCATTTCCGCCAAAAACTCAGGCACATACCCTGCTGCTTGTGCTCCATCCATTACGCTATCAATATACGGTGCCCAGATGCACAGCAATACTCCGATGGCAATGAATTTTGCATGCTTCCACGCATACTCCACATATCCTTTTGCCTCTTCAAATCCCATGTTGTAAACGGTCTTTGCCGGACCTGCGGAATTCTGTTGCCCAGCTCCTTGCGCCTCAGCTGCATCGGAATCTTTTTTCATATAAACACCAATCCCAAGTTCCTCTGCCAACTCTTCCAGATTACCAAACTCAGAAATCACAATTCCTACCGCTTCTTTTTCTGACTTCCCTTCCTGAATCAGCTCCTCGTATTTATCCTCCATCATTTCCATGAGTTCCGCCTTCGCTCGCAACACTTCCGATGTCTCCGGTAAACTCATAAACAGATTATTTAAATATTCCCTTATCGTCTCCATCCTTATCCTCTTCCTTTCTTACACAAACTTGTCGATGACTTCTTTGGTAACAGACCATTCTTTGCATTTTTCTTTATAATAATCCAAGCCTGCATCTGTAATGCGATAATATGTCCTTCGCTTGCCCCCCGTTTCATTTCCAAAAAACGATTCGATGTATCCATTCTTCTCCATTCTTGTAAAGGCTGAGTACAACGTCGTTTCTTTTATAATGTACTTTTCATCCGATATTGCACGAATATCTTTTGAAATTTCATATCCATAGGATGGTTCCTTTTTTAACAGATACAAAATAATCGTATCATTGTAACCTCTGATCACATCACTGCTAATCATATATGTCCTCCAATCTCGCAAACCTGCGTTTTTTCTTTACTACGATAATCGTAGTACGTCTGTCGTAGGTACATCATAGCATAACTACTACGACAGGTCAAGTAGTTTTTCAAAAATAATAATAAATAATGACAAATGTCACAAATACTACAATTAAACTACTAATAACACATACTTTTTTTCGCAAGCTTTTCCGTCGCTTACGCGCTTTCCTTACTGATACAATCACATTACTCATAAACATTTCTCCTTCATTGGAAATAACTGTCCGAATATTGTTTCCCATTTCAAGAAAAACTATGAATGTAAGATTTCATAAATCAAAAACAAAAGAAGGAGATGATACGAATGAACGACTCAAAAGCATGCTGTCCTTGTCCGGAAACTCTGGCAATGGCTTCCGTTCCCACCCAGGAATGGTGCGAACCCTACGACTTGGAAACCGCTTTAAAGGAAGGAACAATTTTCCCATGTCTTAATCTGGAATTTTACTGCGCAGAGGATATTCCTGTTTCTCTGAAATGCGGTTCTGCGTTAGAGAAATCTTCCGAACGCGAGTGTATGATGAATGAAATTAACACCATCAGTTTCGCTCTTAACGATTTAACACTTTATCTGGATACACATCCAAATTATCAAAAAGGTCTTACACTTTTTAAAGAGTTGTTACAACGTCGATTGGATCTTCTAGCAGAATACGCCGAAAAATATTATCCTTTGACACAGATTTCCATGATTACCGGAAATCCGGAAACCAATGAATATGGCTGGGGCGAAGGTCCTGCCCCTTGGGAAGGAGGTTTGATCTAAATGTGGAGTTATGAAAAACGCTTGCAATACCCTGTAAAAATCAAAAAAACTTGTCCGAAGACTGCTCAGCTCATCATCAGTCAATATGGAGGACCGGACGGCGAACTGTCCGCTTCCATGCGTTATCTGGCACAGCGTTATACCATGCCGGTAAAAAAAGTTGGTGGTCTATTAACAGACATTGGTACGGAGGAAATCAATCACCTGGAAATCATATGTGCCATGGTATACCAATTAACCAAGGATCTAACTCCTGAGCAAGCAAAGATTGCAGGGTTTGATGCCTACTATATCGATCACACCACAGGACTTTGGCCACAGGCTGCTGCCGGCATTCCATTTACCTCATTGGAATTCCAATCAAAGGGTGACGCTTTTGCCGACCTCTACGAAAATCTTGCCGCGGAGCAAAAAGCACGAACGGTATACGACAATCTTCTCCGGGTCATCGATGATCCCGATGTCCGGGCACCACTGAAATTTTTACGAGCCAGAGAGATTGTCCACTTCCAGCGTTTCGGTGAAGCCTTAGAAATGACCAAAGCTACGTTAGATTCTAAAAACTTTTACTACTTTAATCCTGAGTTTGACAAAAAAATGGTTAACACCAAAAAGTAAGCAAAAAAGGAACGGATTCCCTCATAGGAACCCGTTCCTTTTATCATCAATATTCGTGATTAGTCGATATAAATCGCCTTTGCTTTTCCATAAACTTTCTTGCCATTTACGATACAATATGCACGAACGTAAATCGTACTGTAATCATTAATATCTTTCACATAGCAAGATGTACTTCCCGAGCCACTGAGGTTCTGAATTGTTCTCGCCGTTGTGTATACCTGATATCCACTCGCTTCGCTATTGGCATTCCAACGAAGTTCATATTTGTCAATGACCTTTTTCACTTTCGCCCCGCTGATGGCACGTGGAATCGTACCGCGGCTTACGAAAGAACCACCGGATCTCTCTGCTGCCTCCTTCGCAGTGGTATTGTTGAATCCGTAAATGGATACCCCTTCTGGAAGGTGACGCAAGGTAGTCTTCATAATATTGGATGGGAAAGTCAATTTGCTCAATTTATTACAATCCGCAAAATTCATACGGATGTAATTCAATTTGCCCTGTTTTACCAACACACTTGCTAACTTACGGCAATTGGTAAAATAGTATGTACTGCCATGACGACGTCTTACATTTTTTGTAATTGTAAGATTCGTCAAGTTGTGTGCCTCTTCAAACGCATCCGATGCAATAAAACGTGTTTTCTTTGGCACTGTGTAACTTCCCTTTTTCTTTGTAGGGTAGAACAACAACTCATCGGAGTACTTCTTAAATACGACACCATTCTTAGAATAGAAGGAACGATTTCCCTTTGCCACTTTAACCGCTGCACATTTCAAATCCGCTTTCACTTCATTCAAATATACAATATTACGCAATGTCTTCGGAATCACGTATTTGGTCTTGTTCATTGGAAAACACTCAATCTCGGTTCCACGAAGGTTATACAACACACCGTCCACAGATGTAAAATATTTGTTCGTTGCGGATACGCGAACTGCACTCAGCTTATTTTCTATCATCTGTGTACCAATATTTTTACACTCATCCGGCAACGTCAAAGAACCCGTTCTTCCGGATGGGAAAATAACCATTTTTGTACCATCTGCCGTATACAAGACGCCATCCACATGCTTATACTTGGTGTTACCAGAAGCAACCGTAATTTTCTTCAAGCTATCAAGTCCAAGTGCAGAACTATGGTAAAACGCTCCCCCAACTCGTGTAACACTTGCCGGAAGTTCAATGCTTTCCAATTTTTCACATCCCTGAAAATAATTCTTACTGATTTCTTTTACACCTTCTGGAATACTTACACTCTTGTAGTCACCATTTACCAACGCATAACCGGAAATACTCGTTACTCCCTTTGGAATTTTCAAGCTTCCACTATAACGTGCCGGCGCCTGGATCAGAAATGTTTTTTTCTCATTAAACAACATTCCATCTTCACTGGCATAGTTTGGATTGGAAGAATCCACCACAAACTTCGATGCTGCACCCTCAAACGCATCATTGGAAATGTATGTCGTCTTCCCTGAAATCTGCACGGTTCCCAATGCCTTACAATTGCGGAATGCACTGCCGTTGATTTCATCCAGCTGACTGGAGAATGCAAATTTGTTAAGACGCACACAGTTGTCAAACGCATAACTACCGATTCCTTCGATGTTCGCTGTGTTGCTTACCACTTTCAAACTTGTACAATTCTGAAATGCACTTCCCGGAATGTAAGACATCTTCTTAGAAAGTTTGGCACTTGTCAAGGAAACGCAATCTGAAAATGCACTATAGCCAATCCTTGTCACTGAGTCAGGAATTGACACCTTTTTCAAACTCTGGCATCGTTCAAAAACACCGTTCTCTATCACCTTGACCGAACTTGGAATGGTAATGCTCTGCAAATTGCTACATCCACGAAAGCTCTCTTCACGCAACTTCTTCACATTGGAAGAAAGTCGCACGTAAGTCAACGCCGATGCATTTTTGAAGCTTTCCTTTCCTATGTAAGTAACTGAATTCGGAATGGTAACTCGCGTCAACTTACTACATCCCTGAAATGCATTGTCTGCAATTTTCCTAACCGATGACGGTATCGTTAAGGAACCCGCTTTTTCCGTCGGACATTTAATCAACAAAGTTCCATCTTTGCTATACAGCACACCATTGATTGTCTTAAAATATGGATTTCCGCTGGAAATTTGGAATCTCGATGTGCGTACGCGATAAAATGCATCGCTATCAATAGCAGATGTGTTACTCTGAATGGTAACCACTGGATTTCCCGAGTACCGATACAATTCACCATAGCGGTCCACTTTGTAAACATCCTTCGCCTGTACATCTCCTGTTCCTGCAAAGACACCGACAGTCGTCACTAATGCAGCTGTCATTACTAGCTTTTGTAATTTCATTTCTCCCTCTTTTCTGCACAATCCTTTGTGCAAGTCATTATAATTGCGCTACGATTTCCCGAATAATCTCCAGATTTCGTTCCACGTCCCCTGCAATTTCCAGACTATGGTTTGCCCCTTCTACAATCGTCAACGGAAGTCGATTCTCTTGACTAATTTCCGTCAACGCCGGAAGATCCACCAATGGATCCTCGGTTCCGGAAACCATCAAATCGATATTGCGTTCCTTCGTCAACAATGGAAATGTACCGCGAATCGGTGTCAGCAACACATGTGTCACATTGGGAATCTCATATCGATCTTCCAGACTCAGTGCCACCACCGTTCCCATACTCTTGGACACAAATACAATCTCCTTGTAAACAGAGAAATCAAAATTCTCGAATCTCTTCTCCACATTGACAACGGCTGTCTTTATGTAGTCTTCAAAAGAACATTCCTCATCTGTCACTTCGTAGTTCTCGATCGGAAGTATCTCGTATCCTGCCGCCTCGTATTTCTTCTTCGGATAATACAAAAGCGGACAGTCTACGCTATATTTTATTCCTGGAAATAGTATTACCAGTTTTCCACTCATCGGAAGATCCTCCTATCAGTTCTTCACGATGATTCGCATGAATTTTTTCTTTCCTCTCTTGAGGACAATGCCTTCTTCGCCGATGCTGTCTTTGCTAACCAACATTCTAGCATCCTCGACTTTTTCGCCATCGATAGACACACCGCCTTGCTGAACATTACGACGTGCTTCTCCGTTGGATGGAGCCAATCCAGCCTTCACAAGAAGGTTCAAGATACCGATGTTTCCATCTTCAAAGTCCGCATCCGTAAGTTCTACCTCTGGCATCTGTGCTGCACTTCCGCTGGCAAACAATGCTCTCGCAGCCTCCTGTGCTTTTCCAGCTTCTTCCTCGCCGTGAACCAGTTTGGTCAACTCGAAAGCAAGGATTTCTTTTGCCTGATTGAGCTGGCTTCCTTCCCATTTATCCATGGCATCGATTTCTTCCAACGGAAGGAATGTAAGCATCCGCAAGCATTTCAATACATCGGAATCGCTAACATTTCTCCAGTACTGGTAGAAGTCAAATGGACTTGTTTTATTTGGATCCAACCATACAGCACCAGACTGTGTCTTACCCATTTTCTTTCCTTCGGAATTCAAAAGAAGGTTAATGGTCATGGCGTAAGCATCTTTTCCAAGCTTACGACGAATCAACTCGGTACCGCCAAGCATGTTGCTCCACTGGTCATCTCCACCAAACTGCATGTTACAGCCGTATTTCTGGAACAATGCGTAGAAATCGTAACTCTGCATGATCATGTAGTTGAACTCAAGGAAAGTAAGTCCTTTTTCCATACGCTGTTTGTAGCACTCGGCTGCCAACATACGATTCACGGAAAAATGTGGTCCAATGTCACGCAACACTTCCATATAGTTCAAGTCTGTCAACCAATCGGCGTTATTTACAATCATGGCTTTTCCGTCAGAGAAGTCGATGAACTTGCTCATCTGCTCTTTGAAACACTCTACGTTGTGAGCAATGGTTTCTTTTGTCATCATCTGACGCATATCGGTACGACCGGATGGATCTCCGATCATGGCAGTACCGCCACCGATCAATGCGATTGGTTTGTTACCAGCCATCTGGAGTCTCTTCATCAAGCAAAGCGCCATGAAGTGTCCTACATGAAGGCTGTCTGCAGTTGGGTCAAAGCCGATGTAAAATACTGCTTTTCCCTCGTTTACTAATTCTTTGATTTCTTCTTCGTCTGTTACCTGGGCAATCAATCCACGGGCAACCAATTCGTCATAAACTTTCATTTCATTCATCCTTTCTTAATATTATATTATGAATATGTCAGTTTCTTGGTGTTTTTGCGTCAAGTTTGTGGCAATGCACGACTTCCTTGTCTTAAGTCGTGCGCATTCGTATGCTTCGCATACTCATCGCGGACTGCGTCCTATGCACGACCTCCTTAACTTAAGTCGTGCGCCATTCTTCGCCACTTCGTGGCTCATCATCGCGGACTGCGTCCTATATTTTCAGAAAAGTAGCCACATTTTCGAGCAAGCTCGAATGTGTCTCCTTCCTGAAAATGCACGACTTAAGTCTATCGCGCAAAAAGAAAGTCCTCTTACAGATGATGATTCATCATCTGCAAAAGGACGAAATTCTCTTCGTGTTACCACCTTTATTCCCCGCCAGCTCACACTGCCAGGCTCCGCAGGATACTACCATATCCCTGTGCGATAACGGGCACAACACCGTCCAAGCCTACCAGTAATTCCTTCAGCCGGATACTCCAAGATGTATTCATAACAGGATTCCCTTGCGCCTCTCAGCCACCGGCAACTCTCTGTAAGTTTCTTCTGCTACTACTTCTTCTTTTCTTCGTATTTAACACAGTCATCATAACAAATGGAACGTGGGTTGTCAAGGGAGAAATGGTATAATATTCCCCATTTACTCCTTCGTTTTTTCTTTTCGAGCTTCTTCTTTCAATTTCTTTTCCTCATTCGCCACAGCAATGCCCTGTGCCGCCATGGCACTCCCCATCACGATTAACCATAGCAAACTACTTCCACGCAAAAATTCTGTTATTATAAATATCAGCACCAGTCCAAAATTAATCCAATAAAATGTTTTGTATGTTTTCACAATAATTTTCACCTCACATAAAGCTATATACTTTTACTACAATGCTTATTACCTCGACCATAATCCCTAAGGTTAAAAGAATACCTCCAAATACTTTCTTATTTTTCTTCTTGATTAACAAGGCTCCTATGATTGCAATAACGAATGGGACTACATATCGTATGCAAAATAGTAAAACCATCATAAATACCATTAAAAAAGTAAAAAGTGTTTCCTCCATACGCAAAACCTCCTTTGTATCATCTATATATTTTCACGGCGGAATTTTTTTAAGTAGTTGTCATCCCACCCAAATTTCCTTTCTCTAATTTTTCTTTCGCTTTTCGTTCTCGTAATTCTTGGCTTACCTTTATTCATTTCCGCATTAGCATTCACGCAAGCTTGTTTCCATTCCTTAAGTTGTTCTGGATATATCCCTTGTTCCGGCAATACTCCGAACGCTCTACGTCTGATAAATTTGCTGTTTCTGCTGTAAATTTATCTTCGCTTGTCCATTTATCCGCATTCTTATACTTTGTAGTTGCTGACACCCCCTTCTGATTCATAGCTTGGTCTCTCCACCTATAGAGTGTATTGATTCTAACTCCTGTATCTCTTTGAATGTCTGTAACTGTTTCGTCGCCTTCTAGCATTCTTGCTACGATAGCTTCTCTCATTTCCTTTGAATATTTTTCAATCACCTGTCCTTCTGGTTATATAATACCAGTTTGAGCGATGGATGACAACTCCCCTACGTCAGAGAGCATAGCAGTGTAGCAACCAAAGATACAAGTAAAAAACATCCCATTCGTCTTAGCATCTTTCCCATCTCGTATCTCCTTCCCAACTTTCCAATCTGTTTACGTAACTTTGTAGACCTACATAAACAGATTTACTTCCCAACAATCTTCACATACTCTGGAAGACCACCTTCTCGAAGTGCTTTGGTATACTCTTT
>JAGBBZ010000022.1 GCA_017938215.1 Eubacterium sp. | reverse complement strand
GCATCTCCATCATTGATTATCACACGGTCACAACGCCCTTGAAGTTCTTCATTGGACAGCTGTTTTGCCATGATGCTCAACGCCTTTTCTCTCGTATAACCTCGAGACTCTTCCAGACGTTTCATTCGCACTTCATTGTCCGTGATTACCCCCCACACCTCATCACAAAACTCATCACATCCTGTTTCAAAAAGAATGGCGGTCTCTAAAACCAATATATCATTTTCTTTTGTGTTTTCCGCTCGAAGCCTCATCTCATTTAGCACCATTGGATGAATGATTTGATTGAGAACCTTCAATTTCCCCGAATCCCCATAGACGATTTTCGCCAATGTATCGCGATGGATTTCCCCATCCTGATCAAGCACTTCTTCTCCAAAGGTCTCCAGAATTTTTTCATACGCTGCCCCACCACGGCGCATCACTTCATGGCCAAGTTCATCTGCCATGCAGATTTCCGCCTGATACTCCTTCTCAAGCAACGATAAAACAGTGGACTTCCCACTTCCAACACCGCCAGTAATGCCAATAACCATGTGTTATTACTTCCTTTCTCCCATGTTCCTTTATTTTGCCTCGTACCAGTCTTGTCCCTGCTTTACTTCAGCAATTAATGGTACAAGAAGTTCCACCGCACGAACCATTTCTTCCTCCAAAAGCTTTTTTACTTGCTCAATTTCATCTTCTCTCGTCTCGATCAAAAGTTCATCGTGTATCTGCAGAATCAATTTGGAACTTAAATTTTCTTCCCGAAGTCTCTGATCTACATGAATCATAGCAATCTTAATAATATCCGCTGCGGTTCCTTGAATTGGTGAATTCATAGCAATTCGTTCACCAAATTGGCGTTTCATAAAATTCTTCGCTTCCAACTCCGGAATCGGTCTACGTCTTCCGAACATGGATGTGACATAGCCCTTTGCCTTCCCCATTTCAACTAAAGAATCCAAGTATTCTTTCACCTTTGGATACGTCGCAAAATAGTCTTCGATATACTGTTCCGCCTGCTTTTTCGTAATGTTAAGGTCACGAGACAAACCAAACCCACTGATTCCATATACAATTCCAAAGTTTACCGCCTTTGCATTTCTTCGCTGCAATTCTGTAACCTCGTCATAAGGTACATGAAACACCAAAGCTGCTGTCGTCTGGTGCACATCCGCATTTCCTTTATACGCTTCAATCAGCCGCTCATCTCCAGACATATGCGCCAAAACACGCAACTCAATCTGAGAGTAGTCTGCATCAAGAAATACACATCCATCTTTTGGCACAAAAACCTTACGAATCTGTCGCCCTAATTCCATCCGAATCGGAATATTTTGCAAATTCGGTTCCGTGCTACTTAATCTTCCGGTAGCAGTAATCGTCTGATTAAACGTAGATCGAATTCGCCCATCCATGTCAATATACGTAGACAAACCATCCGCATAGGTAGATTTCAATTTTGTCAACTGACGATATTCCAATATCAGCTCCACAATGGGACTCTCAAAACGCAATTTTTCCAACACCTCTGCCGATGTCGAATATCCTGTTTTCGTTTTCTTTCCATATGGCATACGCAATTTCTCAAACAAAATCACGCCCAACTGTTTTGGGGAATTGATATTAAATTCTTCCCCTGCCATATCATAAATTTCTTTCTGAAGCACTTCAATACGCTCTCCCAGACGCTCTCCATACTCTCTCAACGCTTCGCGCTTCACCGCAATCCCCTCTTGCTCCATATGATACAACGTAAACACAAGAGGCATCTCAATCTTCTCAAACAAATCATAAGATTTGACCAACTTCAATTTCTTATGCATTGGCTTATACGCAATGTAATTCACCAAGCCACAGTAACATCCATAACGAACAAATTCCTTTGGCATTTCATTATAAGCCTCTGAAATACGTTTCTTTTCAAAGAGCTGTCCAAAGGATGGCATAAGCATATTGGCGTACTCTGAGGCAATGTCCTCTTCCAGAAACCCTTTTTGAATCGGATTCATCACATACGCAGCCAGCGCCGTATCAAACGCCTGCTCTGCTGGGAATTCTGACAAAAAGTCCAACTGTGATTTCAGATCGTTTGTCACCAATACCACACCTTTATCCGTCAAACGCTGGCACTGTTCACGAACCACCATTTCTGTAACATCACCCATGACATGACAAAAAACCACCTCTTCATCACTTCCACAAAGCACCACCGCCATTACTCGTGGTTTTTCCTCCATGAAAAGAGTCATCTGTCCATCTGACTCCTGCGTTGTCTCCTCTTTGCTTTTTGCCATTATTTTCACAGATACGTAAGAAGCACTCATAAGCGCATCCACCTTATCTGCCAATTCTTTCGCCGTACTTATCTCGCAAAATTTTTTCTCAATGGCCAAATCCGCCCCTGTATCATTTTTGAAACGCGCCATCAAAGATTTGAATTCCAATCTCTGAATCCATTTGTAGGCTTCATCGGTAAATATATTTTCCAGACGACATTCCTCTAACTTCACACCAAGCTTACAATCCGTCTTAATGGTGGCAAGTTTCTTACTCAACAGCGCTAGTTTCACATTGTTCTTCACCGCTTCTCTCGCTCTCGGTGGCTTCATTTCCTCCACTTTTTCAATCGCATTTTCCACTGTTCCAAACATGGTAAGAATTTTTACTGCCGTTTTTTCCCCAACCCCCGGAACACCTGGAATGTTGTCCGACGCATCTCCCATCAAACCTTTTAAATCGATGATTTGAGATGGTGTGACACCATATTTTTCAATCACCTGCGGGGAATAGTAGTCCTCCACTGTGGTTTTTCCACCCTTTGTCTTTGGAATTCGCACCTTTATCTTGTCTGTAGCCAGTTGTAGCAAATCACGATCACCTGAAACAACCGACACATCCATGCCTTCAGCTTCACCCAATTTTGCCATGGTTCCAAGAATATCATCAGCCTCAATTCCTGGTTGTTCTTTTATGGCAATTCCCATAGCCGCCAAGATTTCCTTCAACAACGGAATCTGCTCCCGCAATTCCTCCGGCATAGGTTTCCGCGTCCCCTTATATTCTTCAAACATTTCATGACGAAACGTCGGTGCTTTCACATCAAATGCCACCAGCAAATGTGTCGGTGTTTCCTCTTCGATCACCTTAAAAAAAATATTGAGAAATCCATACACCGCATTGGTATGCATCCCTTCCTTGTTCGTCAAATCCGGCACTCCATAAAAGGCACGGTTTACAATACTATTTCCATCAATCAGCACAAGCTTTTCCACGTCATTTTCCTCCACTTATACAACAAATTGTGCGCGCCAAACGTCTCCCCGTTTACCACGCGCACAACATTACGTTTATTCTACTGATACAAAGTAATAATAGATCGGCTGTCCGCCATATTCTATCTCCACTTCTATGTCTTCAAGTTCCTGACGAACCGCTTCTGCTATCTCCTCCGCTTGCGCTTCATCAATCTCTTCTCCATAATAGATGGTAACAAGTCCCGATTCCTCATCCACCATCTGTCGAATGAGTTCTATGGTAGTCTCCGCAACATCCGTTCCTACCGTCTCAATGGTCTTATCACTAAGCCCCATAATGTCACCTTGATGAATCTCTTTTCCATCAATGGAAGTGTCTCGAACCGCATAAGTCACTTGGCCCACCTTCACTTCCTTCATTGCTTCCGACATAGCCTCCTCATTGTCTTCCACAGTATTCCCATCGATATAATTAATCATAGCCGCAATTCCTTGTGGAATATTCTTCGTCGGAATCACTATGATGTTCTTGTCTTCTGTCAAATCTCTTGCTTGATTTGCCGCTAAAACAATATTGGAATTGTTCGGGAAAATAAATATATTGTCCGCATTGACTTGGGCCACTGCTTCTAATATATCCTCAGTACTAGGATTCATGGTCTGACCGCCTTCTATGATCACATCCGTACCAAGCTCGCGAAACAAACTACTTAACCCTTCTCCTGCTGACACACTAATAAATCCAACTTCCTTACGTGGTCTCTCCTCTGGCTTACTTTCCTCCGCCTGAGCCGACTGAATCACACGTTCATTATGTTCCTCACGCATATTGTCAATCTTCATCCGTGAAAGCTCACCATAGCTGAGCCCCTTCTGAATCGCCAATCCCGGATCATTCGTGTGCACATGTATTTTTACAATATCCTCATCTGCAACGCAGACAATAGAATCTCCGATACTTTCCAGATATTTTTTTGACTCCATCTCATCTTTATCACCAAAGCTTTGCTTCAACATAATGATAAATTCCGTACAATATCCAAACTTGATATCTCCTGTACTAACATCACTTCCCGCCGCACTTACTCTCTTTTCCAACGGTGCACTTGATGAAGTTGTTTCAAAGTCGATTTCTTTTCCCAAAAGCGCATCATAAGCACCCTCTAAAATCGTAACGAGACCTTCTCCGCCGGAATCCACAACTCCCGCTTCTTTCAACACGGGAAGCATCTCCGGGGTCTGATCCAACACTTCTCTCATAGCTGGGATAACAATGCCAAAAAACTCGGTAAGATCTTCACACGTATCTCCGATTTCTCTAGCTTTCTCAGCACCACCCTTAGCCACTGTAAGAATCGTACCTTCCTTCGGTTTCATTACCGCCTTATATGCAGAGTCCACCGCTTTTTCAAAAGCACAAACCATAACCTCTACATCAACGATTTCCACTTCTCGAATCACTCGTGTGAATCCGCGGAGCAATTGTGACAAAATAACACCAGAATTTCCTCTTGCCCCTCTCAATGAACCACCAGAAATCGCTTTACACAGTTCCTCCATACTTGGATCATCCAATGCAGAAACTTCATTTGCCGCGGACATGATTGTCATGGTCATATTCGTTCCCGTGTCACCATCCGGCACTGGAAATACATTTAATTCGTTGATATATTCCTTCTTTGCCTGAATCGTCGCAGCACCAGCCAAAAAACATTTCTTGATCTGCAACGCATCAATCGTTTTCACAGCCACTTTTCAGCCCTCCAAAATGTTAGTCTACAACCTTTACGCCTTCGACACACACGATTATCTTGCCCACTTCCATGCCAGTAAATTCTTCAACTTTATATTTTACATTTTCCACCAGATTTTGAGCTACCGTCATAATACTAACACCATAAGCTACGATAATATGCATATCAATGTATAACTTGTTTTCTTCCACTCTGACGCTTACACCGTGTCGTATATTCTCTTTCTTCAACAGAGAAACGATGCCATCCTTCATGCTAACCGATGCCATCCCCACAACACCAAAACATTCTACCGCCGCAGATCCTGCATACTTTGCCAATACATCTTCATCCACTAAAACGGTTCCCATATCATTATCCAACTGCCCTTTCATAAGCAAGCCTCCAATCTTTACACTCCCTATTTTCTGTTCTTAATACAGCTATTCATATTTTACACTAAAATGCATGAAAAATCAATGATGAAAGTAGTGGGGATAATTGGATTTTCAAGCACTTTTTTTCGTTCTTGACATATTATGTATTATCAAGACAGAAGGTGGTGATAAACCATGAAACGACTCCTGGGATTTATTTTATTTTGGTTAGGAATCGGTATGACCATCATGCTCTTCATCACCAACGGCATTCTTGCAGTAGTCATTATTATTTTATGCCTAATACTCGGATACAATCTATTCACATCTTGCTAAACACAAAAAAAGAAGCCACATCTCCGTGTACAAATACACGAGAATGCGTCTTCTTTTTCGAAATGCACTACTTATAAGCCCACTCAATTCCTAAGCACGCTCTACTTTACCAGAACGAAGGCAGGAAGTACAAACATACATTTTCTTTGTTCCGCCATTAACCTTAACTCTTACGGATTTGAGATTGGATTTCCACATTTTATTGCTTCTTCTATGGGAATGGCTGACTGCGTTTCCGAAATGCACGCTTTTATCACATACTGCACACTTTGCCATGAAAAGCACCTCCTTCTATAAAAACTTATGTTATAATCTCTGTTTGTTCACACACAACACGACTATTTTACCAAACCTTACCTCATATTGCAAGGAAAATTTGCATTTTTTCTAATTTTTTTCCTTTTTCGCACTATTTTTCCTCTGTTTGGTCCTTAGAATCGTCGTTTTTCTTAAACTTATCCACAAATTCAGGTACCATATCCAACAGCTTTGTGATCCCATCCTGGTTCTTCACATTCACAAGACGAGAATTCCCGTCTTTAATTACGAGAACAGCACTTGGCTGAATCTTACCACCCATTCCGCCACCGCCGTTATTCTTTTTTGCAGTATCATCTGAAAATGCACCAGCTCCAACTCCAAAACTTACATCCACCAATGGAAGCACAATCGTTCCATCTTCAAAACGAACGGCATCTCCGATTACCGTCTTTGTCGTAAGAAAGCTGTCCATCCCCTTGAACAACGACTCCACCGTATTGTTAAAACTGTTTTCCATAGCTGTTACCTCACTTTCCATGAATTTTCATTAAATAAACTCCATTATTTTCATTACAATTTTCTTTATATCGTCATCCAGATACCCCCTCAGCAAAAGTCGCACAAAATATATCACTCGCAACCGTCCTTTTAGGAAACCATCTGCTTTCAATATCTTTTCTTCAAAATCCGGAACCACACGAAGTCCCTCGGTATATGCCACTGGAAACATACTGATTCCGCCAAGCACCCAGCCTGTTGTACAAGGATCTCCGGTTCCAAACCGAACCTTTCCTCGAACCTCCTGTGGCATCAAATACCTGAGCAAATCAACGAATTCCTTCTTTAGCTTTCGAAAACCAACTTTATTTTCATTGTCCCTAATGAAATTAATTATACTCGATATCCGCTGAAATGAAAAGGATTTTTTCTTTGTCTTCGGTTGCTCATCGCTTTGCGCCTTTTCCTCTTCATAATCGGTTTCGATTTCCACTTTTGGCGGTTTATTTTCCATTACTCGTAGATCGGAATCTTGATAAAACTCATCCACCATCTGCACCTTGCTTTCTTCCGGTGCCACCATTCGCTCCGGCTTGTCTTCCTCCTTGCTTCTCAAAAGCATTTCTTTTATATTTTGCGCATTTATGCCAAAAATATAAAGTCTCATTTCCTCGTCTGAGGGTTCCTTCCGTAAGCAAACAGTCCGCCACAACCAGGATACCGAATACCCAACCTGAAGCGTGTCGATACTTTGGCATTTTACCACATACCGTACTGGAACAAAAAGAACAGCCAAACATGCTAGTATCACGATTCCAAGCACAACCAAAAGCAATATTCCTATAAATTTTAATACGGCAAGTAGCACCGCCAAATGACTCACCTCCTGGAAAAATGCTCCTTCGTAAACTGTACTCTTGGATCATAGTGGTCATCCTTCCGATACCCACTTTCCATAATCTGTCGAAGAATTTCCACCGCTCCTTCGTAATGTTTTGCTACACCCACTACATAAATGTCCGACATTGAATAATAAGAAAAAAACATCTGCTTCGTGTTAATAATTTCAAACAAATTGTTCTTGTTATTGGCTAGGACCAAAAGTTCATAATTCGTATTCCACGGCGCAAGATTTTCCTTCCACTTCTTTTTCAAGTCCTTCTTGTAACAACATCTTTCCTCAATGATTTTTTTGCATTTTTTTTCGTTCTTTACAACGTATGAATCCATGTAAAGTTCTTCATACCAAAAAATCATTCAGACCTCCATTCCGATGCCTCTGTCATCTGCTCCTGCAATTCCAAAAGAACTACACTTTTCTCTGAAAAATCTTGACATCCAAACAAATTCGTACGAATATATTCTTCAATCTGTGACGTATTCGAAAAGTCAACCGGCAATTTTTCCAGAACCGTTGCCATGATTGCTTTGCGAAGAGGACGTTGCATCCCTGCAAACATCTTGGACATCTCGTCGGAAAGCTCTGCATAAATTTTCTTTATCATCTCTGCATCCACTTCCGTATCATCCTGTACCTTTTCCAAATCAATGAACAAGCTATCAGAAAGAAGACTGGAAATCGCTTCATACTCTCCAAACATTTCCAACAAACCAAGTTCCTGAAGCAAATCACGATAGGAATTTGTCACTTCGTAAAGCACCGCTTCCAAATAACCACACTTCTCTACACAATTTTCGATTTTACCTTCCAATTTCACCAAACCGGAATCATCCAAACCACCTTTGGCAATATTCCATAAAATCTCCTTACAATCCACATACAACGAAGATTCTTTGGTCTGATTCTTCCTTGCAAGTGCCAACGCATAGATACCGTTAACCACCTTCTGAAGCGCAAAGTAGTAATCTGTTAAAGCAACAATCTCTTCTGTCACTTCCTCCAGCTCTTTTGCCAACTCTCCATAGCGTTCATCCGTCATTTCCACAAGATCCACCGTAGCTAGCTGTTCAATAAAAGCTTCAATATGCTCTGCCGATGCCACTCCTGCCTTCGCTTTATGCAACATCGCAGAAGAACGAATCATATATACAAAATTATCCAAAGATACTTTGTCACTGCCTTGGTATAAGGACAATGCCTCTTTCACTTTTTCCAGCAATTTCTGCTTCGTCATATGAACCGGAATCTGCCCCATTAACATTTGCAGTCGATCACGTACAATAGATTGGTCACGATTCCCCACCAGATATGCCATCAAATTTTGCAAAAATTCCTCTTCATTCATACGTTTCACTTCTGCAATCACATCATCCTCTGGCTGATGTTTCAATTTCTTTCGTTTTAGCACATACTCATAGCCAACCAATTGATCCGTGTAAGAGGTAAAACCGTCCATAATCGTTGTGATTTGTGCACGTAATTTCGTTATCTCCTCAATCACGGATTCGCCTTCCAGCAAGGCACGAAGTTGTGCTACTACCTGATCATACAAGTCACGTTCCACCTCTGATACAATGGAATCTTCCACAACAATTTCCGAAAGCATGTACGCAGAAAAAGTCAATTCAATGGCTGCATAATCCAGATATGTATCGGAAAGAACCCGACCATACTCCGGCAGGTTCTTTCGAAGTGCGATACCTCGATCAATATTTTTTATTAGTTTTCTTATTTCATTCATTGCCCTGTTCCTCCATTACAGAATCAGCACCCAGCCGCTCAGCCATTTCAATCCATTGTTTACATAATCCGCAGCCACCGGGTGACCGGAAAGTACCGGATAGAACATTACAAACAACGCAAATGCAGCCAGACAGTATAAATATGCCCATATTCTTTTCTTTTTGCTATCACCGATAAATCGTGCTAACGCATATCCAATCATCAACGTTACAAATGGTACACTTGGGAAATAATGGTACGCAAATGTACAACGTGGAACAAGCACCCATGGAAGATACTGAACCAAAAATGCAAACACGAGGAAAATGGCAATGCGATCACGTTTCTTAAAGCAAAGGTATACCATATAAATCGTTGCAAAAATACCCGTCCACCATACCAACGGATTACCAAATGCACTAATTCCTTCCTTTAATCCATCTACTGTCGTATTGCAATAATAGAACATCGGACGAATCATCGTTGGCCACTCATACCAAGTGGAAGAATATGGATGTGTTGCTTCCAAGCCTGAATGGTAATTGAACATGGTCTTCTGGTTATTGATCATTCGTGTAAACAAACCAGCATCGGTTCCATCACTAAATGGAATGTAGGACAACAGATAAATCAATCCTGGTACCAATACAAAGAAAACTACACAAGCTACCAACGTCTTGATAAACATTGGTTGAAACAATTCAATCACTGTGGCATGTGATATATCGCCTGTCATTCCTCTTGGATTTTTCATAGCAACCCGATACTCCATATATCGACCAAGCATAATAGCAAAGAAGAATACCGCAAGGCCTGCTCCCGCATATACAGCAGTCCATTTGCTAGCACAACCAATTCCCATCATCAAACCACTCAAAGCCAATGGGTAAAGTGTTTTCTTAAACTCCGTATCATAAAAGCTTGTTTGTGCATACCGAAGCATGAAATAAAACATAGCGATGATAAAGAACGTTCCATAAACATCGATTGTTGCAATACGAGTCTGTGTAAAATGCATAAAGTCAAAAGCAAACAACGATGTTACTACACCAGCCACCCAAGTCTGTCGGAACAATCGTTTTCCAAACAGATACAAAAATGGCAACATACCAATTCCAAACAAAACACCCACAATACGCCATCCGAACGGATTCATACCAAACACACGAATACCAAGGGAAATAAAGAATTTACCCAAAGGTGGATGCGTATTTTCATAGTTATACAATCCCTCAATCATTTCATACGCCGTTCTAGCATGATAAATCTCATCAAAATAGGTTCCCACACGGAAATCATTGTAATAATCCGCGAACAAATTCTGTTCATCAAAAAGTGCCGGATACTCCTTAGAATTCTGTGGAACTACCTTATTCCCTTCCGCATCCTTAAATACCAACTCTTTGATACTACCTTCATTGCTATTGGCTAACGTGAATCGCAGATAACGTCCGGTTACACTAAATGGGGTACTTGCAGCATTTTCGCCACTTCCGGCAAATTTCACATCATTCCACTTAAACACATCACTAACAACTACGGTTCCCGCTGTTGTGTATGTTGTACCGTCCTCAGAAACCTCTAACGTATAACTACGTCCCTCGTAACTTCCACCGTACGCATACATCTTGTTCAATTTTTTACTTTCCCCAAAATCCAATACAATCTGGGTACCAATCTTAGTCGCATCCCACCCATTTTCAGGTGCGCTCATTTTTCCAAGATCATACAACGCAAAGCATGAATAAATGATCATGATTGAGAACAATACAATGTAATCCCATTTTGTAAATTTCTCAAGTCGCTTGGAAGGTGTGATTGCAAATGCTTCCCATCCCTTCTTCTCTTCCACCACTCTTGTCTGTACTCGATTTTTTCCCGGTTTTCCATGAACCACATCAACTTCATAGACAACATCCGCTTTGCGCAATACAGCATACAACAAATAGGCGGCAAAGAAAATTGTGGCTGTTGCACCTGCACCAACCATGTATCCCGTTGGTCCTGTCGTTCCCAACTCTTGGTACGTATAGAACACATGAGCCACATTGATGTACTCAACCACGCTGAGCCCAATAAAGGATATAAATAATTCCTTGCATGGACGGTAGATAAATCCAACCAACACAAGCAAAAGCGCTGGGAACAAATATCTTTCATGCATTCGCACAGAGAACAAGAACACAAAGCTAATTAATACTGCCATACTAACAAAATACTTAGACTTGTCCTCTTTCATCTTAAAGAAAACAAAGGCACTAAGAAGCACCGATGCCACAATCGCCATCGTTCCTAATTTCTCACATTCTACAAAGAAAAATTTCTCATACTGGCTCACCCAGTTTTTCCCCACAATCGCCCAGAAATTATAGGCATTGACGGAACAATATTCAAACAGTTCCAAACTATTCATGTACTTTGGCACAACCACGTCCAAACCAAATGGTGCCGCAAAAACAAACATAGATCCAATGGCAGCTAAACCACCAACCAAATCTTTTCCAACTTTCTTCCAGTTAAAGTCTTTTAAGAACACCTGCTCAATAATGGTAAAAATCAGAATTGGTGCATACATAATGGTCTGGAACTTCAATAACGCACCTGCACAAAATACAAAATAAGCAGCAATTCGTTTTTCTTTCATACAAAGATAACAAGTCAGCAAAACCATCAAGGTAAATACGCTGTCCACCTGTCCCCATACGGAAGAATCAATCAAAATCGCAGGACTTAAGACATAAATCGCACAAAGCGTAAGGGAAATCCCTTCCGAAAAACGATTCTTAGCAAACTTATAAATAAAGAATCCAGCAAAAATGTCACAAAGAATTGGCACCAGCTTGATCATAAAAAGTCCACCGTCTGAATTGGTTTCAATGCCAAACAATTTACGAACCAGCGCTACAATCCACAATACAAACATATATCCTGGTGGATATCCATTTCCTTGATCCACATAGTAGAACTTAGAAATCCCATGTTCGCGAATCATATCCGACCAGATTCGGAAACAATCCAAATCGCTGACATACCCTTCATTCTTCACTGCCATAATACTTTTGATGAGTAAGGCAGCTCCCAAAACCAAAAGAATATTAACCCAGTTTATCTTATTGTGATTCTGACTATTCACGGTTCTTCCCGCCACTTCGCCACAAAACCAGCACCGATATAGAATCCACAATCCGGCTATCATTAATATAGCCACTACTAAAATATCACTTTCAAATGCTTCCATCTTTTTCTTTTCCTTTCCTTTGTTAAACTAATCTTTTATCGTTTTACGTGCTCATGGGTAAACAAATGATCCGAGCAATACTCATAATTCCCTTCACACTTTGTACAATATCGAAACTCCAGATTCGGAGCATCCTTCTCCGTCCTTCCACAAATGGCACATTTATGTCTTGTCATAGACTCTTCTCTTTTCGCTGCCTGTCGATACACCACTTGACGTTTCTTATGTTGCACGGTAGCTTTGATTCCCTGTGGATGTCTGGCAATCATGTAGAATACCACAAAGTCGATAATCGACACTGCAATCAAAAGCATCTGCATAATACTAAGATAGCTCTTCATTTGAATGCAGCTAACAATCTCGAATACATTGAATGCCAAATACAAGATTCCCAACCACTTTGCTTTTACTGGTATGATAAAATACAACATAAATTGCGTATTCGGAAACAAAAAAGCAAATACTACAAACATGGACAAGTTCAAATCATCCAATGTAATCAACTGCGCAATGTTGTAACTAAATGCTGGTGCCAATGCGCTTCCATTGGCATGGAGCAAAACAAAATAATAAATGAACGTAGCTAATATCGTCAATAATATTCCCGTAAAATAAAACGCATTAAACCGAAAGCTTCCCCACACACGCTCCAGCACATTACCAATCCAATAATACACATAGAGCATCAATGCGTAAAAGATCAGATTTACCATAAAACTTCCACCCATCGTCACACCAGGGTATAGCAAAAATGTCACCAAACGCCACACTTGTCCGTGCAGAATCGCATATATATCCAAACTCAGATATCTCGTGTAAATCGCCGGATTCAACAAGCCAATCATCGTTCCTACCACACTAATCACGGTCATATAGCGCATCAGATTATGAATCGCATACCTACCAAACTTCCGTTCCAAATTAGCAAACCATTTCATGTCAAAATCTCATTCCCTTCCCTTTGTCATTAAAATAAATTTTTCTTCTTAAATATCGAGACGATTACTACCGTCAATACCACTGCACTCGCTGAAACGATATAAAACCCTTGTGGATTTTGTCCTAGCGGAATATTGATAAAATTCATTCCGAAAAAGCTAGCAATCATAGTCGGGATTGAAAGCACGATCGTCACGGTAGACAAAAATTTCATCACCACATTCAAGTTGTTGGAAATTACCGATGCAAACGCATCTCGAGTCTCACTCAAAATCCCACTATAAATATTCGCCATCTCGATGGCCTGCTTATTCTCAACGATAACATCTTCCAAAAGGTCTTCATCTTCCGGATATTTTTTTACCTTTTCCGTACGAAGAAGTTTCTCAAGTACGATTTCATTGGAACGCAGGGACGTAGTAAAATAGACCAAACTCTTTTCCAACTGCAACAATTCCATCAACTCTTTGTTTTTCTGAGATACAATCAATTTTTCCTCAATCTGTTCACTTCTGCGATCCATAATACGCAGATAACGCAGGTACGATGTGGCGTTACGATATAGAATTTGGAATACAAATCGTGTTCTTTTGAATGTAAAAAATTCTTTCACACGATTATTCATAAATGCTTTCAATACTGGCGTTTCTTCCAAACATACTGTAACAATCAACTTTTTTGTCATGTAGATACCAAGAGGAATCGTGACATATCGCTCTTTCTCATCCACGGATGGAATATCCACCAAGACCACTACATAATCCGCTTCTTGTTCGATACGGGAACGCTCTTCATCATCCAGAGGGGCTCGCAAATCATCAACATCAATGCCTGTCTCTTCTGCCACCCGATACAGTTCCTCGTGTGTGGGCTTCGTAAGCGCAACCCAACACCCTTCAGAAATCTCATCTAATATTTGGAATTCATCCTCTACTGTTTTATATAGCTGAAGCATGTCCTTCCCTCCTCGTTTTCCGTTCCTCACCGTCTAAAACCGCTTATCAAGCGGTGACATTTTCTATGCCACCGCTCCTTTTCGCATAGGTATTTCTATTATACTTTTTTCCTTTCTCTTTGTCAAACACAAGGTGGTAATTCTCAGCTCTTCTTTCTCTTCGGAAAATACAACACCACATCGTCTCCAATGACAACTTGGCTCAAATTGTTTTTCTTAACAAAATCTTCCCATTTTACACCATATTCATTCAAAATGTCACCAAGACTTCTTCCGCCAGATGTCACGTAGATTTCCACATCATCATCGTCCTCCTCATCCATGCGTCGAATTTCCATTTCATCCATCTCACAGCACGGTGCTTCTTCTATCGTCTCCTCCATTCTTTGTTCCTCTTCTTGTCGTGGCATCATATCTTGGGCAGGTACACAAATCATTCCATTGGGGCGAACCATCGGAATACAAATCTCCTGTCCCACCTGTAAATTGTATACATCTACGTATGGGTTAGCCCGAAGCAACAGCGCCAGAGGAACTCGATACTTGCGACTCAGCTGATACAATGTCTCTCCCTGTCGAATTACATGAACCATGCCATTACAATATCGTCGATTCATACTTACCTCCATGTTTCTTTTCTCTCTCCAATATATTCTTTCTTTTCCAAAAGGTTCCTTTGTATTAAATTTTGTTTACAAATGATGATTTTTGTCGTATACTATAGGCTGGATTGAAATTACCATAATAAATAAGAAAAAAGACTCATATATTTATTTGAGTTAGGAGGCAACCAATCATGAACAGAGTTGGTATTGATATCGGTTCAACTACCGTAAAAATTGCGATATTGAACGAAGCCAATGAAATACTGTTTTCTGCTTATGAGCGACATTTCGCTAACATCCAGGAAACATTAAAGAATATTATAGAGGAGGCTCACAAGACCTTAGGCGACATGGAAATTGCACCTATGATTACCGGTTCCGGTGGTCTTGCCATCTCCGAACATTTGAATATCCCATTTGTTCAGGAAGTTGTAAGCGTTGCAACTTCTCTAAAGGATTTTGCACCACAGACAGATGTTGCCATCGAGCTCGGTGGCGAAGATGCTAAGATCATCTACTTCACAGGTGGAATCGAACAACGTATGAATGGAATTTGTGCCGGTGGTACCGGTTCTTTTATCGACCAGATGGCCACCCTTTTAAAAACAGATGCTGCTGGTCTGAACGAATATGCCAAAAACTACGAAGCGCTTTATCCAATTGCGGCACGTTGTGGCGTATTTGCCAAGACAGACATCCAGCCACTGATCAATGAAGGGGCATCCAAACCAGACCTTGCCGCTTCGATTTTCCAGGCAGTTGTGAATCAAACCATCAGTGGTCTTGCTTGCGGTAAGCCAATTCGTGGTAACGTGGCATTTTTAGGTGGTCCCCTTCACTTCCTAACAGAATTAAAAGCAGCATTCATCCGTACCTTAGACCTAAAAGATGATGCCATCATTGCTCCAGAGCATTCTCATCTTTTTGCAGCTAGTGGTGCCGCTATGAACTCAAAAGGGGACGGAGTAACAACTCTGAAATCCCTCTTTGATCGTCTCAATGGTGAGATTAATATTGAATTCGAAGTAACACGTATGGAGCCACTCTTCGCTGACGAGAAGGAATATGATTCCTTTCTGGAACGACACAGCAAACATGCTGTACAAAAAGGCTCTCTTGCGGAGTACGAAGGGAATGTATTTTTAGGAATTGATGCCGGTTCTACTACCACAAAAGTTGCATTGGTAGGCGAGGACGGTTCCTTGTTGTATTCTTTTTATGACAACAACAATGGAAGTCCATTGAAAACGACAATAAAAGCAATTAAAGAAATTTACGAGCTTATGCCGGATAGTGCTAATATTGTCCGTTCCTGTTCCACAGGATACGGAGAAGCTCTCATCAAATCCGCCCTGATGTTGGACGAGGGAGAAGTAGAAACCGTCTCCCACTACTACGCAGCTTCTTTCTTTGAACCTGAAGTAGACTGCATCCTCGACATCGGTGGGCAGGATATGAAATGTATCAAAATTAAAAACCATTCCGTAGATAGCGTACAACTCAATGAGGCTTGTTCCTCTGGTTGCGGATCCTTCATTGAAACCTTTGCTCGATCCCTTAACTATGAAGTGAAGGATTTTGCAAAACTTGCTCTTTTTGCCGAGAATCCGATTGACCTTGGTTCTCGTTGTACGGTATTCATGAACTCAAAAGTGAAGCAAGCTCAGAAGGAAGGCGCAACAGTAGCTGATATTTCAGCCGGACTTGCTATTTCTGTTATTAAAAATGCATTATTGAAAGTAATCAAACTGACCGATCCAAAGGATCTTGGAAAAAATGTAGTCGTTCAAGGTGGTACCTTCTACAACGACGCCGTTCTCCGAAGTTTTGAGCGTGTTTCCGGTTGCCAAGCTGTTCGCCCAGACATTGCCGGTATCATGGGCGCTTTTGGTGCTGCTTTGATTGCTCGTGAGCATTATGAGGAAAACGTGGAAACCACCATGCTTCCTTTGGAAGATATTATTGCATTAAAATTTGAAAGCTCCATGGCTCGTTGTAAAGGATGTACGAATCACTGTCTCCTAACCATCAATAAATTTACAGGTGGCAGACAGTTCATCTCCGGTAACCGTTGTGAGCGTGGCTTAGGCGGAGCTAAGAAAAAGAAAGACATACCAAATCTTTTCGAATATAAAAACCAGCGCCTTTTCGACCACTACATACCTCTTTCCAGCGATAAAGCATATCGCGGCAAAGTAGGTATTCCTCGTGTTCTTAACATGTATGAGAACTACCCATTTTGGTTTACGTTCTTTACAAAGCTTGGTTACGAAGTTGTGCTTTCACCAAAATCCAGCCGTAACATTTACTCACTGGGTATCGAATCCATTCCGAGTGAATCCGAATGTTATCCGGCTAAATTGGCTCACGGACATATTGTCTGGTTGCTGAATCAAGGAGTAGACTACATCTTCTATCCTTGCATTCCATATGAGCGAAAAGAATTCGATGAAGCAGGCAACCATTACAACTGTCCTATCGTAACTTCTTACGGCGAGAACATCAAAAATAACGTAGAGGAATTGTCCAATGAAAACATTACGTTCCAAAATCCATTCCTCTCCTTTGAATCAGAAAAGATTATCGCGGATGAGTTAGTAAAATATTTGACCGTAGAAAATGGTCTTAGTGAAAGTGAAATTCGTGATGCTGCTCACGTGGCATTTGAAGAAATGGAAGAAGCTCGAGAAGACATTAAACGAAAAGGGGAAGAAGTTCTTCAATGGATGAAAGACAACAACAAACGTGGAATCGTTTTGGCAGGACGTCCATACCATATCGATCCAGAGATTAACCACGGAATCCCTGAGTTGATTACTTCCTACGACATTGCGGTTCTCTCCGAAGATAGCGTATCCCACCTTGTACCGATTGACCGTCCAACCATTGCCATGGATCAGTGGACTTACCACTCTCGTTTGTACGCAGCAGCATCCTTTGTCCGTACACAGGATAATCTGGAGATGATTCAACTCAACTCCTTTGGATGCGGTCTGGATGCCGTTACAACAGATCAGGTAAATGATATATTGACCGGCTCCGGAAAAATCTGTACGGTATTAAAAATTGACGAGGTTAACAACTTAGGGGCTGCACGAATTCGTATTCGTTCATTGATTTCTGCAGTAAAAGATCGCGCCCGCAAAGGGGTGAAGCCACATGTAGAAAACGCCTCTTATCAGCGTGTTGTATTCACAGAAAAAATGCGTAAGAACTACACAATTTTAGCACCTCAGATGTCGCCAATTCACTTTGACATTCTTGGACCAGCATTCCAAGCCTGTGGCTACAATTTTGAAATCATGCCTACCGGTGGAGATGAGTTAGATTACGGTTTGAAATATGTAAACAATGACGCCTGCTACCCTTCTCTCATCGTTGTGGGACAGTTTATGAAAGCGTTATTGTCCGGAAAATATGATTTGGATAAAACAGCAATCCTCATCACCCAGACGGGTGGAGGTTGTCGTGCTACTAACTATATTGGTTTCATTCGACGTGCTCTTCGTAAAGCCGGCATGTCACAGATACCTGTTATTTCACTAAGTGCCGGTATCGAAAGCAATCCTGGCTTTAAGATTAACTATCGTCTGTTAAACGGTGCCATTCACTCTTTGATTTATGGTGACTTGTTTATGCGCGTGGTATATCGTACGAGACCATACGAGAAGGTTCCTGGCTCCGTCAATGCCCTTCATGAAAAATGGAAAAAGATTTGCATCGAAGCGGTGAAGAAGCCAAAACGTTCGGAATTAAATAAAAATATACGTGCCATCATCAAAGATTTTGATGAAATTGAATTGGATGAAAGCATCCAAAAACCTAGAGTTGGTATCGTAGGAGAAATCCTTGTAAAATATCTTCCATCTGCCAACAATTATGTGGTTGATCTTTTGGAGGCAGAAGGTGCAGAAGCTGTCTGCCCGGACATGGTAGATTTCTTCCTTTACAGCGCCTATAACAATCTGTACAAGACAGATCATTTGGGCAAATCCAAAAAGACCAAGTATATCTGCAAAGCCATTATCTGGTTCTTGGAAGGTTATCGCAAAGAAATGAAAAAGGCATTGAAAGCCAGCCGTCGTTTCGACGCCCCACCGGGAATTTACAAACTGGCAGAATATGCAGATCCGATTGTTTCCATCGGAAATCAGACAGGTGAAGGTTGGTTCCTTACGGGTGAAATGATCGAATTGATCCACACCAACGTCCCAAACATCGTTTGTACACAGCCTTTTGGTTGTCTTCCAAACCATGTGGTAGGAAAAGGTGTTATCAAGCAGCTTCGCAAGCAGTTCCCTGAGGCTAATATCGTTGCTGTAGACTACGATCCAGGTGCTAGTGAAGTAAATCAGTTAAATCGAATCAAACTGATGTTAGCAACCGCAGAAGAAAATTTACGCAAGAGATAAAAAGAATACATCTTCTTGACAGGTTATACGTTCCCGTCGAGAAGATGTATTCTTTTTATGTATCCGTTTTCTACTGCTTTGGTAATTCGGTTCGAACAAGATTAACACTTGATGCATCAATGCTAATGTCATTACCTTCTACTTTGACACTTGCATTTCCTTCACTTTCTTCTTCCTCCAAGACACTATCATGCTTTTCCGGGTCTTCATTCTGAGCCATTGCCTGCATGTTCTTAGCACCCATGTAAATATCTTTGTTGTAATCCATCAAAAATTTCTCATCGGAAGGAGGGACAATATCCCCCTTCATCATTCGTCTGGCAATTTCCAAGGCACGTCCCACATCCTTCATGGCTTCACCCATGGCGTCAGCATTGTCCTTGGCTGCCTCCATCTGTTCCTGATACATTCTCATCAAATTCTTTTCTTGTTCCATTTTTCGTTGTTCTTCTTTTTCTTCTTCCGTAAGTGTTTCCTCAGATTGCGCCCCTGTTAACTGCAAATCCACTCCCATCTCCCGATATTCATCCAGCAGATTCTTCTCTTCCCCCACTTTTATGGTAACATTTTCTTTTCCGTATGTGGCAGAAATGGTCTGTCTCCTGTCACTCGTGGAAATCCTTTGTCCACTCGTACCTCCTGCCCCTGATATAATTCCTATTGTCATCCATGACACCCTCTTTCTAAAAGATACATACCTATATTCATTATATCGACAGGTGAAAATATTTCATTAGCACTTCCGAAACAAAGCACACTTTCCTTTATCAAAGGATCGTTCCTATAAAGAAAAAAGACAGATGAAACAGGTTTCCTGTCTCATCTGTCTGATTTTCTCTTTATTCCTTTGTTCCCTCGTTTGCTAAGAAACGATTCACGGCACTAAACATCGCACGAATGGACGCTCTTGTGATATTGGAACTAATTCCAACACCATGAGTCACGATCCCTTTTGTCTCATCCATCAAATGAATATACGCTGCTGCTTGGGCATTGGAACCTTGCTGAAGAGCATGCTCCGAATAATCCAGCACACGAATAGAGATATGGAGTTCCTCCTGCAGTCCCCGCAGTACGGCATTGATTGGACCATTTCCATAAGCCTCGATTGATTTCTCTTCGCCATTTACAGTATACGCAAGGAACACTTTCGTATCAAATTCGTCCTCACCAGCATCATCACTCAAGTCTTCCACTTTCAACTTACGGAAGTGGTATGGCTCTTTCATATCGATGTAATGTTTCTTAAACTCTGTCATAATCTGCTCTGGCGCCACCTCACCTTGACGCTCCGAAATCTCCTGAATCACATCAGCAAACTCCTTATGCATGCTCTTTGGCAGCTTGAATCCGAAGTATGTATCCATTACAAAAGCCACACCGCCCTTACCAGACTGACTATTGATACGAACAATCGGCTCATACTCTCTTCCCAAATCACTTGGATCAATCGGCAAATATGGTACTTCCCAGTGCTCCTGTTCCCTTTCGTGCATTGCCTGAACACCTTTATTTATCGCATCCTGATGCGAACCAGAAAATGCAGTAAACACAAGCTTACCAGCATATGGATGTCGCATATCCAAATCCATTTTATTACAACGCTCGTAAACATCGATAATCTCATTTACATTTTCAATATCCAAGTTTGGATCAATTCCTTGTGAGAACATATTGTAGGCAATATTCAATACATCTACGTTACCAGTACGTTCTCCATTCCCAAACAAAGTACCCTCGATACGATCCGCACCTGCCAGCAATGCTAATTCTGCGGATGCCACCGCTGTACCACGATCATTGTGTGGATGAATACTAAGAATCACACGCTCACGATCGGTAAAATGTGTAGACATCCACTCAATCTGGTCTGCATACACATTCGGCGTGTTCATCTCCACAGTAGAAGGCAGGTTAATGATAACCGGATTCTCTTTCGTTGCTCCCCACTCATCCAACACAGCCTCGCACACTTCCAATGCATATGGAAGTTCTGTTCCTGTGAAACTTTCTGGAGAATACTCTAATATCACTTCTCCATCGTAATCCTTCATGTATTTCTTTACCATCTTTGTTCCATCAATGGCTATTTGCTTAATCTCTTCCTGAGACATGTTAAAAACAACGTCTCTTTGCAGTGTTGATGTAGAATTATAAATATGCACCACAGCGCGTTTGATTCCCTTCAATGACTCAAAAGTTCTCTCAATCAAATGCTCACGACACTGAGTCAATACCTGAACCGTCACATCATCTGGAATCAGATTACGATCCACCAGTTGACGAAGAAAATCGTATTCAATCTGAGAAGCACTTGGAAAACCAATCTCAATTTCCTTAAATCCCAATTTTACTAACAGATTAAAAAATTCAATCTTCTCTTCAACCACCATCGGCTCGATCAATGCCTGGTTACCATCTCGCAAATCTACACTACACCAAATCGGTGCTTTTTGAATCTCTTTATTTGGCCATGTACGCTCTGGAAAATCCACCACTGGTACACGTTTATATCTTTTATAATTTAACATATCTTTACTTCCTCTCTTCAATCCAATATCCTTCACGTGGTAAAACAATCCACCACTAACCTATTTTACACCTTTCTGGTGTAAAGTCAAGTAGAAACCTATCAACTTAGTCCGCGGTCGCAGCCGGCGTCACAGTCGGATTTTGCGTGACTGGTGCATTAATCTGACCCTCCCCCGACTGCGTAAGTAGGACTTCTACCCTCACTTTGGATTTTAGCTTTAGATTCTCCGGTAAATCAAACTGAACTTCCACGTTATGTCTGCCTGCCCCCAAACCACTTACATCAATGGACGCACCCAGACTAGACAACGTAACACTCTGTAAATATTCCTCTCCTCCTAAAATAGTAATTGTTTGACGTTTATTCTCATCAATGTAACTACAATTCATATTTTCCGGAAGATTCTTAATGTTCACATCCGAATTCACAAAGGAAAATGTCCGTTTTCCATTTTTCTCAATAACACATCGTACAGAAACCGCACTGAACTCATCCACTACCTCACAATCTCCCACATATTGTGTAAGATCGATTTCCTGTTCAACATCTTCTTTTGCACCATCAATGGATACCGGAATGGTAATCGATTTCATTTTTTCTAACTCAGCCTTGGTACCAGACACCAATATACTTTCCGGCTTATGATCCGTCTGAATATGGCGATATCCTTCTGCCGGTTCACCACTTACCTCCACGTAAACCGGTATGGATTTCGTCGGAAGGACCTGCACCTTGACTACTATTTTGTCTGTACTAAAGCTTACATTCGATCCATCAATAACATCTCGATCTGAATCATACAAAATCGGCGTTATTTCGGCTTCAAAATCACGATCCTGACCATTCAGCTGAATCATCGCGCCAATGCTTGCAATTCGCTTAATTTTTGATACTCCACCAGAAACTTCGATCATATTCGGTTGGGTGATCACCTCTCCCAGCACATACGACTCTGCAAGATCTCCTTCTGTAGCAATCTGCACTTTAAACTGTTGTGTATCCTTTTCCTCCAACTTAATGCGAAGCACTTCATTATTCCAATCCAACTCCACATTTTCTTTCGTTGTCCGAACAAGCTTCACATCAATCCCAGCAGTATTTACCGTAGATAATTTACTCAAGTCTGCTGTCGCCTGAAAATCCGCTTCCGTCAATTCTTCCACAAAACTACGTTTTGCCTTTACTGTCACATCTACTTTTTTTCCAGATTCAACTTCATAGACTTGATTCATCGTAGTGATAACATTTTCATTCAATATCTCTACCGGAATATCCGTAAATCTTTTTGACACAGTGGGGTCTGTTATATTAATAATAACCAACCAAATCACAAAGGCGACAGCAACCGATAACAGCTTCAAAACAAGATTTTTGGTCCACTTATTTTTCATTGTTCTTTCGCCCCTTCCACCATTTCTTTTTGGAATTGTCACCACTCTTTCTCGCAATTCGACGAAGCATTTCTGACAGTTCCTCAGAATCCACATCACGACTCAATTTACCATCTCTTGCCACCGATACAGAGCCAGTCTCTTCGGACACAATAATCGTCAAAGAGTCTGACACTTCACTAACTCCTAAAGCAGCACGATGCCTTGTTCCCAAATCCTTACTTAACTCCTGATTATCTGACAATGGGAGATAACATGTCGCTGACACCACACGGTTTTCTCGCAATATCACAGCACCGTCATGAAGTGGTGTATTATGTTCAAATATATTAATCAAAAGCTGGCTACTGATTTCAGCGTCAATCGGAATTCCCGTCCGTTCAAATTCACGACACTGAATATTTCTCTCAACGACAATCAATGCACCCGTTTTAACCTTCGCCATTTCATAAACAGCTCTCACAATCCCCTGTACACTTCGATCGGAGTATCTTTCATGTTTCGATTTCGTCTCATCAAAAAGCGAAATCGACGAAAACGACTTACGCCCCAATCGCTCCAGCGCATTTCGAAACTCCGGCTGAAATATGATTACCAACGCAGTAATTCCAATTACCATCGCATTTTCAAAAATCCATAGTAGGACATTCATCCCCAATACAACAGCAACCAACCACACCACAAATAAAACGATGATTCCCTTCATCAGCACCCATGCGCGAGTATCCTTAATCCATATAATCACGTGGTACACTACAAAGGCGATAATCATAATTTCAATAATGTCTATTACATTTATATTTGGTATTGTCAAAAATGCCACATAATCTCTAAAAAATGAACGTATTGCTTCCATGCAATTCAACTCCTGTTCCACCGGATAAATTAGTCAATATCTGAGTTGATATCTTCTTCAATTTTCGTTACGGTCTTCTCACTTACGGTAACTTTCATCTTTGGTACTGCCTTTACATAATAAAAATATTCATCGTCTTCAAATTGCAAATTCCGAACTCCCATGTAATCCAAACTCATGCGGAAAAATTGTACAACATAAGCAATAACTGCACTAATAGCAAGCCCCCAGAATAGTCGAGCCACGTCTGCTTGCACAGACCAAATGCTATCTCCCAAAATGACACCTGCCATACATGTTAACACACCAACTAGTATAGCGATATGGGACGCATAATTGAACTTTCTTTTTCGTATGATATACACAAGCGAAAAGGCCAACGCATACGTAACCATATATATTAACATTTCTTTATTGGTCATGACATATGAAAATATATACTGAAGTCCTTCCATGGTATTTCCTGTGTCCACCGCCGTCTGGGATACAATATAATATTCCCGGATTGCTACCAACAGATACTGAACAAACACTCCTACCACACATGCCGGAATCATCGCTGGTGTCAAAAACAACGCCGCAATAATTGGAACACTGTAAGAAATCTCAAATGCCCCCAACAAAGGAATCAACAACACTAAATAACTCTGACTCTTTGTATATCGACCAAAAAGAAGAAAATATATCGCCAGCACAGCAAAAAATCCAAATGCAACTACAATCGACACCGCACTTATGTCTATGGTCATCATTAAAGCCACTAGACACATCACAGCCAAATCCGGGATAAAACCACAGATCGGCGCAACAATCATCACCAACGGTAGCTTATACTGCTGAAGAATCGGGTGAAACGGAAAATCCGATAACATAACCGCAAATACAATTGCCGAAACGATTATCTTTAAAATCCCGCGAACTACTGTATAATGTTTATCAAAAAAATCTTTACATTTGGTCTTAAACACCAACAATGCCATCATCATAATACAAAATCCTCCTTGAGACTATCCCGTGCCACCACTTCCGCCTCTTCTCTGTCATAATACTGAAGAAGTTCCTGAAGTGTCACATAATAATCCTTCACTCTCGTCTTTGACGCCTCATACTGAACCGTTGCCACACTAATGGTAATCGCCGAAAATAGACACAGAAGAAGAATGTAAATCACAAGAAAAAACTTTCCCATCCCTGCGTAATCCAAGGTCATGGCATTCGTAATAATATATTCGATGTGATACATTCCTAACAGTAAAATCACGAGAAACACTGCTCCCGTAACGGACACCAGTGTTTTCAAAATCTGTAAGCGAATATAATCCATCTTGTAATATCTGGTACGTTCTAAGTCAATCTTTCCTTGCCCCTGCTCGTAGTCTGCCAAACGTATCATCAATCTGATTTTCTCTTCTTTAAGCATTCCAATTCCTCGCTTCTAAAAGATATAATTACCGCTATTATTATTCTACCACAAAGCCCGTAAGTTGAAAAGTCAAAGTTTTAAGGGAGCATATCTTATGATACACTCCCTTGCCATAGCACAACAAAGGGACTGTCTTTTTTCTCGACAGTCCCTTAAATCTTTACTTATATTTTGCAATTACTTCCTCATTAGCTTTCATCGCAGCCGCTTCCATCTCTTTTCTCTCAGCCCACAACTGTTCTTTGATGGACTCATGTTTTCCAGCCATAATCTGAAGTGCCAGATACGCAGCATTCTTACTTCCATTGATTGCTACGGTTGCAACAGGAATTCCCGGTGGCATCTGAACGATGGACAACAATGCATCCATACCTTCCAAATTAGACCCGGAAATCGGAACGCCAATAACTGGAATCACAGTCTGAGAAGCTACAACCCCCGGCAACGCTGCTGCCATTCCGGCTGCCGCAATGATGGCCTCGGTTCCGTTTTCATTGCACTCATCGATAAATGCAGATAAGCCTACATGTGCCCGGTGCGCTGACAAACATCTTACATTTACTTCAACACCATATTTTTTTAATACATCTACTGCTGGCTCAACCTTTGGCAAATCGCTGGTTGACCCCATAACAATTGCTACTTTCATCGTACTCTTCCTTTCTTTTTTTAAATGAATCGAATTCTTATATCTGATTGGCTTTTACCGCCTCAAAATCTTCTTCAATCTCCTTGGAAGGTGGTGCTGTCAGAAGCGAAACCACAGCAATCGCAAGAGAAGAAATAATGAATGCCGGCAACAATTCATAGATTGCAAACACTCCACCAAGTTTGCTAATACCAAGTTTCCAAATAAACACCATTACTGCACCACTGACCATACCAGCAATCGCTCCT
>JAGBBZ010000003.1 GCA_017938215.1 Eubacterium sp. | reverse complement strand
GATGGCTCGTGTGGCACACAGAGAAGGATATCCGGAAATCGGACTTTACTGGGAGAAAGCAGCTTGGGAAGAAGCAGAGCATGCAGCTAAGTTTGCAGAGCTTCTTGGAGAAGTTGTAACCGACAGCACAAAGAAAAACCTTGAGATGCGTGTAGCTGCAGAAAATGGAGCAACAGCAGGTAAATTTGATCTTGCAAAACGTGCGAAAGAGCAGAACTTGGATGCCATCCATGACACCGTACACGAGATGGCAAGAGACGAAGCACGTCACGGAAAAGCCTTTGCAGGATTGTTAGAGAGATACTTTGGTTAAGCTACAAGCCATGCAATAAATCGGAAACAGCACATCACGAGCTTGCTCGGAAGATGTGCTGTTTTTGATTTGTTATACGGCGACAGCCGTCCATGAGGACGCAGCGAAGCGGAGTCCGAATGGAGCATGGCTTGTAGCGTGCCCTGCGGCGCCAGCCCCCAGCGAGACGCAGCGAAGCGGAGTCCGAATGGAGCATGGGTTAAAAAACTATCTTTCGATTCCTTTGGTCTCCGTGGTAGGCACTTGTGTTGGAGCTGGTGTTTCCGGTATTATGCATGGACCCGTACTCGGCAGTAATACTCGAATGGTAGTAGATGATTTTTTGTTGGAACCATCCGTAGTAGTTGCAGTAATTTTGATGTCGTAATCGTCATAGGCCTGTACGCGACGAATGTATACAATACAAGTTGATCCTTTTGGTACCAATGAAACATATTTATCGGATTTGTTCGCAGTCCATTTCAAGTTTTTTGATGTGGCATTGCTAGGTGTTACACTGGCACTAAGGATAAGCGTTCTCGTCTGCGGTACATGAAATTTTCCTTCATCGGGAGAAAGATTCACTTCATAGGTTAGATAACGCTTTTTTAAAACGCCATTTACGTTTATGATTTCAAAATTTGCACTTGTCCATTTTTCCGTGGCTGTGTCATTGATTTGAATGTTACGAATCGGTGTCCCGGCCTTTACCGTAATACTTGCCTTTTTCTTCGGAGCGGCTTTTAAATTCACTGTAATTTTTGCTGATCCACGGCCTTTCAATGCCTTTACAACACCCTTCTTATTTACGCGAATAATGGTTGGCTTGCTGGATTTGTAAACCAATTGATTCTTTGCTTTCTTTGGTTTGGTTTTGCAGTTTAATTGCTTCTTTTGTCCCCGTTTCAGGACAAGAATTCCGGTCTCACCAACTTTAACCCCAATTTGAACCTTTTTGAACTGAGCGGCAGAATTTGCTTCAATATGTGGAAGTGTGGAAGCAATCAATACGAGGCTCAAAAGAATCGCAAGATTTTTAATTTTGTAAGTTACCATAAAAAAATACCCCCTTTTTTCTTTCTAGTATATCATGAACAAATAGAATGTGAAAGTAAAAGGGAGTATTCTTTATTATTAGGAAACCGAAAATCCTAGATCATTCAAAGTCATATTTACAGAATCGCGCAACAAATATGACCAGCCATAACACCCGAGATTTAAAGCGGAATTTGATAAATTGTTGGCGAGATGATTTCCTTCCGTAGGATAAGTTCCTTCCAACTTAGTCCAAGTTAGTGTATTGTGATCGGTAATATTTGCTGTATTTGTTGTACATGTGTATAAGCCCCATAAACCATTGCTATATGAAAACTTATACGCCGACGTTGCTGAACCAAGGGAAGCTTCTTTTATTCCCAACACAAAGGCAGAATCAACCGTGTAATCGCTTCCTGTATAATCAAAAGGAAACGAAAAGTAAAATGTCTTGGATTCGCTGGAATACTCGATGTCAAATGGTGTATTATCTGAGTCGTAATAACGTATAAATTTGTTTCCAGATGAATTGGTAGTGCCATTTGTGAGTATGTAATTTTTTAATGTTGTAAAATTGTTAATTACCGAATCGGATACGACGGGAGCGGGAGATGCTGTCGCCGAAGAATTTGTCATCGGTGGTGGTGTCGTCAGTGCAATCGGTGTCTGTGTAGTGCTTGGAGCACTGGTGTTGGTAGAATCCGAGTTCTTAGCAATGACCTTCACTTTACAAGTGTATTTTTTCTTCCCTGCTTTGGCAGTGATTTTTGCAGATCCTTGACTTTTTGCTGTTACAACACCCTTCTTCGAAACAGTGGCAACTTTCTTTTTGGAACTAGTCCATTTCACTTTCTTTTTGCAATTTTTCAGTTTCAGTTTTGCCCTTTTTCCCACAGTAAGAGTTATCTTTTTCTTGCTGAGGGTAACTTTCTTCGCGGCCTCTGCGGAAGGCGCATGCACCGTCGTAAAAGCAAGGGCGGTTACCAGTACAAAGGTTGTTGTTTTCGTGATTTGTTTCATTGTAATATCCTCCTTAGCGATTGTTTTATGTCGATGTAACAACATAATTCGAAATTATATAACAACGCAAGGGAAAATGCAAGGGGCTGCTGAAAAGCAGTCCCTTTCTTCTGTTGTCAAAGCACGAAAACTTATGGTATACTAGTTTCAGAAAAGTGAGGGATACGTATGAAAAAACGATGGATGTTGCAGACGAAAAAAGCAGATTTTAATGAGATTGCCAAAAAGTATGGAATTCACCCGGTGACAGCAAAATGTATGGTGAATCGCGGTGTATTTTCAGACAATGAAATAGCAAAATATTTGCATGGAACGACGGAAACATTATCCAGTCCGTGGCTCATGAAAGATATGGAAAAGGCCATCGATGTGATTTTGGCGTATAAGGACAAAGGTGCAGCCATTGCGTCGGATTTTGATTGCGATGGGATTTTTTCTGCCGTTATACTAAAAAAAGGGTTTGAAGAATGTGGGATAAAAAGTAGAATTTATACGCCAGATCGAGTGGCGGAGGGCTACGGGTTGAATCAGCGTATCGTGGATGAGGCATTGACGGAAGGTGTCGGATTCCTGATTACATGTGACAACGGAATTGCTGCAAATGCGGAAATTAAATACGCAAAAGAGAAAGGCCTTCCTGTGGTGGTGACGGATCATCATGAAGTACAGGAGGAAGTTCCGAAAGCAGATGCGGTGGTGGATCCGAAGCAGGAAGATTGTAAGTATCCCTTTGATGGACTTTGTGGTGCCGGAGTGGCATTTCAGCTTATCGGAGCGTTGTATGAGCGCATGGGTGTAGACCAGAAGAAGCGCGAAGAATTGCTTGAGTACGCAGCTATCGCCACGGTGGCAGACGTGATGGAATTGCGGGGGGAGAATCGCGTTATTGTAAAAGAAGGTTTGAAGCGTTTGAAAAGTACAGCGAATCATGGCTTGCGTGCCATGTTGGAAGTGCAGGATTTGCAGGATAAGGAAATGAAGGCATACCACATCGGGTTTGTGATTGGACCTTGCTTCAATGCGGCGGGGCGAATCGATACGGTGGAAAAAGCATTTTCCCTTTTGAATGCAAAAAATTATAATGATGCATTGGCGCTGGCGGCAGAGTTAAAAGAAATCAATGACACACGAAAACAAATGACCGAGGATGCCACCAAGGAGGCCTTTGAGATATTGGAAAACAGCGACAAAATGGAGAAAGATGTGTACGTGGTTTTGCTCCCGGATTGTCATGAAAGTTTGGTGGGAATCGTGGCAGGGCGGATAAAAGAAGCCTATCATCATCCGGTAATTGTATTTACACAAGTGGAAGATGGCTTAGTAAAAGGTTCCGGGCGTTCCATCGAAAGCTATCATATGTTTGAAAAGTTGATGGCGTGTCATGATTTGATGGTGCGTTTTGGCGGGCATAAAATGGCGGCAGGAATGACGTTGCGTGAGGCAGATTTACCGGAATTGGAGCGACGACTCAACGAGGAGGCAGGACTGAAGGAAGAGGATTTTCATCCGGTTCTTGATATCGATGTGGCACTTCCGATCAGCCGAATCACGGAAGCCCTTATTGCAGATTTGGAAAAGTTGGAACCCTTTGGTACCGGAAATCCTAAGCCGGTATTTGCGGAGCAGCATTTTCGTATCTTACGTGCCATTAAGCGTGGAAAATTTAAAAATGTTCTCAGCTTGAAAGTGGCGAATCAGGAAGGTACTGTGATGGATGCCATTTGTTTTGAACGGATCGAAGAATTGGAACAGCTGATTCGGGACGAATGGGGCGAAGAAGAATTACAGAAAGTATACGCGGGAAAAGACAATCAGGTGGATCTTGGATTGGCGTATTATCCGTCGGTAAATGAATATGGTGGATTTCGAACATTGCAACTGGTTGTTACGGATTTTTGTCGCGTGACACGCGGATAGAAAGGAATGGAAATATGATTGAAATTAGTCTTTGTATGATTGTGAAAAATGAAGAAAAAGTACTGGCAAGGTGCCTGGATAGTGTGGCGGATCTGGTGGATGAGATTATTATTGTAGACACCGGTTCTACCGACAATACGAAAAAAATAGCGAAAAAATACACAAAAAATATCTATGATTTTGAATGGATTGATGACTTCTCTGCGGCTCGTAATTATTCCTTTTCTAAGGCAACAAAGGATTATATTTATGTGGCTGATGCAGACGAAGTAATAGACGAAGAAAACCGTCAGAAATTTCGCGATTTGAAACGTGTTTTGTTGCCGGAAATCGACATTGTGCAGATGAAGTATTGCAATCAATTGGCGAATGGAACGGCGTATAATTTTGATGAAGAATATCGTCCGAAATTGTACAAGCGATTGCGTCAGTTTGAGTGGATCGAGCCGGTGCATGAGATGGTACGACTGGATCCGATTGTGTATGACAGCGAGATTGACATTTTACACATGCCGGAGACGGTACATAGTGGAAGAGATTTTCACGTATTTCAAAAGCATATTAAGAACGGGATGACGCTTTCCAAACGTCTTCATCACATGTATGCCATGGAGCTATTTATTTCAGGCGAAGATAAGGATTTCTTAGAGGCAGAGCCGTTTTTCACCATGTCGGCATCGGACCCAAACCGAAGTATCGACGAAGTAAAAGAAGCGGCGTGTGTGGTGACAAAAGCGGCCAGACTTCGGGATGATGCCAGTACCATTTTGAAAATGTGTTTGAAAGATCTTCTCTCGGAAGGCTCCTCAGAAATGTGCTATGAATTAGGGGAATATTTCTTCGGAAAAGGGGATTATGAAGAAGCAGCGATGTGGTATTACAATGCCATGCACGAGACCCAGAGTATATTAAATATTCATACGTCCACGGATCTTCCGGAGGCGAGGTATGCGGAATGTGCGGCACGAGTAAATGGAGAGTAAAAGGGAGAATAACATGACAAATAAAATCAATGAATTACGAGCAGAAATCAACAAAGTAATTAAGGGAAAAGCGGACGTGGTGGACAAGGTGTTGTGCGCCATGTTGGCGGGGGGACATATTTTGCTGGAGGATATTCCGGGAGTAGGAAAAACCACCTTGGCAGTCACCATTGCGAAAGCAATCGCATTGTCCTATCGTCGTGTACAGTTTACGCCAGACGTTCTTCCCAGCGACATTGTCGGGTTTTCCATGTATAATAGTCAGACCAAAGAATTTGAATATCGAGAAGGTGCCATCTTTGCTAATTTGTTTCTGGCAGATGAGATTAACCGTACCTCTCCGAAAACTCAGTCTGCGCTTTTGGAAGCCATGGAAGAAGAAAAAGTGACAGTGGATGGGGAGGAACATTTTTTGCCACAACCATTTACCGTAATCGCTACGGAAAATCCGGTTGGTTCATCAGGAACTCAGATGTTGCCCGAATCGCAATTGGACCGTTTTATGGTGTGTCTTTCCATGGGATACCCGGCCCACGACAATGCTGTGGAGATATTAAAAAATGGTGGAGCCAAATCTCTGCAGGAGGTACATGCCATCGTTACGGAGGACGAGTGGGCAAGGTTGCGCAAACAGGCGGAGGAATGTTTTGTCAGTGATGAGTTGTACGACTATGTGGTTCGTTTGACGGAGGCCACGAGAGAAAATCGCTATGTGCTCTTAGGTGCCAGCCCACGAGCCAGTCTTGCTTTGCTTCGTATGGCAAAGGCAATGGCAGTGATGCAAGGACGAGATTATGTGGTGCCGGAGGATATCAAGGCAGTGTATTATGACGTGTTTGGACATCGTGTAAAATTGGGAACCAAGGCAAAAGCAGAAGGGATGAGTAATATTGAAGTGTTAATGCAGATTTTTGACGGGGTGTCGGTATGAAGCGTGGGACGCATATAAAACATGTATTGGAGTTTTGGGTTTTGTTTGGAATCAATGGAGTGATGCTATGGTTTTTTCGAGGGTATTTTTATCTCGTAATTGCCGTGGCGATGTTACTTTTATTTCTGTATGCTATGATTTCTGTGCATGTGGTAAAAAAACATGTAACAATATCAGTGCAAATGCCGGGAACAACGTTGCCAAAGGGCACCAAATTCTTTGTTAAAATAACGATACGAAATCAGTGCTTTTTGCCATTGGTGAAAGGGAAATTATCCTTGCGAGTGGGAAATGATTTTATTGGGGAACCCCAAGAATTAGATTTAATACTTCCTGTAAATGGGAAGGGGGAAGATAGCACGTTATTACCACTTTCTTCAAGTTATGTTGGAAAGGTTGTGGTTTGTGCGGAACGTTTTGAATTGGAAGATATGCTGGGACTTCATAGCGTGGTTTTACCCCTTTCGCTAGAAGAACATATCTATATATTGCCAGAAGGAATGATGGAAGAGGAACTGGATCTCAATGCGTATCAGGCTGGTATGGCAGAAGCAGAAGAGAGTAAATTAAAAGGAAATGATTTCTCGGATGTCAGTGAAGTGAGGGAATATATTCCTGGAGATGCTATGAAAAATATCCATTGGAAATTGTCTGCTAAAAAGGACGTTCTTATGGTGAAGGAGCGCCTGCGTATGTCCACTGGGAAGCTTTTGATGGTGGTTGCGCTGGATGTGGAGAAACCAGAGCAGCTAGATCAGACGGTGGAGCGAGTATATGGATTGGGGTGTCAATTGATACGACGTCAAGTACCAGTAACGATTTTTTGGTGGAGTGGACGGAACAATGAAATCTGTCAAGCATCGGCGGAGTCCGAGTATGAATGGCAAGAAGCAATCATTCAGTTATTCTCTCACGGTGCTGGAAACGGATATGTTCTTCAGCATTTTCAACGCTTGCAACCGGGAAGTGGGTGTTTGCTTATAAATAACGAAGGGATTTTTGTGGTGGAAGGATAAGGATTAGGGAGGTGTGATATTTGACGTTTTTTGCGAAAAAGAAAAAAATAGAACAATGGCATCTGGAAGTGACACCAGGGGTACATGTAGAGTGCCCGAAGGAACGCCTGACTCAAAAAGAAATTTGGAATTGTCTACCGAAAGGAATCTTTGTGTTTCTCGTGGTATTTGGTTTTTGGGGAAGCTTTTTATCTGCTTTCGAGGTGAAATATCATACAAGTTTCGTTGGCATTGCATTTTTCTTGACAGCCATGTATTTTAGTGGACTATTTGCATTCAAAAAGAGTTGGCATAAAGATTTGGGATATATCCTATATTTTTTTATTTATGTGATGGGAATTTATACATATCGTTCTTATGTAAATAGTGGTTTTGCGGTGATTTTAAATGCAGTTCGTCAGCAAGGTGAGGTGTATTTTGGTATCAATGCGGGGGACGAGTTTTCGGAGGCAATCGAAAACCGAGAAATGGCGGCAACCGTTATGGTTTTATTTGTAGGAATGTTTGAAATATTGTTACTCAATATTTTTATTTCGAATTACATGAGTTTGAAGTTTGTAGCGTTTGTGACAGTTCCGTTTTTCGTATTTCCGATGTATTTCCAGGTGGAACCAAAGATGGAATATGTGCTTTGTCTGTTGGGTGGTTTTATGGGGATATACATTTTTAAAAACAATGGACATTTTTTATCCAGCCCGTCTCGGGATGCTTACGAGCGACACAAAAAGGAAAAAGTGCCTACCATTTCCTATACGCAAAATACAAAGGTATATCGCGGTGTGATGGTTTGTATGATGGCTTGTCTTCTTGTGGTGGGTGCGGGCTCGATTCTCTTTGATGCTCAGGATTTTCGGAGATTTTATAAGGAAAATGAGTATAAGGAAGCGTCGAGAGAAGGCATTTCTACCTTTCTTACAGTAGGATTTCGAATGTTTTATCTGAGTGGTTATACGAATAGTGGCATGAGTGGAGGAAATCTGAACGGGATTTCGGCAGTTCGTCCCAGTGACGAGACACATTTGTTGGTGCGTTTTGCGCCTTATAGTAAGGAAACGGTATATTTGAAAGCTTTCGTAGGTGGCGAGTATTTTGACGGAAAATGGTTGGAGCAATTGCGTATTTACGGAAATGTAGGGGAGGAAGCCAAAGAAGAAAAAAAGACAACGGATACCGTGGCGAGACAATTAAGGAGTTTGTATGAGGAAGGAGCGGCGTACAGTGCGGAGGCACGAATGGACGTGACGAATCTGGGAGCCGATGAGAGCTATGAGTATGTTCCTTATGGGGCGATACAAGATTCAGCATACAACGAGTTGCGAAGTACACTGGATTATGAACCAGAGGAAAGCTATACGTTTTATCCCAATATTCGATACCACGCCCAGGTAAAGGCCAGCACGTCCCATGTGGATTGGTGGGTGGAGGATGAGTATCGTCCTGCGTTGCAAAAATTTATTCGGGAAGCTGGAGTTTCTGCAACAGATCCGAAAGTGGTGGAAAAGGTTGTGGCACATTTTGCCAAGGAATATTCTTACAGTTATACCCCAGGACGAGTTCCGGGTGGAGAGGATCCCATCAATTATTTCCTGGACAAAAATAAAAAAGGTGTTTGCATTCATTTTGCTACAGCGGCAACTTTGGTTTTCCGTGAATTGGGAATTCCGGCTCGTTATGTGGAGGGATATGCGGTTGATTACAATACTGTACTTCATGGGAAAGCACGGGAAGACTTAACGTATGAAGATTATTATGATGGCTATTCGGAACTTGGTGAGACCAAGGTAATGGAGGTAGATGTGCCGGGAGCCAATGCTCATGCGTGGGTGGAAATTTTTCAGCAAGGAAAGGGCTGGGTAATCGTGGATCCGACGCCGTCTGTGTTTGAAGAGGCTGCATCGGGAAGCTTTTTGGATTCGTTGGCAGAGATGTGGGCGGAGCCTGCCGATGCAGACTTGTCGGATGTGATTCCTGAATTTCGTTTCTCTTTTTTGACCTCTAATGGAATGAAAATGTTAGTAGTGGCAATTTTGATTTTGGGAATACTTACATGGATAGCATGGAATATTCGCAAGTGGATTTTGCGCTATCGTAGCTGGCATACCAAAGACCTACGAAAAAATTTGCTTTGGTATTATCGAGATATGTGTCGGAAGATTTGTAAAAAGGATGAGGAGTTTGCGAGATGTTCTGTGCCATCGGAGCAATTATACTATTTGGCGAAACGATACGAGGCGACGAAAGGTGAGACGATGGATGTGGAAACAATCCTACATCTCTTCGAACAAATCTGCTTTTCTCCACAGGAACCGAACGTGAAGGATTATGAAAGGGTGTTGAAGGCGTTCACGAATCTTTCACATCTATGTCATTGATTTATAATGGGAAATCCGATATACTAAAAAGAGTGCGAAGGCTAGGAAAGGAAGTATATGAGATGGAAAACAATAACAATAATCGAACACCTGGCAATCCAAAGAAAAATAAAACGAATGTTATTATATGTATTGCAGCAGCGTTTTTTGCCTTTGGTTTGATTCTAATTTTAAATTCAGAAATTCAGAAAAATACAAAGAAAGAAATTACTTATAGTAAATTCATCGATATGTTGGAGGAAGGAAAGGTTGAGAAAGTTACCTTTGCGAGCAATGTGATTCATATTGAACCAAAGATGAATTCAGAATCTTCCCTTTTCAAAGTGACGTATTACACAGGGTATGTCAATGATACGGCGCTTGTTCAGAAGATGTTGGATAAGTATGACGTGGAATTTTGTTCAGAGGTTAAAGACCCGAATTCGGGTATTATTAATTTCTTTTTGATGTACATTTTTCCGTTTGTCGGAGTGTGGATTGTACTTTGGCTATTGATGCGTATGATGTCCAAAAGCGGCGGAGGTGGCATCATGGGTGTCGGAAAATCCAATGCGAAAATGTATGTGGAGAAAGAAACGGGAGTTACGTTCCAAGACGTTGCCGGTGAAGAGGAAGCAAAGGATTCTTTGACCGAATTGGTTGACTTTTTGAAGAACCCGGACAAATATCGTAAGATCGGTGCGAAGTTGCCGAAGGGAGCGTTGCTTGTGGGTCCTCCGGGAACCGGTAAAACTCTTCTTGCGAAGGCATTGGCAGGGGAAGCAAATGTTCCATTTTTCTCATTGTCCGGTTCGGATTTTGTGGAAATGTTTGTGGGAGTGGGTGCCTCCCGTGTCCGCGACTTGTTTAAACAGGCGCAGACCATGGCACCATGTATTATTTTTATAGATGAGATTGATGCCATCGGAAAGAGCCGTGACAGTCAGTACGGTGGTGGCAATGACGAACGTGAGCAGACGTTGAACCAGTTGTTGTCCGAGATGGACGGATTTGATTCGTCCAAGGGAATCGTCATTCTTGGTGCCACAAACCGTCCGGAAGTGTTGGATAAAGCGTTGCTTCGTCCGGGACGTTTTGACCGAAGAATCATTGTGGAAAAACCGGATTTGAAAGGCCGTGTGGATGTATTGAAAGTGCATTCCAAAGATGTGCTGATTGATGATACGGTAAATCTGGAGGAGATTGCACTTGCTACGTCCGGAGCTGCCGGAGCGGACCTTGCCAACATGGTAAATGAGGCGGCGATTATGGCAGTTAAGGATGGAAGAAAGGCAGTGAGCCAGAAGGACCTTTTTGAAGCGGTGGAAGTTGTTTTTGCCGGAAAAGAGAAAAAGGATCGAATTCTTGGGGAAGAGGAAAAGAAGATTGTGGCATACCACGAGGTGGGGCATGCCCTTGTGACCACACTTTTGAAAAATGCGGAGCCAGTGCAAAAGATTACCATTGTTCCACGTACCATGGGAGCACTTGGTTATGTTATGCAGGTTCCGGAAGAAGAAAAATATCTTCGTAAAAAAGACGAGTTGATTTCCAAGATTGTTACGCTTTATGGCGGACGTGCAGCGGAAGAAGTGATTTTTGATGATGTGACAACTGGCGCATCCAACGATATTGAGCAGGCCACCAGTATTGCCCGTGCCATGGTGACACAATATGGTATGAGTAAGAAATTTGGATTGATTGGATTGGAGTCCATTCAAAATCGCTATCTGGATGGACGTGCGGTGATGAACTGTGGCGAACATACTGAGAGCCAGGTGGATGAAGAGGTTATGGCGATTCTTCAAGAATGTTATGACAAAGCATACAAGTTGATTGAAGAGAATCAGGAAGTGCTTCACAAATTGGCAGCATATCTTGTGGAGCGAGAGACCATTACCGGAAAAGAGTTTGTGAAGATTTTCGAAGAAGAGACCGGAATTGTGTTGAAGAAATCGGAAGATGGGACATCGGAAGAAGCATCTGAGGAAGATGCGGAAGTAGTATTAGAATTGTCGGAACAGGCGACGAGTGAGCAGGAGAATGAAGATGGCATACGAAGTGATGGTGCTGGATGTGGACGGGACGTTGATGCGGACGGACAAGACCATATCTCAGAAGACAATTGATGCGATTGTGCGTATACAGGAAGCGGGTGTGAAGGTGGCGATTGCTTCCGGACGCTGTACGGCAGGAATTATGCCGACGGCACGGAAGATTCGTTTGGATGAGTTTGGTGGATACATTGTATCCTATAATGGTGCGTGTATTACCAACTGCCAGACGGGTGAAGTGATTTACAATATCAATCTTCCTGACGGTATCGTGCAGGAAATTTGTGAGTTTTCCCAAAAGGAAAAAACGGGAATTATGACCTACCATAACAACGACATCATTGCAGAAAACGATGCGGATCAATACATTCAGATTGATGCCAAGGGATGCGACATCGATATTCATGTGGTAGAGGATTTTGGAAAAGAAGTGACGTATCCGGTGAATAAATGTCTGTTGACCGGGGATCCGGATTTTATGGCCGGGGTGGAACCAAAGGCGGCAAAGGCATTTGAAGGACGTCTTAGTGTGTATCGCTCCGAAGATTTTTATGTGGAAATGATGCCTCTTGGCATTGATAAGGCATACGGTTTGGAACGACTGTTGGAGCGATTGGGCTGTGAGAAGAGCCAGATGATCTGTTGTGGAGATGGTTTTAATGACATTTCCATGATTGAGTATGCCGGTCTTGGCGTGGCGATGGCAAATGCCAGCGAAGAGGTGCGTGCCAGTGCGGATTACGTGGCACCACATTGTGATGAGGACGGTTTGGTGGATGTAATCCAGCGATTCATAGAGAGGTGATGGGCGATGTTTTTTGATTTGGAGGAAGAATTGAAAAAACTCCCGGAGAAACCAGGGGTGTATCTGATGCATGACAAAGAGGATCAGATCATCTATGTGGGGAAGGCGATTATTTTGAAAAATCGTGTGCGCCAATACTTTCAGAAGAGCCGTAATGTGTCACCTAAGATTGCTCGCATGATTGAGCAGATCGCTTGGTTTGAGTACATTGTAACCGACAGTGAGTTGGAAGCACTTGTGCTGGAATGCAATCTGATCAAGGAACACAATCCCAAATATAATACGATGTTAAAGGATGGCAAGAGCTATCCTTTTTTGAAAGCAACGATTCAGGAAGATTATCCACGCTTTGTCTTTGCCCGACAAATGAAACGAGATGGCGCCAAGTATTTTGGACCCTTTACCAGCGGTGCTGCCATACGGGATACCATTGAGCTTTTGAATAAGTTGTTTCACTTGCGAAATTGTCGTAAGGTGTTGCCACGGGACATCGGAAAGGAACGCCCTTGTCTCTATCATCAGATGGGTCAATGCCCGGCTCCTTGTCAGGGGAATGTGGATAAAGAGGAATACGGGGAGAATTTCTCTCAGGCACTTTCCTTTTTGAATGGAAATACGAAAGGCGTTTTAAAGGAGCTTCAGAACAAAATGGAAGCGCTGGCGCAGAACATGCAATTTGAAGAGGCGGCGGTGTATCGCGACCTTATCAACAGTGTGAAGCAAGTGACGGAGCGTCAGAAGATTACCAGTGATGATCACGAGGATCGCGATATCCTTGCCATGGCGCGAAGTGGTGATGAGGCCGTGGTGCAGGTGTTCTTTATCCGTGGTGGAAAACTCATCGGGCGAGAACACTATTATCTCACTGGTGTGAATGAAGAAGAGGATGCTCACATCTTGGGGGCATTTATCAAGCAAATGTATGCTGGAACACCGTACATCCCGCGGGAACTCTGGACGGAGTGTGAGCCGGAGGACGCAGAAGCGATTTTGGAGTGGCTCGGGAAAAAGCGCGGACACAAGGTGTTTTTGAAACAACCGAAACGAGGAGAGAAAATGCGTCTGTTGGATCTTGCCAAACGAAATGCGCAGATGGTTTTGGCACAGGATGCAGAGAAGCTGAAACGCGAGAGGGCTCGTACGTTAGGGGCTATGGAGGAAATTGAAGGACTTCTTGGGCTGACTGGCTTAAATCGAGTGGAGTCTTACGATATATCCAATATCAATGGATTTGAAACCGTTGGCTCCATGGTGGTATTTGAAAAGGGACGCGCAAAGAAAAATGATTACCGCAAATTCCGTATCCGTTCGGTGACCGGACCCGATGACTACCATTCCATGGAAGAGTTATTGACTCGGCGATTTACCCATGGACAGCGAGAAGATTTGGAAGAAATGGATTCGTTTCGCCTATTTCCTGACGTGATTTTTATGGATGGTGGAAAAGGACAAGTGAACATCGCAGAGAAAGTGTTGGCAGAGTTGGGAATCTCAATCCCGGTGTGTGGCATGGTAAAGGACGACCATCATCGTACCCGCGGCTTGTATTTTCAAAATGAAGAAATCCCAATCGATACCCATGGACAGGGATTTCGTTTGATTACACGAATTCAGGATGAAACCCACCGGTTTGCCATCGAGTATCATCGTCAGATTCGTGGCAAGACGCAAGTACATTCCATCTTGGATGACATCCCGACCATTGGTGCGACACGTCGTAAAGCACTGATGAAATATTATGAATCCATTGAAGAAATCAAGAAGGCAGACGTGGAAGAGCTAAAGCAGGTGCCGGGGATGAATGAGGCGTCGGCACGGGCAGTGGTGGAGTTTTTTCGGGAAGGGTGAGGTGACTAGTGATATAATACGAGATTAACGTCGTTTTTGGTAAGAAAACCCAAACAATACCATGTTAAAAAACGTTATGATGGCAAGAAAATAATACTGCAGTATTATTTTCTTGCCATCATACCTTTTTATTTGAACTTCGGATAATCGTACATAAACAACGCCTTTGTGGAATAACAGTTGCTAAAAAGCATGATTCGCTGTGCGATTTTCTCTGCATACCATGGATCCGTTGCATATTGATGATATAGATTTGATGGGTTATATCTAAATTTAAATATAGTATTCTGCTTTGGACTTGCCTGAAAATAGTTCTCTTTAATGAATTTAGCGGCACCGTAAATGGCTTTGTCTACCGTGGTCCAACCCTGATAGTAAGCATGGGAGGTGGCACCCGTTTTTGGGTCGCCATCGTATGCCTTGATTCCATAGAGGTTATAAACCTTTGTGGTTTTTTTGATTTTTTTGGTAATAAACTTTCCGCCACTTCTTGCGAAAGAAGGAAGGGCAATACGCGTGATCCGGTTTCCACGGGCAAGGGAACTTGTGCCGTGTCCGGATTCCAAAAATGTCTGGGATACAAAGTACATCGGATCGATCCCATATTTCTTCGCCGCCTTCAACATGACTTTACCTTTGCCATACAATACGCTGTAGGAAGCTGGCTTTCCAATGTTTTCGCAGGCATTTTCAATATAATAATTGTAAGTGGACAAGAATTTTTCTTCATTTACCGGACGATATTTGTCTAAGCGCAAATACTGGAATCCATAGGACGTATCCTTTTTGTAGTTGATCAATCGCTTGTATTCCGCAAGGGAAGCACGACCGGCTCGACTTCTTTGAATCTTTGCATAATCATTTAAGCTCCATTTGTAACGAGTAAAGATTCGCTTTCCAATAAAATTTAATACCGGTTTGGAAAGCTGAGCCATATTTAACGTATCGTCCCACAGATAGTTGATTCCCAATGCCTCCGTGACTTCCTTAAAAGGAACCAAAATGGTTTTTGTTCCAGATTTTTTGTACTTTACGGAAAGCGGAGCCATTGGCAATGCAGATGTTTTCTGGTTTACAGTTATGTTTGGTTGGTTCAAATACATAACGATATACTTGTCGTTTTTGGAAATGACAATTTTCTTTAGTTTCTTATAGTACTTATAGCTTACTTTGATTCCTTGTTTGGCAAAGGTTTCCTTCAACGGAACCATTGTGATGCCGTTGATTTTTACGGCTGGTGTCTTAGTAAGCTTGATATTTTTCGATTCATATACAATCTGAACGGTTTCTCCTTGATAGCTGTAGGTGGTTCCGTTAATCGTATAGACAACGCCTTTGGAAGTATCGGTGCTTTCTGTAATGGTTGTGGATGGAGTAGCCGTGGATTGTGCTTCGTTTTGCTGTGCTTGCCATACAGAGATGGCAGATGCATCCTCACTATTATGTGCGATCAAAAGACAAAGACACAACAGTATGGATAGCGGTTTCTTAAAATATTTCTTCATAAGAATAATCCTTTCATAAGATCGTTAAACTTCTTATATTGTAATGAATCCCCCTAAAAAAGTCAACTGTTAGCAAGGGAAAGGTCTATTTTTCCATGGCTTGAAATAGGATATAGAAAAAGCAAGGATGCGGGAAAATGTGGGTTATATCTAGAGTTAACGGTGTTCTATGGGGAGGACCATTGCTTGTTTTACTGCTGGGAATACATATTTACTTTACGATACGAACAAAGGGTGTACAGAGAAAACTCGGGAAAGCATTGCGATATTCTTTGGAGGGAGATTCGGAAGGTGGCATGAGTGCCTTCGGTACATTGACAACGACGTTGGCAGCGACATTGGGAACCGGAAATATCATCGGCGTTTCCATCGCGGTGTTTCTTGGGGGACCGGGTGGTGTGTTCTGGTGTTGGATCACGGGGATTCTCGGCATGGCTACAACCTATGCTGAGACTTATCTTTGTAGCTTATACCGACAGAAATCCGAACATGGTGGAAATGTGGGCGGGATGATGTATGTGCTGGAACGAGGCTTGAAAAAACGCTACATGGCACAGGTGTACAGCTTTTTTATCTGCTTGTCTGCGCTTTTTTCCGGATGTACGACCCAGTCCAATGCCATATCTGAAACTTGTCTGGAAGTGTGGGGAATGCCCAAGTGGTTTGTCGGGATTGTGGTTGCATTGCCTGTCGGATTGGTCATCCTGCAGGGGGTGAAATGGATTGAACAGGTGTGCATGACGTTGGTGCCGGCCATGGCATTTCTCTTTCTGGGTGGGTGTGTTGCCTATATCATTTTTAACGCTTCCTATCTGCCAGAGGCAGCATTTCTGATTGTTAAATCTGCATTTACTAGCTCGGCTTTTGTGGGTGGAACCATCGGATTTGCCGCAGGGAAGGCAGTTCGATATGGTGTGTCTCGTGGGCTCTTCACCAATGAAGCCGGTCTCGGTACATCGGGAATTGCTGCGGCCTCCGGATCAGAACATATTACACCGGAAAAACAGGGATTGATTTCGATGACAGCAACCTTTTGGGACACCGTAGTGATGTGCGCCATTACAGGAATTGTGGCGGTGATGTTTGTGATACAAAATGAGACAGCATTGCTTCAGCAATCCCCGGGAATGTTAGTGAAATCAGCATTTAACACACTTCCGCTGTGGGGAGAAGAGATGATTGCCATTGCCACTATTTGCTTTGCGATCGCGACGTTGATCGGCTGGTCCTACTTTGGGCAAGTGGCGGCGGAATACATGGGCGGAAGCAAGCTGGTGAAATCTTACCAGTATGTGTATGTGTGTATGATCTTCATCGGGGCGGTGATGCCGATGGGAGTAGTATGGGAACTTACGGACTTTATCAATATTTTTATTCTCATTCCGGGTATATATGCGCTGGTAAAATGTCGGAAGCAGCTGTTTTCGGGGAAGAACCATACTTCGTTTTATAGGCATGATAAAAGGAAGAATAATTGTTAAAACCACTTTTAAAGCATGCATCCGTGACGGAATCCCCAGCAGAAATGTATTGTTTTGCAAGGAACAGTCGTTTCTCTGTTATATATTTCCCGATGGACGAACCGGTTTCATCCTTAAATAAATGCATGATGTAGGACCGGTTCAAGAAAATTTGCTCCGCAATGTGGTCAATGGTAAGCTCTTCTGTAAGATGCTCATTGATATAGTGGAGAATCTTTCGGATGATGGGATGAGAGGAAATCTCGGTCATGAGGGTATCCTCGTTATCCAATAGTAGGCGGTTCAGCTGAATCAGATACTCGATGAATTTTGTCCGTTGCCATAAAGAGGCGGCAAATTGGGTGCTGTGAAGGGATGAAACCAATTCTTTAGTTATGGAGGACAGTTTGGTTGTATCATTTTCTGAAAAACGGAGAAGGTTCGTTTCTTGCTTTTGCATTTTTTGAAAACAAGAAAAGAGATCATAACCCATTTCAGAAAGGACGGCAAAATAATTGGGAGAAATGTAGATGATCAGTCGTTCATAGGGAGAATGGTCGTGGATGATGGGCTTGTGAAATTCTCCAGCATGAACAAAGACAATGTCCTTAGGTTGAAGGGAATATAGGCGTCCTTCCACCGAATAGCTGACATTTCCACGCAGAAAAATCAATAGTTTGTGAAAATCATGGTAGTGGTATTGAATGTCAGAAGATGAGGTGTCCGTCAGGTAAAATAGCTTGAAATCATTTTTCAGATAGCCGGTTTTGGGATATGTATGTTCCATGTGTTTCTCCTCCGAAGAAAATAATAGCACTATTTTCAATAAATATAGCACAAAAACAAAATACATTCAATATAATGTGCGATAAGATAAAGAAAAACGCATCGTAAATCAATAAAAAAATATGGAAAAACCTTGTGATATGCAACATTTCATAGTAGAATATTCCATAGGAATTATAACGAAGAAGAAAGGCTTGGTGTAAAATCGTGAAAAAGCAAGTAGCAGTAATCTTTGGAGGAAAATCCTCGGAGCATGACGTGTCCTGTGTGTCCGTCGTTAACGTAGTAAAAGGATTTAATAAAGATAAATACGAGGTAACATTGATCGGAATTACGAAGGAAGGCAAATGGCTTCTGACAGATTCCATAGCAAGCATCGAAGACGGTAGCTGGAAGGATGGAACGACCACAGCTATTATTTCGCCAGATCAAGGAAAGCAGGGAATCCTCATTTTGAAGGATGGGGTTTATGAGCACAAAAGTATCGATGTGATCTTCCCAGTGCTTCATGGAAAGTTTGGCGAGGATGGTACCATTCAGGGACTCTTCGAAATGTCCGGCATCCCATATGTGGGATGTGGCGTGTTGAGCTCGGCAGCCAGCATGGATAAGATTTCCACGAAAATTTTCGTGGAGAAGCTTGGGATTCGCCAAGCAAACTTTGTGACAGACATTGCCCGCGACCTCGGTGAAATGGAAGAGACGGTAAGACAGGTGGAAGAAAAGCTGGGGTATCCGGTTTTCGTAAAACCATCCAATGCAGGTTCATCTTGTGGTGTCAGCAAGGCAAGCGATCGTCAGCAGTTGAAGGATGCCATCGCTTTGGCAAAGGAGCACGATACTCGCGTCCTCATCGAGGAAATGATTGTAGGCCATGAGGTGGAATGTGCTGTGCTTGGTGGTGACAAGGTAGAGGCTTCCCGTGTGGGCGAAGTCGTAGCAGCGGCTGAGTTTTATGATTATGAAGCAAAATATCACAATGCAGATTCCAAGACTGTCATTGATCCGGAGGAGGTTCCGGCAGAGTCCAAGGAACGAGTTCGTGAATCGGCAGTGAAGATTTTTAAGGCAGTAAGTGGATTTGGACTTTCCCGCGTGGATTTCTTTATTGAAAATGAAACCAATGACGTGGTGTTCAATGAGATTAACACACTTCCGGGATTTACGAATATCAGCATGTACCCAATGCTTTGGAATGACATGGGATTGTCAAGGGAGGAATTGATCGATCGTTTGGTGGAGACCGCCTACGAGCGATAGAACGTGTAATCGGTGCAGGAGTGTGATTTGAAAGTTACATAAATTCGCACCAGTGGCACATACTATTCAGGTAAAGATTTGAGGGAACAAGATGAAAAAAGAAGTTACGGTTTCCATCCGTGGGATTCACAGCAACGAGGGGGATGACTCCGTTGAAGTGGTTTCCATGGGTGAGATGTTACAAAAAGAAGAAAATATCTACGTCAGCTACGAAGAAGCGTCCGACGAGGGCGATGGTGTGGATTGTGAGATTGTGAAAAGTCTTATGAAAGTGAAGCCAAACCAGGTGGAGATCATTAAGAAGGGGCCTACCGAGACTCACATGATATTTATCGAGGGCAAAGATACCATGTCCTACTACTCCACGCCATTCGGCGAATTGGAGGTTGTGATACACACTCATCGCTTGGAGCGTCTGGAGAGTGAAAACGGATTCCAGATTTTGTTGGAGTATGCCTTGGAAGTGAATGCAGCGCACATGTCAGACTGCAATGTAGATATTAAAGTGAACTGGAAATAATATTTAGTGAGGATAAGAAAATGAAATTTACGAAAATGCATGGAACAGGAAATGACTACGTATACGTGAACCTGTTCGAGGAAACGGTAGAGAATTTGAATGAGGCGTCCATCAAGGTCAGCGACCGCCACTTTGGCATTGGGTCCGATGGTTTGATCTGCGTTGCCCCTTCGGAGGTGGCAGACTGTCGCATGATCATGTTCAATGCGGATGGTTCTGAGGGAGCCATGTGTGGAAATGGCATTCGATGTGTGGCAAAATACGCATACGACCATGGAATCGTGGATAAAGAGCAGATTACTGTGGAGACAAAGAGTGGTATCAAGCACCTGGATCTTACGGTAGAGAATGGAAAAGTTGTATATGTCAAGGTAAACATGGGACAGGCAATCCTAAAACCGGCAGACATTCCGGTAAAAGCGGATGGAGAGGATTTTGTGGCACAAACCATCCAAGTGGATGGGAAAGAATACACCGTAACGTGTGTATCCATGGGAAATCCCCATTGTGTTGTGTTTACAACGGGCATCGACGAGTTGGATCTCGAAAAAATCGGACCACATTTTGAAAAGCATGAGCTTTTTCCGGACCGTATCAATACGGAGTTTGTGGAGGTCATTGACCGCCATACATTGAAAATGCGTGTGTGGGAGCGTGGCTCCGGAGAGACCATTTCCTGCGGAACAGGAACTTGTGCGACGGTGGTGGCAGCGGTGTTGAATGGACATTGTGACCGTGGTGAGGAAGTGGAAGTACAGATTCGTGGCGGCTCCTTATATGATACATACCTGGAAAATGGTGAGGTGCTGATGAAGGGACCTGCTACTGAAGTGTTCCAGGGTGAAATCGACTTGGATTAATGGCGTAAGATATTACGCAGAAATGAGGTGCGTTATGGCAGTACGATTGAATGAAGACAAAAGCATTGTGGAACGCGTGCGCGCAGGATTGAAGGCAAAGAACGGACATTGTCCTTGCGTCCTTCAAGTGAATGAAGATACGAAATGTATGTGCAAAGAATTTCGAGAGCAGATCGCAGATCCGGATTTTGAAGGATACTGCCATTGTATGTTGTATTACAAAGAGAAATAGGTAATTGCGAAACTCGCCAAGCTCGTTCGCAATACTGAATAAAAACAAGGAAGAATTTGTGCTCAGCACAAATTCTTATGATAAAAATGTAGGAATATCATTTTGGGACGCACTTTAATAAGCCACTGGCTTTGTG
>JAGBBZ010000021.1 GCA_017938215.1 Eubacterium sp. | reverse complement strand
TGTGGTACACCACTCTCCTCTCACGAAGTGGCACAGGGATACAAAGCCGTAAAAGAGCGTTCTGCAGTGGCACGCTTCAAAGTAGTAGGAGAAGATGCTTATTTCTTAGCATGGACCACTACACCTTGGACATTGCCAAGTAACGTGGCTCTTTGTGTAAACCCGGATGAAACCTATTGTAAAGTAAAAGCAGCGGATGGCTATACTTATTATATGGCAGAGGCACTTTTAGATAACGTACTTGGTTCTCTCGTAGAAGAGGGCAAGGCATACGAAGTGTTGGAAACCTACAAAGGTACCGATTTGGAAAGAAAAGAATACGAGCCTTTGTTTGATTACGCCAATGAAATTTGTGAAAAACAGCACAAGAAAGCACATTACATCGTTTGCGATTCTTACGTAACCATGACAGATGGTACCGGTATCGTTCATATCGCACCGGCATTCGGTGAAGACGATGCTCAGGTAGGACGTAAATACGACTTGCCATTTGTACAGTTAGTAGATGGAAAAGGTGAATTGACAGAAGAAACGGATTATGCAGGAACTTTTGTAAAAGATGCGGATCCATTGATTTTAAAAGATTTGGATGCCAAAGGACTTTTGTTCTCTGCACCAAAATTTGAGCATGATTATCCATTCTGCTGGCGTTGTGATACTCCACTTATCTACTACGCTCGCGAATCCTGGTTCATCAAAATGACAGAAGTAAAAGATGACCTGATTAAAAATAACAACACCATCAACTGGATTCCGGAGTCCATTGGAAAAGGACGTTTCGGAGACTGGTTGGAAAATATTCAGGACTGGGGTATTTCCCGTAACCGTTATTGGGGAACTCCATTGAACGTATGGGAATGTGAATGCGGTCACATGGATTCCATCGGAAGCCGTGAAGAATTGGCGGAGAAGAGTGGAAATCCTGAGAACGCAAAAGTAGAACTTCATCGCCCATACATTGATGAGGTAACCATTCCTTGTCCATGCTGTGGTAAAGAAATGCACCGCGTACCGGAAGTTATCGACTGCTGGTTCGACTCCGGAGCAATGCCATTTGCACAGCATCATTATCCATTTGAAAATAAAGACTTGTTTGAAAAACAGTTCCCGGCTCAGTTTATTTCCGAGGCAGTAGACCAGACTCGTGGATGGTTCTATTCCTTGTTGGCAGAGTCCACTCTTTTGTTCAACAAAGCACCATATGAAAACGTAATCGTTCTCGGTCACGTGCAGGACAAAGACGGACAGAAGATGAGTAAGAGTAAGGGAAATGCCGTAGACCCAATGGAAGCTCTCGGCGAATTTGGTGCAGACGCTATCCGCTGGTATTTCTACGTAAATAGTGCACCATGGTTGCCAAACCGTTTCCATGGAAAAGTCGTTACCGAGGGTCAGCGTAAATTCATGGGAACCCTTTGGAATACTTACGCATTCTTTGTATTGTACGCAAATATCGATGAATTCGATGCTACAAAATACACATTAGATTATGACAAATTATCCGTTATGGATAAATGGCTCTTGTCCAAACTTTACTCTACCGTAAAAGCGGTAGACAACAATTTGGAAAACTACAAGATTCCGGAAACAGTAAAAGCATTGCAGCAGTTTGTAGATGACATGAGTAATTGGTACGTTCGCCGTTGTCGTGATCGTTTCTGGGCAAAGGGCATGGAGCAGGATAAGATTAATGCTTACATGACATTGTACACAGCCCTTGTTACCATCAGCAAGGCAGCAGCTCCAATGATTCCATTTATGACCGAGAGCATTTACCAGAACCTCGTATGCGGAATCGACAGCAGCGCACCGGAAAGTATTCACCTTTGCGACTTCCCTGAAGTAAAAGAAGAATACATCGACAAAGATTTAGAAGAAAAGATGGAAGAATTGTTGAACATCGTAGTTCTTGGTCGTGCCTGCCGTAACACAGCAAACATCAAAAATCGTCAGCCAATTGGCAAAATGTATGTTAAGGCTGAGGGCGAATTGTCCGATTTCTATAAAGAGATTATTGCCGACGAGTTGAATGTAAAAGAAGTAGTATTTACTGACGATGTACAGGATTTCACTTCCTACAGCTTCAAACCACAGCTTCGTACCTTGGGACGTCGCTTCGGAAGCAAAATCAATATGTTGAAAGAAGTGTTGGCTGAATTAGATGGCAACAAAGCAATGGCAGAACTCAATGAAACAGGAGAAATGACTGTTGTAGTTGATGGTATCAGCGAGGTTCTTACAAAAGAAGATCTTCTCATCGAAGCTGCACAGATGGAAGGTTATGTCAGCGAATCCAGTTATGGAATTACTGTAGTATTGGATACCAACTTGACACCGGAACTCATTGAAGAGGGATTTGTTCGTGAAATCATTAGTAAAATCCAGACCATGCGTAAGGATGCAGATTTCGAAGTGACAGACCACATCAATGTATATCAGGATGGCAATGACAAAATCAAAGACATCATCGTAGCCAACGCAGAGCAGATTAAAAAAGAAGTAATGGCTGACGCTATTTTCATCGGCGAAATGAAAGGTCATACCGCGGATTGGAAGATTAATGGCGAAGCAGTAATCTTCGGTGTAACTAAAGTGGGGGTTTAAGTAATTGAATTGTAGAGCGTATATGAAAAAAATTATCCATAAATGAAAATATAAACAAGGATGTTTACGCCAAAAGAATAATATCGACAGGAGGTTAAGTAAATATGGCATTTTTGACAGAAAAACAGAAAAAAGAGGAATTAAAAAGCAATATTGAGAACT
>JAGBBZ010000020.1 GCA_017938215.1 Eubacterium sp. | reverse complement strand
GCTTATGGCTATCGTAACTTTAAGAATTTTAGAAATAGAATACTTCTATCTACTACATAAAAAGTAGGTGCAGAAAATCTGCACCTACAAAAAATCTTTTTTACCCCCGCTCTTGACAAAGAGCCGAAAAGATATCCTCGACGAGACCGTTCGCACTAGCGTTTCGCGCAACGGTGAGGCATCATAAAACACATGATGCTCTCACCGGCGTGAAACAAGTCTCGTTTGGATATCTTTTTTGTATTATGCCATATAAAAGTTAAGCTCCCACTCGCGACACATGGGTCCTAAATCGTTATTATTTACTTTGAATATACTCGTCGATTGCCTTAGCTGCAGACTTACCTGCACCCATTGCAAGGATAACAGTAGCGGCACCTGTTACGGCATCTCCACCAGCGTAAACACCCTCACGGGTTGTCTCGCCCTTCTCATCCTTTGTAATAAGGCATCCATGGTTGTTTGCATCCAAACCAGGAGTTGTGGAACGAATCAATGGGTTTGGACTTGTACCGATGGACATGATTACGGAATCAACATCCAATACAAACTCGCTGCCCTCTTTTACCATTGGGCGACGACGTCCACTCTCATCCGGCTCACCAAGCTCCATCTGAACACATTTCATACCAGAAACCATGCCATCCTCGTCTCCCAAAATCTCGATTGGATTGTGGAGAGTCTTGAAGATGATTCCCTCTTCCTCTGCATGCTCAACTTCTTCTTTTCTCGCTGGAAGCTCTTCCATACCACGACGGTATACGATGTAAACTTCCTCAGCACCAAGACGTTTTGCACATCTTGCTGCATCCATTGCTACGTTTCCACCACCAACGACAGCAACTTTCTTTGCGTGCTGGATTGGTGTCTTAGAATCTTCTTTGTATGCTTTCATCAGGTTAATACGTGTCAAGAACTCATTTGCTGAGAATACACCCTTCAAGCTCTCGCCTGGGATGTTCATGAAACGTGGAAGTCCTGCACCAGAACCTACGAATACGGCTTCATTTCCCATCTCAAAGAGTTCATCGATAGTAAGAACCTTACCAATTACCATGTTTGTCTCAACATCTACGCCAATTGCCTTCAAGTTATCGATCTCTTTCTGAACGATTGCTTTTGGAAGACGGAATTCAGGAATACCATATACAAGTACTCCGCCGGCAAGATGAAGTGCTTCATAAATTGTAACTTTGTAACCCATCTTAGCAAGGTCACCAGCCACAGTAAGACCACTTGGGCCCGCTCCGATAACGGCTACTTTGTGTCCGTTCTGCTCCGGCATAACAGGTTTCTCTGTGCAGTGCTCTCTGTGATAGTCTGCCACAAAACGCTCCAAACGTCCGATACCAACTGCCTCACCTTTGATACCACGTACACATTTTCCCTCACACTGGTTCTCCTGAGGACATACACGTCCACAAACCGCTGGAAGAGAAGTAGATTTGGAAAGAACCTCAAATGCACCTTCCATATCTTCATTTGCCACTCTCTCGATAAATGCCGGAATGTCAATCTGTACCGGACAAGCGCTTACACAAGGTTTCTTTGGACAGTTGAGACATCTTCTTGCCTCGTTTACTGCCATCTCATAAGTATAACCAAGAGCCACCTCATCAAAGTTTTTATTTCTAACGTCCGAATCCTGTACAGGCATCGGACATTTGTTCATATCCATATTACGTTCTGCCATGATTACTGCTCCCCTTTCTTCAGCAAGTTACAAGATGCTTCGCGAGCATGAGCCTCGAACTCTTTGTACATCGTACCGCGGTGCATTGCCTCATCAAAATCAACCAAATGACCATCGAAGTCCGGTCCGTCTACACAAGCAAACTTTGTCTCGCCACCTACGGTAAGACGACATCCACCACACATACCGGTACCGTCAATCATAATTGGGTTCATGCTGACCATCGTTTTAATACCGTATTTCTTTGTAGTAAGACATACGAATTTCATCATGATCAATGGTCCGATGGCAATTACTTCATCGTATTCATTTCCTTCGTTAATAAGCTTCTCAAGAGCGTCTGTTACAAGACCTTTTTCTCCATAGCTTCCGTCATCGGTCATCATCACAAGTTTATCACTTGCATTCTTGAACTCATCCTCAAGAATCACAAGATCCTGATTACGGAATCCAACGATAGAGTGAACTTCTGCACCCATCTCATGAAGTTTCTTTGCTACCGGATACGCGATGGCACAACCTACACCACCACCAACGACAGCAACTTTCTTCAATCCTTCTGTATGAGTAGGCACTCCAAGAGGCCCTACGAAATCGTGAAGGCACTCGCCTGCCTCTAAAGTGTCAAGTTCCATTGTGGAACCACCAACAATCTGATAAATAATTGTAACCGTTCCTGCTTCTCTGTCGAAATCAGAAATCGTTAATGGAATTCTCTCGCTATCTTCCTTTGCACGAAAGATAATAAACTGTCCCGGCTCAGCCTTCTTTGCAATCAACGGAGCCTCTACTACCATCTTACTGACAGTAGGGTTCAGGGACGTTTTTTCTACAATTTTGAACATAAAAATGCCTCCTGCCTTTTGTTTTGATAATTTTCTTCAATAAAAATACTCAATTTACCCTATATCTTAGCACATTTTCAACCTTTAAGCAAGGTATTTTCCAAAATCTCGCATGCTTCTCCCACCAATTCTTTACAGGGACGTTTCTTGTAATATTCTTTGGTTCTTGGTTCCGGAGTAGCACCTGTCCGATAGTCTGCACCAACCGAATTTTTTTGGTCGTCATCCAATCCCAAAAGCTCCCGACAGATGATACTTCCATTTCGCTTCTCAAATTCCTTTGCCAACTGCTGAACAACCTCATAATTTTCTTTTTTTTGCTCCTTATCTGTCGGATCTGCTGTCGCGGTCAACATTCCTGCCACCATCGACATTCCAGAAACCGAGCCACATACATGACGCAAGCGTCCCAAGCCCCCTCCAAAGGAAGCAGATAACTTCGCTGCCTGTTCCCAATCCAAACCAAGGATATCCGCATAAGCTAACACCACTGACTGCGAACAATTGTACCCTTGTGCGAACAATTCCATCGCTTTCTCTTTTCTTGATTCCATCGTATTCCTCCATTCCGAGCATGTGTATATATTCCAATCACCAACTATCTTGCCATAATTTATTGACAAAATCAAGGTTTCGTAATAAAGTTGATAGTGAAATTAACAGAAAGAGAGGATGAACAACATGAGCGAATGCAATCACGATTGTTCTAGTTGCAGCAGCAATTGCAGCGACAGAGACCCAAAATCATTTATCGAAAAACCACATCCGGATAGCAATATAAAAAAAGTAATTGGCGTTGTCAGCGGAAAGGGTGGTGTAGGAAAATCTATGGTTACCGACCTTCTGGCTGTTGCCTTTAGTCGCAAGGGATATCACTGCGGTATTATGGATGCCGACATCACCGGCCCTTCCATTCCAAAAGCATTTGGTATCACTGAGAAAGCAATGGGAAATGCCACAACGATTTTCCCTGTGAAATCAAAGAAAAATATCGATATCATGTCCATTAACCTGCTGTTGGAAAATGAAACAGATCCCGTTATTTGGCGTGGTCCGGTTATTGCCGGCACCGTAAAGCAGTTCTGGACCGATGTTCTTTGGGAAAATGTAGACTATCTTTTTGTGGACATGCCACCTGGAACCGGCGATGTTCCTTTGACTGTATTCCAATCCCTTCCTTTGGATGGAATTGTTGTCGTTACTACTCCACAGGATTTGGTATCCATGATTGTTGGAAAAGCAGTAAAAATGGCTGAGATGATGAACATTCCTGTTCTTGGTATCGTGGAAAACATGAGTTACGTGGAGTGTCCGGATTGCGGAAAGAAAATTTCTGTATTTGGCGAAAGTCATGTGAAAGAAATCGCCGCTCAGTATGACCTTCTAGTACTGAGCCAGCTGCCAATCAATCCAAACTTAACTGCTGCCGTAGATGCCGGAGCAATTGAAGATTTTGAGTTTAACTATATGGATGATGCCGTAAAGATCATTGAAAACGCCGTGCAAGGAGACTAGCAATGAACCAACACACTTCCGATACACCCATTTGCTATATCTTTGGGGCGGGGGAATTTACACCTTGTGAAATCGATCTGACCGAGCAAGATTTGGTAATCGCCGCAGATGGTGGCTACGATCACTTGATAGGCATGGGCCTTCGCGCCGACATTGCCCTTGGAGATTTTGACTCCGTTACCGCTTATGAACTATGGGAAGATACGATTTGTGAAAAAATAACATATCCCCCCGAGAAGGACGATACAGACATGATGCTCGCCATCAAGCTGGGACTTTCCAAGGGATATGAAACCTTAGCCATCTATGGTGGTCTTGGTGGTCGACTGGATCACACCATTGCCAATGTCCAGGCTCTTTCCTATGTAGCAGAACAAGGAGCGCGAGCAATCTTGTACCACGAAAATTACGCGTTAACTGTAATTAAGGATAGTAGCTTTACATTACCCAAAAGCACATCCAGTTATGTTTCTGTTTTTTCCCTTAGTGATAAAAGCGAAAATGTGACCATCAAAGGATTAAAATATGAGATTGAAGGAGAAACTCTCTCCAATACATTTCCTCTCGGCGTCAGCAATGAAGCCACTGGTAAGAAAGGTGTAATCAGTGTAGGGAATGGCACTCTTGCGATTCTTTGGAACGAAATCGAACAATAAAATGAAAGAGTTCTTTACTTGCATCTCTTGCTTGTAAAGAACTCTTCTTTATGATTTTAAAAAGAATTTCCAATATTAATCATAATTAATCTCGTCTTCCGATTCATCGGTATCTTCTGGCGCATTGTCTTCATCCACTTCCTCGCTATCATCTTCTCCATCATCGTCTTCATCGGATTCGTCTTCGGTAATGGTAACTTTGCACACTGCTACTGCACCACCATCATCAGCAGCCCATGCCGTTATCTCAGCCTCACCTGGGTCACCTATAATCAGCTCACCCGTACCATCTACATCACAAACATCTTCGTCGTCGGTCTCCCACTCGATTTCCTTATTCTTTGCATTGGAAGGAAGAATCTTAGTGACTGTCAACTTGTAATCGTCCTCACTCGCCTCATTGATGGTCAGCGATGTCTTGTCCAATGTGATACTTTTTACCAATACCTCTTCTGTTACTGTCACACGAATCTTCGCCTTTTTTGAAGGTTTTGTTTTCGATGAAACAGTAATTTTTACACTCCCCTTTTTCTTTGCTTTCAAAACTCCCTTCGAATTAACCGAAACAATCGCAGGATTCGAAGATTTATACTTCACCTTACGATACTTCGCTTTGTTCGGTGATACTTTTACCTTTGTCTTTAAACGAAGTGTTTTTCCTTTTTGAATGCGCAATTTTTTCTTTGCGTTGGTCACTTTAACCGAAGAAACTTTCACTTTCTTTGCCATCTCAGCCGTTGGTGCATCGATTACTAATGCCACAGTTAAAATCATAGCCAAAAACAATCCCAAAATCTTTTTTCCTTTCATTGGCAACGCCTCCCTTTTTCGTACTTTATCAACAAATTGTTGATTTTTTCCATTATAACATATAGAGCAAAAAAACTCAATGAAAATGTGGCAAAAATATGGCGCATTCATGATAATATAATAGGAGCCTCCGTTTCATGCGAAGGCTCCCAAACGTATTCTTATTTCAATTATGCTTTCAACGTATCATACAACGCTTTTACTGTAGGATAAATCTCTTTGAATTTTGCATATTTAGCATCGTATTTTGCTGTGAGTTCTGCATCTGGCTCAACGCAATCTACAATCTTAACGATTTTAGCTGCTGCCTCTTCTACAGAAGCGTATTCGCCACATGCCACAGCTGCCAACATTGCTCCACCAAGGCCAGGACCTTCCTCGCTCTCGATGATGTTCAACTTGATACCAAGTACGTTTGCAATGATCTTCTTCCAAAGTGGGCTCTTTGCTCCACCACCACAGATGTTTGTCTCTGTGATATTGATGCCGAGATCTTTTGCAATTTCGAAAGAATCACGGATTGCAAATGCAACACCCTCAAGCATAGCCTGAGTCATGTCAGCTCTCGTTGTGTCCATGGACATACCGATGAACAATGCACGAGCATCCGGATTGTTGTGTGGGGAACGCTCACCCATCAAATATGGGAGATAGTATACGTTGTTCTCGCCCAGCTTGTCATCTGTAATCGGCGCCTGCTCTGCTGGGTAATCCTTTGTATTGATGATTTCATCCATCCACCATTTGTTACAGGAAGCTGCACTAAGCATACATCCCATCAAGTGGTAATTTCCATCTGCATGTGCAAAGGAGTGAAGGGCATTGAATTTATCTACACCAAACTCTTTGCTGGAGATAAATACCGTACCGGAAGTTCCCAGAGACACGTTACATCCACCATCACCTACGGTTCCTGTACCAACCGCTGCTGCCGCATTATCTCCGGCACCTGCTGCGATTTTACAAGCCGTTGTCAAACCAAGCTCAGCAGCCGCTGACTCAGTCAAAGAACCTGTAATTTCATAACTCTCGAAAAGTTTTGGAAGTTGCTCTTCTTTTACGAAACAAATGTCCATCATTTCTTTGGACCAGCATTTATTCTTAACGTCCATCAAAAGCATACCGGAAGCGTCTGAGTAATCACAGCTGTGAACACCAGTCATCTTGTATGCGATATAGTCTTTTGGAAGCATGATCTTAGCGATCTTTTCAAAGTTTTCTGGCTCATTTTCTTTTACCCAAAGAATCTTTGGAGCGGTAAATCCAGCAAATGCGATATTTGCTGTGTACTCAGAAAGCTTATCTTTTCCGATTACATCATTCAGATAATTTGTCTCTTTTGTAGTACGTCCATCGTTCCAAAGGATTGCCGGACGAATTACATTGTCCTCGGCATCAAGGATAACAAGACCGTGCATCTGTCCTCCGAAGCTGATACCAGCAACTTTGTCTTTTTCAAAACCGTCTGTCAACTCTTTGATACCTGTTACAACCGCATTCCACCAGTCTTCCGGACTCTGCTCAGACCAGCCTGGATTTGGGAATGACAATGGATACTCTTTTGAAACAATGTTTTTAATGGAACCATCTGCCTCCATAAGAAGAAGTTTTACGGCAGATGTACCAAGGTCTACACCTATGTAATACATATTTTAAATCCTCCTTGTTTTTGCGAAGCAAAAATCCGAGCTCCCATGCGAGGAGAGGATTTTCCTCCTTGTTTTCCGAAGGAAAATGCGAGCCTGCTTGTGCGAGCAGAGGATTTTCCTCCTTTTTTTAAGGTTAAAGTTTGCTATGCAAACTTTTTAGGCGAGCTTGCTCGCCTTGCCTCCTTATTGATTCTCAGTAATGTATAAAATGTACTAGCGACTCGTGAACGGGTCGCTAGTAACAAAATCTATGTTTTTATTTGATTATGCAAATGGGTTCTCTGTAGGATAACGAACGCCTGCTGGCTGATTGTATCCGATCTCATTCACATCTACACCGAGGTATTTGAATACTTCGTAAAGAGTCTTTCCGAAGTGACCAAATGCAACAGCACCATGATGAGGATAGTTGCCCTCGATCAATACGTGACGGTAGAAACGTCCCATCTCAGGAATCGCAAAGATACCGATTGCTCCAAAGCTTCTTGTAGCAACTGGAAGAACTTCACCATGAGCGATGTAAGCACGAAGCTTCGCATCTGCTGTACTCTGAAGACGGAAGAATGTAATATCTCCTGGAAGGATATCTCCCTCGAGAGTTCCATTTGTAACCTCTACTGGAAGGGAACGAGCCATGATCTTCTGGTTTCTCATCTCGCAGAAAGAAAGCTTGTTGGAAGCTGTATTTCCACAGTGGAATCCCATGAATGTATCCTTCAATGTATAATCAAATTTGCCTTTGATATCCTGCTCATACAAGTCTGCTGGTACAGAGTTGTTGATGTCAAGAAGTGTTACAGCATCCATACTTACTGCTGTTCCGATGAACTCAGAAAGTGCACCGTAGATATCAACCTCACAAGATACAGGAATACCCATCTTTGTCAAACGGCTGTTTACGTAGCAAGGCACGAAACCAAACTGTGTCTGGAATGCAGGCCAGCATTTACCAGCGATAGCAACATATTTTCTGTATCCTTTGTGCTCCTCAACCCAATCAAGAAGTGTCAACTCATACTGAGCAAGTTTTGCAAGAACTTCTGGTTTCTTGTTACCAGCGCCAAGCTCTTTCTCCATATCAGCAACAACATCTGGAATACGAGCGTCTCCCTCATGTTTGTTGAATGCTTCGAACAAGTCAAGTTCGGAGTTCTCCTCAATCTCAACGTTAAGGTTGTAAAGCTGTTTGATCGGAGCATTACAAGCAAGGAAGTTGAGTGGACGTGGACCAAAGCTAATGATCTTCAAGTTCTCCAATGCGTATACGGTACGTGCGATAGGAAGGAACTCATGAATCATATCTGCACACTCCTCAGCTGTTCCAACTGGATACTCAGGAATGTAAGCTTTTACGTTACGAAGCTTCAAGTTGTAGCTTGCATTAAGCATACCACAGTAAGCATCTCCACGATCATCCATCAAGCTGTCTCCAGACTCCTCAGCAGCTGCAACGAACATCTTAGGTCCGTCGAAGTGTTTTGCAAGAAGTGTCTCAGAGATTTCTGGACCAAAGTTTCCAAGATATACACAAAGTGCGTTACATCCTGCTTTCTTAATATCCTCTAAAGCCTGAACCATATGTATCTCACTCTCTACGATACATACTGGGCACTCATAAATCTCAGCTGCGTCATACTTCTTAGCATAAGCCTCTACTAAAGCTTTTCTTCTGTTTACAGAAAGTGACTCTGGGAAACAGTCACGGCTTACTGCAACAATTCCGATTTTCATTTCTGGCATGTTATTCATGTTACTTAAACCATCCTTTCATTTATTTTGTTAAATTTTAATCAAATCAATAAGTCTATTTTAATCGAAGTTGATAAAAAAATCAACAGAAAGCGTATCAATTTTCGAAAATTTTTTATTCCTTTTCGTAACCGAATTTTTACAATCCTCTTGCATCCCTGTATTTTATGAGTTATAATAAAGTTGTATAAGTATCATTTCTTATTAAAAGGTGGTGATTTCATGGTCGAAGCATATAACTATTTCATCGGTGGTTACATACCAAAGGTGGATCCAAAAACAAATGTACACAATCGCAGAGAACTGAAAAACAAGTACAAAAACATCGTTTCCTTAAACAATGCCAATCCTTTGGCCATGATTCGATTATCCTCGGACACCCAAATGTACGCATTGGATGTAAAGGAAATGTCGATGGAAATGGGGGAAGCCGCTCAGAACACCTTGGACGGCAAACCAGATGAGAAGCGGAAACACGCCGAGACTACTATTGCTTTGTTCAACAAGCTTCTGACTCGTAGTGACGAGTATGGAATTGCCAAGAACAAGCCTTCCCGTCCTGGTTGCGAACTACGCAATCTCGTGTCAGCTCACAGAGAAGAATTAGAAGCTGCCGGATTTTCCATCTCAGAGGAAAGCTATCTAAGCATTTCCTCCGACGAAGCATTCAAGGTTCCTACGGATTTCATGCAAGCCTTAGCTGACAAATGCGAAACCATGAGCATGAACCCGATGGAATATGTAGAAAAGAAGGTTTATAGTTACGCGCACCTTCATCAGAGTGACTTAGGAAATGCTTACGCATCTTCCATCTACACGGGAATGCTTTTTAATTCGTATTGTTAGGAAAGGATATATTGATTTATGAAGGGATTGGTATTAGAGGGTGGCACCATGCGCCCGATCTTTAGTTCAGGAGTTATGGATGCTTTGTTGTCCGAAGACATTATGTTACCATATTGTATTGGTGTTTCCGCAGGTATTGCAGATGGCGTTTCTTACGTTTCCAGGCAAAAAGGACGTAATCTTGAAATCATTCGCCGATACCGTAACGACAAACGCTACATGGGAAAACGCAATTTCGCAAAATGCGGCAGTCTTTTCGGGCTTGATTTTGTCTTTGACGAGATTCCAAACGAACGGATTCCTTTCGACTGGGAGACATTTCAAAATTATGAGGGCACTTGCCTCGTGGGCGTCACAAACGCCTCTACAGGAGAAGCCGAGTATATGAACGGAAAAGAAATGGATCCTCAGTGCAATATGCTACGCGCCACTTGCGCAATGCCATTATTTTTCCCGGCAATTCGAATCGGCGACAATCACTACTACGACGGTGGGCTTTCTGGTCCAATTCCCATCGACAAAGCATTGGAAGATGGTTGCGACAAGCTCCTTGTCGTTCTTACTCAGCCTAAGGGGTATGTAAAGCGCCTCAGCAAATACGACAAGGCTGGCGCAAGTCTTTTAGCTAAAAAATACCCAGCGATTCGCGATGCAATACTCTCTCGCCCGAATCGTTACAACGAAACCGTGTTAAAATGCGAAGAGTTGGAAAAGGAAGGAAAGATCATGATCATTCGTCCAAACTACCCTTTGAACAGCTTCGAAAGCAATGTGCAGAAACTTGAATCCACATATTGGCACGGATACCGCATGACAAAAGAACGGATCAAGCGCATAAAAAAATTTCTTGAGATAGAAAATGTTTGACAATTTCATCATATAGTGATAGGATAATAGAGGTTCAGCGGATATGGCGGAATTGGCAGACGCGCTAGATTTAGGTTCTAGTGGGGAATCCCGTGCAGGTTCAAGTCCTGTTATCCGCACGATAGCATTGAGAAGTGCATAGCAAAAAACAGAAGGAGTCTTTCGAGTTTACTCGAATAAGACAACTTCTGTTTTTTTGCGTATATACGGCGAAAGCCGTGGGACAAGTGGCCCGTAGGGGCGCTTGTATGCACTTCAAATCCTCTCTTCTATGCCATAATGATACCATTGACACTACTTTGGACAAATGATAATATTACAAATATACTTACTTATATAAATACACTTTTAGGAACAAAACTTATGTTTAGAACACAAATAAAACTTCAAGAGGCAGTCAAATCCGGAGATTTTTGGCCTTATTTATTAACTCATGGATTCCTCGAAAACGAATCCGGACGTGAACTTTCTCGATACATTCAAGAACGATACGATATTTCCTTAGAATGGTTATCCGAATTCACGTCCTACGAAATGAAAAACGGAAATCCGTATGTCAAAACAGTATTTATCCACGAATGGCAAGGGGATCAACTCACACTGGAGTTTCACCCACATAAGGCCATTCTTCATTGTATGGAAACCAAAACAGAAAAGGAATATCGCCGATACATTCGTGACCTCTCCCCGGAGGAAGCACTTTTATATGTCCCCTTCGTGAGCATTCCACGTTCCCGCTTGGCGGCATTTCAAAAGCATATTTTCCAACTACTAAAAGCTACATCCTTTCGCGAAGAAGATTACCGATATATCGCGAAGCAAATCGCAAAAAGCTGTCTCATGTCAGATACCGAATGCAACATTCTTCAAACCCATCGAAAAGAAACCGTCGGTAGCATTCTTTGGGCAATCTATGTGTGTTTTCACTATTTTTATTTTGATACATCAGCCCAAAACTACATGGCAATTGGTGAGGAAGGACTTTGGCATGCCTTTTACATCGGAATTTGGAACTTACCATCTCCTCTTTTGCTAACAATCATTGCCAGTTTCTTCCTTTGGGACAAATATAAGGCAAACAAAACCGCGACAAACAACTCCTTAACCCATCAAACACGAGGTGAAAATCATGAAAAAAACAATTGTATATGCATTCCTTTCAATTGGCATTTTACTGACATCAAATGCTACCGTTTCCGCCACCACAAAAGAATCCACCACAAAAGAATTCACTCTTAGCGCAGCGGGAGATTGTACCCTTGCCAGCGACATCAAACAACCCTCCAGCGTAAATTTTTTCTCCATGTATAAGAAAAAAACACCGGACTATTTCCTCAAGAAAGTTCAGCCGGTCTTTGCCAATGACGACTTAACCCTGGTAAACTTTGAGGGAACGCTGAGCAACCGCGGAAAACGCGCCGATAAAACCTGGGCATTTCGTGGCAAACCAAACTTTGTAAAAATTCTCAAAAAAGGTTCCGTGGAAGCTGTTTCATTTTCCAACAATCATACTCAGGATTATGGAAAAATAAGTCACACCGACACGAGAAATATTTTAAAGAAAGCAAATGTCGCCTTCGCCACCGAAACGAAAGCAACCATTAAAAAAGTAAACGGCATTCGCGTGGGACTTGTGGCGGTTTCCAGCATTAATGCCACAGGAAATCCAGAAAGCCAGCTGCGAGCAGCTATGAAAAAAGTAAAAAAGAAACATCCCGAAGTGATTATTGCCAGCATTCATTCTGGTGTGGAATATACCCAGACCATCCAACCCATTCAAAAACGTCTGAGTCGAGTTGCCATTGACATGGGCGCGGATCTTGTGGTGGGACATCATCCTCATGTCATGCAGGGAATCGATCAATACAAAGGAAGCTATATCGTATACAGTCTCGGGAATTTTTGCTTTGGCGGCAACACCAATCCTCCAGACAAAGATGCATTTATTTTCCAGCAAACCTTTGTCGTAAAAAAGGGAAAATTGCATAAAAAAACAAACGCCAAAGTAATTCCTTGCCGCGTAAGTGGTGCCAATCACATCAATAACTACCAGCCGATTATAAGCAAAGGGTCTCAAAAGAAATCCTGTCTTTCTCGGCTCAAAAAATATTCCAAACCATTTGGCGTAAAAATAACGAAAAATGGAATGGTTCAATAAAACCAGAAAGGATATAACCATGGAACACACAAACCAACCACATAAACGTCGTGTGCGCTACAAAGGAACGCATCCGCGAAAATTCAGTGAGAAATACAAAGAACACAATCCGGAAAAGTATGCCGACACCGTAGCCAAAGTCATCGCCAAAGGAAGTACTCCTGCCGGCATGCACATTTCCATTATGGTAAATGAGATTTTAGATTTTCTGCAGATTCAACCAGGCCAAAAGGGCCTAGACGCCACTCTTGGCTACGGCGGACACACCCGTAAAATGCTGGAGCAGTTAAACGGCGACGGACATATCTGGGGATTGGATGTCGATCCCATTGAATCCGCCAAGACCAAAAAGAGATTGGCAGATGCCGGCTACGGCGAAGATCTTTTAACCGTAACACTCACTAATTTTGCCAATATCGACGAAGTGGCCGCCAAAGCTGGAACCTTTGACTTTATTTTGGCAGACTTGGGTGTTTCTTCCATGCAGATTGACAATCCGGAACGAGGCTTTTCCTTCAAAACCGACGGACCACTGGATCTTCGGTTGAATCCGGAAAAGGGCATCCCTGCCTCAGAGCGTCTGAAAGAAATGACCCGGGACGAGATCGAGGGAATGCTTTACGAAAACTCGGATGAACCATATGCGGTAGAAATATCCCGTGCCATTACCTCACATTTTCGCAAAGGCGGAACTTTGGATACCACAACGGCATTGCGAGAACTCATCGAAAACACGCTGAATTTTCTTCCAGAAAACAAAGAAAAAAAAGACATCGTTAAAAAGTGTTGTCAACGTGTCTTTCAAGCCATTCGAATCGATATCAATAGTGAATTCGAGGTACTGGAAGCGTTTCTGGAAAAACTCCCAGACGTTCTTTCTCCTGGTGGTAGAGTCGCGATTCTCACCTTCCATTCCGGGGAGGATCGCATGGTCAAAAAATCTTTCAAGCGCTTTGCCAAAGAGGGCATTTACAGCGACGTCGCCAAAGATGTCATTCGCCCTTCTGCGGAAGAATGCAGACAAAATGGGCGCGCCCGCTCCACCAAAATGCGATGGGCGATCCGCGCCGAATCATAAGTCACTGAACACCATTCTATTTCTTCCGATAAATAACATACAATGCAGTCCCTACAAATATCATGCCACCCACCATATTTCCTAGGGTGACGGGGATGCTGCTATCCACAAAAAAAGTTTTCCAATTTACTTGCGCAAGTTGCTCTGCAGTCAGTCCATACTGCTCCATGGCAACTTGTGCATATTTTTTATTTCCTGCTGCCAGAATCCCTGCCGGGATGTAATACATATTGGCAACGCAATGTTCGACGCCAGCACATCCGCCGGCAAATTTATATTCGCGTTTTGCATGATTCCCCTTCCTCCACAAAGACCAAAATAACGGAATTTTTCGTGCTCGTCAACACATTTTTCCGTATTTTGGCCTTGTTGAGAAATTTTGTTTATTTCCTCTATCGAAGGAGAACCAATGGGTTCACTGTCTCCCCTTTTTGCTTCACCTGATAATACAGATTAGCACCTTCCACTGTATAGTACTTAGTAGGTTTTGCAATTTTTCCAAGAACCTGTCCCTCACTGACTTCATCTCCCTTTTTCACGGTCAAATCCTTTAACTGACCGTACACCACTTGAAAATCATCGCCGATGGCCACTGTAAGGGTGGTTCCCGTCTCCTCATTTGTCTCAATATTTTTCACCACGCCGGCAGCACTCGCCTTCACACTCTCCCCTTCTTTGCTGGCAATTACCAAAGCAGGATTGGTTTTATATTGTGCAAGCGTCGGGAAAAATATAACTTTCTCCGCACTGTAATCAATGAGAATCTCTCCTTCCACAGGCCAAAGAAGTCCCGTCTCTTGATCAAAATGAAGTCGATCCTCAATGTTGGTTTTCTTCATGGTCTCCTTCGCCTTTGGTTTCGGCGTCTTCTTCACTTCAGATTTCACTCGTCCTGAACTTGCCTCTTCCGCCACTGGTGTGGACACGGGAGCCTGTGTAGGCATAAGCGTCTCCTGTGGTGGCATTGTCGCCTCCGCCACAGGTACCTCCGCTGCGTTTTCCTTTGAGTCCGAAACCATTGATACATAAATCCCCAAAACTGCGGCAATGCATACAATGCCGCCGATCAAAGATATATAAAAACCTTTTTCTTTCCACATACTCATCACCTCAATTCATGTTTTATAAGTAGTTTTTCCCATATCCATGCAAATATACGAAAAATCGTGGAAATATTTTTACCAAAAACAGTAGAAAATAACGTCGAAATATAGTATCATAGATATGTATACCATTTTATAAAGGGGCATTAATAATGAAGAAACAAAACAAAATAAAACAAGACAAATGTACAAAGATTGATATTTTTGCGTTATTACCAATTTTGTTCGCATTATGTATCATTCCATTTATCGTATTAACGAAGGACTATCAGACAAACTTCTCTGATTTTATCTGGTTTAACACCAATGAATTGGATCAGATTGATTCTTTTGAATACACCAAAGGTGTGTTTGTAATCGCAACTGGCATTGTCTCTGCCATCCTTCTGATCATCACACAATTTCTTTCTTATCAGAAAAAGAAAACATTTTTGCAAGTAGCAGACAAGCGTATCCTCATTCTTACCGGAGTTTTTGCATTGATGGTCGTTCTGTCTTCCATCACAAGCAAATACCCTGACCTTGCTTTCCACGGTGGTGGTTATGGTCAATGGCAAAGTATGTGGGTGCTTCTTGGCTACTCATTTATTTTCCTATATACTTATATGTTCGCTGATTCCGACAAACGAATTCGCTTTATTTTTGTCGGCTTATTGATTTCTACAGCACTTATGACTTGGATTGGCGTACTGCAGAAAATGGGGCACAATCCATTGAATCTGGACTGGGTACAAAAAATCGTCACAAGCAAAAGCCGTGTAAACGGAATTACGTTTAAGCAGGGTTATTCACAAGTTATCATGACCTTCAACAATCCAAACTATACAGGTACTTACGTGGCACTTATTTTCCCAGTTGCTCTTTCTTTTGTTATGACCAAATTTTCAAAAGAAAACACCACGAATTGGATTGTTCGTATTGCATCGATTCTTATTTCCATCGGCTTAATCGTGGCGTTGACAGGATCCGGTTCTTCTGCTGGTGGTATCGCAGTGGTAGCAGGTGTTATTTTCGCAGCTTTACTTCTTCTCACTTCCTTATTCCGTCGAAAAAAAGTGGTGGAGCCAACGGCAAGCAAGAGCAAAAAAGTACAGGCAGCAAAAAAGAAAAAGCAAATTATCATTGCTTGCACCAGCGCAGCTGTTGTTGTTCTCCTTGTTATAGGCGGGTTTTCCGCGAGCAAGTCCACGTTTGTCCAGAACACCGTTAACAAGCTTCTTCACGGCGGTACTGACACACGAAATGTGGCTTCTATCGTAAACCAGGAAAATAATCACCTAAAAATAACCATGCGTTCTGGAGAAGTAATGAACTTGATCGCAGACCGAAACGCTCAGGGCGCAATTTTCTATACTGCCTATGACGAAGATGAAAAGGAAGTTGTGATGAAGTGGACTCTCGATAAAGCGTCCTACATTCCTCAAGATGAACGTTTTTCCGCCCTTCACATTTCTTCCAGCAAATTCCGTGTCGGTGAAGATGTCCACGAGGGATTCCGCCTACAGGATGCTGCCAATGACATTACTTGGATTTTCATGTTGATTGACGGAGAATGGAAATATTACACACCTTTCGGAAAGTTTATGAAACTTCGCGAGGTTGAGAGCTTTGGATTTGAAGATTATCAGAACATCGCAAACCGTCGTGGATTTATCTGGTCCCGTACCATTCCACTGATGAAAAAATATTGGTTCACTGGCGTGGGACCGAATGCCTTTATCATTGCATTCCCAAACGATGACTTCGTTGGTTCCAAACGTGTTGGTAATAATACAACATTGGTTGACAAACCACACAACGCCTTTTTACAAATCTTCATCCAGACTGGCGGTATCTCTGCCGTTGCCTACGTGGGACTTTGGATTCTCTACGTATGCGGAAGCATCCGCCTCTACTGGCGTCGCCGTCCGGATGGCACATTGGAATGGCTGAATTTCGGTGTACTGACTGGTATGGTTTGCTTTGCCATCACAGGCATCACCAACGATACGGTCATTGGTGTACAAAATATTTATTGGATTCTTCTTGCTCTGGGACATGCATTGAACCGAAGCATTAAAACTGCTCGAAATAATTAACTTGAGGTTTAATATGAAAAACTACGATCCTTATAAACGAATTATATTATTCTTTTTAACCATGATCAACATCGTGCTCATGACAGCATTATTTGCCTTTTTCTGGTATCGCTATCTGGCAGGTACCATGTATGTCTATACCTTTTATCGAAGAGGGCACTATGTGGTGATACTTCTGTATGCCGCCTTTCTCATTTTCTTTTCGAAAATGTATGGCGCTATGAAGATTGGACAGCTGCGCCGAATCGAGGTTATATTATCTCAATATTTGTCCATATTTATTACAAACTTAATTATGTACGTTATCGTTTCCCTATTGGCATTCCGTTTTGTCAATGTGTTGCCGATTCTCGTTATGATGATAGGGGATTTTATTATTACCACTGCTTGGACTTTTCTTGCCGGAAAAATATATCAACGAATTTTCAAATCCTGGAAGATTCTCTTGATTTACGGCGATCGTCCTGCTACAGACCTTGTGTACAAAGTGGAAGAACGTCGAGATAAGTACGCAATTCACGACGCCATCAACGTGAATGAAGGCTTGGATGCCATCAATCAAAAACTGGAACGCTACGAAGCCGTTATCATTGGAGACATCAGTGCTCAGGAACGAAATGAAGTTTTGAAATTCTGTTATGGAAAAGGTGTTCGTGCCTATGTCATTCCAAAAATTTCAGATATTATACTAATGGGAAGCGATCGAATCCACATCTTTGACACACCATTTTTGCTAACCAAAGGCTATTCTCTTAGCTTTGACCAGCGCCTTGGAAAACGCATTTTAGATCTGATGCTGGCGGTGCCAATGTTACTTGTTGTGTCACCGGTGATGCTTCTTACCGCCGTGGCCATTAAGTGCTACGACGGCGGTTCCATCTTTTATCGTCAGGTGCGATGCACGACGGACCAGAAGGAATTTTCCATCATTAAATTTCGAAGCATGATTGAAAATGCTGAGAGCGACGGTGTCGCTAAGCTTGCCGCGGAAAACGATTCACGTATTACACCAATCGGAAAATTCATCCGTGCCACTCGTATCGATGAGCTTCCTCAGCTGATCAACATCATAAAAGGCGACATGTCCTTTATCGGACCTCGTCCAGAGCGTCCGGAAATCATTAAAGAGTACATGGAAAAAATGCCGGAATTTGCATTCCGTATGCGTGTAAAAGCCGGACTCAGTGGATTTGCCCAGATTTACGGCAAATATAATACCGTACCATATGATAAATTGAAATTAGACTTATTTTATATCGAAAACTATTCATTGTGGCTTGATGTCAAGCTTATCCTCATGACCGTAAAAACGGTACTCAAAAAGGATTCTACCGAAGGCATCGACCAAAATCAAAATACTGCTTGGAAAGAAACTTCTGCCACTGATATGGAACAGATTGTGAAGGAAATTACCGGGCAGCAAGAAATAAAGGAAGAGAAAACGCCATGAAAAAAGCATTGCTTGTGACAAGAGTCAGTGGCTTTGTCCCACAATTCGAAATGAACAATGTCAGACTCTTGCAAGAAAAGGGCTACGAAGTCCATTATGCGGCCAACTTTGATACCGTTGTATACGGTTCCGACAATAGCCGTTTGGAAGGCACTGGTATCGTATGCCATCACATTCCGTTCTGTCGCTCGCCTTTTTCCCGACAGGTCACGCAATCCTACCGGGCACTGAAGGAATTGATGCAGCAAGAAAGCTTTGACTTGATTCATTGCCACATGCCTATGACTGGCGTTGTGACACGAATGGCAGCTCAGTCCCTTCGCAAATCCACAGGCAAACCGGTGCCGGTTCTCTATACTGCCCACGGCTTTCATTTTTGCAAGGGCGCGCCACTGCAAAACTGGATTTACTATATACCAGAACGTTTTCTTTCCCGTTATACAGACGTCCTCATCACTATGAATGACGAGGATTATGAACGTGCTCAGACGTTTCCTATACGAGGCCAGGCAAAGAAAATATCTGGGGCTGGTATTGACCTAACCGGTCGGCCTTGTCGAGATTTTTCCAATACCACAAATACGCCTTTTCAACTAATCAGCGTGGGAGAACTGAATGCTAACAAAAATCACGTCGCTGTGCTTAAGGCGTTGACCAAATTTGACGAAAAAGAAATTCACTATACCATATATGGCGAAGGATATGTACGCGAAGAATTGGAAGAATTCATCCGAAAATACGGTTTGACCAGCATGGTCACTCTTGCCGGTTACTGCGACAATATTCCTGAAGCTTTGGCCTCTTCGGATGCATTTTTGCTTCCCTCCCGCCGGGAAGGACTTCCCTTTGCCTTAATGGAAGCCATGGCGGCCGGTCTTCCGGTCATCACACAGCCCATCCGCGGTTGTACGGATTTGGTACACCCCGACAAGGGTGGCTTTCTTGTAACGGAGGAACATTTTGGCTCCGCCATCCGTAGCTTAATGAACTCCTCTGAACAATGCGCAAAGATGGGAGCATGGAACAAAGCAGCAATCCAAGCATTTTCCATCGAACATGTGCAAGAGCAAATGAACGCCATTTATACAGAGGTATGTAGAGAGGAATAATATACTATGAGTAAAGTTTTATCCATATCCATTGCCGCTTACAATGTAGAAAATTACATTCGACAATGTCTGGACTCCTTTTTGATTCCAGACATTCTAGATGACATCGAGGTACTGGTCATCGATGACGGTTCTTCGGATCAAACCCGCGAAATCGTCACCATCTACCAGCAGAAATACCCAGAAAGTATCCGCTTGGTGGCAAAGGAAAATGGTGGTCACGGCTCCACAGTAAATCGTGGCATCGAGGAAGCCACCGGAACATACTTTAAGCCAGTGGACGGCGATGACTGGGTGGCGCAGGAAGGCTTTATCGAATTAGTAAACTACTTAAAAACAAGTAATGCAGATCTAGTGTCCACCGACTTTTATCAGGTGGAGCATAACACTGGAAAGATCATGGGCATTGAGAAAAAGCAGTTTTCCGGAATAGAATACGGAAAAGAATACGATTTTTCTGAAGTCTGTTCTCAAGTTTACATTAACATGCACTGTGCTGCATTTCGTACCGAGCTTTTGAAACAAATGCCAGATCGACTGGATGAGCATTGCTTCTATGTGGATGCTGAGTTTATCCTCTATCCGATTCCTTACGTGAAGCGAATTGCTTTTCTGGAAAAGCCAGTATATATGTACCGGCTGGGAATGACAACACAAAGCATGAACATCAAAAGCATGCAGAAAAACTGTGGAAACCACGAGCGGGTGTACGAATCGCTTTTGAACTTTTATGAATCCGAAGCTGTGGCATCTGCCAAACCAGCCATTCGTCACTACATCGAAGGTGGCATCGCCCGGATTCTCACCAGCCAGCATAAAATTTATCTGAGCTTTCCCAAAAGTCCGGCGTACAAAAAGAAGATTATGGACTTAGACATAGCTGCCAAACACGCATATCCGTCCATATACGGCGCTGTAACAAATCCTGCAGTAAAATTATTGCGTCATAGCGGATATCGGCTGTATGGGCTTGCTGCGTGGTTGTGCCAAAGGAAATACAAAAACTAGTAGGGGATAAGAAAGGAATTTATCATGAAACTTTTTATCGAACGAATCAAAGGATTTATCAAATACAAAGACCTGATGATACAGCTGGTCAGTCGAGACTTGAAATTGAAATATCGTCGAAGTTTTCTCGGTTATGTGTGGAGTGTGTTGAACCCACTTTTCATCATGGTCGTGCAATCCATCATCTTCACCCACTTTTTTAACCGTGGCATCGCGAACTATCCGGTGTTCTTGATTAGTGGTCAACTTTTGTTTAACTTTACTAATATTTCCACCAATCAAGCGATGCATTCCATCACCGGAAATGCTTCTCTTCTAAAAAAAACCTACTTGCCAAAGTACGTTTTTGCCGTATCCAAAGTTGCAAGTTGTATGATTGATTGCTTTCTTTCTGTGGGGGCTTTGCTAATTGTTATGCTGTTTACCGGTGCAACCTTTTCCTACCACTTAATTTTCTTCCCATTGATATTAGTTCAATGTTTTGTATTTAATGTTGGTTTGGGAATGTTTTTAGGAGCTATGAACGTGTATTTCCGAGACATCCAATACATCTACAAAGCCTTTACCACCGCATGGATGTATGCCACACCACTTTTTTACCCTGTTTCTGCATTACCATATAACTTGGAATTTATCATCGTTCACTTCAATCCGATGTATTCATATGTACAACAAATGCGATGCTTGACTTTGTACAATTGTTTTCCTGATCCGCTTATGGTTGGGATGGGCTGTGGATTTTCTCTCATAATGCTCATCATTGGAACAATTGTATTTACGAAGACACAGAAAAACTTTATCTTATATATTTAGTTCGGATTGCTGAGAAAGGAAAAAAGAATGGATCAAAATGTAGTAATTGATGTAAATAACGTCACGATACGTTTTAATAAATCAACAGAAAAAATAGATAACTTAAAAGAATACTTTATCAAACTCATTAAGCGCGAGCTTATGTTTCAAGAATTTTTAGCCGTAAAGGGCGCCAATTTCCAAATTCGAAAAGGAGAAGCTTGGGCGCTGGTGGGTACCAATGGTTCCGGAAAATCCACTTTATTAAAAGCGATAAGCGGAATTATCAAGCCTTACAAAGGTGAGATCACGGTGCGCGGTGTGGTTTCCCCACTAATTGAGCTTGGTGCAGGTTTTGACATGTCTCTTACCGCTCGCGAGAACATTTACCTAAATGGTACAGTTCTTGGTCATAGTAAGAAGTTTTTGGATGCTCACTTTGACGAAATCGTGGAATTCTCCGAGTTACAGGAATTCTTAGATTCTCCACTAAAAAACTTTTCTTCTGGTATGCGGGCTCGTCTGGGCTTTGCCATTGCAACTTTAGTAGATCCAGATATCCTGATTGTCGATGAGATTCTAGCGGTGGGTGACTTTAAGTTCCAGCAAAAATGCTTACAACGAATGGACGAGATGCTTAGCGGCGGCACTACTCTTCTCTACGTATCTCACTCCATTGATTCCGTCCGAAAACTCTGTGATCATGCCGTGTGGATTCACAAGGGTGACATCAAAAAGGTTGGCGAAGTAAACGAAGTATGCGACGCATATATCGAAGGAGTAAAATAGGAACCTTTTAGAGGCATCTCACTGAGATGCCCCTTTTCTTTTATATAATGTAACTATTTCACTCTGCTTTTTCAATCCATACATTCTTTCCTTCAAAAGCAAATCCATACTTGTATATCCGATTCGCAGGGACGCCTTTTGCAAGAAGCGAAGTAGCATACTGCTTTTCTTCAATCTGCGCAAGTGCCACTGCAACCGTCTCTTCCAAAGACGCTTCTCTTCTGGTATTTCGTACTTTAAACTCGATAATCACTGCTGGATTCTTGCTCGGATCCTTTGGTTCAATCATTACATCATATCTACCAAATCCACTTTCTCGATTCGATGTGACAATATACTCTCGTTGCAAATCCACCATTAACCCCAATACAAAGCCATGGTAAAAACGTTCTGGTTCCTGTCCTGCTGGATGTTTTCCTGTATCAAAGTAACTAAAAAGCGTTCGCGCAATGCGGTTCATATAAACATTCATGGCATCCACATTCTGCGTAAGCATTGCCTTGATAAAATCATTATAATCATCCTCTGCTGGGCTGAACCAGTCACTTATCATACCAGAAAACATATATCGAACTTCGCGATTGGTTACTGCCACCTCATACCGCACACTTCCATCGATCTCCAGCTCATCCATTTTTTCATACTCAAGTACCTTGAGATAACCACTTGCAAGCATCAAACTCCAGATTGCAGACTCTTTCTGCCACAACTGATTATAAACAATCTGTTCTTCCATTGGACAGTGCAAGTGTTCTCCTCTCATAAGCGTTTCAAATGACATCTTTACACCGTGTCCACCTTCTCGAATGAGCTTTCCCACCAAACTGTTGGAGCTGGTATTTGCCCAATAGGTTGAATACTTCTTTTTATCTAAGAAATTCAAAATTGACCACGGGTTATAAATATCTGCCTGATGTCCAAAAACGAATCCATCGTACCACTTCTTTACACTTTCTTTTTCAGACGCAAGCTCACATTCCTCTAACGCTGCAAACACTTCTTCTTCTGTAAACCCAAAAGCAGTTGCATATTTATCGGATGTCGTAGTCACCACTTCCAGATTATTTAAATCAGAAAAAATAGATTCTTTACTCACCCTAGTAATCCCTGTCATGATTCCTTTTGCAAGATATGGATTGGTTTTAAACGTGGCGTTGAACATACTTCTAGTAAATGCAACCAGTTCATCCCAAAAACCATTCACATAGGCTTCCTGCATCGGTGTATCGTATTCATCCAGAAGGATGATGACTTTTTTATTATAATATCGACACAAATAATCAGACAGATTGTGTAATGCCGATGTCGCATCGGTTTCTTTCATATCCATCGATATGCGCTTAAAGATGCCTCTATCAATATCCGTCAACACATCACTCTCTTGCAAAAAACTATATTTACTATACAAATTCACGATTGATTGGTAAATTTTTTCTTTAGTAGCTTCAAAATTTTTCTCTTTTACATTGGCAAAAGAAAGGTTTATGACTGGATATGTTCCCTGCAACTGTCGATATTTCTCCTCCTGCCAGATAGAAAGCCCCTCAAATACCTCTCCCTTTCCTGCATACTCAAGAGAAAAAAAGCGATTCAACATGCTCATGTTCAAGGTTTTACCAAAACGACGTGGACGAGTAATGAGCGTTACGCTATCCCCATTCTCCCACAATTCCTTGATAAATGAAGTCTTATCTACATAAAAGTAATCATTCTTTATCACATCTTCAAAATCCTGTATTCCGATTCCGACAGTTCTCCCCATGTCATCACCTCTTTTCATTCATAATAGTCCACCATTATACTAATTTTGCCATGTTTTTCCTTCCTAGGTTCTATCGTTGAATTCATATTACTCAAACTACATCATCAACCAGATTGCCGCATCGTTTTCCCATATACACGAATATTGAGATAAAAAAAATTTGTATATCTCTTATATTTCTCTTAGGTAGTTCATAAACATTTGCTTGTTTTCTATCGCAGTAGTGGTAGGTCTTCCCAGATCCTCTCTTGCTCCAATCGAACACTTAACTTCGATCAGATATAACGAATCACTAGCTTTCGCCTTGCATAATTGCGCATCCAACTCCTCCATTGTACTTACGCAAACGGCATTCGGATATCCACACGCTTTTGCAATATCCACAAAATTCACAGTAGCCCCTACCGTCGGCATGCCACCCACCGTCTCATGCGCACCATTATTAATGATCACATGCACCATATTTGCAGGTTTATTGGCGCCAATCACTGCCATTGATCCCATATGCATTAATGCCGCACCATCGCCATCAATGCACCAAACTTTATTTCCTATTTTATGAAATGCAATTCCTAATGCTATAGAAGAACTATGCCCCATAGAACCTACTGTCAAAAAGTCATACTGATGTCCCTGTTCATTTTTTTCGCGAATCTCAAATAATTCCCGACTTGCTTTTCCTGTTGTAGATACAATCGGATCTTTATCTGTTTGTGCTACAATGTGTTCTATGATATCTTCTCTGCGCATTGTATTCTCATTTTTATAGACTGTTTTTCCAGAATACTCCAACGCACCCTTCCGAATAATAAATGCTACATTTTTTCCTTCGGCCAATTTTTTTTCAAATATCTGCATGGCAGCAATTACTTCTTCTTCTTTTGTATCCGATCCAATAACAAAGGTATCAATCCCCATCAATTTCATCAATTCAACGGTAATTTCACCCTGATAGATATGCTGTGGCTCATCCTTTGTGCCCGGCTCTCCTCTCCACCCAATGATAAAGATCATAGGAATCGAATACACTTTATCATTCAGTAAGGATGCTACCGGATTAATCACATTTCCCTGTCCACTATTTTGCATATATACTACAGGTATCTTTCCTGTCGCCAAATTATAGCCTGCAGCAAGAGCTACACAGTTTCCTTCATTTGCTGCAATCACATGATGCTTTTGATCAATTCCGTATCGGCTCATTAAATAATCACACAAAGACTTTAATTGCGAATCCGGAACTCCTGTATAAAAATCCGATCCTATTATTTCTACTAACTTTTCTACCTGCATTTTCTCTCTCCTTACAAATTCCTAATCTCACAGTACAAATCATAGATACACGAATCGTCCAACTGAATCGGATGATTCTTCAATCGTACCGGATTTACAGATTCACACAAAACAGAACAATCCTTCTCTGGAATGTCGGGTGCACATAATCCCATCTCCCTCACCAATCCGACAAACACATTGACTGCCTCTTCAACAGTAGTACAATTGTAGCTTTGCGCTAACTGTTCAAAAATATTTTTCAAATGCTTTTTGCCTCTTGGATCAATGGTACGCTCCATATTTTCTATCATAAATGGCCATAATACAGATACGCAAAGAGCTGCTGCATGTCCATGCGCAATGCCGTACAAAGATGTTAATTTGTAACACATAGCATGTCCAGCTGTAGTCTGGGATATATTAATCGCTTTTCCCGCATAATATGCTGCTTGCAACATATTTACAAAGGATGTTTTATCGCCTTTCATATAAGCATCTTTATTCTGTAAAATAATCTCAATTGCTTGTCGCGAATAATCCCTACTTTCCTGTGTGGAATTCACGGACCAATAGGATTCTGTCGCATGGCATAAAGCATCAAACATTGTTGCCTTCTTTTGATAATCTGGTAGCGTCTCTAACACAGAAGGATCAAAAAAAACGACACTTGGAATACAGTCTTCATGTGTAACGGACTGCTTTTCACCTTTATAATAAATAACCGCATATTGGGTTGCTTCTGATCCCGTTCCTGCTGTTGTCGGAATTGCATACAATGCAACATCATTTTGTACAATCTTCTGATGCAAATAATTCTTATCATCGTCCATGTTTGAATACAATTTTATGCATTTTGCAACATCGATTGTACTCCCTCCCCCAATCGCAAGAATCTTTTTGCAACCACTTTTTCGAAAGAGCTGCACACCTCTCTCAACCGTTGCATAATCTGGGTTTGGCTCAACATCACTAAAGACAACTTTAAGCTCCTTCACTTTTTCCTTTATACGCAAAAACGAAAGAGAATCATCACACACTAACATGACATCATCTTGAAGATATGGATCCAATTCTTTGTAATCATCACTTAACTCAATAATTCTCTGACTCACGCTAACCACGCCTCCTATTTTATACCATGCCACTTTATAACAACTTTACATTTCTTCTGGGATCAAGCGAATAATATCCTTAAAAGGCATGCACATATCATCACATTCTTTCGCCCGATGATTCTCCAAGATCATTCTAGCTGCATTTTGCATAGCCGGAAATCCTGTTCTAGTCAATTGATTTGCATAAATAATAATATTTACACCTCTTTGCTTAAATTCTTCCTCTGTCACAGTATTGAAGGATGTAGGAACAACTACAATCGGCGTAACCTTATCTTCTTTCCGAAATCTCTCAACAAACTCAAAAATCTCATCTGGTTCCTTTCTTCTACTGTGAATCATAATCGCATCCGCACCCGCCTTTGCAAATGCAAACGCTCTGGTCACAGCATCTTCCATTCCCTGCTCCAAAATCAAGCTTTCAATTCTAGCACAAATCATAAATTCTTTTGTCTTCTGTGCTCTTTTGCCAGCAGAGATCTTTTCAGAAAATTCTTCTATGCTCGCCTGAGTTTGTGCAACCTCCGTGCCAAACAAAGAATTTTTCTTTAAGCCTGTTTTATCTTCAATAATAATCATTGATACACCCATACGCTCTAACGTACGAACAGTATATACAAAATGTTCCGTTATTCCACCCGTATCCCCATCAAAAATAATCGGCTTCGTCGTAACCTCGCATATTTCATCAATCGTCTTAAATCTCGATGTCATATCTACAAGTTCGATATCAGGCTTTCCCTTTGCCGTCGAATCACACAAAGAACTTACCCACATAGCATCAAACTGACGAACACCACCTTTTTCTTCTACCATGGTATTCTCTACAATCAATCCGGTCAGTCCACTATGTGCCTCCATCGCTGTGATGGTTCCTTTCATATTCAATACCTGTCTCAAACGTTTTCTTCGCATATCTGGTGTTGATAATTCTGCACGAGCCATTTTATCAATATCTGCCAAATTTTCTTTATACGTGTATGGATATTCGACAAGAATGCCTCCGTAAGACGCAAGCAACGAAACCACTTCGTCACGAACATTCTTCTGAACTCCTTGCTTCCAATCATCACCATGAACAACATACGTAGGCTGATACTTTTCTATGTTCTTTTTATAACTTAATGTATCTTGCTCCACTACCATATGAACTCCGGCTAAACTTTCAAACATAGCCTTTCTCTCTGCATATTGCATCATCGGAAATCTCTTATAGCTAGCCACTACATCATCTGACATGACACCAATAATCAATTTTCCAAGCTTTTTTGCTTTTTTAATTAGTGATATATGTCCACTATGTAGCATATCCGTAGAAAAACACATATATACCGTTCTTCGTTCTACTTCCTCCAAACGAGACGATACCACCGCCAAATCCTCTTGATTATCAATTTCTGCACAAAGCATGTCCCTTACATCACACGGATAAATCGTACAATCTGCTGACACCTCATTGAACGCATTCTCTGCATAGCAATCTCTTTTTCCACTCTCACAAAATGCCACAATCTGGTCTAACCATGTATTCCACTGGGTACGTTGCAACTTATATAATGGTTGCGCTGCCATGGCACTATTAAAGCAATCAATTCCTACACATGTAAGCTTCCCATCTTGAACAACAGCCTTAAAATCTTTTTCCGGCAATGGCAAGGTACTACTTACCACCATACAACTTTCTTCTTTCTCCAAAACAGTATCAAGCACCTGATTTTCATATACTAAATCTCCGTGCATAAGTAAGATATCGTCATCCAAATATTCACGCGCGCAATAAATGGAATAAATATAATTTGTAGTTTTATACTCTGGATTTTTTACAAACGTAATATTTACTGGAATTTCTAGACTGTTACAATATTTTACCAAAACACTGTCAAAAGCACCCGTTGTCATAACAACCTCTTGAATGCCCGCTTCTGCAATCATTTTCAATTGTCTTGATAAAATTGTATCCTTGGAATCTACTTCTGTCATACATTTGGGGTGTTCACTTGTGAGAACTCCCATTCGACTTCCCATTCCTGAATTTAGTATCAACGCTTTCATATTTTTCCTACCTTTCTTCAAAATCCTCTAAAAGTATACTTCTAATTTTCTCTACCACAGAAGCATTCCCGTTGCAATATAATTCTTGTGAAATCTTTCTACGCAACTCTTTACAAGGATCATTTCCTTCCCTTATATTCTTTAATGTTTCGTCAACATCTTCAGCCGAATAGCAATAGTAATAACCTTTCGCGGCTTCTCTGCCAAACTCATTTAACTTATCCGCTTTATACAGATAAATTACCGGCTTTTCCGTTACCGAAAACTCAAACATCATGGTACTTATATCGGATACCAGTACCGATGCTCTTGAGAAGCTATCCATATAATCTGTTTTTAGATCCACCTCTGCATTCTCGTATTTATCGAATTCTCCCAAGAATTCCTGCCAAAACTCTTCCCCAAAAGTTTCATCCAAGGTCTGCTTCATCAACGGATGGGGACGGAAAATATACTCAATATTTTTATTGTTCTTTGCCATATCAAAAAAGAAATCTTTTAATTCAAGAAATGAACTAGTCCCTTCACTGAAACACCATCTCGGCGTGTACAACACTGACTGTACGTATTTTTTTTCATGCGTGCTTCCTTTGGTTGTATTTGCCAACGCATATACAAACTTTGGACTTCCTACCGTTGCAATAGTTGTACCCGCATTGGGAAATTTCTGTTTGTAACTCTCATATATCTGTGTCATAAGTTCGTTTTCAGAAAACAAATAATCAAATCCTCGCAGTTCATCAAATCGGCAAAGCGTATCCTGCACTTCTCCATTTTGCGGACAGGTTGCATATGGAATATAGCATATTTTACTATGCTTTCTAACACGTTTAAATGACACTTTTCGGGGCTGACGACTCAAATAATGCCGATTGTAAAAGACATAGTGCAAGTCCAATTTGTTTATATCCAACCAACGATTGTTCTCCCATGCCTTAATGTATGGAATTTTTCTGCTATCAAGAAACTCAATCGCATTATAGTGATAAATTTTATTTTGATGCATCTCAGGAGTAGCAATGACAACTGTCTCGAATCTAGGGTCTTCAACCAAAAGATCATACAAATCAGAGAAAGTACTCCAGAACTGCCCTCCATCACAATAGAAACCTACTCGAATCTTTGTTTGGCCTTGTCTACGCTTCTTTATCCTTCTCTTTCGCTTTTCTTCATTTCTTATCGAATAGGCTTTCTGCTCGTTATACGATCTAATCTTTTTAATCATAAGAACACCATTTTGAATACATTCTATCCCTATGACTATCAAGGTCATAAAAAGACCTATTAATAGAACGATATGTGATAGCACACGACCCGGATGGTTTTGTAAAAGTATAATTCCCATACAGCCCAATAAAACTTCTCCTAACGCAATTCCTACAAAACGCTTATATATTGGAGAGGTTCTAATTGTTATTATTTTATTTTTGTATAATCTCTTGATTTGTCCGATCATTGTTCCTTTTCCACATCCTTATTTTTTTTCTGCCCTTTCTTTCACCATCTTTTTCGCCACATAACCCATCCCCTTTTTAAGGCAACGAATACCAAACAATAGAATTAGCAAAATATTTATTCCTAATCCTATACCTATGATCAGTTCTGACGAATCCTTCGATATAAATTGACATACATTTGTATTTCTTCCTAAAAAGAAAATGCCTACAACAAAGCAACATACTAGTAATGCTGAGACAATATTTAACAAATTATACGCCTTAAAAGAGACTCTTATTTTTCCACGAAAACTAGATATTGCAGATGGATGCGCTTTATCATGTTCGTTATCCATGATCACTGTGTCTTGGACACGTTTAATATAGTGCATCTTCCCTTTATTCTCACATTTGATTGCACCCACTTCATTTACTAATTCGTCAACGAAGCCCTCTTGCGAATCGTTCATTAGTTTCACACCCACAATATCTTGCGTATCTTTAAAACGATCCTTCCAGCGCGCATGTTTTTCTACCCACTTTTGAGATTGTGCAACGATTTCTTTTCTTCGTTCCTCGTCATTCAATAGCTCTTTACAAATATCTCGCACTTCATATGGCGATGAAAATACCGGGATATCCACTTCCCCTTTTATCAAATCGCAGAAACCTGACGACTTTTCTATTACCAGACATGCATTCGACGCCATAACATCAAATGCTCTCCACGGAAATGCTTTTCCATTTGCCTGCGGATGTATCGGAGATAATGAAATCATTGAACTGTTATAAAAATCAATATTTTCCTGCAATGTCCATACACGTCTCGGATCATACATTGCCAAAAGCTGCGGCATCATTTCATAAACCGATTCCCATCTGGAATAGCTGCCACACACTGTCAATCCCATATCTAGCACATTTGCCAAAGTAAGCCATCTTTTTTCCAACAATGGATACACATATCTTTCATCCCAGCCGTTAAGTTCTTGCTGTTGCTTAAAATACTTTTCCAAATAATAGCCACTTTCTGCTTTTCCCTGTGTAAGATTTTCCATAACTATTTTTTTTGCCTGCGGAAGATACATATGTCTCGCCATAGCGGCAGGAACTGTTTGATTCGTCCATATACGAGTACCCAAATATGTTATCTTCATATCTTGTGTCATATCCTTCTTGATTACAGATGTGGCATTTGGCATAAACGCAAACTGGCTATCCTTAAATCCCATATCCATGTAATCCCCATACCATTCTTTGGATATACTGAAAATTTTGTATCGATCAATATTTTTTTTAATATACTCATGGTCGCATAAATATAAAGGACTATCTCCATCCCAAATAATAGTCGGTACATCTATACTATCCAGTATAGACTTTGGGATGCGATGATTAAACGTAATGATCAACTGAGGATCAAAACGTTTTGTTTTGCTTAAAATCATATCATCCAATCGCTTATTTTCTACAATATTCGACTCATAAGAATTAAAAAAAGCAGTATTTAATAATAAAACTTCGTTACCAAGTTTCTTAAGTTCTTCTGCAAAAGCTTCATAATAGTACATTCTTCTTCCTATCGATAACTCTTGCATTTTATAGTATGTAACTAGTATTCTAGCCATCTCCGTCCCTTTCTTTGCTTACAATATTTTCATTATATAGGTTTCCCCAGCCAAAACATCTCTTGTCACAATAGCTCCAGCTGCAACCATTGCTCTCTCTCCAATGGTAACTCCAGGCAAAATAACGGCACCTGCACCAATAGAAGCACCACATTTAATCGTAATTCCTTCCATGGTATAATTCTTGTTTTTTGATTTTGGATATCGATCATTACAAAATGTAACATTTGGTCCGATAAATACGTCATCCTCTATACGTAATCCATCCCATATTTGAACGCCACATTTGACTGTGACGTTATCCCCAATAATTACATCATTCTCAATAAAACAATGACTGCAAATATTGCAATCATTGCCGATTTCCGCATCAGGCAAAACCACACAGAATTGCCATATATTTGTATTCTCTCCTATCTTTTGAGTTTGCACATCTGACAAATCATGTATCATCTTTCTACCTTTCCATTATGTCTGCTTTACATAACTAAAATTGATTTATCTTATCAATAACATAGTCTTGTTCTTCTTCCGTCATTCCGTAATAAAGCGGAATACTTAACTGTGTACGGCTTAATTCCTCGGCAACCGGATAATCGCCTTCCTTATCTCCATCGTTTTCATATGCCGGTTGCATATGCACCGGAATTGGATAATGTTTCAGAACACCGATTCCAGCATCTAGTAAATATTTCTCCAACGCTTCTCTTTCCTCTGTAAATACCGAAAAAATATGCCAAACATTTTCATATATATCATCGTTGAATATCGGGAGACGAATCTTATCATTCTTTATGAGATTCACATATCTCTTCGCCAACCGCACGCGCTCTTGGGTATATTTCTCCATATCCTCGAGTTTAATGCGCAAAAAGGCTGCCTGCATTTCATCTAAACGTGAATTGCACCCTTTGTATATGTGATGATATTTATAATCCGACCCATAATTTGCCAGAGTTGCCACCTTTTTTGCCAATTCCTGATCATTGGTAACTACTGCTCCACCATCTCCCAAGGCACCCAGATTCTTGCCAGGATAAAAACTAAATCCTGCTGCAACACCCATAGATCCTGCCTTCCTGCCTTTGTAAGAAGCTCCATGCGCCTGCGCGGCATCCTCTATAATTTTAATATTGTATTTCTCTCCAATTTCTAAAAGAGCATCCATATCGCAACATCTTCCATACAGATGTACTGCCATAATCGCCTTAGTTTTTTCGGTTATTTTTTCTTCAATTCGATTTACATCAATTGTACAAGTGTAAATATCTGGCTCAACCAACACCACTTTTGCTCCCACTTTGCTTACAGCCAAAGCAGTGGCTATAAATGTGTTCGCTGGCACAATAACTTCATCTTCCTGTCCAATCTCCAGTGCACGCAAAATTAATTCCAACGCATCTAATCCGGTCGCTACTCCCACCGCATATTTTGCATTGCAATATTTCGCAAATTCTTCATTAAATTTCTCACACTCTTCTCCCTGAATAAAACTACTCGTTTGAAAAGTAACCCTCTCAAATGCAGCCTTATAAAGTTCCTCTTTCTCTGTATGGATTGGTAGCAATGTAGCAAATGGTATCTTCATATTTTTTTCTCCTCGTGTATATATTCCAAAAATGTATCATAATCACGAATATAATCTTCCTCATTATAAAACTCAGACGCAAATACAAGCAACACTGCATCTGGAGAAAAATCATACATTTCTCTCCACATATCACTTCCTATATAAAGGCCTTCATACGGCGAGTCCAATAATACATCTTCCTTTTCTTTTCCATTATCTAACATAACTTTACATTGACCATGCACGCATACCAAAATCTGTTCCAAATTACGATGTGCATGAAATCCTCTTCGCACATTTTCCACCGTATCATATATATAATAAACTCTCTTTATTGAAAAGGGAATATCTTTAAACTCTTCCAGTGCTACCAACTGCCCTCTTTCATCTCCATGCTGCTGAAATTTGTATTTTTTTATTTCCATTTTTTCCTTTCTCCTACTTCATGTATTTTTCTCGGTACCGAATCAAATGCTTTGTTTCTCATGTACCGCCTACTGATAGAAATTATACGACATTTTTTTCACTTTGTACATATCTATCAATTTTTTTCTTGTTTGTTATTTTCTTCTAATTATTTCTATGATGTATCTGGATTTCATACAGATACGAATTGGATGCAACAAGCAAAGTAATGGATATAATACTGGCATCCTTTCACATATTTTTTTTTGTCTCCAAAACCACTTGCTATTAAGATGCCTCAAATGATATGTGCGATAAGCGAACCATCTGGCAATTTTTTTCTTCGTATATGGTGCAATCTCGTTCCGATAAATGGCATCCATATCCTTCCTATATGCTGGATTATAATTCAAGGCACTACTCACACCATTGTCCCTGTACTTTATCACCACTTTATCCATCCAACCAATTTTCTTCCCATCACGCAACACACGAAGATTCATTGGCTGATCTTCAATTAGATGGTATTTTTCTGGATAGTATCCATACTCCTTGATCAAAGAAAGCCGAATGGCCGTAGTACATCCGTACACGATGTTATTCTTTGCTATTTTCTCAAATAACTGCTCTGGTTTTTTATTTTGGAGCCATAATACTTCTTTCTCATTTGGAAATCTACGATAAAACCGCTTTAATTCTTTGTCGTATACATCTCGATACGCGGTAGCAATTTGAACATCTTCCTGTTCAAAAAAATTGACCCAACTGCGAATCACATCCTTCGAAGCCAAAACATCATCAGCGGACAAATAAATAATCCATTCGCCCTTGGCAAACTTTAGTGCCTGATTAATGTTTTTTACAGTTCCAAGAGTTGTTTCATTTTTTCGAACTACTAAATCCTTGATATTTTCTCCTGCCCGAGCTCGAACATACTCGCTCACCTCTTCTTCTACAAAATTATCACTTCCATCATCACTAATGATATATTGAATATGAGAATAATCCTGTAGCAAAAGAGAGTCTATCGTTTCATATAAATATTCACTATTATACACAAGCGTTAATACCGTCACTAACATAACATCGCTCCTAATACTTTTCCCTTCAGTCAGCACAGATGTATGGTATCCAAGAACATTTCCGTCAGTAATAATCGAAACTTACTTAACGTATTCTTTTCTAAGCAGATTATACCTTTTTTAACCCACAAAGTCAATATTATTGTTTTTATCAAAAGACGGAGCATGCAATGACTTTATTGTCAATATTGCAGGAATATTTGACGAATCCTCACTAATCATATAAAATAAGAAAGAATACATCATTTACAAGGAGGTCTATTATGAAAGGAATTATTCTCGCCGGCGGCTCCGGCACACGTTTGTACCCACTTACTATGGTTACATCGAAGCAGCTTTTACCGGTTTACGACAAACCGATGATATATTATCCACTGTCCACGCTGATGTTGGCAGGGATTCGCGATATCCTCATCATCTCCACACCAGTGGACTTACCAAACTTTGAGCGACTCTTAGGAGATGGCTCCCAGCTTGGCATTCATCTGGAATACAAGGTTCAGCCAAGTCCCGACGGACTGGCCCAGGCATTCCTTATCGGAGAGGACTTTATCGGTGGCGATTCCTGCGCCATGGTTCTTGGGGACAATATTTTCTATGGAAGCGGTCTAAGCAATCATCTTCGCACCGCTGCAGCTCAGGAAGAAGGGGCCACCATTTTTGGATATTATGTGGATGATCCGGAACGCTTTGGTATCGTTGAATTTGACGCCAATGGAAAGGCAATCTCCATCGAAGAGAAGCCGGAACATCCAAAGTCCAATTACTGTGTAACCGGACTTTACTTCTACGACAACCGTGTAGTGGAGATGGCAAAGAGAATCAAGCCTTCTGCTCGTGGCGAGCTGGAAATCACAGATCTGAATCGCATGTATCTGGAGGAAGACAAATTAAATGTAGTGACATTGGGACGTGGCTATGCATGGCTGGACACAGGTACAATGGACGCTTTGGCGGATGCCAGCGAGTTTGTCCGCGTCATCGAAAACCGTCAGGGCATCATGCTCTCTGCGGTGGAAGAAATCGCTTATAAAAATAACTGGATCACAAAAGATCAGCTCCTTGCTGCCGCCGATCAGTATGGTAAATCCAACTACGGCAAACACTTAAGACAAGTAGCTGACGGAAAGATTTTGTACTAATATGGGAATTTTATTTGGTGGCTTTCTACTCCTTCTGCTACTCAGCGCATTTGGAGTGGGAAAGCCAAATACAGACTGCCTGTCCCGAGACATGACCACTACCATCAATGGATATTTTCTCACTACGGTTTTTATGACCCATTTTATCCAATATTTGTCGGCGGACATGTACAATGCCGTGGACTGGGCCTACATATACACCAACCGGGCGTTGGGACAGCTCATCGTAGCGCTATTTCTCTTTTACTCCGGTTACGGTGTCATGGAATCTTTAAAACACAAGGAAGGTTACATCAAAACCTTTCCACTGAAGCGAATCTTAACGCTGGTGGTGGACTTTGAAATCGCAGCCGTCATTTACTTAATCGTCAGCTGTGCCACCGGACAACCACCTACCGTCCGCTATGCCATCGAAGCATTTTTCGCCTGGGAAAGCCTCGGCAACAGCAATTGGTACGTGTTTGCGATACTGTACCTTTACATCGCCACCTACTTCTCCTTTCGCTTCATCCCTTCCAGGCTTACCAGAGGGCGCGGGATTTCCATTGCGTTAGTGTTTCTCTTTAGCGTCTTTTACATGTGGTTTATGGAACGTCATAAAGGTGGCTGGTGGTACGATACCGTTCTTTGCTACACAGCAGGTATGATTTTCTCCTGCTTTGCCGACCGTTTTCGTCATATCTTTTGTACAAAAAATCGCAAATGGTATGCGGTTGCTTGCCTCTCACTTCTTGTGGCATTTGCAGTCACCTATCATTTCCGTAGTAAAAGCGTGTGGTGCTTTGAGTTATTATCCATACTCTTCGCTCTGCTTTTTGTCTTCGCCACGGTGAGGATGAAAGCCAGCAGTCCACTTTATAGCTACTTGGGAAAAAATTTGTTTTGCTATTATATCTACCAGCGAATCCCCATGATCATTTTTAAGGACACGCTGGGAACCTACAACATATATCTGTATTTTCTCGTGTGCGTGGTGATTACCATCGCCATCTGTCAGCTGATGATACCGCTATACGGGAAGATACATAAACAATTCGATAAGATAACAAAAGGGCTATCTCTTTAGCGATATTGCTAAGGGATAGCCCTTAATCAAAAATCAAGCGAGCCAGATTTCTCCAGCTCGCCTGAATTTCAATTCAATCTATCATCCAAATCGGATTATTTACCATAGTTCAATGCTGCATCAATTACTGCATAGAAGGATGGTTTTACATCTGCAAGGTCAGAACCGAACAATACTGGTGCACGATCCTCTCTCCAAGATGTAGCATCGGAGATACCCCAGATTGTTACACTTGTGATGTTAGCACCATTTGCTTTTGCATCGATGATCTCTGTCATGATCTCACCGTACAATTTAGCATTTGCTTCCCAAACTTCTGCTTTATCTGCTGCAGATGTTGTACCGATTACTTCACCTGTGTTTGTGATATCAAGCTCTGTAATCTGGATTTCGAAGTCTTCTGCTGCAAATGCATCAATTGTCTCTCTGAACACTTCTGCGTTAGCAGCCTGCTCAGCAAGGTGTGCCTGCATACCTACACCAGCACAGATTTTACCAACCGTATTGATATCATCTACTTTGTTAATGTTGTTAACCAACTCGATGATCTTCTCTTTTGTTCCTGGCATATATGTGCTGTAGTCGTTGTATACGAGAGATACTTTATCCTCACGACCAGCTTTTACAAGCTCATCATAAGCCCATACAAACGCTTTCTTTACATACTCGCTGTCTGTCTTAAATTCCTCACCGAAGGAATATCTCCACCAGTTGTCACTTCCAACCTGTGCAGAAATGTTGTCCATATGAGTATACTCATTTACAACGTCGATTGTGTAAACAACGTCTGCATATTCGCTGTTCATGATGTGGTTCATAACAGTACGGATGTACATTTCCTCACGATCAAGGATTGTAGCCTGATCTGTTACGATTGTAGAGTTGTCAGATGTATCAAAACCTTCTGCGAAGAAGTGTCTTGGCATCTGCTGATGCCATACAAATGTATGGTAACGAAGTTTCAATCCATTCTCAGCAGCCAATTTCAAACATTTATCAATGTAAGTAAAGTCGATTACTGGAACGATAGGATTTCCTTCTGCATCCAAGTTTGCAGCACGAGTCGCATATGTATCATTGAAGATATAACCTGCTACCGCTTCATCTGTTGTAGGAACGATATCCTTAGAGATAACTGCATCTGGTTTCATCTGGTTTCCAAGTGTAATACTGTTGTAGTGATGTTTTACGAATCCAAGTACATTTTTATTCAACAACTGGTCGTAGGACACTGCTGTACCAAGTGTATCAAATCCAACCGTTGCATATGTATCTTTGATACTTGGAAGACTTGGGTCATAATCTCTAGGAGTAGATGTACGATCCAATGTCACATCATCGATAAGGAGTGGGCATTTACCACTTCCATTTGTCTCAAAGTAAATTGTATAAGTATAAAGAGCGGATGGTGCCACAAACTCTACTTCATGATAGCTCCACTCATCATATGCCACAAAATAGTCTGTATCTGCCGGATAGTTTTCATATTTTTCCGCTGAATCTTCTTCCATTTTGTACGCACCAGAAAATCTTACATTGATTCCATCTTCCCAATCGTCATATCCATCTGGTACCTTTGCCCAGAATGTCAATTTGTAAGTAGCACCTGGGATAACAATCTGAGACATATCCATTCCCGGGCTATTCCAAGGTTTTACACGACCTTCCATAAGAAGAGCACCTGTACCACTGTGTGCTTCACTAGAGATAGAAAGCTTTGTCTCTACACCAGCTTCTTCACTATCTGTTTCGCTATATCTTGGGAACCAATCACCTACACTTGTATCAAAAGACTCTGTGTAATTTGTAAGCGGTGTTGGGGCAACCGTTGGAGCAACTGTTGGCTCTGTACTTGGAGCAACACTAGGAACGGTTGATGCAACTGGTGTAGCCGATGCTATAGCAGGACTTGTAGATGGTGCAGCACTCTCAGCAGGAGCAGCAGGAGCAGCTTTCTTAACCGTTACATTCACTTTCAATGTGGTTGTTTTCTTTCCAACTTTTACTTTTGCAGTAATCGTAGCTTTTCCAGCTTTCTTACCTGTGATTGTAAAAGCAGTCTTTCCGTTTTTCTTAACGGTAGCAACTTTTTTCTTACTTGTCTTTACCGTAAGTTTTTTCACTTTCTTTGCTTTTACATTTTTGATTGTAATCTTTGCAGATTTTTTTACCTCAACTGTCACTTTTTTCTTGCTCAGTTTAGGTTTCTTAGCAGCCTCCGCCTCACCTGCTGGAACTGTAGTAACAACAGTTGTAAATGCAAGTGCTACGGCAAGTGTCTTTGCCACTACGCTTTTTACGTTTCTACGCATGTGAAATACCTCCTTATTTTTCAGTTTCACCTGATAATTCAAACCCTAAATCCTTTTTCCTCTTACCAGATAAATGTAACTCTATTGATAGGAGTGTTACCTCCTGAGTTTTGAAAATTTTAGGAAAAGAAGGTGCATACGCATGCATATGCACCTTCCTTAAATGTGACTAAGTCACGATTTGTTATTGTAATGAATTACTCAGCTGGAGTAACTGTAATTGTTTTAACTGTCATAGTTACTACATCACCTTCAGCAACTGCTGCTGCATTATTAGTATACAATGCAACAATTTCAACTTCACCATCAATTTCAGTTACAACATCTGTCAAAGCAACTGCTTCACCAATATTAGCTTTAGAAGTACCAATCACTCTACTGCCATAATAGTTGTTTGCATCTGAGCAGAGGTACAACTGCATACTTGTTTCAACTGCATTCCCCTCAGAATCAACAACCTCTACCAATGCTGTTACTGTATCTGTAGCTTTAACAGTGATTGCTGAATCCAAGGTAGCACCTTTGTTACCAGCCCATGCATCGATTGCTGCCTCAGTAGCATCATAAACGATATCTTTGTTTACTGCGTAAACAGCTGGAGTTGCTGCTGGAGCGTCTGTTGGTTCTACTGTTGGAGCTGGCGATGGATCAACAACTTCCTCTGTCTCAACTTCTGGAGTCTCTTCTCCTGGTACTTCTGGAGTCTCAACTTCTGGAGTCTCTTCTCCTGGTACTTCTGGAGTCTCAACTTCTGGAGTCTCTTCTCCTGGAGTCTCTTCTCCTGGTACTTCTGGAGTTGTCTCTTTAAGAACGATGTTGATACCATAGATGTAGTAGTTAGCTGCACCAAATCCGCCATCATCAGCATCTTCATCTGGTTTACCATTTCCACCAAGGGAGAAGAATCCACCCATACCTGTGATCTCAGCTGCAGATGCGTCAAGAGCGTTCAACTCGATACCTCTCTCAACAAGTCCGCCTTCTTCATCACGTGTACCGGAACCAGCGTAGAATGGATAACCATTTACTTTAGCCAAGTTCCACCAAGAATCAGCATCTTTGCTGAAGTCGTTCTGGAACAAGCTAGAAGCCAACTGTGCAGGTACATCTGCCAATACTTCGATCTTAGCGATCTTAGAAGCATCTACATCCTCAGGAAGGTCGAAGAATACTCTCTGATAGTTTCCAGAGAAGTTAAGTTTTGTTACTGCATAACCGTTCTCATCTTTTGTAGCAGTTACGTCTACATCAGAAAGGTCAGCGTTGAAAGCAGTAGCCATGTCCAGCATGATTCCACCTTCTGTGAATGGGTTCTCTGTTGGAACTGGTGTTGGAGCTGGTGTCTGAACTGCTGGCATCTCTGTCAACAACTCAATGCTGTACAATGTAGCTGTTCTAGCAGCGAATACACTGTCATCTCCACCAAGGTCAGATTTCAATGTGAATCCGATAGATTTAGACTTTTTACCCTCAGAAGCAAATACATCTGCTACTGCATAGTAAACTGTCTTAGTACCATCACCATTGTCTGAAACTGCAGCCTGTCCGCCCCATGTATCTTTCTTATCCCAGAAAGACTCAGCGTCAGATCCGCCAGACCATGTCATAAGTTTAAGCTCTGCATCTGTAGCTACTTTGATTGCTACATACTTATAACCAGAGATATCTGTCTTATCTTTGCTTGCATTAAGATAGAATGCAAGACCATTGTTGTATACACTACCCTCTGTATCAGCTGCGGATGGAGTACTATCGAAAGATACTGTTCCATCTTCGTTGAATACAGTTGTACCATAGCTTCCTGCTGTAACCCAAGCTGGAGCCATATCTGCTGTCAAAGCAAGTGTAAGTGGACCAGCTGGAGTTGTAGCTGTTGGCTCTGGTGTAGCCGGAGCTGTTGGCTCTGGTGTAGTTACATCAGTTGGAGCTGTTGTTGTAGCTGGAGCTGGAGCTGTTGTTGTAGCTGGAGCTACGCTTGCTGCAGCTGTTGTAGCTGGAGCTGTGCTAACTTTTGGAGCTGCCTTCTTAACTTTTACTTTCAATGTAAGCTTAGTAGCTTTTTTCTTACCCTTAAGTTTAAGAGTAACTTTAATCTTAGCGCTACCTACTTTCTTACCTGTTACTTTGAAAGCTGTTTTTCCGGCTTTCTTTACAGTAGCAACTTTTTTCTTTGTTGTTTTAACTGTAAGCTTTTTAACCTTCTTAGCTTTCACGTTTTTGATAGTTACCTTTTTGGACTTTCCTTTAGTTACAGTAATGGATTTTTTAGAAAGTTTGATTTTCTTAGCTGCATCAGCGTCTGCTGCTGTTCCAACCAAAGAAACTGTCAAAGCTACAGCCATTACTTTAGCCAAAGTTCTTTTGAAATTCTTTTTCAAAACTCTTACCTCCATTTTGTTTTTGTATTTTAATAAATATTTCAAGTCCATTCACCTTTCATAAAGTCGGGTATAGAGAGTGCCCTGCGCCATCCCGCGCGCAAAGCAACTCTCAAACCTGAAATAATTATTACGAAATAAAATTACATTAGGATTAGTTTGTAGCAGCCTCTGTTGTTGCACTTTCTGTGCTTGGAGACTCTACAGAACCGGATTCATTACCCATATCAGCGGCTGTCTTTGCAACAAGCTTGAATCCATAGAAGTAGTAAGTTACTTCTTCCCAATCATCATCTGGTACCTGGTTTGTTCCAAGTGCCACATATTTTGTCTTGCTCCAATCTCCCTGCTTAATCTCAGCAAGATCAAGTACAGCAAGCTCTCTACCGAGTTCACCAATTGGTGTTCCCTTAGGAATTACACCATCCACCGCATAAGAAGAACCATCAACATCTGGATAAGCCTTATTGAAATCTTCTAATGTAATATCTTTATCTGGACGAATGGTGTGTGATCCCATGTAGAATGGATATGTTCCAGAAGTATCTGTCTCATACCATTTATCCGCTGTGGTATCAAGGCTCTGATCCCAAGAGTCGAAGTTCATCTGCGCTGGTGCAAATGCATCAATCTCTACTGACTTAAATCCAGAGAGGTCTGTAATCTCAGGAAGCTGGAAGAACACACGCTGGTTATTACCAGTAAACTTGATGATGAAGCACTCAACACCGTTAGGATCTGTACCCGCTACAACCTCTGCATTCGAGATTGTGGTATCTACCATATCAGGAGTAATGATGATGTCTCCACTTGGAATTGGTGGCTCATATACAGTAACTTCCATTGTCTTTGTCAAAGCAGGATTTGCTACAGAAGTAGCTGTTACTAATACAGTAGCTGTTCTAGTTCCCACTTCACCTTCACCAAACACAAAGTCACTTGCTGCTGACACTTTACCTGCAGCATCTACGGTTACTTTATCATTGTTTGTAGTCCATGTAAGACCCTTCTGAGTTGTATTCTCTGGTGTGTATGCAACATTGATTGTCATGTCACCACCAGCAGCCACTTTAGCCTCTCCATCTACGGACAATGCGAAGTCTGTTACTGGAATCGTCTCCTCAGAAAGAGAAATGTTATCCATGTATACTGTTACAGATGTAGGTGGGTTGATCTTAGAGTATGTAGGTGTTCCTGCATACGTAGAACCGATAACCACATCAAATTTTGTCTGATCTGGAAGTGTTGCATCCAACTCTTTTACACGACTGTAGTCAATTGTCAAAGATTTAGAAGCAAATCCAACATTTGGCACTACACCATCTGCATACTTAGAAGCATCTGCAAATGGTTTGTATCCTGTCATTGCAGAATCCTTAGTAAACCATGTTGACTTATCTTCCTTCCAAACGCTATCATAGAACGCTGGCATGTATTTCGCTTTTTCTTTTGTCTCATTTCCGTTGTAGAGTTTCTTTGCAACTTCCACATCACTACCTGTAGCATGAGAAATCTCTACACCGAAACGAAGTGATTTCTCTTCGTTTGCAGAACCTGCTGCCACTGCATTACCGTCCTTGTCTACGTGACCAGAAGCAGTTTTGTTATCATTTGCTGCAAACTTATCAGATTTCTGGATTGCTCCATACTGATCAAAGTATGCATAGATTGTCTTATACTTAACGTCTCCGTCATCTCCTACAACACGCATATCCGCATTGATTGCTGTGTAGTTAGACATTGTCTTACCAGCTGCAGACTTACCAGTAGAGTCACTCAATGGAGCAAGGTCTACATTAAATACCGGAGCGAAGTCGTATGCTGTATCTGTACCATCATACTTAATCTCAAGACATTTGTTGTCCGGATTCTCTGGGTCAGCTACTACAGTCATTGTACCGGAATTCTTACCAGCACATGTGTATTTGTCCCAAGTTGTTCCTACCGGATAACTTTCGAAGTTTTCAACCATAGTCTTGATTCTTGTGTCAGGTGCCTCTGTTGGAGCTGGTGTCTTGTCCGTCTGGAACTCACCAACTTTAATCAATACAGAAGACTTCTTACCGCTTCCGTCCATCGCTGTAGCAGTAACCTTTACATCATATGTAGGTTTCTTGTTTACTCTCTTAAGGGAAACGACACATGTTCTTCCACTTGGAATCAATGCTACATAAGTACCACCTTTGTTTGCAGACCATTTAACTTTCTTAGAAGTAACATTTTTCGGAGAAAAGTCAGCTTTAAGCGTCACTGTTCTACCTGCCTGTGCCTGGAATGCACCATTTGTAAGTGTTATCTTCTCATTGAACTGCTCATAGTGTTTCTGTTTCTGACCGTCTTTCTCGATCAATGTAAAGTTTGCACTCTTCCACTTCATTTCAGCTGTTTTCTGAATTGTTAACTTTTTAGCTGGAGTACCAATCTTTACTGTGATAGTAGCTTTTTTCTTCTTATTCTGCTTAGAAGTTACTGTGATCTTTGCAGAACCTTTTTTCTTAAGGGCTTTTACAACACCCTTCTTGTTTACGCTTACTACCTTTTTGTTACTTGATTTGTAAGAAACTTTCTTACTCGCTTTTTTAGGGGTTACAGAAACATTTAATTTTTTCTTCTGTCCCTTTTTCAGAACAAGGATACCAGATCCTCCAACTTTAACGCCGATTTTGACTTTCTTTACTTTTTTCTTAGCCGCTTCGGACTCAGTTGAGGATACAGCGAGAGATGTAACGATCATAGCAAATGCCAATACGAATGTTACAATCTTCTTGAAGTATCTTGCTGATTTTGTACCGATCTGTCTCATCGAAATACCTCCTATTTTTTTTGCTCTTTGTGGAAAAACTCCAATACGTCCCACAATGAAATTTATTTCATTATAGCATCCTCACGCGCAATATGCAAGTCTATTTTTCATTTTCACCCCCATTTATCTCACGATTTTTTTGCAAGTTTGTAACAAAAAATTTACAATTCATTTATTTTCATTGACTTATTGTATGAATTCAAGATACAATATACTAAAAGTTTTTGTCATTCTTGTGACAAATGCGAAATTACGTATATTTTAAGGAGATTACTATGGAACCCAAAATCACTCTTTTAGATACCATACACCAGACCTTCGATCTTGACCGTCGTGACATCAATACATATTCCCCACTCACCCTGGCGTATCTCGGAGATGCCGTGTACGAAATCATCATCCGCACACTTATCGTCGAAGGGAAAGAAGGGGCCGTAAACACGTTGCACCGTCGCTCCAGCAAACTCGTCAATGCCGGCGCTCAGGCAACCATCTTCAACGCCATCGAAAGTCAGCTCCTGGAAGAAGAACTGGCGGTATATCGACGCGGTCGCAATGCCAAGTCCCATTCCGTAGCAAAAAACGCCAGCATTCATGACTATCGGATGGCCACCGGCTTTGAAGCATTGATGGGATATCTCTATCTCATCGGCGACATGAACCGCGCCATTGCTTTAGTACGACAAGGCCTTACGAATAGTGACTTGCTATCGTTCCTCTAAAACGCTCAACGGGCGCCATCCGAGACGCCCGTTTTCTTATTTTATGATTCGATTTCCAATCCACCGAAAAACATCCGGTACCGATATTACATTAAAGAATTCCGGAAACAGTAAAATTGCTCCGCAAAACGCTCCTATCACCACTACACATAGGACGAATCGCCAGCGGCTCATTGGGATACAGACAGAAAGCAAAACTCCGAAGCTGACTGCTCCCCCCGCCAAGAGATTCAACGTCCCTGTCACCGCATCACCGGCATGGAACAATTCCTCCAGATAGGTAAACACGACAAGAGCGATCGTTAATATCAAAGCAGCCGGTAAAGAAATTCGCAGCACGTTCTTCAAAAAACCTTTTGGTATCGTATCTTCGTGACGTTCAAATGCAAGCAAAAAACTCGGAATGCCGATGGCAGTAGCTCCGATTAAACTTAACTGAATCGGGATAAATGGATACGTCTTTCCAAGAATGATAAACACAACACACAAAAAGATGGAGTACAGGGTCTTCGTCAGATACAACGCACTAACACGTTCAATATTGGCAATGATTGTTCTCCCTTCCTTTACAATGTCCTTCATGGACGCAAAGTCCGAATCCAGCAGAACGATATGTGCCGTCTGCTTCGCCGCGTCACTTCCGGATGCCATGGCGATGCCACAATCCGCATCCTTTAATGCCAACACATCATTGACGCCATCTCCCACCATTCCTGTCACGTTTCCATTTGCTTCGATCGCGTTTACGATCCGTTGTTTCTGCTCCGGCGACACTCGTCCAAACACAGTATATTTCTCCACTTCTTCCCGAAGTTTTTCCTCTTTCTCCGGAAGCTCGCCAGCGTCCACATAATTCTCCGCTCCAGCAAGTCCCGCCCGAACCCCTACCGCGGACACGGTCATGGGATTATCGCCGGATAATATTTTGATCACCACACCCTTTTCTTCAAAAAAACGGAAGGTATGTGGTGCATCCTTTTTAATCACGTCGGAAAGTAGCAAAAGCGCCACTGGCTCCTTGTCCTTTTGCAGATACAAAACACGCATCCCCATCTTGGCATAGTCTTCCGCGTTGCACAACACCTCTTCATCCGCCCCAAGATACTCTGGTGCCCCCAAACGATATGTCACCTCACGCGCATCTTCCCGAACCGTAATCCCCATACATTTCCGGCTAGAACTAAACGGGATTCGCTCCCTGATATCATAACTAGACTCTTTCTTGTAATATTGTCGCAGCGCTTCTGTGGTATGATTGGTCTCTTCAAAGGCATACACAAGATTCCCCATGATTTCCGAAATCTCTTTCTCCCGATACGAACCAAGACCAATCACCCGTTCCACACGAAGGTCCCCTGTGGTAATCGTTCCGGTTTTATCAAGACAAAGCACATCCACCCGCGCCAATGCCTCGATGGCTTCCATCTCTTGGACCAAAGCATTTTTCTTCGCCAAACGCCCTACTCCTAAGATAAAAGAAACGCTGGTCAAAAGAACTAACCCCTCCGGAATCATCCCCAGAACCCCTGCCACAGTATTTACCAAGGAATCTGAAACCGAATTTCCCGCCACCTGTCGCTGGATGAGGTAAAGCACGATTCCGATGGGAAGAATGGCACGCCCCACATACTTGATCATGCGCTGAATGGCATTTTGCATTTCTGACGTGGCTCGGCGCTTTTTCTTTGCTTTCTGAACCAACTGCGAAGCATAGTTATCTCTCCCCACATGAAGCACTCTCGCCGTTAAGGTCCCCGCCACAACGTCACTTCCGGAATACAAAAAATCTCCTGCTTGCTTTCGCACTGCCAGCGATTCTCCAGTCAACAAGGATTCATTCACTTCTGCCCCTTGGGATTCCACAGCCTCACAGTCCACTGGAATCTGATCTCCGAGGCTAAGGCGTATCACATGTCCCACTTCCAGATATTCCACTGGAACCTCCCGCACTCCTTCTTCACACACCAGCTTCGCCTTCGTGGCAGTCACCACCGACAAAGCATCGACAAGCTTCTTTACCTTCAATTCCTGAATAATACCGATTAAAGCATTGGACACCACAATCCCCATAAAAAGCATATTGCGATGTTGGCCGGAAAGCACTATCAATCCCGCCAGCACAAGATTCAGAAAGTTAAAATAAGTAAGCGTGTGAGCTGCGATGATTTCTTTCGTACTTCGTATCTTATCCATATCTCACCCTCCGTTCTATAAAAACACAAAACGAACGGCCCTTCGCCTTTTCCGGCAAATCGACTGTTCGTTCTCCTCTTTACATAACCATATTAAAAAGCTAGCGACGGGAATCGAACCCGTGACCTCTTCACTACCAATGAAGTGCGCTACCGACTGTGCCACGCCAGCTTGTATCTACTCGTCTTTCAACAAATAGCACATGACTTATTCTAGCAGAGGTTCCATCTCATGTCAATAAGAAGTTTTGATTTTTTCAGCACAACTCACTTAATTTTTTCTTGATGCGCTGAAGCGCATTATCGATGGACTTCGGGGTTTTCCCCAGCTCTGTCGCAATCTGTTGATAATTCATTCCCTCGATATACAAATTCACTACACTTTGTTCAAAACCACTGAGATTCTCTCGTATGGTCCGCTCAATTTTTCCCACACGTTCCCGGTCAATCATAATATCCTCCGGATTGGAGATGCCGTCCTTTTCCAGCATTTCTCCCAAGGTCTGCCGGTTCTCTCCCGGATATTCCGCACTCCCCACTGGAACATCGAGGGACACATACGAATTCAATGGCGAGTTTTTTAAACGATTGGCGCCTTTCACCGCATTGTAAAGCTGTCGCTCCACGCATAGGGTTGCAAAGTGAGCGAAGGACGCTTCCCGATCCGGCTGAAAATCCCGAATGGCTTTGTACAGTCCGATCATCCCCTCTTGGATCAGATCATCATTGTCCCCACCGATAAGGTACAGCGCTCGCGCCTTTTTTCGCACCAGATTTTTATATTTTTCCAAAAGAAAATCTACGCCGGAATCATCCCCTTCACGGATTCCCAGCAAGATTTCTTCATCCGTCATATCCTCATATCCTCTTGTCATACCTTCTCCCCACCATTTACTCCTTCGCAAAGCCGCGCTGGCGAACCACTTCAAACGCCAAAACGCCTGCTGCCACCGATGCATTCAGTGAATCAATGTCGCCACTCATCGGGATACTTGCCACATAGTCACAATGTTCCTTCACCAGTCGGGACACCCCAGCCCCCTCGTTGCCAATAACCAAACCGATCGAACCACGCAGATTCTGGCGGTACATAACTTCTCCATCCATATCCGCACAGGCAAACCACATGCCACGTTCCTTCAGCTCTTCCATGGTAGCGGTAAGGTTCGTCACCTTTGCCACTGGTGTATAATGAATCGCCCCCGCCGAAGCTTTCACGACGGTTGCCGTCAGCCCCACCGCACGACGTTTTGGTATGATGACACCATGAGCACCTGCCAGATTCGCGGTACGAATGATGGCACCTAGATTGTGAGGGTCTTCGATACCGTCCAACAGGAAGAAAAACGGATCTTCCCCTCGCTCCTTTGCCAATTCAAACATATCCTCTATTGTACTATAATGGAACGCGGACAATATTGCCACAACACCTTGATGCTTTCCACTTTCGCTCATGTGATCCAAACGCTCTTTCGACACAAAGTCAACCATCGTATTGGCACGTTTTGCCTCACGAAGAATATTTAATACCGGACCGTCCTGGCACCCTTTCAGTACGTAAAGCTTTTCCACCAGCTTACCCGCACGAAATGCCTCCAACACGCTATGGCGTCCTTCTAGTTTATTTTCATTTTCCACAATCCATGCTCCTCTCTCCTTAGGTCAAATCATTGATGTACACTTGTAAACTTCGTTTCTCCGCCTCTTCCTGAAGATTTTTCACCATGATATAAGGCTTGTCCATCTGCTGAACGCGAACCCCTTCTCCCGCTACATCTCCAAGAAAATAACTATCGTCAAATACCACTGCCTTATCCAGACGCTCCATTAGAAATGCACAGATGGACTGCATCACTTTTCGTCCATCCGCCGGATCACATATCACTTCGGTCACTTCATAAGTGCCCTCCTCGTAAATATACGCCGCCACGCCTCGGATAAACTGTCCCTCGCGAAGTACGATCACCTTTCCGCCCAACGATTTCATTTCCTTATGTAACAATTCATAATATTCCGCATCATGCTGCAAATACAAATCCAACTCGGATGCATGCAACTGAGCTTTCGCAAACTCTGCCACCCGTTCTTTCCCCACCGAATCCAGCCGGGAAAATGTAGCTGCCGTGTACCATTTTCTCTGATTGTCTTTCACTTCTAGGCGCTTGCGATAATACATGCCTTCAAATCCCAAGGACTTATAAATCGCCGGGTCCGCCGGACTTAAAAAGGCAACCGGAAGCCCCTGGTTTTTCACATCCGCCAATCCTTGCCCCAGCAGTCCTCGCATATACCCTTTCCCCCGTAACTCTTTCTGTGTCGCCACGCCTACAATATACGGACAAACACACTCCAGCCCACGATACACCACCGGGCACATCCGAAAAAACGCCATGCTAGTCAGGTCGTCATTGTCGTATTTGGAATACACAACACTTCTTTTTGCCTTCTCCTTAAAAAAGAAATCTGTGTACTTATCACTATCCCCAAATACATTCTTCCACATTTCTTTATGATTCATTTTCGCTCCCCAATCCTTCTACTCTTCCAACATACATATTGCCTGGGAGGAAATACCTGCCCCACTCCCCGTAAAACCAAGGCCTTCTTCTGTCGTCGCTTTCACATTGATGCGTCCAAGCTCCACCCCTAGAGCTGTCGCAATGTTTTCGCGCATCCCAGGAATGTGTGGTGCCATCTTCGGTTTCTGGGCGATGATGGTCGCGTCCACATTTCCCACTCGGTATCCGTTTTCCTTCAGAAGTGTCGCCACATGTTCCAAAAGCTTCATGCTGGAAATTCCTTTGTAGCGCTCATCGGTATCCGGAAAATGCGTTCCGATATCTCCCAACGCTGCAGCTCCCAAAAGCGCATCCATAATAGCATGTAATAGCACATCCGCATCGGAGTGCCCCAAAAGACCATACTCATAATCAATCTTGACACCACCGATGATCAAGTCACGTTCCTCCGCCAATTTATGTACATCGTACCCCATACCAATTCTCATCTGCAATACCTTCCTTTCTGAAAAAAGAAGGGCCTTGATAAAATCAAGACCCTTTCGTGAATAGCGGGAAAGGGATTTGAACCCCCGACACCACGGGTATGAACCGTGTGCTCTTGCCAACTGAGCTATCCCGCCATATGCCAATGTATGGCTTATATTGTAAGCTGTGATAAGAAAGAAAATGTATGGGACCTACAGGGCTCGAACCTGTGACCCCCTGCTTGTAAGGCAGGTGCTCTCCCAGCTGAGCTAAGATCCCATCTGCTACTCTTATCAGCAGCACCATTGACTATTATATTAGGACATTCCTTTTTTGTCAAGGCTTTTTTTCATTTTTTTCATTTTATTTTTTAATTCACAAACAATGTCATAAATGTTTCTCTCGCCACAACACTGATCGTCGCCATAATAATACCAGCCAATATAACTCCGCCCATGCAAGCCAATACACTTTTCTTAAAGTCCATGTTCAAAAAGCTAGCCGCCAATGTACCTGTCCAAGCACCTGTTCCCGGAAGCGGAATTCCCACAAAAAACAACAATGCCCAAAAAAGACCACGACCTGCCTTTTCCTGCAACTTTTCGCCACCTTTCTTTCCTTTTTCCAGACAGAAGGTGAAAAATTTACCGATTACCGGCTTGTCAGCACCCCACTCCAAAACCTTTCTTGCAAAAAGATGAATAAATGGAACCGGAATCATATTTCCGATGATCGCCAATGGGAATGCAGCGTAAAGTGGAATCCCCCAAGCAACTGCATATGGAATTGCACCACGCAACTCTACGATAGGTACCATTGATATCAAAAATACAAGTAAATAATTCAACATTGTTCTTTTCCTTTCTTTCTATCTATGCATTACAAATTTGTATATCCAATTCCCCATTCCCCAAAAACTCTAGAAGAGCATAGGTTTTTTTGTGTCCCTCCTGGCGCGGGCGGGAGATACTCCCCGGATTCAATATCGTCATCTGGGACGACTGTTCCACAAACGGCACATGGGTATGACCATACAGAACCAAATCCGCCTCTTTTTCCATGGCCCAATACTTAAGAGTGTCGATGCCCATGTTGACATGCTGTCGATGTCCGTGGGTCATTGCCACCGTATGTCCATGAAGGGAAAAGGTCTGAAAATCCTTCGCTTGAAGAGACCAGTCACAATTCCCTCGCACCATATACACGGGACCTTGTACTGCCCCACGCAAACGATCTCCGCTATTTTCCATGTCGCCCAAGAAAAAGATTCCTTCAATCTCTCCCTTGTGACGTTTTACAACATCCAGCATCTTCTCGTCATCTCCGTGAGAATCACTGAACACAAGATATTTCGCCATAAATTATCTCTCCAATACTTCTACCATCTTGCGAAGAGCAATTCCGCGGTGACTGATGCGGTTTTTCTCTTCTGGTTCCAGCTCACCAGTAGTGCAGCCACGCTCAGGCAGATAAAAAATTGGATCATAACCAAAACCATTGGTTCCCTTTGGCTCATAGGCAAGCACGCCTTCAATAACTCCCTTGGTCGTCTCCACCTTACCATCCGGATATGCACATGCGATCACGCATACAAATCGTGCCCCACGTTCCCCTTCCTTCGCGTCTTCACAACGACGAAGCAAATCCGCATTTTTTATATCATAAGAGGTTTCTTCACCAAGATAACGCGCGGAATAAATCCCCGGCTCTCCATTCAGATAATCCACTTCAAATCCCGAATCATCTGCCAAAACCATTTCTCCTGTTTCTTCACAAATTGCCTTTGCTTTGATAATGGCATTTTCTTCAAAAGTGGTGCCATCCTCCACAATGTCAATATGTATATCTAGATCCTTCAGAGAATATACGTCATATCCCTCCCCGAGAATCTGCTTTATCTCATTGACTTTTCCTTGATTGTTGGTTGCAAATATCAATTTTTTCGCCATGTTTGCCTCCATCTATATCACATGTCATTTTCGCCACTTTCTAAGTATAATGGTATTTCTTAAAAATAGCAAGTACATTCTACTGGGATTTTTCGTCAAATTTCGGCCGCGGTGGTTTTGCTCCCATGTATTGATATAAATAAGTCTTCATCATACCGTTATAGATCTTACGATTCTTTGTAGCTTTTTTCCCAATGGCCTTTTGCGCATCCTCATAACCACTAAGAAGGAAAAAGGACCACGTATCATTTTCTTTTATGATATTTCCAATGCTTCGATAAAGAATTTCCATCTCATCTTTGGTGGAAAGTCGCTCACCATATGGTGGGTTGGATACCACAAATCCATACTTTTTCGGAGAGCTGAAGTTAATAATATCTCGTTGCTGGAAATGAATCTGCTTGTCCACTCCCGCCAACGCCGCATTGGCTCTCGCCATCTTCAAAACCTCTCCATCAATGTCATAGCCCTGGATATGAAGTTCCTCATCTCGGCACACAAGATCCATCGCTTCCTCGGTCACGCCATACCACTCTTTTTTCGGAATCAGATTGATCCATTCCTGGGATAAGAACTCCCGCTCCATCCCTGGTGCTATATTCATAGCAATCATCGCCGCCTCGATGGGAATCGTACCGCTTCCGCAAAATGGATCCACCAAAATGCGATCCTTTTTCCACGGAGAAAGAAGTAACATAGCCGCCGCCAAGGTTTCGGTCACCGGTGCTGGTGCCGTATACTGACGATACCCTCTCTTGTGCAAAGAAACTCCCGTGGTGTCTAGTCCCACTGTCACCACGTCCTTCATAATGCTAATTCGAAGCGGATAACTAGCACCATCCTCCGGAAACCAACTTACACGATACGTCTTTTTTAAACTCTCTACCATGGCTTTCTTTACGATTCGTTGAATGTCCGATGGGCTAAAAAGCTTACTGTTCACAGAAGACGCTTTCGCCACCCAGAACTTTCCGTCTTGTGGTATGTACTCATCCCAACGAATCGCCTTTATATTTTCAAATAACTCATCAAAGGTAACCGCCTTGAATTCCGCCACCTTCAGCAAGATACGTTCTGTGGTGCGCAAGAAGATATTGGCACGACAAATCCCCTCTGCATCTGCTATAAATGTCACTTTTCCATTGTCCACGGCAGAGATTTCATATCCCAGATCCATTATTTCACGTTTCAAAACCGCCTCCATGCCAAAATGGCAAGGGGCGATCAATTCATAAGCATTACGTTTCATGTAGCGTTTCTTTTCCTTTCTGTTTTTCATACACCAAGTACCCTTGATAACCACCAGCAATACTAATGGCATGGTACCCTCTTTTATTCATTTCTTTCGCTGCGTACATACTTTGATTCCCGCGTTGACAGTAAAACACCACCGTATCATAATTATGTCGCCATTTTTCTTTTTCTATCTGCCACTGTTCATATGGAATATTTTTTGCACCTGCAATATGCCCTTGTACAAAATCGGTTGGTTTCCGTAAGTCAATGAGAATGGTTTCTGGACGACCTGTGTATGCATCCAATTCACGGATTGGAATAATGGAAAAACTCATACTTATCACGTTCTTTTTCTTTTATTATATGACATTTTTCTACCAAACGTGATGTTTTATGAGCCGTTTTTCTCACTTTTTCCACAATAGAACAGGCCGCCCCCAAAACGGTGACGGTCTGCTCCAGCTTTTGTTCGCGCATCCCTTAACTATTTGTAAGAGTCTGTCGCGTTATTTGTTTTGTTCTTTGTTGTGTTGCTTGTCTTGTTGTTCGTAGCATTTTTACTTGCATTTCTGCAATTTGAAGAATTTTTGCAATTCGAACATTTTGTGCTGTTCTTTGTCGTATTGCTTGTTGTGTTCTTCATGTCGTTTGTGCTATTGTTTGTATTGTTGTTTGCCATGGTTTATCCCTCCTGTTTTGTACAATTGATGTTACAGGAATAGTATGGCTTCTCAACATAAACTTATACAAATCAAGCTTTTCCAACAGATCCAAATAATTCCATTTTTTCTTTTACTGTGGCTTTGATCGCATCTGCACCCGGCGCAAGAAGCTTACGTGGGTCAAATCCTTTGCCCTCTAAGTCCTTTCCTGCCTCAATGTACTTACGTGTTGCCTCAGCGAAAGAAAGCTGGCACTCTGTATTAACGTTAATCTTGGATACTCCAAGGCTGATTGCTTTCTGAATCATATCTTCTGGAATACCTGTACCACCATGAAGTACGAGAGGCATATCTCCTGTCTTCTGCTGTACTGCATCCAATGTCTCAAAACTAAGACCTTCCCAGTTATCTGGATATTTTCCGTGAATGTTACCGATACCGGCAGCCAACATGGTTACACCAAGGTCTGCGATCATCTTGCATTCATTCGGATCTGCACACTCTCCGGCACCAACGACACCGTCTTCTTCTCCACCGATGGAACCTACCTCTGCCTCGATAGACAATCCCTTCTCTTCACAGATAGCCACCAATTCTTTTGTCTTCTCTACATTCTCTTCGATTGGATAATGAGAGCCATCAAACATGATGGAAGAAAATCCTGCTTCGATACATGCTTTTGCTCCCTCATAGCTACCATGATCCAAGTGAAGTGCAACAGGAACTGTGATGTTAAGTTCCTCTAACATTCCATTTACCATACCTACAACTGTTTTGTAACCACACATGTATTTTCCTGCACCCTCGGATACACCAAGAATAACCGGAGACTTCAACTCTTCTGCTGTAAGAAGAATCGACTTTGTCCACTCCAAGTTGTTGATATTAAACTGTCCTACTGCATACTTGCCTGCTTTTGCTTTTGTGAGCATTTCTTTTGCTGAAACTAACATGTTAAAATACCTCCATTATATTATTATGTAACTACATTCTTATTCGTCCGGATACTTCGTAACCTGATTCATACGGTTCAACTGTTCTTTCTACTTGTAATTAACAAATTTGGAAATCAATTCATTTTTCTTTACAAGAACACAACCATACAAAATCTTACCATCTTTCATCACCTGCTTACGCACAATCTTTCCCGACACCGTAAGATCATACATCACATGATCATCTCGGTATACATATGGCAACACAACCAATGATTTACTTGTATCCCCCAAATCTTCCCGATACACAAAGGAAAATCCCGTGGTACTGATGTCCTTTAACATAACTTGAATCTCTGCTTTTCCGGTTCCTACCTTTGCAAACACAGGAGCACCTACAAACTGACGATACGCTCCTCGTCGGTTAAACAATTTTCCCTTTGTGTCCGCGTTTGCTGTGTAATAAACCCTCTTTTTGTAAACCTCTTCTTGAACATCCAGTTCTTTCCACATGACCGGCTTACTGCCTTCCACTGCATAAATCACATTCACAACAATTTTGTCATTGCGAACATTCAGCAGTTTTTCCCCAACACGAATCGGCTCAAAATAAATTTTGCCTCTCTTCTGAAATTCCACTACTGACGGAAATTCAAACTTTTTCTCGTCAATATGCAATTCAAAAGTGATCGCAGTTCCGTCTTCCAATTCTGAAAGTTTCACTACACCACCTCGTTTCTTCTGTCAAAAATACCTAGTTGCGTCCACAGCAGTGTTTGAATTTCTTTCCTGACCCACAAGGACATGGTTCATTCCGTCCTACCTTCGGAGCCTCATTACGGATTGTACCAGAATCTTTCTGCTTACGATACAATTCTTTCTGACGCTCTTTCGTCAAAATCGCATCCCACTGTGGTAATGTATACAACCACTCTGCGTTACAATCCACCATATTATAATAAAGCTTTTCGCAATCAATATCCAGCTTAACCTTGGTATCTTTTTCCATCGTATCAATCGGATTTGCTTCTTTCAAACTATCATTGATACCATCCAAAAATCCAACCATCATGGAAAGTGGTACATCATACTTTGTAGCAAGCTCCTCAACCGTCCCCTCTACAACTTCTTCCGGATTTGTCAAAAGCTGCTCATAAATACCTTTTTCTAACTGGAAATAATTACTCCAAAGTTCCTCACCCTGTTTACTATTCTGCATCTCCTCACTGTATGCATACTCACGCCACTCTTGTAACAATGCCATGTCTATTTTCCTCCCTGGCTATAATTTTGTCAAAAAAGTTGCCAGGTATATCGGAACCCACCAATACCTGACAATCTCTTCTTCCCGATATGTAATTGTATTGTACCACAAATCAACGCACGAAGCAATGTTTTTTCATTATTTCAAAAATGCATCGATGCCGTTTGCAATTCCCTTTACCATCTTCTTTTGGTAAGTCGATGTAGCCATCTTGCGATCTTCTGTCGGGTTACTCATAAAGCCCATTTCCACAATCGTTACCGGCACTTTGCACCAGTTTATCCCCGTCATGGTGTCAGAATACAAGACACCACGATTTCTCGCGCCTGTGGCCTTGCAAAACTTCTGAATCACTTTCTTTGAAAGTTTCTGGCTGGCTTTGCGAACTTTTTGGGACAAATATTTATTCTTGTTGGATGGTGCCATCGTCAATGCACCCGCCACCGACGAACTGCCAGCTCCATTGGCATGAATTCGGATAAATGCATCCGCTTTGGCTTCATTCGCAATCTTTGCTCGTTTTACGTTGGAAATATTTACATTATGCTTGGTGCGGATCATCACAACTTTGTAACCACGTTTTTCCAATTCTTTTCTTAATTTCTTCGCCACTTGAAGATTCAACTTATATTCCGGCAACTTCGTGGCAACCCCACTGGTTCCCGATGTCACCTTGGCCTTTTTCACCTTTGACCCCGGCGCATTCGGTTCAAGAGTCGAATTTCCTCGTAGCTGATGGCCAGCGTCAATAGCAATGACTTTTTGTTCTTTCGCAGCCGCCGATGTATGTGTGGCTCCTACTCCTACTATCACTGCGATTCCCAAAACTCCCAGCGCCCCGAATAGAATTCTTCCTATTTTTTTCGCGTTCATTTTCCTCATCCCTTTCTGATTTTATAAAATAAAAACCGCCGATACAATCGGCGGTAAAAATGAAACACTTACAAAGAGATTTCAAAAAGTAAATGCGGAGTATGGGACTTGAACCCACACGTCTCAGAGACACATGATCCTTAGTCATGCCTGTCTGCCAATTCCAGCAACTCCGCATGCAATTTCACACTGCTTGACTATCATATCAAATTTTTTCACTCTTGTCAAATACTTTTTTGAATTTTTTTTGTAACAATTCAGGATTAATGTATGAAATCAACGAATTATCGTGCTTGCGCGGTCTTCTAACCGATGTAGTTTTTCACAAACCAAGACAATACTCCCGTATTTTCTCTCGTTATTTTTTTCATCTGCGAAAATGGCAACGGACACATGACAGACCCCGTTTCCACCGTAACATTCGGTATCTTCTTGGTATAAATAAGCCAATCACCAAATCCGCCATTCGGGTCTGTACTGATGGATTTTGGCATCAAACGATACTTGGTATAGGAATTCACCTTATATGCCAACGCTCTCTGCCTGCTGTAAAGAGATGCATTGCTTTCCACATTGTAGTTCCAATACAAAATGCTTCCTGTGGAATGATAGTTCAATGCGCCCTTTAATCCCGACATACGATTTACAAGAGACATCATCACTCGCGTCTCTTTTTCGGATGCTGCTTTCTTGCCCGGATAGGTGATGCCGTCCGGCTTTTTCTTCTTATCCTTCGGATTCCATCCTGCCGGGAAGTTGAAGTTCAAGTTCACTCCACGCGCATTTCCCTTCCACGTACGATAGGACGCTTTTGTCTTTTGACAGATTTTACGCAGTTTTGGCGAACGGATTACGCCAAATCCATACTGAGAGATGGCGATTCCATCCGGATTAATCATCGGCACCACATAGACACATGTCCTACCAAGAGCCTGCTTATAGTCCGGGTATTCGCGCAAAATCTCTTCGCACTTGCGCACGATCATCTGCGGATTCAGCCACTCACGAGCATGAATACCAGCATTGATCAAAACTTTATTTCTCGCCGACGCATTTCCCATGCGCAGACACCAGATATTTCTTCCATCCTCGCTGGACCCCAGATTTTGCAAGGATACTTTTCCACGATATTTCCATGCAATCTCTCGCAGATCCTTCGTCATGTCCTCGTAACTGTATACCGTGTCCTTGTCATTGACAAGCCATGGTTCTTCCTTCACTCGTACTGTTAATTTTACCTGATTTTTATCCGAACCTTTCACTTTCACTATAATCGTGGTCTTTCCTTTTTTTCGAGCAGTTATTTTCCCTTTTTTGTCCACCCGCGCCACCTTTGTCTTAGAACTCTGAAAGGTAACTTTCTTCCACCCATAGTTCATAAGAAGCTTCGCTGTCTTTCCTTGATACACCACCTGTTTTTTTGCACTCTTCGCGTACAATGCCGGCGCAAAATACAAATATACATAGATGGTTTCTTTCGTATCTTTTGCTGTTATCGAAACAATGGCATACTGCTTCTTATCCTTTGTTTTGTCTTTACAAGTAACAACTCCCGTTGTGGAAACTTTGATTTTCTTCGCCTCTTTTTTACTGATTCCGCCTACCACTTTGTATGTAGATGGCCGAGATGGTTGGAGTTTTATCGGATCTGTTACATAGGCATTTATATGATAAATTTTCACTTTCTTTACTTTTCCATAGCCAATTCCTTTTTGACCACCCGTGGAGTATTTTGCCCCTTTATTTTCCAAGATGAGGGCTTCTGACTTTGGTGTAGCAATCGGTGTCACAGTTGGTGTCACGCAAGGGGATACAGCCGGTGACGTCGATGGCAAAATCACGGTTCCCGGAATCACACTTCCACCAGAAGGTGTCTGAGTAGGTGGATTCACTGTCTCTCGCGCTGCGCTATCTCCATGTTCCGAATCACTACTCCCTTTCGGAACATCTTCCTGCTGTCCCGCAGCAAAAACGGTGCTCTCACTTTCTTTTGGACATTCCGCAATCTCCCCTAGAATCATGGCACAAAGCAACCATGCACTAATCCATTTTATATATTTCTTCAATATTTTCGCCCCTTTTTCATTCTTTTATACATTCTCACATAACAAAGGAAAGGGCACCTCAAACCCTGAAGTACCCTTCCGAAAAGTTACCTATTAAGCAAGTTTGCTCTTTGCTACGTCAACAAGTGTAGCAAATCCCTCTGGATCGCTGATTGCCATCTCAGAAAGCATTTTACGGTTAACGTCAACTCCAGCGAGTTTCAAACCATACATAAATTTGCTGTAAGAAAGTCCATTGATACGAGCTGCTGCGTTGATACGAGCAATCCACAACTGTCTGAACTGTCTTTTTCTCTGTTTTCTACCTGTATAAGAAGTCTCCAACGCACGCATAACAGACTGTTTTGCTACACGATACTGTTTGGATCTCGCTCCTCTATAACCTTTTGCTAACTTTAATACTCTTTTATGTTTTTTCTTTGCGTTCAATCCGCCTTTAATTCTAGCCATTTGTCATTTACCTCCTTTGATAAACCATTAGATATATGGCATAATCTTCTTCATTGTCTTAACGTTAGTGTCATCTACAAGAGTGGACTTTCTAAGATTTCTTTTTCTCTTAGTTGTCTTCTTTGTCAAGATGTGACTTTTATATGCTTTGTTTCTAACAAGTTTACCACTTCCGGTAACTTTGAAGCGCTTTGCAGCAGCTCTTTTGGTTTTCATTTTCTGATTTGCCATGATAAATTTCCTCCATTTATATTTGATAGATCAATTTTCTATCATTATTTTGCGGCTGTTAAAAACATAACCATGCTTCTTCCTTCCATTTTCGCCTCTTTGTCAACCGCAGCCACGTCTTCTAACTTTTCGAAGAACGCGTTCAATACTTCGCGACCAACATCTTTGTGCGCCATCTCACGACCTCTGAAACGAAGGGTTACTTTCACTTTGTCACCCTTGGACAGGAATTTGCGTGCCTGGTTTGCTTTTGTGTTCAAATCATTGGTGTCAATGTTTGGAGACAAACGAATCTCTTTGACATCAATGGTTTTTTGTTTTTTCTTGGCCTCTTTCTCCTTGCGTGCCTGTTCGTAACGGAATTTTCCGTAATTAATAATCTTACAAACCGGTGGCTTTGCGGTAGGAGCAATCTTTACCAAGTCAAGATCGGCATCCTTTGCCTTTAAATAAGCCTCTTTGGCCGACATAATTCCCAACTGTTCTCCGTCCGGACCGATCACGCGAACTTCTTTATCACGGATCTGTTCGTTAATCATTAAATCGCTAATAATGTGCACCTCCAAATGAAATAAAAAAAGATAACTGTTTTTAAAGCCAGCTATCCACATAAACGCAATATTCTTTCATGATGAAAAAACGGTTGACCATGCGCGCGCATCGAAGGCGGCAAGGTGAGAGTGGATAACTCTGCTTTTTGTACCGTTTTTTATAATATCACAGGTAAAATGGTGTTGTCAAGGGGTTTTTGTTGGTTTTTGCAAGAAAGCAATTGTTGTAAATCATATCCCTTCGGAACTCACTCCCATTTCATCTGCTCCAATTGGCTTTTCTGATTTCTTTTATAATAAACAATAGCAGTGACTTGTACTATATTCTGTTCTTTATCGATCCAATAATAAACCAGAAAATTCTTAACCATCAACTTATGAACCCCAAAACTCCGCCACGGCTCTTCTTCTGTTAAGGCAAACCTTTCCGGCAGTTGCGATAGCGAGCAAATAGATTCTTCCAAGGTATCAAGAGTATGTCGTGCAGCATCCGGATTATCTAACTCGTTCGCAATATATTGCAAAATTCCTCTCATTTGTCCTTGGGCATACTCGGTAATTTTCACAAAATACTCATTTGCCATAGGTTAAATCTCCCGTCGCAATTCTTCAAACACCTTTGTTGCAGCTTTTGAGCGATCTGCTTTCGCGTCCTTTAGACCATTCTCCATCATAATATTAAAATCCATTGTAGACATTTCATCTCGCGCTATCGGTGTGGATTCCAAAGTAATTTCAAACGGAATACTCTTAGTCCTAATAATCTGTTTGTATAGCATATTAATCACAACGGACGCTGGAACACCCAATTGCGATAAAATCAATTCCGCTTGCTCTTTCGTTTCAGGTTCAATGCGTGCCAACACATTCGCAGTTTTTGTTGCCATATCTCATTCCACCTTTCATTTTTAATCATTGTATCACAAATGTATCGCTCTTGCAATACGCTAGTACGTCTCTCGGAATTTTTCCACCAGCTTGTCAATCTGCTCTTCCGGAAAGCGTCCGAAGCTCTGGTTCTGGCTTGCAGTGCTTGCCAAAATCGCTATAGAACCTCGGCGAAGGTGTAACCAGCGATCAATAAGCCCACTTTTTGTATTGATGTATTGTATTTTTTCATAAGGAATGATCTCGATGGTTTTCCCAAAGGTTCCACTGCGAATCACAACATAATGTTCCAATACAGCGATTCCTGCAGTACCGTATGTCAACACCACACACAGGACTACAAATGCATAAATTCCCGCCAGGATCGCATACATCCACCACATTGGGTACCGCTCTGCAGTCATTACAAAGCCGGCAGTAAAACCACCCGCAGCACACCCCATAACCAGCGTAGCTACTATTAGATTGCGCACCAACACTCGTGTCGGCTGCTTTGTTATGGTAAACTTCGGAATCTCAATTTCCGGCAACAACACTTTCAAATGCTCTCCTAATTTTGCTATCGGTTCGAAAAGCATCAGCTTCATACCGTCCACATCTTCATCCTCTCCGCCTACGTTAATTACTTTTACATAGGCATGCTTGCACAAGCGTCCAAGGAAGGTAGAGCGAATGCAGATGGCATTGATTTTCTCTACCGGAACGGCATATTTGCGTATCTTTAATACGCCACAACGAACGTATACTTTATCGTTCTCTCGTTTTGCACGAAAGCGATAGTCCGCCAACCAACTTTTAATCAACGCCCATAAAACACTTCCCGCCACGAGAAATTGCATCAGGAAGCCGCCAATCACGCCACCGATCGCCTCCCCCTCAGAAAGCAGCTCTCCCGCAATTACAAAGCTGGAAATGAACAAGCCGACACAACTTGTTATCGCTAAAATCGACGTATTCATGATACAGTTCTTCACAATTTCCTTCCCTGTATATGTAACATCATAGTCGCTTTCCTGACGGTCATCCATGAAGTCATTTGCTTCTTCTTGTGCCTCTTCCCCCTTCCCTTCTTTAATCATTGTCATGATCAAATCTTTCATCGCGTATGCGTCTTCTCTTTTTAACACGATCTTCACATCGGTTTTATTCGCCGTGGAGAGACTGTCAATGTCGAGTTTTAATTTATAGGTTCCCATAATCATCTCGAACAGATTTTGTTCCAAATTGATATTGGAAATGTTTTGCACCGCAATGGTATCCTTTTTCTTATTCATGGTATTTTGCTCGATGGTAAGGGTGCCGTCCGCCACAGTAATAAAGGTGCGATACCAACGCCATGCACTAAAACCTACCACCACTGCAATTATGACCAAAATCGCTCCCATAGCAATCAACGCTTCCAATATTTTTCCCTGACGAAGGAACTCGATTCCTTCAGTGAGCAATTCGCCCTGACCTAAAATCAGCAAGCCAATGGCGATCAAAGCGGTTCCTAATTGCTCCAGAATGTAGCTGACATGATTTCTTGTATGTATCGTTTTATTCATGAGCCTCTCCCTTCGCATCTTTATCTGCTCTTGCATACTGGTTGATGCGTGTCTTTAATCGCTCCACGATTTTCTCCGCCTTTTCCACTTCCAAAAAGCGAATGGTCACATCACCACCTGCTGTGGTTACGATTACTTTGGTCAAGCCAAACATACGATCAATCGGGCCACTCTGCATGGCGATTTTATGCAAACGCTCGATGGGCACGATATTTCTCTCGACGCCAATAATTCCTTCTTTCACGTCAATTTCCTCATCGGTGAAACGATAGCGATAGCGTTCGTAGCGAATAAATGGTGTGGCGATGCTAAAAATCCAGATCAACGCCACAACGCCGTAAACGAGCAGTGGCGAAATAAATGTGATGTTGTCTTTGAATACATTCCATGGTACGAGAATAACTGCGGTAACAATAATCGTTAGAATCAGCTCTGCCACCAGCATACATCCCTTTGCTTTTTTTGATAGTTTTTGGTAATTCATATTGGTTCCCTCCTGTGTTACGTTTTGTCAAAAATCATTATACAAAATTGTGAGAGTTTATGCAATAAAACAACCAATAAAAAATATACCCTCTCGAAACTCGCTCTCGCTAACGGAAGCACTCAGTGGTACATAGGAACACCAAATACGTGTTCCAAGTACCAGCGGCTTCCTAATGTTCCGACTGGGTATATTTTTTCTTGTTGTTTTTTCACAAATCTCCACAATTTCTCACACGACGCAAGACATCTATCAATCGATTATCAACAATTAATCTGTCTGGGATTTTGGAGTGTAGGAACACCAGTAAAATTTATCTGCACTCCCTTTTTTCACCAAGTCCGTTACATAATATTCACCTTGCGCACTGATGTACACATCCCCTAGTGCATAGTAATTATCCGAGCCAAGATAATACAAGTTATCCTTTTCATCGCCCACTACTTTACAGAATTCGTCATCCCCACAATCCGCTTCAAAGATTCCATCAGAGGTAGCCAGCATTACTGTGTTTTCCCGCACTCCCATGGCAATGGAATTGGCTACACAGGTACCTCCTTTATCTGTTTCAAATGTTTCACCCGTAGGTAATTTATACAACCCACTACCATCTGCATTGCACATATAGATTTCAATCTCGTCTGTGTCCTTATTCGTCTCTCTCCAACAAACGAAGTCATCCCCTGCATACGGCATATGCATTCTCTGACGATTTTCCCCAAAAGGCAAACTGTTTTTCTTTTCGCCAGTAACAGCACTTCTTACTTCAAAGACATTCCCCGAAAGGAGCACATAATCCCCATTGGCAAGCACTGAAACGCTACCATATTTAATTTCATTCTTACCTCCATCTTCTTGCTTTTCTGCTGGCATCGGTAATTCGCTTACCTCACCTGTTTCCTCGTCAATTTTGTATAAATAATTTTGGACCAAATAATAATCATCCTTATATTTTTCCACATTTTGATTATATACTTCAAATGGCATAGAATATTGATTATACTCCAAATACAAACATCCATCGGCACCATACTGACTGCTTGTTCCGATTGAAAGATTCTCCTTGTCTTCCAACGCTTTTTTTAAATTGTCGTACCATTTCACTTTGCCTGCTTGCCATGCGCCATCCACATATTCGCATTTAAGCATGGTGAGTTCTTTCAAGTCTGGCTCGTGATACAAAGTAGCAATTACCGCTAATGTCCCATTTGCATCAACATCTGTCATTTCCTGCATCAACGTGAAGTCATCCTTTACCGGATCATACCCCAGTTGCTCTATCATTTCGTCTGCTGGCAACTCCGACATAGTCTGCTCCACATAAACCACATCCGTCTCCTGTTGCTGTTTTGGCAACTCCGACACCGTTTTCTCTGGTGTAGAGGAAATACCACAACCGCACAACGCCACAGCAAACGTAACTGCTACCACCACAAACTTGGATGGTTTCTTATACTTCATAACATTATGTATCCTTTCGTTAATCACTTCTGTTCCAAATGCCGCATTGGGGGAGAGGATTCCATTGTCGCCACTTGCCATGGCTAAGAGCAAAAAGGAATAGCGCTTTCTAGCGTCTCTTCCCAGCTTTCGGATCACTGCTTCATCACAGGAAATCTCCATATCTTTCATCATCAGCCGATAGGCAACCCACATCAGCGGATTGAACCAAAGAACAGAAAACACGAGAAAGGCAAGGGGCTTCACCAGATAATCCCGACGTCTGATATGAATTCGCTCATGCACAAGGATATACTCCAGATCCTGCTCTTTCATCCCCTTTGGCACATAGATTTTCGGAGACAATATTCCACCCACGAAGGAACTGCAACCAAAAGAATGCTCGTACACATTGTCAAAAACGTGTGTTGCATGACGGAACATTTTTTGATTTGCCACAAGGGAACACACAAGATAACAACAGCAGCACACGATACCACCAATCCATATCACCACAACTGCCAGCGCCATCCCATCCCCTTGCTTATCCGACGACTTTTGGGGCGTTGTTTCTACTGGTTGCGAAGAAATGTTTGTCTTTTGAGAATTCTTGTTCTCATCCCTCTCCACCGCCTCAGTCAGTCGATAGCCATTTTCCGCACCACCATATCGAGCCAATCTCTGACATTCCAAGCGTTGCCGAATCTGTGCCGGTTCCACCTGCATAGTTGTTCGTGCTGCTTCTTGCTCCACTTTTTCTGGTAATATTTTATAAATTCCAGTCACGGGTACTGGTATCGCAATCCGCAGTACCAGCATCCCCCACAAAAGATACATGCCGATTCGTGGCAGACGTTTCATCCATGGGCGAATGCATAGAAAAAATACGATAATTGCCGATGCGGACAAGCACAGTTTCCACAAACCACTCAAAACAACATTGTCCGCAAATAGTCCCGCCGCTGCTACCATCCATTTTTCCATGGTTTATTCACACTCCTCGATGAATTTTTTCAGCTCTTCAATCTGGTTTTTGCTTAGTTTCGACTTGTCCGCAAAAGACGTCACAAACCGCGCAATGGAACCGTCAAAGCGTTCATTTACAATCTGTTTACTCTCTCTTGCCAAATAATCATCTAGCGTCATCACCGCGGATACGATGGTGTTCTCATTCTTAAAAATCCCTGCCTGGCAAAGATTTCTCAAAACCGTGTAGGTGGTAGGCTTCTTCCAGCCAAGTTTCTCCATACACAGCTTTACCAATTCCCCCGAAGGCAGCGGTTCATTTTCCCAGACGATGCGAGCAAATGCCATTTCGCTCTCTGACAATAAATTATCTCTCATTTTAATTCTCCTATCTCTTTTCTGGTTTATGTTCCATAAACCTATAAAGTGGTTTTAGTTTATCATTTATAAACCACCTTGTCAATCCCCTTTTTCCCTTCTTCCCATTCCCTCGAAAATATGCTAAGATAAAACCATCGCATGAAAAGGCAGGTGATTTCCATGGCAAACAAAATCGTCTATCGCATAGGCGTGGTACTCTTTTTTATAGGCGTAGCGGCAGCAGTTCTTTATCACACCGACATTTTCGTCCCTACGGAAGCTTTATACCCCTGTGCTTTTCGCCGAATTTGTGGCTTGTACTGTCCCGGTTGTGGTGGCACCCGTTCCGTAGAAGCACTGCTCAATGGACGCCTTTTGACCTGCCTCGCCTATCATCCTTTTGTCTTTTATTGCTTTCTTATGTATGTGATATTTATGATAACGCATTCGCTGGAGCGACTGTTGACGTTTCTCCATGCTCACACAAAAAACAAAAGAAAGCCCCCTCACCACAAACGCTGGGTAAAGGGACTTTCCTTTCGTATTTCCTATGTATATATAGGTATTATTATTCTTTTGCTTCAATGGCTTTTGAAAAATCTCAGCCTACTGTAAAAACTGCTGATACTCTTCACGAACAAACTGGCGCATCCAGTTCATTACCGCTTCTTCGTCGTTCGGATCGATTTCATTGATTTGGCTCAATGCTTCTGGTGTAAATGCAGACCAGTCGAACATCATAAAGATTGACATAAGCATATAAGCTGCCATCAGCAAACCAATTCCATTCAAAATGATTCCGATGATTCCAAATGTTTTGCCACGTCCGGTACCTTTCACCACGCAAATGATAGAAAAAATCAAACCGATAATGGCTGGAATTGCATTTAATCCCGCACAACTACAACATAAAATCGACAATCCACCGAGAATCATCGCAGCGATACCCAAGCCCTGTTTCTTGTTTTCCGGTTCCATCGGCATCTGCGGAGCCGGTTGTCCCCAATTGGAATTCATACTATAATTCGGATTCGAATTGGTATTGAAACCGGAGTTAAAATCAGAATTAAAATTGTTATTATCTTCCATCTCTATCCCCTTTCTATTATTGCAAACGGCACCAGATACCACGAAGTGCCATCATGACAGAATCTGTTGCTTCTTTTCCGTTCTCGAATGTATCCGGGCTCACATTTCCCGGTGCAGTTGGCTCTCCCGCTGTGATCATAAGGAGACTCATGACCGCAATGGCGATTCCCAATGCCGCCGCCATACCACCAACTACAATGCCAGCAATTCCAAGATCTGCGTAATTTTTATTTCCACTTCGCAATGCCAAAATTCCCAGCACCAAACCAAACATGCCCAAGAAAATCTGGATTTGCCAGATACAACAGCTCAACATCGCCAAGCACGACACCACCAATGACGCGATGGCCAATCCATTTGGTTTATTATTTGTTTCCATGATTTTCCCCATTTCTGCATTTCATGCAAGACACCGGCAGCAGCATTGCCGCCGGTATCCGAAATCTTTACTCTGTTACTTCGATTTTGCGGATTTCTTTGGTACGGATTTCTTCCGTAATGTCCTTGATGAAATCAGCCAATGGCATCTGTCCTTCGTCACCTTTGTAACGACTACGAACCGATACTTTTCCATCTTCCTGCTCCTGCTGGCCAACAACCAACAGATACGGAACTTTCTTAAGTCTCGCCTCACGAATCTTAAATCCGATTTTCTCGGAACGGTTATCCATGGTTACATCGATGCCATTTTTTGCAAGTTCCGCACGAACTTCCTCAGCATAATCTGCGTATTTTTCAGAGATTGGAAGCACACGAACCTGCTCCGGGCAAAGCCATGTTGGGAACAAGCCGGCATATTTCTCAATGAGCCACGCCAATGTTCTCTCATAGCAACCGATGGATGTTCTGTGAATGATGTAAGGACGAACCTTGTCACCATTTTCATCGATATAGTACATATCAAAGCGCTCTGCAAGAAGGGCATCCCACTGAATGGTGATCATGGTATCTTCTTTTCCGTATACGTTCTTTGCGTTGATATCAACCTTTGGTCCGTAGAAGGCTGCCTCTCCCACATCCTCCGTAAATGCAATATTTAACTCTGTCAATACGTCGCGGATGTGCTGTTCCGTCTCTTCCCAAACCTCTGGAGCTCCTTCATATTTATCCGGATTTTCCGGATCCCACTTAGAAAGATGATAGGTTACATCCTCCTCAAGTCCAAGTGTCTGCAAGCAATGTTTCGCCAATGCAAGACAATTTTTGAACTCTTCTACCATCTGGTCCGGTCTTACGATCAAATGTCCTTCGGAAATCGTAAACTGTCGTACACGTGTCAAGCCGTGCATTTCTCCGGACTCCTCATTACGGAACAATGTAGATGTCTCGCCGTAACGAAGTGGCAAATCACGATAGGATTTCTGACTTGCTTTGTATACATAATACTGGAATGGACAGGTCATCGGACGAAGGGCAAATACTTCTTTGTCCTTTTCCTCGTCGCCGAGAACGAACATACCATCCTTATAGTGATCCCAGTGACCGGAAATCTTGTAAAGATCGGACTTTGCCATGAGTGGTGTCTTCGTACGAATGTAGCCCCATTCATTGTCCTCAATATCCTCAATCCAACGCTGCAATTTCTTCATCATTTTCACACCGTTTGGCATAATAAGTGGCAGACCCTGACCAATGACGTCAACCGTTGTGAAAAGCTCCATTTCACGTCCCAATTTATTGTGGTCACGTTTTTTAATCTCTGCCAAATGCTCCATATGAGCATCCAAATCCGCTTTCTTCGTGTAAGCCGTTCCGTACACACGAGTGAGCATTTTATTTTTCTCATTTCCTCTCCAGTATGCCCCAGAAGAAGAGATGAGTTTTACTGCCTTCAATGGCTTTGTATTCATCAAGTGAGGGCCGGCACAAAGGTCCACAAACTCGCCCTGCTGATAGAAAGAAATCTCCGCATCCTCCGGAAGATCCTCGATGAGCTCTACTTTGTAAGGCTCCTCTTTTTCCTTCATCAATGCGATGGCTTCATTTCTAGGAAGCGTGAAACGCTCCAAAGTCGCTCCCTCTTTCACAATTTTCTTAATCTCTTTCTCGATTTTGTCCAATGCGTCACGATCCAAAGACTCCATGTCGAAGTCATAATAAAATCCGTCTGCAATGGAAGGGCCGATGGCGCATTTTGCTTCCGGATACAATCTCTTGATGGCCTGTGCCAATACGTGGGAAGCAGTGTGACGAAATGCCGCCTTTCCAGCCTCGCTGTCAAAAGTCAAGATATTTAATTCATGCTCGCCGTCTACTACGGTACGGAGGTCTACCACCTCACTGTCCAACTCTGCCACACAGGCAACACGAGCCAAGCCTTCGCTGATGTCTTTTGCGATATCAATGATCGCCATTGGTTCTGCGTATTCTTTGCTTGAACCGTCTTTCAAAAATACTTTCATTTTCTCGTCGTCCTTTCTTTTTTTCTGTCTTCCATTATACCGAGACACGCATTCTTCGCTTCCTTGGGAAGCTCATTGTTTACACAAAAACCCCGCCCCTACAAACACTATGGTTTACAGGGACGGGGCATTATAATCAAATGTATTCCCGCGGTTCCACCCTTGTTGGCGTCCTTGGCATGCAAGGATACCCGGCTTCATTCTGACGATAACGGAGTCACCGGACCGGATTAGGGCCACTCAGAGGTAGTTTTCAAATGCTTCCCATGAAGGTGCTTCCAGCCTGTCACAGGACGTCTCCATGGATACGGACACTGTGCTCCGGCACCTTTCTCTGGCATGTTGCCACATTTTACTCGTCTCTTCAACGTGTTATGGATAATTATAATCATTTCGATGTGGATTGTCAACAAGCAATCCTTCAATTAATTTACTATCTTTTTTCCGCAAACAATGTTACAATGTTCTCGTAACAATTATCACATAATTAATATGGAGGATTATCATGAAATACACATCACGCATTTTGGCATGTAGCCTCTCATTGGCCCTCTGCGTTTCCAGCTTAGGACCATGTGCAGACGCAACTGCTGCCAAAAAGAAAAAAATATCCGTAAAAAAGGTGACGGTTTCCGCCCCTTCATGTAAGAAACTTGTTCTCGCAAAAGGGAAAAAAGTGAAGTTATCCACAACAGTCACGGTAGCTCCAAATAAAAAAGCGAATAAAAAAGTATCTTATCGCATCAACGGAAAAAAGATCATTACCATTTCCGGCACTGGTGTCGTGAAAGGAAAAAAAGCCGGAAAGACGAAAATCACTGTGATTTCCAAAAAGAACAGAAAGAAAAAGGCAACGATTTCGGTTGTGGTAAAGAAAGCAGCTGTGAAAAAAATTTCCATGTCATCTGCATTAACTCTAGATGCAGGAACAACCAGTACATTGACAGCCGCCGTTACGCCGAAGAAAAAGGCAAGTAAAATTCTTGCATGGACGTCTTCGAATCCCAAAGTGGCGATGGTAGCAAATGGCAAAGTAACTGCTGTTTCTGCCGGTACAACCACCATCACAGCAAAAGCCACTGACGGAAGCAAGAAAAAGGCATCTTGTCAAGTAACCGTAACCGGCACTTCCGCCGGAGCAGCCGGCACACAGGAAAACGCCAAAAACACCATTACTTCCGTAGAATTCCACAGCAATTACATAGTTGCTGTTACGTTAAAAGATGCACAGAAGCTTTCCTCGGAACCTTTCAGCGTACAGTACAAAATGCGTGCGAATGGCAACTATCGCACCGCCAAGATCCATCACTGGACCACACAGGACAATCGTAATTATATTCTTCATCTTGACGGGAATGATTATTTGAGGAAAGGATACTACGTAAAAGTTTCCGAAGCTTCCCTGGGAGAAAAGGAAGCAATGGTAGGCGCCACCAATCCATCCCCGATTCCAATGTATAGTTTTTCTGGATTTGTGGGACAGGACTTTGTTAATACCATCTATTTGGACGAATACATCGATGGTATGCTTCTCTCCGTGACGGCGACCAACCTGCCAGCTGGCATCAAGTGCACTTCCTCCCTTGACAACATCAAACTCAACGGAACACCGACGGCAGTGTGCGAAGGCCATCAAGCTACTATTACCGCCATCGATGACACAGGAAAAACCATAACCATCCCGGTCTATTTTTACATCGGCGATGAAAACACATTGGTGGTGGGGCAGATCAATACACCGCGTGTACCAGTGAACGATTCCTTTGAAGTTTCCTTATCAACCGGAATCGAAGGCGGGCATACACCAGATGCATATTGCAACCGCGACGACTACACCTATGAGATTTTAGATGAACCACCTCTGGGATATCACACTTGGACCACTTCGACCCAGGGACATTTGTGGGCAAACTTTTTCAATACAGGAACATACACTGTCCAAGTAAAAATCACAGCCCCAAATGGCTTAAGCCGAACCATTCCGATTTCCTTTGAAGTTTGCGAATCTGTTACGTATTCCGGCTACATTCGCGACAGCAAAGGGAACCCTGTTTCAGATGCTTCGTATGCCACGAAGTATCTCAATACGGATTTGGTGGAAGATTACGAGCCACGGGATTTCAGCGGCAAAGGTTCGTATACTGAAGATGACGGAAAATATAGTTTTACTGTACTCAAAGGAACTCTCCTTGATCTTACAATTGAAAACTATAGCATCGGAAGATACACTGCCACTGAAAACCAAACCATCGACTTTGTACTTCCGGAAAGCTACGAGAATAAGTAAAATTAGACAAATTATATTAGGTATATAAAAACGACCAATGCCGGGTTCACGCACCTTGCATTGGTCGTTTCTTTTTTCTTACTCCACCATGTCCCAGGTGAGCTGCACATCGTTTCCGATCTCTCGGGTCGCTTTTCTCCCCAGCACTTTCTCATAGTCTTCCGCCAAAATTTCACCGGTTCCCGGACGCTTCACCCAGAGATTTTCTTTCGTAAAAATCTCCCCTGCCTGAATCGGCGCAATGGTCACTGCCGTAGCAAACGCAAAATCAATGGTCACCTGCTCATCCGCCAACGCTTTCTTAGTGCCACCAAGCATCTGCGGAATTTCGTCTGCTGCATGCAAAAGCTGGCGTAACGTATTCTCATCCATGGAGCATACGATATCTGGTCCCTGCCGATCCATGGTGTCGGTGTAATGACGCTCCACTACTTTCGCCCCCAACGTCATGGCCGCAATACACGCATTGTTATTCAATGTGTGGTCCGAGAGCCCCACCGGAATGTCCGGATACGCCTGCATCATTGCCTGCATGGCACCCAGTCGCACCTGCTCCGGTGTCGTCGGATAAAGATTTGTGGTATGTAACAGCGCATAATCCACGCCACGTTTTTCCAACACATTTACCGCTTTCTCAATGCTTGCCAAATCGTTCATTCCTGTGGACACAAGCATTGGCTTTCCAAAGGACGCCACATGGTCCAGCAGTGGATAATTGTTCATTTCTCCAGAACCAATCTTGTATGCCTTCACACCCATATCTTCCAAGCGGTCCGCCGCCGCCCGAGAAAATGGTGTACTCAAAAATACCATACCAAGTTCTTCGGTGTAGCGCATCATTTCCCGCTCCTCTTCGTCACTGAGAGCGCATCCCGCCATGATTTCGTAGATGGAAATATCCGCATTGCCGGGGATGACCTTCTTTGCCGCCCCAGACATTTCATCCTCCACGATATGAGTCTGATGTTTGATCAGTCGCGCTCCCGCCCGATGGGCGGACAACACCATTTCCTTCGCCACGTCCAAGCTTCCATTATGATTGATACCGATTTCCGGTATTACAAGGGGCTTCGCGGTGCCCCCCACTTCGATATCTCCGATAAAAAATGACTTCATATGGTACCTCCTACACTAATTCTGTCGCAATGCCTCGATCGGACTCATTTTCGCCGCTTTTCTCGCCGGATAAATTCCAAAGAACAATCCTACTCCCGATGAAAATGCTGACGCAAGCAAGATGGTTCCGACGCTTAACGCTGGTGTAAATTTCATTGCCGGCACAGCTACGCCAATGATTTTCGCAATCAACCAGGCACCGCCCACACCGGAAAGGATTCCGATGATACCACCGATCAGCGTGATAAAGGCTGATTCCGCCAAAAACTGCACGGTGATGGAACCGGTTTTCGCTCCCAGCGCCTTACGGATACCGATCTCACGTGTTCGCTCCGTTACCGATACCAGCATAATATTCATAACGCCGATACCACCAACCAACAGCGACACAGATGCTACAAACGCCACAAACATGGTAATCAGATTGATAACGTTGTTTACCGTCTTCATGATATCATCGAAACTCTGGTAAAAATACACATCTTCGCCGTTACAATAATGACTGGTGCCAAGATAATCGACGATTTCATCGCACAATGCCTTTGCGTCCACATCGTCCTCTTTCAATACAAAGAAATCGGTAATGTCCTTCTGCAAATCCATTCCCAGTGTCTTCGTAATTGCTTGAGGTGGAATGATTACTTGCACGGACTGCGTCTGTGACATCGCCGCCACCAACGTGCTATCATCTTCTGATTTTGTAACACCAAGCACGGTAACCGGAATGTCGAAGCCGCCTTGAATGGTAATGTCAAACTCCATTCCCACTACATTGGTGGAACCGAACATTTTGATGGCATCGTCTTCGCTGATGACACAATATGTCTTTCCGTCTGCCGCTTCTTGCTCCGTGTACTCTCTTCCCTTCACAAAATCATATTCCATAAAGGTAAATCCATCGGCATTAAATGCCACAAGATTCACTTCAAAATCATCTTTCTGGGTCGCTGTGGTTCCTGTGAAAAAGCTCTGGGTCGCCACCGCTTTTACCCCTTCCATCCCTCGGATATGATCCAATTGGTCTTCCGTGATGTAATATTTTTCCTCGTAATTCATGGTGTAGAAATTCAGCTGTCCTTTTCCCAAACTTCCCAGCTCATTGCTGATCATTTCCGTCGCACCATTTCCGATGGAAATAATTAAGATTACCGACGAAATACCGATGATAATTCCAAGCATTGTCAGTAAGGTTCTTACTTTATTGGCCCAAATATTCTTCATGGCCATTTTAACATATTCCCCGAATCGTCTCATGACTGTCTCCTTTCCGTCTCATCTTCCACTTCTGTTTTTCAACATCCGTTACTGGATGGACATTCCGCCGGCAGCCACAGGAGGCACATACTCATCACCTGGTTTCATATTTTTCTCCACCTCTGTGATGACTTTATCGCCTTCTTTGATTCCTTCCAATACTTCGTAATATTCTCCGGAGCACAAGCCCAATTTTACATCTTTTCGTTCAATGATATTTTTGTCATTTACGGTATACACATAGTCACCATCCACATCCGTGCAAAGTGCTGAGTAAGGAATCGCCAACGCCCCCTTCGCCTCACCGATGAAAATGTATGCTTTGGCAGATACTCCTACAAAAATGTTCTCATCCGGTGCATCCAGCACAATTCTTCCCTTGATGCTTCCACTGGCTGCTGCCTCGTTGCCAAGGGCATTTCCATCCATCGTAGCCACACGGCTAACGTACTGCACGCTTCCTGTGTACTCGTTGCTTCCGATAACCACGCGGGCTTTCTGACCTTCTGTTATGGCTGCCAAATCATCCTTAGAAATGGAAAACTCGACACCGATTTTCTGCGCATTGATTAATGTCATCAATGTCTGTGTTTCATTGGCGTACGCCCCTTTAAAAATCTCGACGGACTCTACAATCCCATCTGCTTTCGCTGTAATTCCAGCCTTTGCCGCATCCACATCTTTTTTCGCATCATCCACATTCATGGCTGACATTTCATTGGTGTTGCGAATTTGTGCCGCTGCACTCTCAGATACTTTAATATCCTTATTTGCCTCTACGATGGCTTCCTGCTTCGCAATGGCTTCTTCTTTTTTCATTAATTTCTTATTCTTTGCTTCCAGATCCTTGGTTACTTTCTGGTATGCTTTTGTCTCGCTTTCGCTCAAGCCTGTGGCAGCCGAAGCATCCCCCGCCATAGCAGCTGCATTTGCGGCCTGGGTCTTTGCTTCGTATTTGCTTACCTTCTCAGACAAAGAATCAATATCCTTTTGAATGGATTTTACATCCTTCTTTAACGCTTTGATTTCTTTTTTCGCCGCAGTTACCTTACGGGCCGCCTCTCGTGCTGTCTCATAGGTTTCTTCGCCAGTGGCACGCTCCGTCTTTGCTTGCAGCTGAACTTTCGCAAGATTGTCTCCCAGCTCCGACGCGTCAAATGTCAAAAGTACATCCCCAGCCTTCACACGCTGTCCCGGTTCCACACATACATTCTCCACCTTCGCTGTCACAGGAGACGTATACGCATCTTTTTCCAAACCAATTACGGTTGCTGATGTTGTAATTTCCTGCTTTACATCCACTTTCTTTACGGTGTGAAGTGCTTCTTTCCCACCTGCCATCTGTCCCATGGCTTCCTGCATGCCGGCACTCATATTTTCCATTACCTTGGACAATGCGATTCCACCGACTACCTGCACTGCCACAACGATCACGATAATGATGATAAGCTTTTTGTTGGATGCTCGTTTCTTCTTTTTCTTATCCATATCGATTCCGTCGACTCCCTTATTTTCCATATTATCTTTCACTGTTACGTCCTCCATTTCCCTTTCTTTCATTGTTCGTTTGATTCAGTCTGCTCTTGGCATGTATCCGACTCAATCTGTCCGTCCAAAATACGTACCACACGCTTTGCATTTTCTGCAATTCCATCGTCGTGGGTAATTAACACAATGGTATTTCCTTGTTCATTCAATTCATTCAGAATCTTCATGATATCCTTTGTGGATTTGGAATCCAAGTTACCCGTAGGCTCATCCGCCAGTATCAATGGCGGTGCTGCCGCAATGGCTCGCGCAATGGCCACACGCTGCTGCTGCCCACCGGACATCTCCGAAGGCTTATGCTTCATACGATTCTTCAAACCGACTTTTTCCAGCGCCTCTTTCGCCAGTTTCTTCCGCTTACTTCTCTCTACATTGCGGTAGATAAGCGGAAGCTCTACATTTTCCAATGCGTTTAGATTCGGAATTAGATTGAATCCCTGAAAGATAAATCCGATATCCTGATTTCTCACTTCCGACAATTCATTGTCTGACATTCTCGAAACATCTCTTCCATTTAGTATGTACGTTCCCTTTGTCGGCACATCCAGACATCCCAGCATGTTCATCAATGTGGATTTTCCCGAACCGGAATGACCAACAATAGCCACAAACTCTCCTTCGGAAATATCTATGCTGACGCCGTCCAGGGCATGCACTTCATTTTCTCCCGGGTTGTATATCTTATACATATCCCGGACACTAATTAACTGCTTCACCGATATCCTCCCTTTTCGTTTTTTGTCACAGTTCCCTCTCGTGTCACTGTACTAACACAATAATACAACACTGTCATTATATATGCAAGTAATATATATCAGATTTAACAATTTTGTAAAAATTAAATTGTTTTGGTCTTACGGTTCGGGATTACGCCAAAGCCATTCACGATGTGTGCGAACAATACCAAATCCCCGTAGTGGACTTGGCCCATGAAAGTGGTATCTCGCCCTATCATGCAGAGCAGCATGACAAATATTTTGTGGATGGACTTCATTTGAACGAGGCAGGTCACACGATCATTAGCTATGCCATCGAACGCGCTATTGACATAAATCATTGTATGGACATATAATATGGTATTGAGTTTTTACACAAATATTTGTGCCGAAGCGCTACGCTTCGGAATGGAGGTTTTATGGTTTTATATTTTTCAGCAACCGGCAATACTGAATACATTGCCCAGGAGATTGCAAAGCGACTAAACGATGAGTGTATTAATTTACTGGACCGAGTTAAAAATGATAATCACGACGTTCTTCATTCCGATATGCCTTTTATCATCTGCGCACCGGTTTATGTGTGTGAAATGCCACGCTTTCTAAGCAAATATCTGAAGAAACAGACATTTACCGGAAATAAAGATGTGTATTTTATCTTTACAAGTGGCGGATATTGCGGTATTTCCGGACAACTTGCAAAATCTATTTTCCGAAAAAAGAAAATGAATTACCGTGGGCATGCGGAGTTTAAAATGCCAAGAAATTATGTCGCAAGCGACTCTTACCCAATGCTCGAAAAGGACGAAGTGGAAGAACGTATTTTACAATCCTACGACAAAATCGGCTCCGTTGTTGCCGATATTCAGGCCGGAAACAAATTAAAGGCCCGACACATTTTCTTATTTGAATCCATTATTACCATTCCATTTAATCCGGTTTGGTGCAAGTTCAAACTAAAGGCAAAGGATTTTTACGCCACCGACAAGTGTGTCGGTTGTGGCAAATGTGCCAACGTATGTCCCTTAAATAACATAAGCGTAAATGACCGAAAACCTGTCTGGCAGGATAACTGCACCCACTGCATGGCATGCATTGGCAACTGCCCCACACGTGCCATTGAATACGGCACCATCACCCAGAAAAAGGAACCCTACAACTTTGGCAAATACCGCTATGTGGTGGATTCCTCATCCGAGAAATAGAACACTCCCCTCCAATCATCTTGTGAATATTGGAGGGGAGTGTTTTACTTCATGCGAATCTTCTTGACCTTGGAATAGGCACCATATATTTTTTTGCCATCCAGCATTTTGTAAGCGCGAACCTTAAAATAATATACCTTTCCTTTTTTCAGTTTCTTCTTCGTGAAGCTGACCTTTTTATTTTTCTTGATTGTTTTAATTCGATGAAAGGTTCCTTTTTTTCCTTTCTTCATCCGAATCTCATAACCACTGACTTCTTTATCTCGCTTCCAGCGAATTTTCACACTGGAAGAACTCTTTTTCTTTACTTTAACGTCCTGCACTTTTTTCGGTTTTGTACCATGAACCGTTCCCAGATTTTGAGTGTCCACCGATTCCTTTCCCTGGGTTCCCGTCGTAGAATTCTGCGCACCGGCACTTGGTTTTGTCACAGCCGAAGCACCTGCACCAGAACTATCTTCACTGACATTTTCCGTCCACTTAGCATACACTCTTACATTATCCGTCTCGGTTCCCTCAAGTCCTGTGATCTTCTTCACAAACTTCGAATCTGAGAACCAGCCATCAAAGGTGTATCCCTCTCTCTGTGGGTCTGCAAACTCGAACTGATCGCCTGTGGAAAAGGTGAGCGGATTGGTATGTGTAGCCGGACTTTCCTCCGCATCATTAAGAGTATATACCACGCGGTAACGAAGTGCTCCATCCGCATAATACTTCGCATTATTGTTCAGCACATCGTTGCCCTTGCTTATCTCGATTTGCTCCCAATCCTCGCCTTCATAATAAATCTCTTTCAGCTGCATCCCGCGAAATACAGAGGTTCCAAGCTGTTCGATATTGGCTGGCAAGGTGACAGAATCTACGCAGACACATCCGTCGAAGGCGTACTGCCCGATGGAGCGCAACGAATCCGGCAATGATATTTTTTCCACACCGCTGCACTTTGCAAATAGCGCATTTCCAATGCCCTGAATCCCTTCTTCCACCACGATTTCCTTAATACAATCCCGATAATCATGGACTCCTGCCACATACCATTCTGGAAATTTCTTCGAATGAAAATTATCGGTATTCCCTGTCCCAGACAAGGTGAGAACACCACCATAGGTGAGCGTATACGTTACATCTTTCCCACAGCTTCCTTCCAACAAAATTTCATTTTCTTTTCCGGTCAGTTCGTCCAACACTGCCTTGTCCAAATATACATCATTTTCTTCCTGAAAGTTTACAAAACGAACTTGCTTTGCACACCCCGGGAAGGACCGGGAAAAACATACCACATAGGACACAGACTCCGGAATAATAATTTCTTTGTCGAATGGCATTTCCTGGAATAACGTTTGCCACGCATTTTCCGCTGTCTTATCAAACCCACCAATTTCATATGTATACGTTCCTTTGTCCGTGCAAACTACCAACTCCTTATCCCGCCCGGAATCGTTGGTGACACTCAGATGAGTCCCTTCATCATCTTGCCATACCGACGATACATACAATTCATCGGATATGCTGAGATTCTTAAAATTCACCTCCGGGGAAATCCGGGAATCCAGCATTCCATGCTTGTACGCATTGCCAAATCGCAAGCCATCAAACACCACATTTTCCAAGCCCCAATCCCCTTTCGTGGACCACGCAAAAACCGTGTTGGAACCTCCATTTACAATACAATCGCGGAAGGAAATATCGCTCCCACTACTAAACTCTAGCTGGAGCATAATACACGCATTTACGTACGCCGTGCTATCAGGAAGGTTCAATGCCGGCACCTCAAAACGACAACGGGAAAAATGCACCTTGCACACATCATGATCTTTGTCTCCGTAAATCTGTGTACCGTCCGTATGCACTTCTCCCCCTGTGGCCATATGGGTCATGTCGCTAAAGTAGCAATCATTGACTTCCACATTACGAAACGGAACCATCCCGTCCGAATAACTCCCTCCGAATTTGCAACGATTAAAGGTAGCATTGCTTCCATAAAAACTTCGAAATGAGCAATGATTAAATTCGTATGTTACCTTGGAGTCGCCTTTTCCCATAGATACCCCGGAAAATTTGCAGTTGTTAAACACAAGGTGGATATCGCGTTCCACCAAGCCATCGTTGTACAGTCGCAACGACATGTCCGAAAAATCGATGTCATTGAAAACGACCTCGCCAGACACCTCTTTATTGCGATAGTAGAAATCGAAAACTCGTACGATATTATCTCCGCTTCCCGAAGGAACCAGGACAACGTCCTCGATCACCCAATTTGTCTTGCCTCTGCTATCCACGGACTCTACCGGAACCGTCAACGCCCCGGTACACCCGGTGTTATATTTATCCGGAATGACATTTTGATCCGCTTCTGTAGGCATAATTTGCACGTTTTCCTCTGCCGCTTCCACTTTCGTATAATTTGGTGTAGTTCCCATGAAAATAATCGCTAGTAATAGCATACCGTAAATGAATGGGCTGCGTTTCATTTTTATATTTTTCATTGATGGACCTCCTTTTGAGTTCTCGAAGTTTCATAAAGCATGTTTATTTTTCGTCTGAATAGTCTATATAAACGCCATCTTCATAATAACGTGAATAGATCGTAAATTGCTTCAACGCATCTTTTATCTTGTATTCATCCGCATCTAACTTCAAATATTCCTCATATTCACACAAGTTAACATATTTCGGAGAACTAAGAAGAATATATGTTATGGTATGGTTTTTCTCATCGAGTAGTGCATATTCATACTCGTAATCATAACCATCTAGTGCAACATATGCCGGTAGCGCATAACTATCTTCATCATATTGAACTCCTATCGTTATATCCTCTACCGTACATTCTATCGCAGAAAGCCTCTGCACTTCTTCCTCGTAATCTTCTTCACTATATGTTCCCCGCAAAATCATATATCCATCTGTATCAAAGAAACCCGTTTTCAAACTTGAAACAAATGTTGGTTCGAGCATCTTTGATGTATCATCCGGAAAAATAAAGAACTCGCCACTAAAATCTCCGCCATACTCTTCTAATATCTTCGCTTTATCATAGTTTTCTATACCGGTTTGATTTTCATATGGTGTACTCTCCATGAATAGAATTGGCACAAGAACCAACATAAACTTCACCACAAACGATAACACGCATGCACCAACTATCAATACCAATGCCTTGCATCCATTTACAAAGTTCTTTCGCTTTGCTAATTTTTCGAGTAATCCATTCGTGTGAAGCGACAATATTACAAGCACAACAAATACTATGATAGAAAAAAAATAGCATAAAAAGCTTTTAATTCCCGGTTCATAATCAACACTTTGCAGCCCCAAAACAATAGCCATCAAAACCACGCCTACAAGACTAATCCGTCTCACCAAAATCAAAAGCTTGCTCTTTTGTTCAACAGCATAGTCTGCCATCTTAAAAGCAACCTCTTTCACTTCTTCATTCATCATCTCGCTTTTCCTCTCTCCATCGATAATCTCTTTCATATCTACATCATAAAATTCTGCCAACTCTACAAGGACGCTCAGCTCCGGCATATTTCTCCCAGTTTCCCATCTCGATACCGACCGTCGAGATACATTAAACTGTTCTGCTAATTGTTCTTGAGTAAGCCCTTTCTCTTTTCGAAGATTTTTCAAGAATTCTCCAATTTTTATTTGATTCATATTTTTTGTCCTCCTTGAAAACATCGTATCTGCACCCCACTAAAAAGTACAGGACACAAAGCGAGCAATGCCCTATTTTATTTACCGGGACACGTAATGTCTCATACATCATCCAATAAGAAAATCCAACTTTTTCATTGTTTCTATTGTACCACACTCCCCCAATCAATTCCATCCTGTTATTTCCTCCCTAATAAGAATAGCACAAAAAGAGCCCCTTTACAGTCGTCATGCGGGTCTATACTCATATATAGAAAAAACTCCGGTTTAGAGCAAGCTCTTACCAGAGTCTTCACTATCCTACTGTACGCCCCTCACGGTCTTTGGATTCTATTTCTTGAGTGACATCTTGACCGACATCTTCGTTTTCTCCACCATAATTTAGATTAAAAAGCGTAAGCAAGAAATCTTCCGTATCTGCTTCAAATAATGGAGTCTTTTCGTGTGTATAGTGTGGTTGTTCTTTATAATCCATCATGATTTTCTTGAAACTAAGTACAAAGTCAGGAATTGGATTCAAATGTGCTTTAATATGGTCGCTTATGAGTTCAGCATCTTTTTCGGTCTCCGGCATTCCAACAAAATCATCATCTGTTACGCCAAATACGAGTGTACCACCAAAACTATTGGCAAATGCACGAATACTTTTGCACCAGCTTTTCGGACGCTATACTTCCAACTTTTCTTTTTTATCATATTCTGTTGCTTCGCCAATTAACTCCTTGATACATTTGCAAATGGTTAATCCCTTTACTCTTTTTAGTATATCACACTGTTTTCAATACATCTACCTACATTTTTTATTTTGACTAGTTTAAATTCAAAACAGTCTATAACCGCTCAAATTCCTTCCCCCGCTCTTGACAAAGAGCCATAAACTTGCCCCCTAAGTGTCTTGCCGCTTCGCGCCACGCGTTCCTTATTCCCTGCATTTAACAACTGCTGTAACAGCTTTTCATCGTCCCGGTGCACCTGCTCCGACTAGTATTGCAGTCTGGAAAGCACATATCCGTAAAGAACATCATAGCGGATGTAATGCATGGAGCATTGTCCAAGTATAAGATACATTCGTGAATGCTACTTGGAAGAATTGCTAAATCACTTTCATATCTATCTGCAATTTCTTTTAATACATCTGTAAAGCAAATTGTAGAAGAACCATTTGTTTTTGTTTTATTTGTAACCACAATCATTGATGGATTTCCACCTTGCATTTTAATTAATACATCTTCGCTTACTCCATACTTCTCAAGCATTTCTGGTCCTACTTTGAAACTAGCACCCTGTTCTTCATCAACCATTACTCTGACATACTGTTCAAGGTCAAGAAAATCTCTGTTGAATGACCCGCCAAAAATGGTGCATCGTTCAACTGCTCATGCCGAAGGACAAATCCGCGTATGCTTCGTCAATCGCAGCAGAAACAGTCCGTCATTTTGACCGCACCTACCATGAAGAATGTCTGCTGAAGGGTCTGACCGCAGATGATTGATACAAAGAACGTCTGGTAAAAATCAAGCCTTTCTTAATTGTTATGCTGTGAGTATTATATAGCCTAAATTTTTACGGTTAAATATTATAAAAGCAAAAAATATTATAGTAAGTTTGTCAAGTCCTGTGCGAAAGATGTCGCGGTGCTCTCAAAAATAGAATCGGGGTACGAGTAGGGGGGACGGCTGATTATGAGTGGTTGGCAGCTGTATTTTTTGTTATTTTGTTCCGGCAGCAGTTGCATTTTCCGCAGGAATATAATAAAATAGGGAATATGATTGCTGATTTCATGATAAAATCAGAAAGTGAGGAACGATATATGTATAGTAAAATCATATCATTTGTGCTGTGTGCGGTGTCAGTTGCGATAATGGTCGTGGTCTATCGCACGATTACGGGGATGCCTGCCGATGAAATGGGCGGACCGCGTGCAAGAGCGGTCGGCATAGTTGGCATTGTTTCATCACTATCTGCAATCGGGTTCTTTTTTCAGTTTGTCTGCGCGGTCAGAGGGGAAACGATAATTGAATTCCTGAACAGGCGTCCGAACCGTTATGGTGCGCCGCTTCCGGTACCGCTTTGGGCGTATTATTTATTTGAAATCGGAATTATGACAGTGCTTATCATTGTGCTGCTTAAAAACATTCGGAAATAGTCTTTTCCGATACTAAGGGCGTCATTGCTGCTATGTATCGGATGATAATGCGGTATACTCTGTGAAACCTATGAGAATGATGTAATC
>JAGBBZ010000019.1 GCA_017938215.1 Eubacterium sp. | reverse complement strand
TCCTCTTATGCACCTATTTGGCAAAAACAGTATGCCGGATGTGGATAATCTACTTACATCCTTTTATCAGTTAGATGATGAAGCCCGGAAAGAGGTTGTGGAAACGATACAATTTAAGCTGCAGTATCATAAGGATGCAGAAAGAGCAGAACAGGTAAAACAGATTAAAGGATAGTAAAAAAATAGCTCCAGTGAATATCTAAATTCGCTGGAGTTTTTATTTTTGGCACCGTTTTGGCACCGCCTACCCTATTTTTCGCTATTCTTTCCACTTTTTTCAAGACGCAAAAAGGGCTTCCCGATTTCTCGGAAAGCCTCTAAATTGAGCTAAGCGCACCTCGAAAATGCTTCGCATTTCCTCGTTCACGGCATTCGCTGAATGCCTATAAACACGTAAAAACAGCCACATACAAGCAAGGCTTGCAGTGGCTGTATATTACATGTTTTATGCGCTTAGTTCAAAGCTAACGTGTAGATTACTCGATGATTGTAGCAACACGACCTGATCCTACTGTTCTACCACCTTCACGGATAGCGAATGTAAGACCCTGATCCATAGCGATTGGGTGGATCAATTCGATTGTCATCTCTACGTTATCACCAGGCATGCACATCTCTGTACCAGCTGGAAGCTCGATAACACCTGTTACGTCAGTTGTACGGAAGTAGAACTGTGGACGATAGTTGTTGAAGAATGGAGTATGACGTCCACCCTCGTCCTTAGTCAATACGTAAACCTGTGCTGTGAACTTTGTGTGACACTGGATAGAACCTGGCTGAGAAAGAACCTGACCTCTTTCGATCTCAGTCTTCTGAACACCACGAAGAAGTACACCAGCGTTGTCTCCAGCCTGAGCCTCTTCCAACTCTTTGTGGAACATCTCGATACCAGTTACAACTACTTTACGGCTCTCTTCTTTGATACCAACGATTTCTACTTCGTCATTGAGGTGAAGTGTACCAGCCTCAACACGTCCTGTAGCAACAGTACCACGACCTGTGATAGAGAATACGTCCTCTACAGGCATGATAAATGGTTTGTCTGTATCACGCTGTGGATCTGGAATGTACTCGTCAACTGTAGCCATAAGCTCCATGATAGCGTCTCCCCATTTGCTGCTTGGATCTTCCAAAGCACCAAGTGCGGAACCTTTGATGATTGGGCAATCTGTGAACTCATACTCTTCAAGGATCTCTGTGATCTCCATCTCTACAAGCTCAAGAAGCTCTTCGTCATCTACCATATCACATTTGTTCATGAATACGATGATGTAAGGTACACCTACCTGACGGGAAAGAAGGATGTGCTCTTTTGTCTGAGCCATAACACCGTCAGTAGCAGCTACTACAAGGATAGCTCCATCCATCTGAGCAGCACCAGTGATCATGTTCTTAACGTAGTCAGCATGTCCTGGGCAGTCTACGTGAGCGTAGTGTCTGTTGTCTGTCTCATACTCAACGTGTGCAGTAGAGATTGTGATACCTCTTTCACGCTCTTCTGGAGCTTTATCGATATTTGCGAAATCTACAGCAGCGTTACCCTCTACTCTTGCAGCAAGTGTAGCTGTGATAGCAGCTGTCAATGTTGTTTTACCGTGGTCTACGTGTCCAATTGTACCGATGTTACAATGTGGTTTCGTTCTTACATACTTTTCCTTAGCCATTTCTAAACGTCCTCCTAACATTATTTTTTATTTTTGTTTTAGAAATTTTGCTCTATTTGCGCCAATATGACTTTATTATAGGGGATATTTCCAAAAAAATCAATCCCTAATTCACAAAAGTTATCAGCTTTTATATGTCAAATCAACCCGATTCGACATTTTTCACTCAGACCCTGGCGCCAAGCATCGCCAGACGCCAGATATCTGTGGAATTGTTATAAATTAGTTGTCGCCTTTTGCTGCAAGCACTTTGTCCTGTACGTTCTTTGGACACTGTGCATATTTCTCGAAGAACATGGAGTAGTTACCACGTCCCTGAGTTGCAGAACGAAGCTCTGTGGAGTAACCGAACATTTCTGCCAATGGAACGAATGCTCTTACGATCTTACCACCGCCGAGGTCATCCATACCTTCGATCTGTCCACGTTTTGCATTAAGACTTCCGATAACGTCTCCCATGTACTCCTCAGGCATTGTTACCTCAACCTTCATGATAGGCTCTAAGAGTACTGCGTTACCTTTCTTCATAGCATCCTTGAATGCCATGGAACCAGCGATGTGGAATGCCATCTCACTGGAGTCGACTTCATGGTAAGAACCATCCCATACTGTAGCATGTACACCAAGTACAGGGAATCCACCAAGAATACCAGCCTGTGCAGCTTCTTCGATACCTGCGCCAACCGCTGGAATGTATTCCTTAGGAATTGCACCACCGACTACTGTGGACTCAAACTTGAATGTCTCTTCACCGTTTGGATCCATAGGCTCGAATTTAACTTTACAGTGACCGTACTGACCACGACCACCAGACTGTTTTGCATATTTGCTGTCGATATCAACCGCTGTTGTAAATGTTTCTTTGTAAGCAACCTGTGGAGCACCTACATTTGCCTCTACGTTGAACTCACGAAGCAAACGGTCTACGATAACTTCCAAGTGAAGCTCACCCATACCAGCGATGATTGTCTGACCTGTCTCAGAATCTGTATGAGCACGGAAAGTTGGGTCCTCCTCTGCCAATTTGGAGAGTGCCTCACCCATTTTACCCTGATCATTCTTTGTCTTAGGCTCGATTGCCAACTCGATAACTGGTTCTGGGAATTCCATGGACTCAAGAATAACAGGACTCTTTTCGTCACAGATTGTATCACCAGTTGTTGTCAATTTGAAACCTACTGCTGCAGCGATGTCTCCGGAATATACCTTATCCAACTCGCTACGTTTATTCGCATGCATCTGAAGGATACGTCCTACACGCTCTTTCTTCTGCTTTGTTGCATTCAATACATAAGAACCAGAGTTCAATGTACCGGAATATACACGGAAGAATGCAAGTTTACCTACGAATGGGTCTGACATGATCTTAAATGCCAATGCAGAGAATGGTTCGTCGTCAGAAGATTTACGAGTAACTTCGTTACCTTCCTCATCCACACCAGTAATGTCTGGAATGTCTGTTGGTGCTGGCATGTACTCAAGAACACCGTCCAAAAGTTTCTGAACACCTTTGTTCTTGTATGCAGAACCACAGTATACAGGAACTGCTTCACAAGCAATGGTTCCTTTACGAAGAGCCTTCTTGAGTTCTTCTACGGATGGTTCTTCACCCTCAAGGTACATCATCATCAAGTCTTCATCCAAGTCACAAATCTTCTCTACGAGATTCTCATGCCACTCATCTGCAAGATCCTTCAAATCATCAGGAATTGCTGTGATCTCGATGTCTTCGCCCTTGTCATCTTTGTAATAGTATGCTTCCATTTCAAACAAATCGATCAATCCAACGAAATCGTCTTCTTTTCCGATTGGAATCTGAACTGGGATCGCATTTTTGCCCAAACGGTCAACAATCGTCTGAACCGAGTTAAAGAAATCTGCACCCATTTTATCCATCTTATTGATGAATGCCATACGTGGTACATTGTAAGTATCCGCCTGACGCCATACGTTCTCAGACTGTGGCTCAACACCAGCTTTGGCATCGAATACACCAACAGCTCCGTCAAGTACACGAAGGGAACGCTCAACTTCTACTGTGAAGTCTACGTGTCCTGGAGTATCGATGATGTTGATACGATGCTCCAATGCACCTGCTTTTGGCTTGTGGTGATCTTCCAAAGTCCAATGACATGTTGTCGCCGCGGAAGTGATTGTGATACCTCTTTCCTGCTCCTGCTCCATCCAGTCCATGGTAGCATTACCGTCATGAGTATCACCAATTTTATAGTTAACACCGGTGTAGTAAAGAATACGCTCTGTAAGAGTCGTCTTACCGGCATCGATATGAGCCATAATACCAATATTTCTGGTACGCTCTAATGGATATTCTCTTCCAGCCAAGGTTTTTTCCTCCTATATTAATATCGTCTTATGCACATTGCCGTCGCGATTACCAACGATAGTGAGCAAACGCTTTGTTTGCCTCTGCCATTTTGTGCATATCTTCTTTTTTCTTAACAGATGCGCCTGTGTTGTTCGCAGCATCCATGATCTCGTTTGCAAGTCTTTCCTTCATGGTCTTCTCTCCACGGTTACGTGAATAGAGTGTCAACCAACGAAGTGCCAAAGCCTGTCTACGATCTGGGCGTACCTCCATTGGTACCTGGTATGTGGAACCACCGATACGTCTAGCTTTTACCTCAAGCTCAGGCATAACGTTGTTCATAGCCTCTTCAAATACTTCCAATGCATCTTTGCCTGTCTTATCAGCAACCTGCTCGAATGCACCGTAAACGATTTTCTGAGCCACACCCTTTTTACCATCCAACATAATGTTGTTGATCAGCTTTGTAACAACTTTGTTTTTGTAAACTGGATCTGCCAGCACATCTCTTTTCTGAATATGTCCTTTACGTGGCACGTTACTTCCCTCCTTAATAATTTTATTAATTCACAGGTACTCACTACTTGTGTCCGCACCAGCTTAAGTCTTGCTCGCGGCTTACCGCCCAATCTTATACTGATATATGATTATGATGCAAAAATTAATCCGGTACTTTTAAATTAGTAATTACAGTAACTGTAATTCATGTTGCAGAAATTATTTTCCTGCCTTTGGTCTCTTCGCACCATACTTGGAACGAGCCTGTTTTCTGTTTGCAACACCTGCTGTATCGAGTGTTCCACGGATGATATGATAACGTGTACCTGGAAGGTCTTTTACTCTTCCTCCACGAATCATAACAACGCTATGCTCCTGAAGGTTGTGACCTTCACCTGGAATATAACTTGTTACTTCGATACCATTCGAAAGACGAACTCTGGCAATCTTACGAAGCGCTGAGTTAGGCTTTTTAGGTGTAGCAGTACGAACAACAGTACATACACCACGCTTCTGTGGAGAAGCATTCTCTGTAGATTTCTTTCTCAAAGAGTTGTAGGTGTACTGAAGCGCTGGAGAATTTGATTTCTTCGCAACGGACTTTCTACCCTGTTTTACTAATTGGTTAAAAGTTGGCATTAATTTTCACCTCCTGTAGTTTATTTATCGCTGCTTTCGGGGATATTTTGATATAACAAAAGACCACACGAACGCATGCTATATCAGTATAACGCGTGTGATCTTTGTTTGTCAAGCATTAATTTGTAAAAATCTGCCCATCAGCACCTTCACTCCCGTGACATTGTCACATTTCCATTGCATCCTACTGTACCTTTTCTACCACCACTGGAATCATGTCACTGCTACTACTGTAACAATATCTTGCTCCAATGTAGTACGTTTCCCCTGCGGTCAACGAAGTTTCCATCATAAACTGATTCCCTTCAATCGGATGATTGTAATTGTAATCGTTTGAATCCAAAAGCGTTCGTTGAGAATTGTACAGCACCCCTTGTGTATTGTTGTATCCGGCTTCCTTCGGAATCGCCGAATAAATTCGATACACACCGGTTTCTGTTGGTGTGAAGGAAAAATATCCATGTTTCGTCGTGGTGGCCGAAACGTTAATGGTTCCCGGTTCTGCCAGAGACAACGATGTCATCTCCCCTTCTTCTACTGTCACGTCCAAATTCACCTTGACTCCCTTATCCACAATTTCGAATGTGGCTTTTCCATGCGTTTTCCAATTCATGAAACCATACCAACTGCCTTGTAAGGTATGACGCCCCTTCTTCAAATACAAAATCTTATCATAGCCAATCAATATATTCTCCGCATTTCCCCAGGCAACATCCTTAAGCAACTCGTCTTGTCCCTGAGTGCACAGCTCCACACGATACACCGGCAATGCAATCGTTGTCTCTTGCTTCTCTTGGCTGAGCACATAATCATACACGTACACTCCTCCCCCCGCGTAATCCGTTCGGGTAAGGATATCATAGGTTCCCGCCGGAAGAATTGCTCGAAATACTCCATTGGAAGCAATGCTGTAGTACTTATAAGCCCCTTCATAATACCGATTGTCCGTTTCATGCAAATCAAAGTCCACCATTATATCCGTCGTATCGGTAATGGTATTTCCTTCTGCATCCTTCACAGTTCCTTCCAATACCAATCCTTGGGCAATGGAAAACTCCACCAAAACCTCTGCAAATTTGGACGGATCCATGCGATCTGACACCTTTACTTTGGCATAATATTCTCCCACATCTTCCGTCGACATGGATACCGCACCGGACTCCGCGTCCACAACGATTCCGCCCTTGGCATCCAGCAGTTCATACGTGTATTCTCCACTTCCACCTGCGGCAAATAGATTCGTCTGATAGGATGCACTTCCTCTTTTTTCCACAATTCCATAAGTTTTTGTGGCAGATGCCACAATCACTTCCGGCGAACCAATGCAGAAATGATACGTTTTGTCAAACTTATTTCCCGCTTCATCCACAGCCTGCACTTGCGCCAAATAAACTCCCGCTCGGGTCGGATTTCCAATAATTCGAATTCGGCTCCCATTATTACTCCAGGACAGTCCATCCGGAAGCCCGGTTACCGTTGCATCCATATATCCGATTTGATTTCCGTCACTCAAGTAAATTTCCACAAACTCTCCTACTGTACCTGTGTAGATTCCCTCGTACACATAACGATGTGGGGTTGGTTTGAATTGCTGTTCCATTGTACCGTTCTGGGACAATCCATTGATTTCCAACTTCACATATTCGCTTTCTTGGATGCTGTTATTCCCTGCCAAAGTTACCGTATAATGAATCTTATCTGCGGTTTGGAGCGTGTCGATATCCAAGGTATCTTGGTATTCCGCCCCAGAAAGCACTTTTCGTTTCACAACAACAGCATTCAGATCCAGCGCATACGGACGACTCAAGGAAAATGTCAAAGAATATGGATTTCTTATCGTCATCTCCGTCACTTTCAAGGAAGAATCCGTCGGTGTAATCGGTTTCACACCCGGTACCAAACCATTGAGATTTCCCTTTACTGTCACCTTGCAAGTTGCCTTCTTTCCGCTTCCATCCGCAGCTTTCACCGTAACAACTGCATTTCCAGCACGTTTTGCTGTCACAATTCCTTTCTTACTCACAGACGCCACAGCCGGCTTCGAAGACGTCCAATGTAGCCGTTTGCTGGCTCCCTTTTTCGCCTTTACCGTCACCTTCAATGCCATTTGCTTCCCGGCATCCAATGACACCGCTTTCTTTTTCAACGTCACCTTCTTTACTGCCGCCTTTACGACACGAACCGAGAGAACTGTTTTTTTCTTCTTATTTTTCTGTTCCGTGACAACAATTTTCGTTTTTCCTACTTTTTTTGCCGTTACAACTCCCTTTTTTGTTACCGTCGCAATGGACTTATTTTTTATAGAAAACGTCACTTTTTTATTTGCTGTAAGGCGAATCTTCTTTCCCTTAGCAATGTACGCCTGCTTTGTATAAGGCGCCTTTACTTTTGCTGCCTCTGTCTCCGCCGCACTTCCTATGCTTGCCATCGCGAAAAGCATTGTCATCGCCATCATTCCACGCATAATCTGTCGTTTCATCCTTTTATCCCCCTTTATTGTTCCGCAGATACCACCACTCGCAAAGCTTCTGTTCCTACTGTAAACGATGCTTTCTGGTATGGCTCATCTCGAGTAACCACCTCATAATTTCCCGGTCTCAAGTATATTTTATCTCCCCAACCAAGGGACTTTTTCTCTGTTCCGATCTGTGTCACATTCCAACACACATGACCGCCAAAACTTTCTCCCTGTGGATTCACAAGCGTTACCTGATAAAGCGGCAATGTAAAATCCATCGCTTGGGATATTGTGATCATTCGATCGAAGGAAACAATCGTAGCAATCTCCTGTCCATCATTGACACGAACATCATAGGTCCCTCTCGGCAAAACAACCGAATATTTTCCTTCCTCATCACAATGTGTTGTAACACTGACTGGATTCGGAACGGTCGCATCGCTGCTTTGGAAAGAAACGCGAACCGAATTCGTCACCGGATTTCCCACGGCATCTCTTACAATTCCCGTCACTTCCACGCCTTCTTCCATTCGGAATGTTGCCGTTGTCGTCGTCGTAAGGGCAGGATTGTTCGCATCCGTCACCAAAACATTCACCACATATTCTCCCGGCATATCCGGCGTACCTCGAAGCCATCCATCTCCGCTTACGGTAAAATTTCCCGCCGCGGATTGCACCTCATAGTTATACGCACCACTTCCACCGGAAACCATCACAGAACCGGATACATAATTCCCGCTCCGCCCCAATATACAGTTGCTTCCACCAGTAGAATATGCCACCAAGTGAGACGCATCTCCGAAACAGAAAATGATTTTCTCGACATACGTATTCCCATACTCATCGGTGGCCGTAAGCTTCGCTTCATGAATCCCCACTTGAGTAGGCGTTCCGCTTATGCGAATCGAACCAGATTGATCCTCATAGGTAAACCCTTCCGGAAGACCAGTTACAGCATATTGCGAATACCCGATGTTGTTATGAAATCCCATCGTCCACCGATTCTTTTCTCCCACGGTTCCGCGATATACGTTTTCATCCGAATATACTCCTGCCGGCTCCAAATACATCACTTCTTTTTCTTTCAGCCCTTCTAACGACGGAATGGTTAGTTTCACAAATTCTCCCTGGCTCACTTCCATCTTTTCGGAAAGTACCACCGTATAATTTTGACCATCCGTGCTATATACCGTATCCACGTCCAATGTTACCCGGTATTCCCCGTATGCCAGGGAACGTTTTTGAATCTTAATATCGGACTCACTCAACGTATGAGGTCTTGCCAAAGCAAAGGTCAGCGCGCATTTGTTCATAACCGTCATTCCAACAATATCGTCCGTTGGCATTGGTGTCGGACGCGCATTTGCAGCATTCTCTGTCACACGCACCTTACATGTCGCTTTTTTCTTACTTCCATCCGTTGCTTGTACCGTAATGGTTGCCGTTCCTACTTTCTTTCCCGTCACCACACCTTTTCCCGAAACGCTGGCCACAGAAGCATTGGACGATTTCCAATAAAGCCGCTTACTGGCACCTTTTTTCGCTTTCACTGTTGCTTTCAAAGATGCCGTCGTTCCCACTTGCAAAGAAATATTTTTCTGCTTCAGCGACACTTTTTTCACTGCACACTTCATGACACGAACTGTGATGGTTGCTTTCTTCTTTTTATTTTTCTTTGCTTTTACAACAATTTTCGTTTTTCCTACCTTCTTTGCTGCCACAATTCCTTTTTTCGATACCGTAGCAACCTTCTTGTTTTTCGACTGAAACGTCACCTTTTCACCAACCGATAGCTTTACCTTTTTTCCTTTCGCTATGTACGCATTTTGGGTATATGGTGCCTTTACTTTTACAGCCTTTCCCTTTTTCGCCGCTTCTGCCGTAGAGGACGGCGCCACCACCATTCCCACCACCAAACCGGCTGAAAGCAATGTTCCGATTACTTGTTTTACCTTTCGCATAATTCATTCCCTTTCTTTTCATGCTTCATTACTAATACCATCAGCATTATAACACAAATACGAAAAGAATCCAAATCCAAAGGGAAATCTCTTCCCCTCAGATTCAGATTCCTTTCTGCATCTATGTTTCCATCCTCTTATTTTATAACTTTCAAGTAAGATGTATTGGACTCAACACCCTTTTCCGTTACACGTACCACTACAAAATAGCGATATTTAATTCCGTTTTGTGTAACATCAATGGTTACGTCTGCGCGACCGTTCTTCTTCGGTTTTACTTTACCTTTCTTATTCACTGTCGCCACCTTCTTGTTGTTGCTCTTGTAAACTACTTTTGCACTCTTATTCAAGTGTTTCAACTTGATTTTGTAGCTCTTGCCACGTGGCACAAGTTTGTAAAGACTTACACTTGGTGCCTTATAGCTTGTCTTATATTTGTAAAGACTGTAGTTCTTTTTACAACTCTTACGCACCACAAGGTTTACAATGTACTGAATTCTCTTCTGTCCCTTGGATACGTTGATGATCAATTTACATTTTCCAGTCTTTTTCTTTGTTTTTACAAGACCTTTTTTATTGATTGTCGCTAACTTCTTATTGCTGGATTCACAGCGAATCTTCGCACCCTTCTGGTTCAAAAGTTTGATCTTGAACTTCATCTTTGGTCCCATAACCTTTTTCATTACGATGGTTGGGATATTCAACTCGATGGAATTCTTTCTCACAAAAGATGCCGTTGGATCTTCCGGATCCACATATGCTGTCGTGCCTCCTTCTGGTGTAGGCATTGGGGATGCACTGGCATTCGGCTGCAAGGTTGCTCCCGGTGCCGGAATAATCGTTCCTGGTGCATATGTTGTCTGTGGTCTTGGGGTAGCCCCTACACCTGGGGTTGGTACCGCAGATGCAGACACAGTAAGAATCGTTGTTGGATCACTTTCTGTTCTCGGCAAACCTGGTGTACGTTTTACTACATCATACTCTGTATCCGGAGTAAGGCCATCAAAGGTAATCGTATTCTTTCCATCGGGCTTTGTCCATGGCTTAATCACGTTACCATCCGGATCACGAAGCTCGTACTCAAATCCATCCTCTGCTTCGATGGTAATACTTGTTGTCGTCTTTTCCTCTTCCACGGGAGCCAATGCTTTCACAACACCCTGTGCTACCGCATCTCCTGTATAATTATTAATTCCTGTAACCTGACAACGGATTTCTTTTCCTTCCATGACTTCTGTAGGTACCAATGTAATGCCAGTGGCACCTGCCACATCCGTCCATGCACTTCCGTTTTTCACCTGCCACTGATATGTTGCATTTGTTGTATTTACTTCAACGGAATTTCCATCTGCATCTTCGATGTAATTCAATGTAACTGTCTGACCAACTTTCGAAACTTCAGGATCCAAGGTAGCCGCTACGATTTCATTTACGGTTCTGCCTACACCTAAAATACTCTGTGTTTCTGGAACATTGTTCTTACGTTTCAGCAAATCATACTCGGTACCTGCATCCAATCCATCAAATGTAATGGTTCCTTCTGTATCATCTGCATCATCGGATGTTCCATCCTGTGTCCAATCCTGGATCACATTACCTTCTTTATCAAGAATCTGATATTCAAATCCTTCTTCTGCCTCAATGGTAATGCTATCCTCTGTGGCATCCGTCTGCACTGGTGGCAATGCACGCACAATACTGTCGTCGTACACAACACCTGTGTAACCGTTCTTTCCTGTCACTTCACAGCGAATTTTATCACCTTCCAGGGACTCGTCCGGAATAAACTCTGGACTTGTTTCCCCTTCGATATCAACCCACTGATTTGTCTCCTCATCATATACCTGCCACTGGAAGTCTGCATTCTCAGGACTTACAAAAATCAAATCTCCGTCCTGATCCTCAATGGTATCTACCACAATTTTGTCTTCCACTAAAACTGCTGTCTTGTCCACATTGGTAAAGACAATCTCTTTGGCTGGTTTTACAATTAACGCCTCAGAAGATACATATACATAATTGTTGGAATCCTTGTCATCCACAACCTTCTCATATACAATTGTCTTTCCTGCAGAAAGCACTGGTTTATTATTCGAATCGTACAATGTAAAGGATTTTCCATCCAGCTCTGCATCGCTCAATGCCGTTGTACTTCCTGTTGTATCAAAGTAATAATAAATGGTATCTTTGCTATCCAACGCCTCAAGTGTCACTTCCGTACCTGGCTGAACCGCATAATCATAACTGAATGTATCTTTTTTCACATCACACTCTACATCTTGAATGATGATTTTACCACCAAGAGCCTCACCTGGTTTGCTGGTTGCAACGCTTGTTGGATCACTTTCTGTCGCTGGAACATCTGGTGTACGTTTTACAACTTCGTACTCCGTATCTGGAGTAAGGCCATCAAATGTAATCGTCTCCTCACCCTCTGGCTCCGTCCATGGTTTAACAACATTTCCGTTCGGATCGCGCAACTCGTACTCAAATCCATCTTCCGCTTCGATGGTGATGGTTGTATCTGTGATTTGTTCTTTTACAGGCGGCTGTGCCTTCACAAGGCCTTCCGCATATGCATCTCCTGTATACGAATTGATTCCCGTTACATGACAACGAATTTCTTTTCCTTCACATTCGTCACCCGGAGTCAATGTAATCGCGGTAGCCCCAGGGATATCCTTCCAGTTCCCATTGTCATCCTTTACCTGCCACTGATATGTTGCATTTTCATAATTTACCGGAACCTGCTCCCCATTTACATCCTCGATGCTAGTAAGAGTAACCGTTCCTCCCACGGTAGCAACCTCAGGGAAAAGCTCTGCCTTTACAATCGTCGTAATTGTTCGAACCTCAGTCTCACGACTTTCTGTCTCTGGCGTATCCACTTTCCGTTTCACTACGTCATACTCAGTAGATGGAGTCAAACCTTCATAAGTAATTGTACCTGGCTGATTATCACCATCCTCAGAATCGCCGTCCGTCGTCCACTCCTGAACCACATTGCCATTCTTATCTACAATCTGATACTCGAAGCCTTCCTCCGCTTCAATCGTAATGGTTGTATCTGTACAATCTTCCTGTACCGGTGGCAATGCACGTACAATACTTGTATCGCTTGCCTCTCCCGTATAACCATTCGTTCCTGTTACAACACAACGAACCTCGGTAGCTTCCAACGTTTCATCCGGAGTAAATGTATATCCGTCCGCCCCCGGAATATTTACCCAATTTCCATGATCATCCTTTTTCTGCCACTGGAAGTCTGCATTTTCAGGACTTACGATAATATAATCTCCATCGTCATCCTTGATCTGCACAATTTCAAGTGTCTCTCCCACATATACGGTATCCAAATCAATGTTGGTTTCTACAATTTCCTGCGCTGCTTTTACAACAAGCGCTTCCGAGTTTACATATACGTAACGCTCCTCATCCTTATCATCCACTACTTTTTCATAAATAACCGTCTTCTCTGCTGTCAATACAGGAGGGTTACTTGGATCATAAGCCGTAAATGTCTTCTGGTCCAACTCATCCTCACTAAGTGCTGTAGCACTTCCTGTCGTGTCAATATAATAGTAAATACTATCGTTTTCGTCCAAGGATTTCAAATACACCTCAGTACCTGGTTGAACTGCATAATCATAACTCAAATCATTTTTCAATGTGCTACATTCTCTCTGCTGAATGATAATGGTTCCTCCAATTTCATCCAACACTGGTCCATCCACTGAACCAGAAGAACGAGCACTGCCTACTTTGTAATATGGATAAAAATGTCCTTCTACATTCGCTTCGACACTTCCAGCGATGATACCACCTTCAAATCCACCACCGGTAATCGTAAGATCTGCTTTTGGTGCTACCAAATGTCCACTCAAACCATTTGCTGTTACTTCCGTCGCATCCGGAACATTCGTGATGAACTTCATGCCAGAATTCACAAACTGACTTCCCGCATAGTTATCCGTGCTGATTTTTTTCATTTCCTGTTCAAACTTATTTCCATTGAACAAGATATGTACATAATAGTCGAATCCACTATTGGATCCCCACACATAGTCGAGGAACAAACTATTGTTTCCAATTCCCGCAAAAGAGATGCTATATTCATGATCGATAAATTCGTCCACAGAATCTACACCAATGATGTTTACTTTATTACTTCCACCTTTCGTAAGAAGGGACGCATCAATTCTGTAGCTGTCTGCTTTTGACAAATCCACTACCAGTGTATCTCCGCTTTTTGATGGGGTAGCCTCTGCATCCTGCGCCATCTTTGTTGACTCGCTATAGAGACTCGAAAAAGCGTCATTTACTTTTACATACTCACCTTTTATAAAGTTACTCTCCAGATAGTCCGGAATCGCACCATCTGCCATTGTCTGATAGTAAAATGTGTTGCTTTCGTATCCGGAAGGTACTCCTTCGTACTTTGTTGCATTTAAGTTACCTGTTTTTACAATATGTTTTGCGTAGCTTGGCATCACCATTGCCTCACCAAAGCTTCCTAATGTAACATTTCCGCCTGAAACAACTCCTCCTACGGTATGGTTCTGTAAAACCATATCTCCTTTCGCAACGTACTGGTAATCACTCAAGAAGTTCCGAATCGTGTATGCGTATGGGTATGTCCCACTTGCTGCTTCTACGGGAACTGGCACAACACCAATTACCGAGCAAAGCATAGCTACCGCTAATGCAACTGCCATAACACGTTTCACAAGGGAACGATTGTGACTTCGACCTGATTTCATAAGTTTTTCTCTCCTTTACAGAATTTGTTAAATGATTTTAGAAAAATTTTATAATATATATCGACAACATGCAACAAAAATTTACAGTTAATTTTTGCAAATCCTGCTCATTTTTTGTCTTTGTTGAATAACGAAATCGTTATAGTCGTTATAAAATCTTCATTTTTTGCACCTTCCAGACATCTTTATTTGATCACCTTTAGGTAAGATGTATTGGATTCTTTATCGGTTTCCGTCACTCGCACCACTACAAAATAACGATATTTTACGCCATTTTGTGCAACTGTAATCGTTACATCGGCACGTCCATTTCTCTTTGGTATTACTTTTCCGTTTTTGTTAACTGTGGCAACTTTTTTGTTGCTGCTCTTGTATACAACCTTTGCTTTCTTATCCACGTGCTTTAATTTGATTTTGTAGGTTTTATTCTTTGGCACGAGTTTATAAAGGCTCACGCTTGGATGTTTGTAATTTGTCTTGTACTTGTAAAGACTGTAGTTCTTTTTGCAATTCTTCCGAACCACGAGATTTACTCGGTACTGAATTCGATGCTTTCCTTTTGTTACATTAATCGTCAGCCTACACTTTCCAGTCTTTTTCTTCGCCTTCATAAGCCCCTTCTTGCTAATCGTAGCGATTTTTGTATTCGTCGATTCGCAAGAAACTTTCGCGCCCTTTAAGTTCAGCAATTTGATTTTGAACTTCATCTTCGGCCCCATGACCTTTTTCATTACAATCGTTGGAATCTTTAATTCAACAGATTTGTTATTATTTTTTGACGTTGAATTTTTTCCACTTTTCGAAATTCCACCTTTGGAAGAAAATGAACAAACCACGCTGTTGTCATACACCACTCCGGTGTAACCATTTTTCCCTGTTACTCGACACCGAATTTCTCTGCCATCCAAATCAGCTCCTGGCACAAACTCTGGTGTCACCGCCCCTGGAATATCACTCCATTGCCCTGTTACAGGGTCCTTCACCTGCCATTGAAAATCTGCATTTTCCATGTTTACAATTACCAAATTACCATCCTGATCCTTTATGGTATCCACGATCGCCGTCTGGTTTACAAGCACTTCCGTCTTATCCACATTCGTCTCAATAATCTGCAAACTTTTATCTGCTGGCGTATTGTCCCTCGGACTGCCTACCGGATAATACGGATAGAAATGTGCCTGCACATTGGCATTTACACGTTCTGCAATAATACCGCCCTCCAAGGCTCCGCCATCTATGGTCAAATCCGCTCTCGGTGCCACAAGATGTCCGCTAAGTCCATTGGTTGTCAATCTCTTTGCATCCGGAAGGTTGATGATAAACTTCAATCCTGCGTTTACGTACTGACCACCTGCATAATTCTCTGTGCTAATCTGCTTCATTACTTGTTCAAACGGATTCCCATTCAAAGTGAAGCGTACAAAGTAGTCGTAAGAACTACTAGAGGTCCACATATTGTCAAAAAATAGTGTGCTGTCATTGATTCCAGTAAAAGAAATGCGATATTCCTTTCTAGTAAAATCGTCTGCGGAATGGATGCCAATGATATTGACCACATCATTTCCACCTTTCGTAAGCAAGGAAGCATCCAACTTGTAGTTGTCCGCCTTGGAAAAATCCACCGTAATGGTATTTCCGATTTTTTCCGGAGTCCCCGTCGCTGTCAAAGCCATCTGTTCCGATTCACTGTACAAGGAGTCAAAAGCCTCATTAACCTTCAAAAATTCTCCCTGCACAAAGCTGCCCGTCAAATATCCAGGAACTGCTCCATCCACCATGGTCTGATAGTAAAATGTATTACTTGCATACCCTGCCGGAATCCCATCATACTTCGTGGCGTTTAAATCTACAACTTTTGTAACATTCTTCCCGTAGCTCGGCATCACCATCGCTTCACCAAATGTAGACAAACTCACATTGCCACCAGCCACGACGCCACCCACTGTATGGTTCTCCAATGTCATATCGCCCTTCACAACATACTGATAATCACTCAAAAAATTGCGAATGGTATATGAATGCGGATATGTGGTTGCGGCCTTCGCAGTAGCGGATATCATCCCGACTACAGAGCATAGCAACACCACTGCCAGGACAAATACCGTTTTACGCTTCCTCTGTGCGTTCATATTTTTTCTCTCCTTTATAGATTTTGTTAATAGTTTTTATAAAAATTTTATAATATATGTCAACAACTTTCAATCCTTATTTTACTTTTTGCCTATTAGTTTTTGCTTATATTAACATAACCAAAAACTTATACCATCCCCAAAACCAGCGTTTTTACGTCGTTTTCACCATTCAAAAAGGAGTCATTTTCGAGCAATGCCCAAAAACGACTCCTTGTTATTTCTATGATTAATATAATTTCAGCGTATGTTTTCCGCTTAGCTCAATGCTGCAACAAGCTTCTTAACAGCCTCAAGTGCCTCATCTGGAAGTTTGTCATAACCATCTTTTGCTGTAGCAAATCCTTCTACTGCATCTACACGGTTTTCCATCGCGCTCTTAAGAGCAGCTTTGTACTCCGCATCATCAAGGTTAGGAACAAATCCTTCCCAATCCATAATCTCGATATCTTCGAAAGGTCCCCACTGTTTGAACTCAGCTTTGCCTTCTACGATTGCTTCGAGAATTCCGAGTGTATCCTTAGGCTGAACTTTCTTGCCCATGAAATCACCTGTGTTAACGATGTAGCAATCTACGTTCTTCTCTTCTACAAGCTTTTTGAACTTCTCATAATCATTTACGAGTGGGTAAGTTCTGAATGGGTTTGCATAAGGTACGATACGAAGTGCGTTCATATCTGTTCCTGCAGCTACACGCTCTGCAGTAGATGTCTTTGTTGCAAGAGTAGCACCCATTACGGAAGCAAGAGCAGAACCTTTCAACTTAACTACTGGTGGAATGGTTGGGTCCTTCATGATCCAGATAATGGAGTTTACAGGTGCCTCAATCTTATCTACGCGGTTTGGAGACCAAAGCTTAGATTTAATCGCACGTCCGTTACCATTACGGATATCTTCTGTAACAAGCTGGATTTTTCCATCCTCGTCCATTGTTGCAGAACAGTTCTGAGCAGTAAGCAGATACTGGTTGTCAGGACATCCTGTAGGGTAATCTGCTGTCTTATCGAAGTAAGTAGGCTCAAGAGCGATGGAAGAACATGTATCTGTGTTGATGATGAACGCATCATCATGAAGAACTGTTACGCCATATTTTCCATCATGTTTTGCGTGTGTCAATGTAGATTTACCGGATCCGGAAAGACCGAATACGGAAGCTACATACTTAGAACCGTCAGCAAGCGTGTACTCTTTCTGTCCACCGTGGCAAGAAGCGTAACCATTGCGGTTAGCGATTGCCCAAGCCATTGTAAGTGTACCTTTCTTGTGTTCTCCGAAGTATTTCATACCAAGGATTGCAGCACAGTTCTCGTTTGTATCGAAATAGCAGAGTGTCAAATCGTCACTCAAGCAGCTGTAATCAACGTCAGGACTTGGTGTAGGTACCCACTGTGGGTCAGAGAAGATATAGATATCTGCTTCTTTTCCGTCACCAACAGCCTTAGAGTCTTTATACATTTTTACGTACTCATCAGACATGTACTGGAAGTTGAGCATCCAGTTGTACATGATGTTCTCTTCGCCTTCTGGAATCAAAAGGTGTGCTTTTACCATGAACTCTGGGTCAAGACCTACGTATACAGTTGCATGGTACAATTTACGGTTACGTGTTTTGTACATAGCGTCCATAACTACTTTATCCAATTTACCAGCATCTACGCCCGGCTCACCTTTGATACGACGAGCACCAGCATAACGTCCTGTAACCGCACCGTCATTGAAAAGCAATACTTTAGCGTCTGCGTCAAGACCAAACTCTTCTCCTCTGTATACAGGCATATCTGTTACGATTGTTCCTGGTGAATTTTTAGCAAGGTTATATGCCTCTTTCAAAGTATTAACCTTTACTACATTGTTACCATAAAATCCTGCTTCGATGATTGCACGTGTTTTGGAAAAACCAACTTTACCAGCGCCAATTTCATCTAATTTGTAATTCGCCTTTGTTGCCATGAAAAAATTACCTCCTGAATTCATTTTATTCGTTTCGCGATTGTTTCGCGGTATTACCTTGGATATACAACGATTGCTTTACTCAAATCAAATCGTCACCCGAGTTTAATTATAACCAAAACAAGGCGCAAATGTCAAGCGTGATATTCACAACCGTCTCTTTGCGCCTTAGCTTCTATATAATTTGTACTTTTATCATATTTGTTGTGCCAGAAATCCCCACCGGAACTCCCGAAGTAAATACCGCCACATCCCCCTTATGCACAAGTCCTTCTTCCAAGCAAGCCTCCGTAGCATAATCAAACAGTTCGAACACTTCGTTCTTCTCTTCCAATCGCACTGGTGTCACGCCCCAGGACATGTTGAGCTGACGAGTAACCTTCTCCGAAATCGCACATCCGATGATGTCACAGTACGGACGATATCTAGAAATCATCCGAGCGGAACGTCCTGACTTCGTAACAGTGATAATCGCCCGGGCACTGAGGTCATGGGCCGTGGTACATGTCGCATGGCTGATGGCATCCGTAATGTCCGGATTCGCTTTCCTCTCGTGGATGAAGAATCTCTTGCGATAATCAATGTCTTTCTCCGTGCGCTCTGCAATACGAACCATGGTTTGCAACGCTTCAATGGGATATTTTCCTGCTGCCGTTTCGCCCGAAAGCATGATGGCACTGGTTCCATCGTAAATCGCATTTGCCACATCTGCCGTCTCTGCTCTTGTTGGGCGTGGATTCTTCATCATAGAATCCAGCATTTGCGTCGCTGTGATAACCTGTTTCCCAGCCTCATACACTTTCTTAATGATCATCTTTTGGATAATCGGAACCTCTTCATCCGGCACCTCCACTCCCATGTCACCACGGGCAATCATGATACCGTCCGCTTCGCGAATAATGGCATCAATGTTTTCCACACCTTCTGCATTTTCAATCTTGGCAATAATGTTAATATCCTCGCCACCATTTTCATCCAACAAGCGACGCACTTGACGCACATCATCCGCAGTTCGGGTAAAAGAAGCAGCCACAAAATCAATATCCTGCTCTATTCCAAACAAAATATCGGATTTATCTTTCTCGCTCATGTACGGAAGATTTAAATGTACATTGGGTACGTTCACACCTTTATGATTCGAAATCGTACCACCATTTACCACTTCACAGATGATATCCTCTCCGCACACTTCCTTTACTACCAGTTCAATCAGACCATCGTCGATCAATATACGATTTCCCGGCTTCTCATCTTCGTACAACTTCGAATATGTCACCGATGCCATGGTAGAATTTCCAATGACATCTCGACATGTCAGTGTAAACTGCTGTCCAGATTCAACCACCACTTTTCCATCTTCAAAGACACCCGTTCGAATCTCCGGTCCCTTGGTATCCAAAAGCATCGCCACCGGTTTCCCATACTCCTGACGCAAGCGTTTCAGCATATCCATGCGACCTTTGTGCTCTTCATGATCTCCATGTGAAAAGTTAAATCTGGCAACATTCATTCCTTCCCGAATCAGGCCAGCCAGGATACCATCCCGCTCTGTCGCCGGGCCCATTGTACATACAATTTTTGTTTTACGCATTTTCTTCTACCCTTTCCCTTTATTCTATCTTTACACTTTCACTCTTCCCTGATTTTACATCAAGTATACAAAATATGCCGCATAACCTAGAAGCAATACGATACCACCTACTCTGGTCAGCTTTTTCTGACGAATGACACAGAAGAACAAAATCACTCCTGTCGCTGCCGCAATCAATGTATCCCAGAGAAATGCTGGTTCAAAACCAACCGGAATAATCAATGCACTCAATCCTACAACAAACAAGATATTAAAAATGTTACTTCCTACGATATTACCAATGGCAATATCGGCTTTTCCTTTACGTGCTGCCGAGATGGATGTCACAAGCTCTGGCAAAGAAGTTCCCGCTGCCACAATCGTAAGACCAATGACACGCTGACTGATACCGATGCGTCCTGCGATATTTACCGCAGCATCTACCGTAATGTCACTTCCCCATACAACAACAGCAAGACCAAGAACAGCAAACAGAATCAATTTCCACAATGGCCGCTGCTCTTCTTCCTCTTCCACATCTTGACGCTGTTTCATCGCCATCACAAACAAATATGTAAGATATGCCACAAAAAGCACCAATAGAATAATTCCTTCCCAAAGGTTTACATTTTCTCCACTCATTCCAAGCGCAGCAAGAACCAATGTAATACCAACCATAAATGGAAGTTCAATTTTAATGGTGGAATCTGCCACTGCTGTCGCAATAATGCAAGCAGTAATTCCGAGAATGACAAATACATTGAAAATGTTACTTCCCACTACATTTCCAATGGTAATCCCTGCGTTCCCTTTCAATGCAGCTGTAATACTTACTGCTGCTTCCGGCGCACTGGTTCCCATTGCCACAATCGTAAGACCAATTACCAACTGAGGAATTCCAAACTTATCGGCAATTCCTGCAGCCCCTTCCACAAAGTAGTCAGCTCCTTTTACAAGCATCAAAAAACCGACTGCCAACAATACTACCTGAAGTACCATACCCATAACTCTTTTCTCCTTTTCTGTAAATGGTTTCCTTCGTATTGCAACACTCGGTGTTCTCTATGTATTTCTTACTTTCGTTCATTTCCATAAAAAAAGCGAGGTCTTTTGTTGCAACACAAAAATTACAACAAAAGTCTCGCTGCTTGGTTACGAACCGGATTTGTTTCATCTATATCGATGTCACTCCTCGTACTGACGGCTTCGCAAACACTTTCGTGCCAGCTACTCCCCTTTATCTGAGTTCAATATACCAAAAGACGCTCTTTAAGTCAACCTGATTTTGAAATTTCTTATCAAATTTTCTGTCTGCGAATGCGATCCGTAATGTAACTCTCCATCTCCGCTTTCTCTTTTCCCAACGCAAATCCAAGTTCACCGTACAAGCTATCCTCTGCTTGTTTCAAATAGCGTTCATCCGTAGCTGTTATTTTCTTTCCCTGACGCTCTCTATCTTTCCCCCGCAGGTACAAGGTCTTGATGATTTTTACCCACTCCACAGGTTCTCCTGTCACCATCGCTTCTTTGTAACGTTCTTCTCTCATCTTATCATTCGTAATCCAAAGTTCTTCAATTAACGGAATTTCTTCAATGAGCTTTTCCGCCTGCTCTTCATCCATCACCGAGCGCATCATTACCTTGGAATTATCCACCGGCGAATAAATACGGCTTCCTTTTGTGTTAAGCGGCTCCAGAACATAATACATTTTTTCTTTGTCCACGCCGGAAAATCCCGGATTTGCAATATCCTGAACCTGACAGATACCATTGTTTCCATATACAACATATTCGCCAATCTCGTACCTCATATTCTACCTCCTAAATTTTTAATCTTACTAATATTTTAGCAAAATCAAAAATTTTTCGTAAGTAAAATTTTTATAACTTGTATATCGCCACGTTCGAGCCTTCTATCGGTATTCGTCGACAAAGTTGGAATGTGGCTCCATCACAGCAATTTGCCTACCATTGTAAGTGCACTAGACCTATGAGGTGGCGGAGCTAGAAACAGTGCGATTCATAAATATTGAGTTTTATGCGATAAAACGGTTCTATTTTTCGATAAGAATGAAGATTTATTGTAAGATTGCGACCGTTTCTGAGTCCGCCACCTCATAGTTTCTCTTCATACACAACCTCCCCATCCACAACGGTAGCGAGAGTTCTCGTAAAGGTTTCCATCGGATTCCCCGTAAACACGGCAATATCGGCATCTTTGCCAACCTCTAAGGAACCCACACGGTCAGCGACACCACATATTTCCGCCGCATGGATAGTAATCGCTTTCAGGCCTTCCTCCATCGGCAATCCTTGTTTCACACAAAGTCCGGCACAAAGCGGAAGGTACCGAATCAAAGATACCGGATGATCTGTCATGACTGCCACCTTCACACCCGCTTTTGCCAAAACTCCCGCTGTCTTGAAACTCATGTTTTGTACTTCCAATTTGGACCGAGCGGTAAGATCCGGTCCCACGATAGCCGGAAATCCCGAGCGCAAAATCTCTTCTGCGATCAAATGCCCTTCCGTACAATGATCTAACGTTAACCTCACATCAAACTCTTTCGCAATACGAATCGCAGTTAAAATGTCATCGGCTCGATGCGCATGAGCCTTCAATGGAATTTTCTTTCGCAACACCGGAAGCCAGCATTCCATACGAAAATCCGTTTTTTCTAGTTTTCCCACAGACTTATCTTCCTGATACTGACACGCTTGGTACAATTGTTCCCGAATCATAGCAGCAACCGCCATACGAGTTCCCGGCATGGCATCTTTATTTCCATAATTCACTTTGGGATTTTCGCCAAATGCCACCTTCATCGCTGCAGGCGCCTTCACAATCATGTTATCCACACATCGTCCTTGCACTTTCAGAAAGACCGACTGACCACCTACGGGGTTCGAGCTTCCGGGCCCCGTCATCAGAGACGTCACGCCCGCCATAATGGCATCGTGAAACGCCGGATCCATTGGATTTATTCCATCCAAACCGCGAAGATGCGGCGTAATAGGCGTTGTCATTTCGTTGCAATCGTCACCAATCGTTCCCCATTTTTCTTCCGCAATTCCCACATGACAATGAGCATCAATCAGCCCTGGCATTACCCAGCCACCATGAGCATCTAGTACTCGTTCGCTCTCAAACGGCTCGCTTCCCAACTCCTTCATGTTTCCGATCTCTGTAATTTTCCCTTCATTCCAGCGTACATATCCATGTTCCACAGGTTTCCCTGCCATGGTCCATATCATTCCATTTATTACCAACATAAAAAATCGTCCTTTCTGCCACCATTTTGCGCAAAAAGAACGAATTTTATACATGAATTTTCTATGTCACTATATTTTTCACACGATCCACCAAATCTTTTGGAATGAACGGCTTAATAACATAATCTACCGCTCCCAAACCACTGGCGTCTTTTTCCCGCTCAGAATCCAGAGAAGAAGTAATAAACATAACAGGAACATCTGCCACAGATTGCATTCCTCGGATTTCGCATAGGGTAGCGATTCCGTCCATTGGAATCATCTCGATGTCTAAAAGAATCAGATCTGGTTTTTTCTCTTTTAGGGCAATCAAACATCGTGGACCAGATTCATATTTTTCTACTACAAATCCTTCACGCCCCAGAATAAATTCGGCCTGGCGCAAAATCATTTCATCATCATCCACAACAAAAATTGTACTTCCCATGTCGCATTTCCTCCTATATTAATTTCCTTTTTTTCGCTTCCAGCACAGCATCCATTTTTTTGCTGACGCCCAAAGCTTTATACGTTCTTCGGCTGTGGTATTTTACCGTACTTTCTGTAATGCTAAGGTACTCCGCAATTTCAGCATTGGACATACCGTCCGCCTGCAATCGTAGAATTTTCAAGGCATTTCCTTTTATGGAACCTTCGCTTTCTTCCCATGCCTTTAGATAAGACGGATAAGCCAGTGCCATTTGTTCTGTCTCCGCTAATACCTGCTTCCAGAATTCTTTATTTGTCACTTCCCACTCCTCTTTTTTCAAGAGTTCCAAAACCGCTGCCCCTTCTCGAGAAATCAGTCTTACGAAGTGATACTCCTCCGCCCAAGTGATACATTTTTGCATCATTTCTTTCCACAACTCATTTCCAATTCGGAACTCTGCAATCGCCAGCAAAAGCAAACATTCCATCTGAATATAAGTACGTTTCATAACGTCCGCATAATATTGTACACGATGCAAAAGCGTAATTGCCTTCTCATATTTCCCTTGCTGCAAGTACAGTCGTACTTTCGCCAAGTAGCGGTAACGATCCAACACAAAGAAATCCTGCTCTTCTTCCGGCGCTTCCAACCCCCACTGCTCCATCATATCATTGTTGTCACCATATAGAGCCAGACGGAATTGCAATGTGCGTATATTGCTTAATAACTGGTACTGCTCTTCCTTCTCTGCTTTCTGGTAAAAATTATCCACCAATTCCCGGGCTTCCGACACATGAGATGTCAACGTGTGAAGCCATGCCAAAATGTGAACTCCCACAAAACACAGTTCCATTTTACCGCCAGACTCTGCTTGCATCCTTCCCCTTCCCGCAAGAACCGACACCTCATAATTATTCATTCCTTTTTCCAAATAACTTTCCGCCAATGCAAGGTCTACAAGCCCTTTACCAAATCTTCCCACAACAGCCTCTGTCGCTTTCCCGATGCTATCTGCCAACTCCTTATCCCGCTTGGTCCATTCACAAAAATCCTTTCCACCATTAATAAGAGATGGCATATTACTAGTTACAGAAAACTCTGGCAAAATCACCTTCCGATTTAGCAAAAGTCTACTCGTATTTTTAATGATATCTTTCAAATTCTGACTGCCACGATGAGGAACCGCGATATCCAGATACGCAATCCAACTGCGAGCAGAACGCTTACGGCTTCCCGTCTCTCGTTCTTCATATTCTCTCAAACAGTCATACCACCGCTCACTTTCCTCCGGATTCAAAAGTAAAGATTGCAACATACACATTCCCACCATCAGTTCCACATTTTCCATAATAGTCTCTTCCGGCAGTGACAGATAGTATCTTTTCAGCTGATAAAAGTGACCAATTGCAGGATTCTTTCTTGCATTGGTACTCAACAAACCGGAAATTCGATTCCGATCGCCGCACATCTCGTACATTTCCAATGCCTCCGGAACCATGGCAGACATTTCATAATAGAGACCTGCATTATAATATAGATTGTTTCTTTTTTCTTTGGTATAACATTTCACAAGACGTCGTCTCATGCTGAGTCGCACATCCACAAAAAGTTCAAACATTCCATCTCGTTCACTGAGAAAATTCCCAATCTCTTTTACTTGATGTAACAAATGTTCCACATCACTCTGACCACTGATCATTTCTGCCAAATGAAGATCAAAACGATCCACAATAGAGATTTGCATCACAAATTCGCTAAGCTCCATATCCCATTGTTCAAACACATGCTCATCCATATAATCCCAAAAGGCATATCGCAAATAGGTCAAATTCTCAGTCGTGCATGTTACTCCTCGCGCAAGTTCCACTGCAATCATTCGCAATGCCAATGCATTTCCATAGGTTTGGCGCAAAATCGTCGTCACCATCTCCGCATCAATCCGAAGATTCCAACACTCCAAATAGTCAAGAAGCATTTCCTCTGTAAAATACAAATCATTTTCATCAATAATCATGAAAACTTGCTTCAAATATGCTGACATCAACCAATTTGGAACCGGACTTCTTCCAATCAAAATCAGCCAGATGTCTGTTCTTTCCGTCAATTGCTTGATTTTTTCCCGAAGCGTATCAATCTGAGCAAATTGAATCTCATCAATCACTACAATTGTTTTTTTGTCGCCAAGTGGAATCTCCAGTTCTTCCCCCACAATTTCATCAGTCGAAAAATACAAGTGCTTTCTACGCCCCAGATACTCCCTAACAAATGCTGTCTTGCCGCACCCGGACAACCCATAAATGTAAACCGTCCGAAAAATACTTTGAGCAGCCTTCATTTTTTTGTAAGCCGCCTGTGGTCGTATATATGTTTCTTCCAATGCAATCCCTCCATTATCTGACGATTTCAACATACTCCTTCAGCAATGCCGCCCCACTGGCAAGCACTGTTTTCTGCGCTAGCACTTCCAACACATCCACATACTGTGAACCCAATTCCTTTTCTTTCTTCAAAAGAGACAATTCCGTACAACCGAGGATTAATTTTTCCGCCCCACGGTCCAACAATGAATCGCGAACCTGATTCACCATATTCCAATTCACAGAAGTCCCTTTCTTTATCTGATCGTAAATCACTGTCATGACAAGTTCCTGCTCTGCCGCTTCCGGTACCATAGCCTCCACACCTGCTTTGGCAAACTCCTGCTCCAGCACCTTACTTTCTATGGTTCCACTGGTAGCAAGAAGCCCCACTTTCCGAATTCCTTTTGCCGCCACATCCTCTGCCACGTTTCCACAAAGAGAAATCACCGGCACCGGCAAAGCGTCCACCAGTTCTTCATAAAAATACTGTGCGGTCACACATGGAATTGTGACAAAATCCGCTCCCATTTCTGCCAGCTGTCGCCCTGCCCGTACCATATGCGGCAATGGACTCTCATTACTTTTTCCGAGGATAAATTCCGTTCGGTCTGGGGTATCGGGGATGCTCGTCAACAAAAGTCTCGGATGCTCTTGATCCCTCGTTACATCCGTCATCTTCGTAACCATTTCCAAATATTGCACTGTAGCCATGGGTCCCAGACCACCAATTATTCCTATCGTTTTCATCACAATCTCCATCCCTTATTTCTTTGGTTTCGGACTTGGACTAATTTTCTTCGTCGCTCGCTTGATATATCGCCCAGTCTGGAATCGGAAGGTGCTGGTGGAAAATCCCCACACCTGCTTGTCCGTCAACAGACAAAAGTCCTCTTTTTGCTTACGTGGTGTCGTATCCAGATGATACCAACCACCTCTCACATACACAAGACTCCACCAATGGCGGTAGCCTTCGTAAGATGGATATCGAGTCACCATAATATTGGGCACTCCCGCTCTTGACAAAAGAATACGTGCCACCGAGTAATAGGTAAAACAATCCCCAGACTGATAACGAATACCATTTAATGCCGACTTTCTCCAATCTCCGTGAGTTCCATTATCCACATAGGAACAACGTCCCCGCACATATTTGTAAATGGCCCTTGCTTTTTTCTCATCGGACCACCCCTTGCCGATGATGCTTTTCAGCACACTATCTGCCACCTGCTCCGCAGTCCCAGGCTGTAGCACTTGCACCTTCGCCCAGGCAGATGCTGTATTTCCGGCTTTGTCCGTAGCAGAATAATAAACCTTGTAAATACCTTCTTTTTCCCAGTTAATCTTACTGGTATCAACACTTAACTTTACCTTGCTATCTCGGTTATCGGTTACTGTGACAAATTGATCAAAGTCATAGTTTTTCTTCCTATCGGTATAGCACGTCCAGCGAATATCGCCTTGATAATAACTCTTTTTCCCAACCAGACCGCTAATAACCGGTGCTTTTTTGTCCTTTGTCCCCCAACTCACAGTTCCTTTTCCCGTGGTGGCATCATAGGTATAGAGCCCGGTTCCGGCATAAAGACAAACCTTCTGAAGCTTCATCGCCGCCACATTTCCCGAGGCATCCCCCTCACAATTCACAACCTTCGACGTCTTTCCAGGCTTGATATTTTTCACCACAAGCTTCACTGTCTTTGGCACCAGCGTCTCCGTCACTTGCCCGGTTTCCACCGCCGGCGCCAACTGCTTCACCTGAATCGAATATGTATACTCGATCTTTTTAATGGTTCCTTTGGTCGCCGTATTTTTCACTGCTGCCTGATATTTCATCGAGCCATTTTCTCCTACTTGCATTTTCACATTTACAAGCTTAACTTTTGAGTAAGACACCGTCAGATTCGGTTTGTTTTTCTTTGACTTTTTCGCTGCCTCTGCCGGCTCCGTCTGGCACCCCACTGCCAGACTCAGCACCACGAGAGCTGCCGCAATGATTCCTTTTCGCATACTCTACCTTCTTCCTATTCGCGAATTACTTTGTACCAACGTATCGAATGTTTGTTACTGCATCGTCCGTCACCTCGATTTGCAACTTACATTTTGCTTTTTTAAATGTATAGATACCGAATTTCTCTTTTCCTTTTTTGTATTTCTTATTCATCTGAGCTACCGTGCTTCCCTGCTTAATGCCTTCTTTGGTAGACACCTTATTTGTCAAGAATGTAATTCCATTGATGTACTCTGCGCCCTTATCTGTGTGAGAATAGGTGTACAAAATAAAATCTTTGTATTTGTAGGTACGGTCTTTTCCCTTGTATGCACAGCTTTTTGTCACCTTTGTCGCCAATGGTTTTCCCGCCTTTTTCAACAATTTCTTCGCAGGACTGTGCATGCCTACCGTCACGCCTTTGTACTTAAACAAATAACCTTTTGCTTTTGCCGCTTCCGCCGGTGTCGCTGTGGCACATACGAGAAGTGCCAATGTCAATGCTGTTGCAATCGCTCTCCATAATTTTGTTGTCTTCATTTCAAATTCCTCCTAATAATTTCTAATTTCTCCGTATTTGTCCAGTTCTTCCTGTTGCTTTTTCTTCATCTCTTCGTAAAACTTCAGTTTTTCCGCGTATACCGCAGACAGTTTCGGATCGTCTCGATGATCTGCCACGCCATACTGCTCCGTCAAAACGTTTCCGATATACTCAGACAGCTTCTGGGCTCCATTCAAATTCATATGAAGTCCACCGTCGTAGGTATCTGTTTCATAATCGATGCCGGTCTCCTCCAGCAATTCATAAAAATTGATATATGGCAAATTATGCTTGTTCGCATATGCCACCACCTGTTCATTGTCGGACTCGTACCATTGTGGTGCCAAACTCGGTGCCTTGATCAGGATAAGCTGAATGTCATTTTCCGCACAGAGCTCACGGATTTTATCCAAATATTCCAGTGGATACTGGCCAAATGGCTCACCCTCGTCCTTTGCCAATTGCGGAATCTGGGCATCCTCCCCCAGTTCTTCGTCCGCCCCTTCGATGTCGCCCCACGGATCGTCAATGATTTCCTCCGGCTCCGGTTCTTCCTCTTCCCCCAGAAGCCAAGTTGGATCTGCCACATCGGACTCACTTACCGGAAGCACGTCAATTCGCATATAATATCCGTTGTGTGTCACCTTTCTCGGTGTGCGATAATAGGTGAAGTCATCCTTATTCAGCTCCAAAATTCGCTGATGATATCGCAACAACGGAAACACATAGTCCAACATTTTTTCGCCTTCGCACATGGAGGCCTGTATGGCATCCACCTTCGTCTTGGACCACTCCATGCCATCCAACGTCATGCGATTGTATTCTTCTCGCTGTGGCTCCCCATGCGTCAACGCTTGAATGTTGTAAAGAACCACCTTCGGCTTCTCTTTTCGCAATGTATCTTCCAACATATAGTAGGACTGCCACGTCAGCTGCTGGGCATTTCCCCTTATGTAACTGGTAATCCCATAGTTCTTCCACAGATACATCGGATCAAAGTTTTCATAAACCTCACAGTCTCCTACCATGATGACATCGTGATCTGTGGTTTCTTCATAATACTCTGCTGTAAAATTCCCTTCCAGAATATCCGTGTACTTTGGCTCCACCAAGCGTTGTAAACCAAAGAACAAAACCACTACCACCGCCACGGAACAAAGAGCTGTGATCCATCTTTTTACTTGTTTCATATACCTCAACCTTACTTTTAAAACTGATTATATATAAATTGCTGGGCGTCAAATCCTACACCGTAATTGCCGAGAAGCAATACCGCAAAAAACAGCAACACATAAATGCCATATCGGATGATGTATGGTTTGCGGGATATCTTCTCCCGAACACTGCCATTTCTGCCCCACATACTCACGACAAACATCAGCAATACACCCATTGCCACGATGGCATAATCTTTCATCCCAAGTCCCAGATCCAGAAACTCCTGCTTCGTCACGGCACTGAGATCAAATCGGGTAAACATGCGAACAAATTGCTTGCACGTAATGCGCACACTTCCATAGTTATCAAAGAGACGGATGCAGCACATCAAGGAAAAGGTACGAATCACCTGAAATCCCCGATAAAAGGTACTGGCTGTCAACGTTGGAAATGCCTTGTGGAATCGTTCATACAGCGGTGTCAATTCCTCGGAAATCAATATAATAACACCGTTTGTCAATCCCCATGCCACGAAGTTCCATGCGGCGCCATGCCAAATACCCGTTGCCAACCAAACGATGACTGAAGATATGTAAACGGCTGCCCGGCGCGCCACCGTCATGCCAAAATGCTTTTTACAAAAGGTGGTGATATTTTTCAATGGCCGACTGATGCTGAATGGGTAAAATACATAATCACGGAACCACGTTCCCATAGTAATGTGCCATCTGCGCCAATACTCAGCAATGTTCTTCGAGAAAAATGGGCGGATAAAGTTTTCTTCCAGTCGAATGCCAAAGACCTGCGCGATACCGATGGTGATATCGATTCCTCCCGTAAAGTCTGCATACAACTGAATGGCGTAAAACAGCATTCCAACGATAACGAATGCACCGGTATAATACTCCGGATCTCCCATCAACGCAACCACCGCCGCACTGATGCGGTCCGCCACCACAAGCTTCTTAAAATATCCCCACAGAATTCGTTCCAAACCAAAACGAACCTGCTTCCAGTCAAAAGAATGTTTCTCGTATAACGTCTTGGACAAATCGCTGTAACGGCTGATCGGTCCCTGAATCAACTGCGGGAAAAAGGAAACAAACAGCAAAAACTTGAACACATTTTTCTGTGGCTCACATTTGTTCCAATACACATCCAAAAGGTATCCCACTGCCTGAAAGGTGTAGAAGGAAATTCCCATTGGCAACACCAGATCCATGTACGAAAATCCGTCTTTTCCCGCCATCTCCATGACAGAATTCACATTTTGAATCACAAAGTTTGTATATTTTAATACCGCCAAAATCCCGAGATTGAAAAAGAGACAAAGCAGCATCACACGCTTTTTCTTTGCGTTGATTTGCTTCTTGTATGCCTTCTTTTCCTCTCTGGAAGGCTTTTTCATCTCACCATTTTTTATCTTTTCGTTGTAGGCTGCCAGCACCTCATCCTGTCGTCCCATCAAGCGCCCCGCCACATACACGGTCAACGCTGTGGCAAGGATAAACAGGGGATAAATCTTCCCTGCGGTGTAGTAAAAGGCGAAGTTTGCAATAAGCAATAGCCCCCACTGAAACCGCTTCGGCAAGATGTAATACAGCACAAATACCGCCAGCAAAAAGCCAACAAATCCATATGATGTAAACACGTCGGTTCCTCCAAATTATTCGTCCATAAGACGAGCGATCATATTTGACAAACACTCTACGGAATTAAAGTTTTCTGCCACAAAGTCCTTAGCAGTAATCTCCACGTCAAATTCCTCGCCAAGCTCTGTTACTAACGTCACCAAGTCGAAGGAATCCAAAATCTTGTCATCCACAAGCGCCTCTTCTGCTTCATAATCCACATCGGCATGAAGCTCCTCCAAAATGTCTAATATGCCTTCTTTGATTTCTTCAAAATCCATTATTTTTCTCCTCTCTTTCTTCTACTTTTTTTCTGTTCCATATAGATTTCCTGCATTTTCAATCGGTCCATTTTTCCATTGGTGGTCAGTGGCAATGTCTCCAACTGCACAATGGCATTTGGTATCATGTACCGTGGCAACCGCTCCTTCAGCGCCACCGTCAATTCCTTCTTGTCCACGTCTCCCACGTAAAACAGAACGATTTTGCTATTTTCTTTTATGTAAATGCAACAGCAGGTTTTCACGCCTTCTATCAACGCCACATCGGCATCAATCTCACCAAGTTCGATGCGGTGTCCCATATGTTTGATCTGGTAATCCTTACGGGAAGCAAAATACAAATGTCCCCCTTCGCCATAGTACCCCAGATCTCCTGTCCGGTAAATCCTCTCCGGATAATACGGATTCAATGGATTTTGAGTAAATGCCTCCGCTGTCTTCTCCGGGTTATTGTAATACCCATGAGTTAGGCAAGTTCCTTTGATGCAAATCTCTCCCGGTTCGCCATACACCGCTTCCTTGCCATTTTCATCCAGCAAAAAAATCTCCGTATTGTGAAATGGCTGGCCGATGGGAATCACTTCTTTTTCTTCAAACAATCGGTCCGCATGATAATAACAGCTCATGCCGGTGGCTTCTGTCGGACCGTACAGATTGGTAAACTTCGCTTCCGGCAATGTGGTTTTCCACAAATTAAACTGCTTGATCGGGAACACTTCGCTACCAAAAGCAATGGTGTGCAAATGCTCCGGCTTCACCACATCAAAGGTGCCAAAAGCCGATATCATGGTCAACGCCGATACCACCCAGCAAATGGTATTGATCTTATGGTCATTTAGATACTCCACCAGCTTCACTGGTATCATGAAATTTTCTTTTGGAATGAGCCAAGTAGATGCTCCGAACTTCATGGTCGGATACACTTCCTTCATGCAAGCATCCAAGTAAAGTGGCGTCTGGTTTCCAAATACGGTATCTTCGTTAAAGCCTAACACATCGGACAAACTCTCGATGTAATCAATAACGCCTCGATGATGTCCCACCACGCCCTTTGGCACGCCAGTGGAACCCGACGTAAATAGCACATAAATCGGATCCGTATCCAATGCACTGTCGCGAATCAGTGCGATGGCTTCCTCATCGATTCCCTCTTGCAAACACTCCTCGTAGGATATGGTAGTTCCCTGAAAATTAAGTGCCTCAATCTTGTCTGCGGTACTCTCGTCGTAAATCATATATTTTGCCTGCGTATTTTCCAAAATCAACTCCATGCGTCGTCTCGGCATCTCTTCATCAATGGGCACGTAAAAGCATCCGGCATAAATCACACCAAAGAACGCTGTCAGTGTGCATGGTGATTTTTTCATATATACAACAACCGGCTCCTTTGCCGCCTGGTTCTTCACAAGAACGCTTGCCACCTGGCGGGAGCGGGCATACACTTCCTGAAATGTAAGTTGAATCTCATCGTCACCGAATGCCATTTTATCCGGCAATCGCTGTACGGTTTCTTCCAAATATTCGAGTACGTTGGTCTGCATAAGGGTACTCTCCTTCCATTCTATTAGACATAATCTGTTCTATTATAGCACGGATTGGAGAAATTCGCAACTTTTGGGAATTTGCAGAAAAATAAGGCGAACCGCTTCCTCCAACGATTCGCCTTGTGTAATGTCTATAAAGGTAACTATTCAGACCCTACTGTATGAAATCAATATTTCTTATGTGCAAGCACGACGATTCATTGATTTCATACATTGGTCCTGAATAGTTACCTTTAATATTATTTTTTGATGGTTATCTTTCTCTTGCCCATCCATGGCTCAGCAAGGGATTCTGCATCTACATAACTTCGGAATTGGAAATAATATGTCTTTCCTTTCTTAAGACCTGTGATATCGATCGTATCATTATCTTTTCCAGCGTTGTATATCCATACCTTTTTCGCATTCTTCATATCCTTGGATTCCGAATATCTTATCTCATAATCCGAAAAAGAACCCTAGCCATTGTAATATCGGATTTTTACACGAGCAGTCCCAGGCGCTTGATTTGTTATCTTATACTTGAACCAATTCGGTCTAAGTATAACTTTTTTCGCATTCGGACCCACTCCATAGGTCACAAAAGAATAGCTATCTTTTCCTTGCCAATTCCAAGACAACGCTTTATATCCTTTCTTCTTCACATTCAAAGGTACTTTCACGCGCTTTCCATACTCATAGGAACTTGGCAAATAGCCACTTCGAACTCCACCTTGAAACTTGTACGTAATAGGAACTTGTATTCCAGACGCTTTGGCCGTCTTTCCTTTCGGAACTGCCGTCACTTTTTTACCTTTTACTTTCCATATACGATAGCCTTTGTCATTATCTAGCTTACAGGAAATCTTGGATCGATTGACAACGGTATCTAGTTTCCGACACCATTTCGTAGCATTCTTTTTCCATGATTTTAAGGATTTCGGTAATACAATTTTTTTCAGATTTTCGCAATTTGAGAACGCATACTTCCCTATGGTTGTAACTGTATCCGGAATCACAATACTCTCTAATGAATCGCAGGAAGAAAATACACTTGCGCCAATTTCTGTCACGCTATCTCCAAATGCAATGTGTTTTAAAGAATCACATCCATCAAACGCATCTTTCCCAATCTTTGTCATTGAATTTGGTAATTGGATACTTTCCACATTATCAAAACATGCAAAAGCCCCCTCTACTGTTCCTGTTATCCCTTCTGAAAGAACGATTCTTTTGACTTTGTTTTGGGTAGTGTCATCACCTATGTCACGATCATCATAATCCAGAATACCACTTCCTGAAAAGGTCAATGTTCCATCTTGAGTCAGCTCAAATTGAATCTCTTCCTTGCCCTCTTCTGTTTTGTTCGTATTACTGTCCCCAACCTCAGTTTTCTCCACATTGACATCGTCTTTTTTCTCTTTCCCACATCCCACAAGCATTGTGCTTATGACCATTCCAACCAGCAGCATTTTAAAAATATGTCGTTTCATTTACAATCCCTCTCTACTGTCATTCCATTCTTTCCTCATTTTATCATTCACCACATAGAAAGACAAGGAAGATTTGCGTGGACTTTTCCCACCATCCCCGTTATAATGAATATAGATATGGAACTTACCATACAATACAAAAAGAATGGAGATACCTATGAAATACATACCACTTATCATTATATTGGTGTTGATTCTTGCCATCATCATTTCCATCTATGTTGGCGTCCAACACATTCGCCGCAAGACAAGAGAATTTTCCCTCCAGGTATTTGGCACCGAAAATATCACTCAGGCAGCAGAACAAATGCGACAGGAATATGCCACTACGCCAAAGTCCGTGTCCGCCATGACAAGTCTCATGTTGCCTCGGATTACAAAAGACTTTCCTGAGTTTCAGTACGACGAGATGAAGGAGCGCGCCATCAATGTACTAACCAGTTATCTGCAAGCAATTACGTTAAAGGATATGGCAGGTCTTACCGATGCCGGCGAAGAATTGAAAGAGCAATTGCGCCAGCATTTGCAAATGTTATCCAATGAAGGAAAACACGAACACTTTGATCAGGTGCAGTTTCACCGTACCGAAATCAGCCAATACCGAAAGACTGACGGACGCTGTATCATCACTTTTCAGTCTGCCATCGGATGCTATCACTATATTACGAATTCCAACGGATCCATCATCGAGGGAACCAAGGATTATAAATACCAGACACGTTTTAATGTAGATTTACTTTATGTTCAGAATCGTGACCTGGTGGAGGATCAAGCTACGCAGGTTCTCGGTGTCCACTGTCCAAACTGTGGTGCTCCGATCAAAGCCCTGGGCGACAAGTTCTGTGAATATTGTGGTTCCCCGGTCACGGAAATCAACCTTCATGCATGGACATTTTGTAATATCGAAGAAAAGAAATAAAAAGCGCCGCCAAGAGCATTTTCCTGACGGCAAATCATTTCATATCATGCATTTACTCGGCGGGTGCTTTCCTCAGAAGCTCCCGCTGTTTTATTATCGCTTCCAACGCTTCCTCGGGATTGTCTATCTCCCACACCGCTGTCTCCATAGGACAATATCCGGTGTCAGTACGATTTCGTATGGCTTTCACCACTTCCCCGGCTTCCACTTTTATGTTATATTTCTTTAACACAATTAGCGCCGGCTCGCTGATGACATCGGTGTACAATGTGTCCACCTTCAAAAGCACATAGAGAAATGCGGCTGCCTTTCCCACCACTTTGTCCGCCGCACAAAAACCTGACGGGACATTGTTCTGCTCCAGACATTGCAAAAGCGGAGCCACACCACGGTCGATACTGGTAAAGCACCAGTCATCCTTTACAAATACACAGGTGTATGGATTTTCTCGAAGGATTTTTTTCGCCTGTTCGATCATTTATTTCAACCACTTTCCTGCTTCTGCAGCACGTACAAGCATTGGCAACAAGATCAACTGCAACACAATCCCAACGATGCCTGCTGTGATGCTAGTCCAAATGATTGCCACTGGAACATTGCTTCCCAACGCATACACACCGAAGAGAATAAATACAGCACGAACAGCTCTTCCTGCCACCTGAGCTACCAGCACTTTTACCACGGTAGGCAATTTCGTATCTGCTACCAAACCAGCTGCCATACCATAGGAAAAAAGTTCAATCGTTATATATGGAAGCATGACGGATGTTGGCATTCCGGTAAGGGCAAAACTAATCAATGGTGCTACCAATCCGGCGATGGCACCTGCATAAGGTCCCGCCAAAAGTCCTAGGAGCAAAATGGAAAAGTGCATTGGCAAAAGCATCTCGCCAATTCCAGTTCCTACGCCAAACAGCCTTCCTCCCTGGTGTACTGCCTGTGGTAAAAGCACCGCTGTCGCCACTGCAAAAAGAATGGCAATGGACTTCGTCATTGTTGTAATTTCTGATACCGAATAGGTTCTTACTCGTTGATTCATAATTACCTTCCTTTCTATTTCAATTTCTCTGCGAAGTCTTTGATGGCTTCGGATATTTTCAGCTGCTGTGGACAAACGCCCTCACAGCTGCGGCATCCTATGCAGGCATCCGGACGCTTATCCTCATCTAATGCCATAACGCCCTCCAACGCCGACTCTTTATTTCCTGAAAATACGTATTCATTATGTAATTCCAGCAGTCTTGGAATTTCCAATCCTTTCGGACATTTTTCCGTACAATAACGACAGGAGGTACACGGCAAAAGCATTTCGATCATCTCGTCTGCAATTTCCGAAATACAAGCCATCTCTGTTTCATTTAATGGCTCATTTGTCTCAAATGTCTCGATGTTATCTTTTATCTGTTCAAAGTTAGACATTCCGGACAAAATCACAGTAATCTCTGGGATGCTCTGCAAATAACGGAATGCCCACGCAGGAACTTTTTCCTCTGGGCGAAGTTTCTGCAAACGACTTGCGTATTCATCTGACACTGTAGCAAGCTTTCCACCACGAAGCGGCTCCATCACCCATACCGGAATTCCGTATTCTTTCAAAAGTTCTACTTTTTTATTCGCCTCTTGGAATTTCCAGTCCACGTAATTAATCTGCAACTGACAAAATTCGATATCCTCTCCATAAGCTTCTAAGAAGCGCTTAAAAATATCATAATCCGCGTGAACAGAAACACCAAGATGCTTGATTCTACCGTTCTTTTTCTGCTTCATCAGATAATCATAAATTCCGTATTTCGGATCCAAATAAGCATCGATATTTTGATCCGATAAACAATGGAACAAATAAAAATCAAAATATTCCATTCCTGTCTTTTCCAACTGCTTTTCAAAGATTTCCTCGACCTTATCCATATTACTTAAATCATAGCCTGGAAACTTCGTGGCAAAATAATAGCTATCACGCGGATATTGATTCAGAATCTTTCCCATGACAATCTCGGACTGACCACCATGGTAGCCAAACGCTGTGTCATAGTAATTGATTCCCTGCTTCATAGCATAATCCACCATTTCCGCTGTAGCAGCCTCATCAATTTTCTCGTAATCTCCTTCTACGGTCGGCAAGCGCATAGCACCCATACCTAACATAGAAAGTTCAATGTCTTGAAATTTTTTGGTAACCATTTTTGATACCTCTCCTTTACATATTTTTTCCGAAATCAATCCGCTGATCAATCGCCTCTGCCATTTCACATAACTCGTCCACCAGATCCAACTCATATGGGAATAATACATAACTATCACTATCGATATCGATTGCTAACACCGCAAAGCCTTCTGGTGCCCATTTCGCATCCAAGATTTCGCACCATTCGGACACATCTCCCTCTTCGTCAAACCACTCTTCATCGAGGGGAAGTTCTTTCATCTGTACTCCTTTTAACTCTCCCAGCAAATACAGAAAATCTTCCACCCCTGCTGACCAGTCCACCTCACAGGCATAACCATTATTTTCTAAGGCATCCACCATAGCAAGCCATGAGATTTCCTCTTCGATCTCCTCATACTCCTCGATGCCCCTTTCGTCAAATTGGTTCTGATGACTTTCGAAATACCCTTCTGGATCTGCCAGACAACTTTCCACCTCTCGCATTACCTCATCATTATCTTCGCAAATTGCTTTCGTAATTGCACGTAACATATGTATCCTCTCCTTTTTATCAAAATCCTCCCCCAACTATTCTAATTATACCTTTCTTTATCTCATTTGTACACAAGATATTGTACGGTGTTTCATACCTCTCCTAGCTCATTGGTGGGTGGCTTGCACACATGTCCCTGACATACATAAAATGTAGTCTTATCCCCTTTAAACGGATACTCCTTCGTCGGATTTTCCAGCTCTTTTTTATCCTTTACAACCACTGTTATTTGCATCGGCGGTTCCATTTTTCCTGAATTGTCAAAAGCAATTCCAGCAAACCAGCATGACCATAGCGAGTGGTTTTCGGAAAATACGTTCCAGCAAAAAAGGGCTTTTGAGCCGGCGTCAAAAAAATCGTGGTAGGCCAACCACCACTTCCCGTATAGGCTTGACACACTGCCATATAGATGCTATCGATATCTGGCCGTTCATCTCCTTCTTATCTTTATGAATTAGTATGCAAAATTTTGTGCAAATTATTGCCTCATAAATAAAGCAAAATAGGAAAGGTTTTTCCCAAACTTTGTGTTATGATATACGTGTAGCTACAAAACAACCAGAAAGAAGGTGCCAAAATGAACAATCGAGAAATCATTCAAGAAAGCATTGATTATATCGAATCCAATTTAAAAACAGAAATAGCAGCGCAGGAGTTATCCGACATGGCAGGATTTTCGCTCTTTCATTATTATCGATTATTTCAATCCGCCACCGGGATGCCTGTTTTCCAATACATCACTCACCGGAAGTTAATTCACGCAATTTATGAGATTCGCTGCGGACGCAAAATGGTTGATGTAGCATTGGAATATGGCTTTGACACCTACGCAGGTTTTTATCGGGCGTTCAAGAGGGAATTTGGTTGTACCCCTTCGGCATTTTTAAAACATTACAATGTCAAAAAACCCTATCAAATTCATTTATTAGAGGAGGAACATATTATGTTATCACATAAAAAAATTGCAGAGATTTTGAAACACTGGAACTTGGAAAATGAGTCAATTTCCGATGTCTATTACAAGGGTAGCGGAAACCGAAACGACAACGCATATTACGTTGGTGATGAATTTATCATTAAATTTACAGCCAACTTAGGAAAGCTTACCAATCACATTCAGCTTTCAAAATCTCTAGAAAATGTAGGATTATACGCAGCTACACCGATTAAAACGACGGATAATGAAGACTATATCCATGATGGCGAACTATATTTTTGCCTCACCAATCGCTTGGAAGGTAGCGAAATCGTAACACGCGATATGTACGAAGGTGATTACAAAACTAAGGCAAGATTTGTGGGTGAAATCATCGGCCAGCTTCATGAAGCACTTAAAAATGCGGATGCCCTTGTAAACGATACCAATCTTTACGAAAGCGTTGTGAATTGGGCAATCCCAAAAACCAAGGAACTACTTGGCCTTTCCGACGAACTTTGCAAGGATTACACAGACAATTTCGGCAAACGCTTTGAAACATTGCCAACGCAGATCATTCATCGTGATCCAAATCCGGGAAACATTATCTTAAACAAGGACAAATGGGGCTTTATTGATTTTGAATTGTCTGAGCGAAATCTTCGAATCTTTGACCCATGCTACGCAGCAACTGCTATTTTGTCCGAGAGTTTTTCTGAGGGTAATGCGGACAAATTGGAACAATGGATTGAGATTTATCAAAACATCATCTATGGTTACGACAGTGTCGCAACATTAAGTCAGGATGAACGTACCGCAATTCCGTACGTCATACTTTCGAACCAGCTTGTAAGCGTGGCATGGTTCGCTGAGCAGGACAAATACAAGGATATTTTTGAAACCAACATTAAAATGACAAAATGGATTGTGGAACACTTTGACCAGCTCCGCATGGAGTAGATCCACACTAGCAAAGGAGACTATGGGAATCGAGACATATTTCTCAATTTCCATAGTCTCTTATTTCTTAATACGGACTTTTTATCTCTTTCTCTGCCTTCTCCACCGCCTCTTCGATAGAAAGACCATGAAAATCCGACGCAGCAAACCATCGTCCTGATTTCTTATCGTCCACAAATACGCCTACAACCACTCCCGGTATGGCGCTCTCTGGTGCATTGGGTGCCTTCTCGCTGCCAAGATCCGTGCGACACCAGCCCGGGTCTGCCAGATTAATCATCACATCGGTTCCTTCGTATTTGGAACCAAGATCAATGGTCACTTTATCCAAGGCTGCTTTGCTGGCAGAGTATCCCGCCTGCTGCGGATCCAACATAATTCCACTGGAAGTATTCACAATTCGGCCAAATCCCCGCTCTACCATTTTGGGCAAATAGTGATAGCATATCATCATCGGTGCCATGGTATTAATTCGGAAACTTAGGTCATAGTCCGACATCGGCGTTTGTAAATACTCATCTCGATATGCCACTTGAACTCCTGCATTATTTAATACAATGTCGATGATGGTTCCTTTCTCATCGATAAAAGCCAGCATTTTTTCTACTTCGACAGCTTCCGAAAGTTCCGCCGATACAACATATGCCTCCACGCCCATTTCCTGCACTTCCTGTAACACCTTGTGGCAGTGGCTTTCTTCCCGGCTGTGAAGCACCAGATTGCATCCTTGCTGCGCCATAAACTTCGCCGCCTGGTAGCCGATACCTCTGCTAGCACCGGTAATCAATGCCCATCTTCCCTTCACATCAACCATGGTTCAAAACCTCCTGCTTCGCTTTTTCCATCGCTGCGATCACGCAATCACACCACTGGTCAAATTCAGCGTCTTCCACCTGACATTCTTCGTGTTGCAAGATGTACTCGATGGTTTCCCGAGCCCCTGTATCAAATCGCACCGTCGCCACGTAACCCGGAACAGCACGTTTGATCTTGGAATTGTCAAACACAACCGAACTTGCCTTGTCCCCAATCAAACTTCCCTCAAAGTCATATTTTCCAAGAGCCGACAGGAAATCCGATGGCACGTAATACGGTTTTAGTTCCACCCCAAGGCAATCTGCCACAATTTTATAAATCTGATTCCAAGTCAATGTCTCATCCGATGTAATGTGATAGGTCTCGCCGATGGCATGAACATTTCCCATCAAGCCCACAAAGGCTTTGGCAAAATCGCTGTTGTGAGTCACGGTCCACAAGGAAGTACCATCGCCATGGATAATCACTGGCTTTCCTTCCAGCATTCGTTTCAGCACTTGCCAGCTTCCCTTGTCTCCGTGTACCCCTAACGGTACCGAACGATGATCATAGGTATGACTTGGCCGCACGATTGTCACCGGGAATCCATTTTCCCGATACATCTTCATCAAAAATTCCTCACAGGCAATTTTGTTTCTGGAATACTCCCAATGGGGATTCGCCAACGGCGTCCCCTCAGTCACCTTGTAATCCGAAAGGGGTTTTTGATACGCCGACGCAGAACTAATATAGATAAACTGCTTCGTCTTACCGGCAAAAAGTCGATAGTCCCGCTCCAATTGCCCCACTTCAAATCCGATAAACTCGCACACAACATCAAAACGCATACCATCTAACGCAGCCACCGCGTCGGTCTCGTTATTGATATCACACGGAATAATGGATACATTTTCAGGAACTTCTTCCCTTTTTGACCCACGATTCAATAATACCACTTCATGCTTTGTTTTTGCCAAGAGACGAGTTACTGCTGTGCTTATCGTCCCCGTTCCACCGATAATAAGTACCTTCAAAATACCCTCCTCCTACATCTCAGCCTTTGCCGCGATGCCATAAATCTTCGCTACATCCTCCGAGGAAAGGGAGACGAATCCACCTGTCTTGCCATCCCCCAGACCAAATTTCTCCACAAGAACCGGGATATCCTCTTCCTTGGCACCTAGTTCTTCAAAGTTAATTGGCATACCGATTTCATGTAAGAATTTACGGAAACATGCGATACCTTTTTTCGCGGTTTCTTCCGGACACTCAAAGTTCATCTGACATCCCCACACACGCACTGCCATCTGAGCAAATCGCATCACATCATGCTTGTATACAAACTCCATCCACGCCGGCATAATAACAGCAAGTCCAGCACCATGAGCACAGTCGTACAGGCCGGAAAGCTCATGCTCGATGCCGTGGCTGTTCCAATCCTGACTTCTTCCCACACCGACAATATCGTTATGAGCCACCGTTCCTGCCCACATAATATTGGCGCGCGCCTCATAGTTGTTCGGATCTTCGATTACTCGTGGCGTCTCTTTGATCATGGTCACCAAAATCGCCTCACAAAGTCGATCGGTAATCTCCACCTCTTTTGTATTGGTAAAATATCGTTCAAATACATGTGCCATAATATCCGTAGCACCGCAAGCGGTCTGATACGCCGGCAATGTCTGAGTTAATTCCGGATTCAACACAGAAAAGCGCGGACGCAACAAATCCGAACCCACATCTCGCTTCAGCATTCCCTCTTCTTTCGTCACCACCGATGCACCGGAGCCCTCGCTTCCTGCTGCCGCAATGGTAAGCACGGTACCGATTGGCAACGCTTTCTCCACTGGTTTTCCCGTTCCGTAGAAATCCCAAAAATCGCCGTCGTATGGCACACCCAAGGCAATTCCTTTGGAGGAATCGATACAAGAACCACCGCCCACCGAAAGAATGAAATCCACATTTTCCTCACGACAAATTTTGATTCCTTCATAGATAAGAGTGTCTCTTGGATTTGGTTGCACACCACCCAAAGTCACATAAGAAATGCCGCTGTTTTCCAATGACGCCTTTACTCGGTCCAAAAGGCCGGAGCGCTCAGCCGAGCCAGAACCATAATGAATCAATACGCGACTTCCGCCGTATTTTTTCACATATTCTCCACACTCATTTTCTTTTCCCTTACCGAATACAAATTCCGTAGGACTGTAAAAATTAAAATTATCCATTTCCATCTCCCTTTCTAAATGTAAGCATTTTCCCCATTATATATTTCCTAAAAAAATCTTTCTAATCTGTTATGGCTGAATATTACTCATTTTTTGCGCTGTCCTCTACAGCACCTTGCTTCCATTGGCACTCAGCTTAAACTTCGCGCCAAACACCTCCGCTGCACGACGACACATCACCATACGTCCCAGGAAGATTTCAAAGTAGTCATACATGGTACAGATATCTTCATCTATCTGCAGATTCAATGCAATAACCTTTTTCTCCATATCAATTTTCAAATTCGCCCCTTCTACCGCATAATTCACACGGTCATGGATGTCAAACTTGGACTTATCTTTCGTTCGCACACGATTTCGACGAACATCGGTCTTGTCCGCGATAATTAGCGCTGCTGACACCACATCCACTGCCGTTCCCGTGGACTCATCGTGGTTGGCAATGGCTGACACGATCTGCACGCGATCTTCCAACGAAATATCTGTCTGCCGCAAAATATCGTTGGCAAGAAGTGAACCGTATTCTGCATGGTGCTTGCGGTTTACTCCATTTCCGATATCATGAAGAAATCCTGCGATCTTTGCCAATTCCACTTCATGCTCCGAGTAACCAAAGGTTTCCAATATTCGCCCTGCTTGTTCTGCCACCAGACCACAATGCGCCTCAGAATGGTCGGTGTACCCCAGCGTCCCTAGATTTTCATTTCCTTTTTTCATAAATGCCAGAACTTCTGGATTGGTTTTTATTTCTTCGTAAGTCATCGTATTTCTCCCTTCTTTTCTCCACAAATAATATGTTTCTATTATAACATAAAGAAAGACTGACGCAACCAATCAATTGCATCAGCCTCTCATATCTTATATCATTCACATTCTTATGAAAACTTTCGAATCTTCAAATAAATCCCACGATCATCGGCGATCTTCTGACATGCTTTGATATCCTCTTCCGAAAGCACATCCACAATGGAAAGTTGGGTATGCTCAAATACTTCATTTGCCAAGGAAGCAAATTCCAACATCGCTGGAAATGCATTCTCAAACTGCGGTCTTGTAACCTCTTGGTACCTCTCAGCAGTCGGCGCGTTCAAGCTAATGGACACCCGATCCACCACTTTCGCAAGCTCTGGTATGATATTTCGCTTGTGGTATAAATTTGCCAAACCATTTGTATTCAAGCGTACCTTGATACCATATTTTTCTTTGGCATAAGCTGCAGTAACAAGAAGATTTTCCAACGCACAAGTAGGCTCTCCATAGCCACAGTATACCAGCTCATCATATCCAGTAAAGTCAAAGGCATCCATAGCCGCTTTGATTTCCTCTAGTGTAGGCTCTTTTGTAAACCACAGATTCTCTGCTTCACCTACGCTATCCCTGTGGGAACGAATACAAAACTGACAATTGCAGTCGCAACGATTCGTAATGTTTGCATATACCTGATTTTTATATGTGTATAAAATGTCTGCCATGATTTTCTCCTCTCTTACTTAAAAAACTTATTTTTCACTTGCGCCTTATCTAAGGCCCTTCCTAATATAACAAAAAAGACTGCGCTACCACTGGACTGTATCAAACTCTGAGACATGGACACCAACAATACGGACCATGTTCCCGTCAAAAGATATCCAGCCAAGAAATAACCAAATCCCGAAATAAAGTACGCTATCACTGTGGCAATCACATTGCGGGTTGTGACAATCTTCGTGGATTTATTGGTAAATGGTATCGTAATTAACATCTTTATGATAATCGTAGCCGGTGCCCACATGGGTGCTGTCAGCAAATCCGCCATACCACCGCCGATCGCCGCTGCCGCCAAGGCGTATGGGGTGGGAAGTAATGTGGCCGCAAGATAAATCAAGGAATCACCAAAGTGAATATAGCCACCATTTACACCTACTGGGACGTGGCAAATGTACGCTGTCATAACGGTAATCAACGCTGCCATAATTCCCGTCATGGCAAGATATCGAACGTTGGAGTCCTTTGCTGTCTCTTTTCTATTCCCTACTTTTGCTACTGTCTGTGTACGCATAACAATCCTCCTATAACAATCGAGACAAATATTTTTCAAAATGCACTCCATGGCACGGTGAGACGTTTTCCTTGGAGGCCTCCTCTATCGCTTCTTGTAAAAAGTATGTCGCTTTTTCCATCGCCTCACGTATGGACAACCCCTTTACCAGCGAACCACAAATAACCGATGCAAACAAATCTCCTGTTCCCGAAAATCCCATTCCTGTATATGGATTCTCAATATGAAAACTTTCTTCTGCCGAAACAGCAAGATTACCAACGTACTCCTGCCCTGTCTTTTTTCGTAGAATACCAGTTACCACGATGGTCTGCTTCCCTTCTGCCTTAGCCAGAAGTTTTTCACTTACACTTTGAATTCTTGCGATGTAATCTTCCTCCTGACAATGTCCGATCATTTTTTCATAATCCTCGTCTGCCAGCAAGCACAGCTCTGTCAAATTCGGTGTCAACACATTTGCCTTCCGCGTCAGCACTTTCATGCCCTGCAGAAATTTTTCGGTAAACATACCGTATGGCTTCCCATGATCTGCCATAACCGGATCCGCCAGATACAATGTATCTTTCTTCTGAAACTGCTCTAAAAAGTATAGCACCTTTTCGATCTGTAGGGAATCCGCCAAATATCCGGAGTAAATCCCATCAAAATTCACATCCAATTTTTTCCACTGGTCAGTGATATCCTTCATTCGGTCCGTGAAATCATCACAGAAATATTCTTTAAATCCAGTCTGCGACGACAACACTGCCGTAGGAAGCGGACACGCCTGTATCCCCATCACAGAGATAACCGGAATCGCCGCCGTGAGGGAGCATTTCCCGAAACCAGACAAATCATTGATCAACGCAATTTTTTTCATTTTCATCTTCTCCTGCACGATTACTGCAATGCATATGATATACTATGCGTGGTGTTATAGAAATATCCAGTTTCAAAATAAAATATATGACCAGATTGTGAGACAATACCCGTCATCTCTTAAAAATAATGTAAACATCAAACCATCCGCTCCCCTATAAAGTAACGCCGCTAAGTTGTTGCATTGCTCAATAATGTTTTTCCAGTTCGCTAAGCGAACCTCATGAGTAATCTTATCCATGTTGGACCTCCCATAATAATCTTAGTTTTTCTGTTGTTAACTCGTTTTTTCTCACTTTTTCAAAAATTACATTTGTTCTGATTGTCTATGTCATCCCCTTTGGCCTCGTATTCATGGATGAACGGATCTTTTGAGGTACACGAAAT